>NZ_JANLCM010000001.1:600051-1200103 GCF_024979235.1 Herbiconiux aconitum
CGAGTGCCCGACCAGCGTGAACGGCGCCTCGAGGTGCAGCGAACGCACCGTGTGGGCGATCGCAGCCACGTGTTCCTCGAGGGTGTACTCGGCCTTCTCGGGCTGCGGCGACCCGCCGAAGCCGAGCAGGTCGATGGTGATGACGCGGTGTTCTTCTTCGATCAGCGGTGTGACGAAGAAGAAGGTCGCCGACGACGAGGCGATGCCGTGGATCATCACCACCACCGGGCGAGGATCATGCCCTTCGCGCCGGTTGTCGGAGGCGACGTGCAGCAACGGGGCGCGCGGGTCGCGCAGACTCTCCGCCAGATCGTGAATCCTCGACATCACACCACTCTGCCGGGTGCCGGTCGCGAAGGGAATGATTTCACCGCGAGTCCACCTTCGGCGCGTAGCGTGGAAACGCATCCGCACCGAAGTTCGAAGTGAAGATCGAGAAGAGAGAAGGACCATGGCGTTCATCACCGTCGGCCAAGAGAACTCGACCGACATCAACCTCTACTACGAAGATCACGGAGCCGGTCAGACAGTCGTGCTGATCCACGGCTTTCCGCTCGACGGCCACTCGTGGGAGCGCCAGACCGCTGCGCTGCTCGCCGCCGGCTACCGGGTGATCACCTACGATCGTCGCGGATTCGGCCAGTCGAGCCGGCCCACCACGGGCTACGACTACGACACCTTCGCGGCCGACCTCGACACCGTGCTCGAAGCCCTCGACGTGCGGGATGCGGTGCTCGCCGGGTTCTCGATGGGCACCGGCGAAGTGGGCCGCTATCTCGGCAACTACGGATCGGACAGGGTGGCGAAGGCCGTGTTCCTCGCCTCGCTCGAGCCCTACCTGATCAAGACCGACGACAACCCTGCCGGCGCCGGACCGCTGGAGTTCTTCGAAGGCATCGCCGACCAAGTGCGGGCCGACCCCTACGCCTATTACACCGGCTTCTACCAGGACTTCTACAACCTGGATGAGAACCTCGGCTCACGCATCAGCGAGGAGGCCGTGCGTAACAGCTGGAATGTGGCTGCCGGTGCCAGCTCGTATGCTGCGGCCGCTGTGCCGACGACCTGGGCCAGCGATTTCCGGAAGGACATCGCGAAGATCGCGGCGCTCGACGTGCCCACGCTGATCGTGCACGGCACCGCCGACCGCATCTTGCCGATCGACGCGACCGGCCGCCCCTTCTCGGCGCTGCTGGCGAACGCCCGCTACGTCGAGATCGAGGGTGCCCCCCACGGCATGCTCTGGACCCACGCACTGGAGGTCAACGAGGCCCTGCTGGCGTTTCTAGCTGCGTGAGCGTCGAAAAAGGCCCGCAGCCAGCGGTCTCGTTTCCCACACAGTTGGGACGTGGAATGTAAGCTGCGGGCCTTTTTCGACGACCCAGGGTGAGCGCGAGACCGTGCTAGCGATCTCACGCGAACATGTCGCGCGGCGCCGGGCTGGGACCGGCGACGCCTGAGGACGCCGCGCGAAGCACGGCGCCCGAGGCAGCCAACTCAGTGCTCGTTGTACGTGCCCTCGACCAGGATCTCCGACACCTCGTTGAAGCGGTACCGCGCCGTCGCGGGCCCGTCGGTGCCATCGGACTGCGAGACCAGCAGGTAGACCAGCTGGCCCTCGCTGTAGGGCAGCACGAGCTCCTCGGGGGCGCCGTCGTCGAGGGCGATGGTCTGGTCGTCGAGAGGGCCGCCGGACAGGTGTGCGAGTGCAGGTGTGGTCATCCACCCAGGCTACTCGCTCGGTGTCGGTGCGGCGATGTCGGCGGCATCCGCCAAGATGGCCGGAGGGAGGCAGTCGATGACGGAGCCACGAGGATCGTTCGCGATCGCACCGCGAGGGGCGTTCTCGCTCGAGTCGTGCATCCGCTTCCTCGAAGGGTTCACGCCCGCGGGGTACGAAGCCGCTTCGGCCGGCACCCTCGATGCCGCCTTCGCTCTCGAAGGGTCGTGGCAGGTCATCGGCGTGCGCGTCGAGCAGGTCGGCGATGAGGTGCGGGGCCGCGTCTTCGCCGAGCATCCGGTGCGGCGCGCCGAGCTCTCGGTCGTGCGGGCGCAGGTCGAACGCATCCTGTCGCTCGACGTCGACGGCAGCGGATTCGCCGACGTGGGCGAACGCGACCCGGTGATCGGCGCCGCCCAGGCCCACTACCCGGGGCTCCGGCCCGTGTGCTTCTGGTCGTGGTACGAGGCGGCGGCGTGGGCCATCATCGGGCAGCGGATGCGCATGAGCCAGGCCGCGGCCGTCAAGCAGCGACTCGCAGCCGAACTCGGCGAGACCGTGGTGATCGACGGGGTCGCGCATCAGGCCTTTCCGGCGCCCGCGGCCCTGGTGCAGCTGACCGGCGGCCCCGGGCTCACCCGGGCGAAGGTCGAGCGCCTGCACGCTCTTGCCGACGCAGCGCAGCGCCACGTCTTCGACAGCGCGACCCTCCGCGCTCTCCCCCGCGACGAGGCGCTCGAGTTGCTGCAGACCCTACCGGGGGTCGGCCCGTTCTCGGCCGAACTCATTCTGCTGCGCGGCGCCGGCGATCCCGACCACGCGCCCGTGCACGAACCTCGCCTCGCGAAGGCGATCGCTCACGCCTACCGCCTCGACGCGACTCCGGATGCGACGACCCTGGCCGAGCTGACCGCCGGCTGGGCGCCCTACCGCACCTGGGCCACTCTGCTGCTGCGCGCGCAGCTCCAGGAAGACACCCACGAGATCGCGAACGGCGGCCGCCCCAAGGGGTGACCGGCGTTCTGCCGATATCGACTCGTCACGCCGCCGAACGCTGCGCGACCGGCCGCCGCCGCAGTGCCGGGGCTCCGACCTCCGGCCCGCGGTAGACCATGTCCATGGCGCCGACGCTCTCGCCCGGGGCGACGATGGCGTCGATACGGTCGAGGATGTCGTCTGACAACGAAACGTCGACCCCCGCGAGCGTGTCGTCGAGCTGCTCCATGGTGCGCGGACCGGCGATCGCCGAGGTGACGCCCGGATGAGCGATGGCGAACGCCATCGCGAGATGCGCGAGGCTGAGCCCCGCTTCCGCCGCCAGCGCGATGAGCTGCTCGACCACGGCGAGCCGCCGCTCGTCGCGGAAGTGATTCATCCCGGTGCGCGTGGAGCGGAAGACGTCGTTCTCCTGGCCCGCACGATACCTCCCGGTCAGCGTTCCGCCGGCGAGCGGACTGTAGACGAGCGTGCCCATGCCGTAGCGCTGCGCGACCGGAAGGATCTCCCGCTCGATCTCCCGGTCGAGGATCGAGTAGTTGGGCTGCTCGGTGCGGAAGCGTTCGAAACCGCGGCGTTCCGACATCCACTGCGCTTCGACGATCTCCGACCCCCGCATCGACGACGAGCCGATCGCCCGCACCTTTCCCTGCCGCACGAGGTCGGTCAGCGCCGAGAGCGTCTCGTCGATGTCGGTTTCCGGATCGGGTCGGTGCAGCTGATACAGGTCGATGTAGTCGGTCTGAAGGTTGCGGAGTGATCGCTCCACGGCCTGCACGATCCATCGGCGTGAAGCGCCGCGGTGGTTGACGTCGTCATCGACGGGCCCCCAGAACTTGGTCGCCAGCACGACGTCGTCGCGGCGACCTCTGAGTGCCTCGCCGACGACCTGCTCCGAGTCGCCGTAGCGGTCGGCCGTGTCGACGAAATTGATGCCGCCGTCGAGCGCGCGATGGATGATGCGGATGGCCTCCTGCCGATCAGGATTCCCCATCTGGCCCAGCATCATCGCGCCGAGCGCGAACGGGGTGACCTTGATGCCGGTGCGGCCGAGAGTTCGGTACTGCATGTTGTCTCCTCCGGGAGATCGTCTTATGATCATCAGGATTCGGAACGTCATTCCGGATAGATGACCAGCTCTTAACCGGAACATTGTTCCGCTTGTCAGCTCGACGATACACGGAACAGCGTTCCGTTACAAGAGGATGCCCGCATGCCGTCTCCCGAGAGCGCCGAACCGCGCCGGATGCGCGCCGACGCCCGCCAGAACGTCGACGCCCTGCTCGACGCGGCGAAAGACGTCTTCGCGGAGTCGGGGGTCGACGCCCCCGTGCGCACCGTCGCCGAACGAGCCGGCGTGGGGGTCGGCACGCTCTACCGTCACTTCCCTCAGCGATCAGACCTCATCTCCGCCGTGTTCCGCCGCGAAATGGACGCCTGCGTCGACGCGGCCGTCGAGATCGAGGCCGCGTATCCCCCTGGCGAGGCTCTCGATCGCTGGGTCATGAGGTACACGCAGTTCGTCGCGACGAAACGCGGACTTTCGGCGGCTCTGCACTCGGGCGATTCCGCGTACGAGCCGCTCGCCGGGTACTTCTCCACCCGCCTCGTTCCGACGCTGAGCCGTCTGCTGGAGTCGGCACGTGACGCCGGCGAGCAGATCGCGCCCGTCTCGCCGCACGAGTTCCTCGGGGCGGTCGCCGATCTCTGCCACAGCGGCGCACGGTCGAGCGCCGAAGCGTCGGGCCGAGCCGAGCGGATGGTCGGCCTCCTGCTGGCCGGGCTCCGCGCGTAGCCTCAGGAACCGGGAGCGCTGCCGGGGCCGGCCTCCATCACGTGCATCACCGCGCACTGCGCGAACGGCAGCCACTGATCTGCCTCGGCCACCGGGATGCTCACCCAGTCCTTGAACGGACGCCCCTTGCCCGACGGGTCGAACAGCTCCGCGCCCGGCACGAGAAGCGCCCCCTCGTGCTCCGGGGTCGCCGCACCGAGCTTGAAGCCGACGCTGTCACCGTTGAGGCACGCGAACATCGTGCCCTCACGGGTGAGGATGGGGCGCCCCATCATGCGCGAGCGGGCGATGGCGGGGTCGCCGAGTTCGGCGGCGAGCAGGTCCCAGCGTTCGAGCGCCTCTTCCGAGTTGATCGGTGCGGCCATCGGGTCCTCCTGCGCGCTCCGGCCCGGTCAGCCGGCCGCGTACTCCCCGACGAGGCGCACGGCGCCGCCGTCGACGCCCTTGGCGCCCTGCTCGAAGCCCTCGAACGAACGGGCAGCGGTCGACACCGTGCCCACCTGCCAGGTCGGGATGCCCTCGGCCTCGATCGCCGCGGTGACGGCCGCCGCCTGGGTGGCCGAGACGACGGCGAAGAATCCGATGCCGAGGTTCCAGGTGGCCTCGCTGCTCTCGAGGGAGGCGCCGGCGATCGACGACAGCACGCGGAAGACCGGGGAGGGCGACCAGGTCGATCGGTCGACCTCCACCCACGAACCGCGGGGCAGCACGCGCGCGAGGTTCGCCGCGATGCCGCCGCCGGTGACGTGCGAGAGGGAATGGATGGCGCCGGAGAGCGCCGGGGCGGCCAGCACGCGCACGAGGGGGCCGGTGTACAACCGGGTGGGCTCGAGCAGCACTTCGCCGACCACGCCGCCGAACTCGGCCGAGACGGAGTCGTAGGCCAGCCCGGCATCGGCCAGGATCTTGCGCACCAGGGAGTAGCCGTTGGAGTGCAGCCCCGACGAGGCGAGGGCCAACACCACGTCGCCATCGCGCACCCGCTCGGCACCGAGCACCGCATCCGATTCCACAGCACCCACCGCAGCGCCGGCCACGTCGTAGTCGTCGAGGCCCATGAGCCCCGGATGCTCGGCCGTCTCGCCGCCGACCAGCGCGGTTCCGGTCGCGGAGCAGGCCCGCGCGATGCCGGCGACGATGGTGGCGATGCGCTCGGGTACGACGCGGCCGCACGCGATGTAGTCGGTCATGAACAGCGGTTTCGCCCCCACCACCACGATGTCGTCGACCACCATGCCCACCAGGTCTTGCCCGATGGTGTCGTGCTTGTCGAGGGCCTGGGCGATGGCGACCTTGGTGCCCACGCCGTCGGTCGAGGTGGCGAGCAGCGGATGCGCGAAACCCTTCAGCGCCGACACGTCGAAGAGTCCGGCGAAGCCGCCCACCCCGCCCAGCACTTCAGGGCCATGGGTGCGCTGCACCGCCGCCTTCATCAACTCGACCGCGCGGTCGCCCGCTTCGGTGTCGACTCCGGCTTCGGCGTAACTGTTGCTCATGCGTCCATTCTCGCGGACGCGGGCCGGATGCGCCGACCCGGCCCGCGCATCCGCCGCCGCATCCGGCTCACCAGGCGCAGGACACCAGGTTCTGCACCGCCGGGCTGAGCGAGTTCGGGCCGCCGAGCAGTGTCACCTTCGTGGCGCCGAGCGTCGCGACGTCCGCCAGCACACCGCGCGGCACGCAGTCGCCGGGCACCACGTAGAGCGGGCCGTCGGTCTTGCCGGCCAGCACCCCACCCGCGAGGGCGTCGGGGAAGTTCAGCCCCGTGGCGAGGTAGACGGTGGTGGCCGAGGTGAACGCCGAACGGTTCAGGTTGATCGACGCCTGGAAGCGGTCGGAGCCCGCCACCCGATCCACCGTCGCGGGGATTCCCGTGCGCAGCGAGTTCTCGAGCCCGGTCGACACGGAGTTGGTGCCGCCGACGACGGTCAGCGAGTTCGTGCCGAGGGCCTTGAACATCGAGATGGTGGAGCTGTCGGCCGTCGGGGCGGGGCCGTAGACCAAGGTCACCGGCTCGCCCTTCGATCCAGCGGCGCCGCCCGCGGAGAGAGCGTCGGGAAAGTTGGCGCCGGTCGCGGCGTAGGCGTGCGTGGAACCGGTGTCGAACGCCGACTCGACCACGTTGCGGCTGGCCTCGTATCGGTCGGCCCCGGAGAGCCGCTCGACCTCCGCGTCGGGAACCAGGTTTTTCAACGTCTCCTCGACCCCGGCGTTCACCGAAGCGGTTCCACCGACGATGACCACACGATCCGGATCGAGCGAGGAGATCTTGTCGGCCACGTTCTGCGGCACGCTGTCGGGCCACACCAGCAGCAAGGGCCCGCCCTGCTTCACGGCAGCGGGGCCGGCGCTCAGCGCATCCGGGTAATTGAGGCCGGTGGCCACGTAGACGACCGGCGCCGTGGTGGGGTAGGCCTTGTCGGCGATGGACACGGCCACGTCGAAGCGGGTGGCACCCTCGATGCGGTCGACGGTGGGGCGGTCGGCGACCTGGAAGGTGCCCGTCGTCGTTCCCGACTTGTCGGTTCCGCTGCCGTAGCTGGCATACATGCTGAAGCTGTGCGATCCGTTCGCCAGGTCGGGCGCGATGTTCGCCGACCACGTGGCGTTGGCCGCCACCGGGATCGTGTACTCGTGGCTGCCGTCGACGGTCAGGTGCACGGTGAAGCGGGTGCCGCCGCTCGGCAGGTAGCCGGTGGCCTGGTTGCCGCGGTAGAGCGGCACGCCGCCGCCGATGGTGCTGCTGGTGGGCTTGGCGACCTCGACCGCGAACTCGAAGTTCGGCTCGACGTCGAGCACGGATTCGTAGACCGAGTCGATGGGCACGCTGGCCGTCTCCTGGCCGGGCTCGTTGCAGTTGCTCTGGTAGCTTCCGGCAGAGAGCAGGCCCACTGCATAGTTGCCCGAAACCACCGCGCCGCCACTGTCGCCGGGCAGCGCGCACATGCCCGAGATGTAGGAGTTGATCTGGTGGTCGTCGACGTCGACCACCGCGTCGACGTAATCCACGGTGCCGCAGGTCCAGCCCGTGGTGCTGCCCGACTTGCAGATGACCTGACCGACTGTGGTCTTGGTGTAGTCGCGCACGGTGATGGGGGTTCCCGAGGTCACGGGGCCCTGGTTGTTGTTCCACGTGCCGACCGCAGGACGGAGCGTCCAGTCACCGCTAGGCGAGTAGACGCTGGCGTCGTAGCCGTTGCCGAGGTAAGCCGAGCCGCTTACGGGGGAAGCGAGGAAGGCACCGGCGTAGTACGGCCCACCGGGTGCGCTCTGCATCAATTCGTAGACCGAGCCGCCCGATGAGGAGGAGGGCTCGTAGCAGTGCCCCGCGGTCAGGAACTGCCGCGAGGCGTTCGTCTTGTCGCGGCCGTTGAACCCGACCGAGCAACGGTATCCGCCATCGCCGAACGGCGTGTAGTAGCCCTGGCCGCCGACGAGGTCTTTCAGGAACGAGAAGTCGCTGGGCCCGGTGGTGCGCTCGGCTGCCGCGCCGATCTCGGCGGTGGCGCCCACGGCTTCGACGGCCGGGATCTCGGCGTCGGAGCCGACGGTCACCACGAGCTGCGTGCCCTCCATCCGCGAGGCGAGCACGGAAGTGCCGGATGCGTTCAACTCGTCCACGACGTCGGCGGCGGTCGCTGCGGCCTCGGCGCGGGCGAGGTACTCCTCGGGCGAGATGCTCAGATCGGCCTGGATCGCGTCGGCGAGCTCGACCGGCAGCACGGCGGCATCGGCCGCGTAGGCCTGGAGCGGGTAGTCGCCCATCACGATCGGGGAATCGGGGGTCGGCTCGGGCTGCGGATCGGTCTCACCGGTGGGCGTCGTCGACACCGCTGCCGAGGCATCCGCGTCGCTCCGCTGCAGGGCCTGCGCACTGAGCGGAACGGAAACGGATGCGCCGAGCACGACGGCGACGGTGAGCGCGCCCAGCAGGCTGGCGCGATGGGTTCTGCGGGACACAGGAGCCTCTCGGTCGTGAGGACCGAGAGCGGGAGTCGCTTCCCGGGGTCGACGTCGTCAGTGACGCGCGAGTCCCCCGGCTCGGATCGGCCTCATCCTATCCACAACGCGTGTCGAACAGACAACTCGCCGACACCACGCCCGCGGGATCCGGTCACGGCAGGATGGCGTCGACGTAGCCGCCGTCGACACGGAGCGCGCCGCCCGTGGTCGCGGAGGCGAACGGCGAGGCGAGGTAGGTGACCATGTTCGCGATCTCCTCGGGCTCGATCAGCCGCTGGATGAGCGACTGCGGGCGGTGCAGACGCATGAACTCGCGCTGCGCCTGCTCCCACGGGAGCTCACGATCGACGAGTTCGTAGACGAAGTCCTCCACGCCCTCGGTATGGGTGGGACCTGCGATGACCGAGTTGACGGTGACACCCGATCCGGCTGCCGCTTTGGCGAAACCGCGTGAGACGCCGAGAAGAGCGGTCTTCGAGACGCCGTAGTGGATCATCTCCACCGGCGTGACGATGGCCGAGTCGCTCGCGATGTACTGGATGCGCCCCCAACCCCGCTCCATCATGCCCGGGAGGAAGGCGCGGGTGAGGCGCACGGCCGAGAGCACGTTCACCTCGAAGTAACGGCGCCACTCGTCGTCGCTGATCTCGAGCGGGGCCTTGGAGCCGAAGATGCCGAGGTTGTTGACGAGGATGTCGACCACGGGCAAGGCGGCGACGAGGTGCGCCACCTCCGTCTCGTCGGACACGTCACCCACCGCCCGGGTGACCCGGGAGGCCGGGTGCGCCTCGAGGATCGCGATGCGGGCGCGCTCGACACTCTCGGCCGAGCGTCCGTTCACGGCGACCTCCGCTCCGGCGGCAGCGAGCTGCTTCGCGATCGCGAGTCCGATGCCCTGGGTGGAGCCGGTGACGAGGGCCACCTTGCCGGTGAGGTCGATCTGCATGGAGGTTTCCTTCGAAAGGGGGATGTGCTTCCAGGCTAGTTCGACCCCTCCCCACTCGCACGCGCCGTCACCACGACGCGCGAGCGCAGGAGGGTTCAGGTCAGCGCGAGGGTGGGACCCCCCATCTGGAAGGAGTGGCCCGATCCGGGAACGACCGTGACCGTCGGGCCGCTGCCGCCGAGTTCCGTGAGGCCCCCGCCCGATTCGCCGGAGTCGTCGCTGGGGATCTCGGCGCCGACATCCGCCAGCACCACCGTGTCGCCCTCGGTCAGTCCCGAGGTGATCTCGGTGCGCTCGGCGCCCATCGCACCGATCTCGACCGCTGTCGACTGCGGAGATCCGTCGACCATCAGATCGACCGTGTAGTCCGACCCGGAGCGGTGAACGGCCGAGGTCGGCACGGTCAGCACGTCGCCCTCGGAGGCGATTGCGACCGTGGCCCGGGCAGAGGCGCCGTTCAGCAGCGGCGCCTCTGTCGGGTCGAGGGCGATGGTGACCTCATAGCTCGGGGTGGAGGAGTCCTCCGAGACATTCAGCACACCGATCGCACTCACGGTGCCGGTGACGGTGGTGCCGGAGCTCGGAAGGTCGACTGATGCCTTCTGTCCGGCAGCGAGAGCACTCACCTTCGCGAGGGTGACGGTCGACTCCACGACGAACCCGTCATCGCCGATGATCGAGATGACGGCGGTGGTGGAGCCCGCGGTCACGGTGTCGCCGACCGCCAGGCCGACCGCGGCGACCGTGCCCGCGATGGGGCTGGTGAGGGTCGCCATCGCCAGCTTCTGCCGGGCGAGAGCGAGGTCGGCGGTGGCCAGGTCGATCTGCGCCTGGTCGGCGACGATCGTCTCAGCGGTGATGGTGGTGGATGCGCCGGTGTCGATGCCCGCGCCGCCGGAGCCCGCGTCGGGTTCGGCGACGGTGGGGGTGGAAGTGGAGGTGAAGGAGGCCAGAACGATCGTCCCTCCCGTGGAGGCACCGTCGGCGACGGCGGCGGCCGGTTCGGCGGCTGCCGGGGCGGCGCTGGGGGTGGGAGTGGGGGTGGGAGTGGGGGTGGCCGAGCCGGAGCCCGAGGTGCCGGCGACTGCTGCCTGCAGGGAGGCGACGGCCGCGTCGAGCGCGTCCATGAGCGGGGTCAACGCGGACTGCGCATCGTTCACCTGCGACTGCTCGGTCTGCACCTCGGTGATCGCCGACTGGCAGGCGGCGAGATCGGCCTTGATGGCGTCGAGCGCGGCTTGGTCGTCGGCGGACCCGCCGTCGTCGGCCCCGGGATCGGTGCCTTCAGTTCCGTCGGTGCCTTCAGTTCCGTCGGTGCCTTCACCACCGCCGTCACCACCGGTGAGCTCGTCGATCGTGGCTTCGAGGAAGGGCCGGCAGGTCTCGTCGGAGGCGGCGATCGTCTCCTGCGTGGCAGCCAGAGCGGCCGACGCCGTCGAGTACTGGGCGAGCACCGCCTCTTGAGCGGCGGTGACGGCATCGACCGCGGCCTGGATGGCGGCCTGATCGGGCCCGCCTGCGCCGCCGCCCGAGTCTCCGTCGCCGGGGTCGTCGGTGCCGCCACCCGGAGCGGTTCCGCCGCCGGGAGCCGCTCCACCTCCGGGAGCCGAGCCCGATCCGCCCGCATCCGGCGCCGTCATGCCGTCGGGCGCGCCACCCGTGGCGCCGGTGTCGGGCACGCCCGACGAATCCGACGAACCACCCGACGCCTGGGTCTCGAGGTCGTCGGCGAGACGTTCTTCTGCCTTCGTCACCGCATCCTGGGCGGAGTCGACCGCATCCTGCAGGTCACCGGTGTCGAGGGTGGCGAGTTGCTGACCTGCGGTGACGGTGTCACCGACCTTCACCGAGACGGCGTCGACGGCGCCACCGACGTGGAAGGCCGAGTCACGACGCGTCGCCGAGGCGACCGTGCCGCTCAGGGAGAGCTGCTGGTCGACCGAGCCGTTCTCGGCAGAGGCCGTGCGGTATTCGGCACCCGAGCCCTGCGTGAGTGCGAACACCGCTCCCCCGCCGAACGCGCAGAGCACGACGGTGGTGATGCTGACGGCCAGGATGCGCTTGGTGCGCCGCCGCCGTGCTGCGAGTCGCTTGGGCGACAGGGGCTCGGCGTCGGGTGCGGGTCGGCGGGTGCGGCGGGCCATCAGCTTCCGCTTCCCGAGGTCGACGTGCCCGACGTGCTCGACGTGCCCGGGGCCCCGCCACCGGGCCCGCGTGCGCCGAAGCCGGCCGAGCATCCGTCGGCACCCGCGGCCTCGATCGCGAGCGACGTGGCGGCGACCGATCCCTTGTCGTCGGCCTCTCCCATCGCCGTGACGCATGCGCCCACGACCAGGGCCGTCGCGTCGGTCGACTCGGTGCGGGTGAATGCGGTGGAGTCGTCGACCGTCACCTCCTTGGTCGAGACCGTTCCGTCGGCTGCAGTGGCCTCCACGGTGAACCCGGTGCCCGAGACCGCCGTGACGAGACCCGTCGTGAGGCCGCCGAAGGCGCCACCACCGGCGCCGTCGCCGGGCGCGGTCGGCATCACACCTTCAGGGAGGTCGCTCGGCGGAGTCATCCCCTCGGGCACGTCGGTGGGAGGGGTGCCCCCGTCGAATCCGTCGGGCGCACCATCGAGACGAGTGCCGCCGCCGGGGAAGGCGCCGGTCGAGCAGGTTCCGTCGACCGCGGCGGTGATGATGACGGATGCCGCCGAGCCGTCGTCTGGCACGGCGTCGTCTTCATCCGCCGCACTGCCGTCGGTCGTCGGCGCACCCCCCGTGAACGCGGTGACGCACACGCCCGCGCTCACATCGGAGAGCGCCCCCTCGACGGTTCGGGTGATCGCCGTGTCAGCGGTGTAGCTGACCGCCGTCTGCGACTCGGTGTCCTGCACCTGCAAGGTGGTGCCGGAGATCGCTGCGATCTCGCCCGACACACCGCCGCCGCCGAAGGCCGGGGCGCCCTCGGCCGCCCCCGGCCCCGCGGCCGACCCGCTCGGCGCCGGCGACGCGGCATCCGACGCCGAGCCCGAAGACGAACACGCCGACAGGGCGAGCACGCCCGCCAGCCCGACAGCGCCGAGCGCAGCGCCGAATCGGATGGATCGGGGCCGGATGACCCGTGAAACGCGTGAGATTGTCATGATCCTGAATTCCTTAGCTGTGAGAGGAGAAGGTGGTCACTCGCTGCGCAGTGCATCGATGGGCGCAAGCCGGGCCGCCCGGGTGGCCGGATACACCCCGAACACGAGCCCGATGCCGATCGCCACGGCGATCGAGACGCCCACCGCGGCCGGCGAGACCTCGATCGACGACCCGATCACGCCCGGTAACGCGAAGGCCGCCCCGATGCCCAGCAGCGCACCGAGCAGGCCGCCGGAGAGTCCGAGAATCGCGGCCTCGGCAAGGAACTGCCGCCGGATGGCCCACGGTGGCGCCCCGAGCGCCTTGCGCAACCCGATCTCGCGGGTGCGTTCGGTGACCGAGACCAACATGATGTTCATCACGCCGATCCCGCCCACCAGCAGCGACAGCGCCGCGATTCCGGTGAGCAGCACGGTGAGTGTGCGGTAGATCGAGGTCGCGGTGTCGACCAGTGCATCCTGGCTCGAGATCGTGAAGTCGGCGCCGTCGGTCGACGTGATGCCGTGCAGATTCAACAGCACCGATTGCGCCTCCTGGTAGGCGGCCGACAGCTGCCCGTCGGAGGTCGCCTTGAGGTAGATGGTCGACACGGAATCACCGCCCGCGCCGCCGATCAGCTGACTCGCCGCCGTGGAGAGGGGAACGATCGCGAGGTCGTCGAGGTTCGACGAGGAGTCCGACCCGGCGGATGCGAGCACACCGATCACCTCGAGGCTCCGCCCGTCGACGCTCACCGTGCGCCCCACCACGTTCGTGGTGCCGAAGAGCTCGGTGGCGGTCTCCGAGCCGAGCACGACGACGGATGCCGCGGAGTCCTGATCCTCGCCGTCGATGAACTCCCCGGCAAGCAGCTCCCGCGAGCGCACGTCGAGCCACGACGGGGTCGTTCCGGTGACGGTCGTGGTCCAGTTCGCGTCTCCCGCTTCGAGTGAGAGCGAGGTGGACTTCTCGGGCGCGACCGCCTCGATGTCGGGCGCGTTGACCGCGGAGGCCAGCGCATCCGCATCCGCCGTGGTGAGGGTGGCGCCGGTGCCGAAGCCACCGCGGAGGCCCGAGCTGTCGGTGCTCGACCCCGGTGACACGATGAGCAGGTTGCTGCCGAGCGAGCTGATCTGCGCGCTGACGTCTTTCTGGGTGCCGAGGCCGAGGCCCACGGTGAGGATGACCGCGGCGATGCCGATCAGGATGCCGAGCACGGTCAGCAGCGAGCGCAGCGAATGCGAGCGCACGGCCGACCAGCTGGTGCGGAGGGTCTCGGTCCAGTTCACGAGAGCACCCCCGCGGCGACATCCGCTCGCTCGACCGCATCCGTGTCGGGCAGCAGCAGCCCGTCGCGCACGCGCACGATGCGGCGGGCGCGCTCGGCCACCTCGCGCTCGTGGGTGATCAGCACGATCGTGCGGCCCAGCTCGTGCAACTCGTCGAAGAGACCGAGCACGTCTTCGGTCGAGACCGAGTCGAGGTTGCCGGTGGGCTCGTCGGCGAGCAGGAGGGTCGGCTCGCCGACGAGTGCCCGCGCCACGGCCACGCGCTGCTGCTGTCCGCCCGAGAGCTCACCCGGCCGGTTGCCGTAGCGATCGCCGAGGCCCACGCGGTCGAGCGCGCGCTCGGCCCGCTCGCGGCGTTCGGCCGCCGGCACCCGCCCGTAGACGAGCGGAAGTTCGACGTTGCGCCAGGCCTCGAGCGAGGGCAGCAGGTTGAACTGCTGGAAGACGAAGCCGATGCGCTCGTTGCGGATCTGCGCCAGCTCGGCCTCATCGAGGTCGTCGACGTCGTGACCGGCCAGCCGGTAGCTGCCCGACGTCAGCGTGTCGAGGCAGCCAAGCACGTTCATCAACGTCGACTTGCCCGAGCCCGAGGGGCCCATGATCGCGACGTACTCCCCCTCGGTGATCTCGAGGTCGACGCCGCGCAGGGCCTCGAACTCGATGGTGCCCGAGCGGTAGAGCTTGCGGGCCGCGGTGAGCTGGATGACAGGTTCGGCGGATGCCGCCTCGACCCCGAGGTCGACCGTGCGCTCAACCACCGTTCACCGCCCCTCCGGGCAGCTGCCCGCCGAGTTGGCTGGGGTCGAAGCCGTCGGGCAGTGTTCCGCCACTGGGGAGCTGGCTCGGGTCGAAACCGTCGGGCAGCGTTCCGCCGCCGGGGAACTGACCCGTGCCGCCGGTTCCGCCGTCGCCGGTCGGTGTGAACACGGTCACCTTCACGAGGTCGCCCTCGCTGAGCCCGTCGGTGATCTCGGTGAGGTTTCCGACGGTCTCACCCACGGCCACCGATTTCGTGGCCTCCCCGCCGTCGGCGTCGACCACCGTCACGCTCGTCGTGCCGTCGTCGGCAGTCGTCACCGCACCGCTCGGCACGGTCAGAACGTCGGTGCGGCGCTCGTAGACGATCTTGGCGGTCGCCGAGACGCCGTCGTGCAACCCCTCGGGCGAACCCGTGACCGTCACGGTCACCGGGTAGGCCGCGGCTCCCGAGGTGGTGGACGGCAAGAGGCCCACCGAGCTGACCGTGCCGAAAAAGGCGGTGCCGTCATCCGTCGAGAGCTCCACCTGGTCTCCGGATGCGACGTTCGGCACATCCGTCTCGCCCACCGAGAGAGACACCTGCCAGGCGTCGGTTCCCACGATCGTGAACGGGGCGGAGGTGCCCGAATCGGAGCCGTCGCCGACGCCGCTGCCGCTGCTGCCCGTGCCGGTCACCGTGTCGCCTACCGTGAGGTTTACGGCGGTGACGAGTCCCGAAACCGGCGCGGTCAGGGTGGCTCCGCTCACCGCGGCCGCTGCCTTGTCGGCGGCGGCCTGCGCAACGGCGACGGCGGATTCGTCGGCTGCGATCTGTGCGGCGGCCGCATCCGTTCCGTCATCGTCGGCCTCGGCGGTCGAGAGCGTTGCCTGCGCGGTGGCGAGCGTCGCCTGCGCCTCGAGCAGATCGGCCTGCACCGTGAGCGTGTCGACGGTGGCGAGCACGTCGCCCGCCGTCACCGTCGACCCGGCCGTGACGTTCACGGCGGTAACGGTGCCGGCCACTTCGAAGTCGACGTCTTCGTCGACCACCGGAGCGATGGTGCCCGATGCGTCGACGGTCTTCTCGAGCGTCTCGAGAGAGGCGGCGACGTTCATGATGCGCTGTCCCTCCGCGTCGACGGAGGCGGAAGCGGAGGCCGAGGTCGCAGTGAGCGAGAGCACCAGCCAGGTGGTGCCGCCGCCCACCGCGAGCAGTGCGGCGAGGCCGCAGATCAGCCACGTTCGTGGACGGATGCGTCGTGCGATTCTGACGAGTTTCATGATCTCCCTCGAGGGCCGGCCGTCGGCCTGGGCGGGTGTCGGACAGGTCGACCGTAGGCAGCTCGCTTATCAGGGGTCTTGCGCGCACCTTGCCGCTTCTTATGAATGGCGCGAATGGATGCCGCGGGGCCCGGGGCGCGATGACGGGGTGCCCCGGGCGCACGGTAGAATCGATGCAATGTGCGGCATCGTGGGCATCGTCTCCTCAGACCCGGTCAACCAACTCGTCTACGACTCCCTCCTGCTGCTTCAGCACCGTGGGCAGGACTCGACGGGCATCGCCACGGCCGAGGGCCGCACCTTCCACATCGTGAAGGCGAAGGGTCAGGTTCGCGAGGGATTCCGAACCCGCGACATGCGGTCGCTGCTCGGCACCATGGGCCTCGGACACGTGCGCTACGCCACGCGCGGCTCGGCCTCGCAGGAGCAGGAGGCGCAGCCGTTCTACGTGAACGCGCCCTACGGCATCATCCTCGTGCACAACGGCAACCTCACGAACACGCGTGAACTCACCGGCGAGCTCTACAACATCGACCGTCGGCACCTCAACACCGACTCCGACACCGAGTTGCTGCTCAACATCTTCGCCAACGAGTTGCAGTCGCAGGTCTCCGGCCTCTCGCTCGACCCCGACCAGATCTTCACGGCCGTCTCCCGCGTGCACGAGCGGGTGGAGGGTTCCTACGCCGCCATCGCCATGATCGCGGGGCACGGGCTGCTCGCGTTCCGCGACCCGTTCGGCATCCGGCCGCTCACCATCGGCAGCCGCCTGCTCGAGAGCGGGCAGATGGAGTACGTCGTCGCATCCGAGTCTCTCGTGATGGAGAGCCTCGGCTACACCGTGCTTCGCGATGTCGCTCCCGGAGAGGCCGTGTTCATCACGCTCGACGGTGAGCTCATCACGAAGCAGTGTGCGCCGAACCCGGTGCTGGTGCCGTGCTCGTTCGAGTACGTCTACCTGGCCCGTCCCGACTCCGTGATGTCGGGCATCTCGGTCTACGAGGCGCGCCTGCGGCTCGGCAACTACCTCGCCGACACCGTGGCCCGTTACACGCCCATGGGCGACATCGATGTGGTGATGCCGATTCCGGATTCGTCGCGTCCGGCCGCCATGCAGGTGGCCCAGAAGCTCGGCGTCGAATACCGCGAGGGGTTCTATAAGAACCGCTACGTGGGTCGCACGTTCATCATGCCCGGGCAGGCTGCCCGCAAGAAGTCGGTGCGGCAGAAGCTCAACGCGATGTCGTCGGAGTTCAAGGGCAAGAACATCCTCATCGTCGACGACTCGATCGTGCGCGGCACGACGTCGAAGGAGATCGTCGATATGGCCCGGCAGGCCGGCGCCAACAAGGTGACGTTCGCTTCGGCCGCGCCTCCCGTGCGCTACCCGCACGTCTACGGCATCAACATGCCGTCGCGGCACGAGCTCGTGGCTCATGATCGCAAGATCCCTGAGATCGCGGCGGCGATCGGTGCCGACCACCTGATCTACCAGGAGGTCGAAGACATGCGTCGTGCCATCACTCTCGGTTCCGACGTCACCGACTTGGAGATGAGCTGCTTCACGGGCGAGTACGTGACCGGCACGGTGACGCCGGAGTACCTCGCTTGGGTGGAGAAGAACCAGCTGAGCTGAGTCTCAGGCGGTCCCATCGTCTACGTTGCTGCCGCGCGCTTCGCGCTTGCCGACGATGGGTCGTGGCTGGATCCCTGAGTAGGTGACGGATGCGTTTAGCTTGGCCGTGTACGCATCCATGCGTTCGTCCCAGCCAGGTTTCATTTCGGGCAAGCGCGAAGCGCGCGGCAGCCGGTCGGCGTCGGGCATCATCCCAGTGTCGGTGGCTCATGCTTGAATAAATCTCATGAAGAGCTTGTTCGTGACCCGCACCGAGGAGCTCGACGCCCGCCTCGATGCCGTCATCGACGAGCTCCGCGAGGTCGACCTCCTGACGGCCGGGTTGGATGCGCGGCGGGCCCGGGGCCTGGCCGCGGCGGCGGTGATCGCTGACGAGCGGGCCGGGTTGGTGTCGCCGGTCGGCCGGGAGTTCTCGGCCGCGCGGGACGGTGAACGCACACTCGTGGCGGTCGAGATCGCCACGGCGACATTGCGGTCGGAGCGCACCGTGGCGCGGATGATGAATGAGGCCGAGCAGCTCGTGCGCGACTACCCGACCACCCTCGCCGCCCTCGAAAACGGCCGGGTGTCGGCGTTACACACCCGGCATCTCGTCGCCCACGCCTGCACCCTCCCTGCGGACGCCCGGCCGGAGTTCGAAGCCCGGCTGCTCGCCGAGGCGGTCGTGTTGCCGGCGCACCGTTTCGCCGAGAAGGCCCGCCGGATGCGGGAGACCGCGCACCCCGAGTCGATCGTCGTGCGTCACCGGCAGGCGCGGGAAGAGCGGAGCGTGTGGCTCTCGCCCGAGTGCGACGGGATGGCGACCCTCACCCACCACCTGCCCGCGGTCGACGCGGTCGCGATCGACGACCTCCTCGATAAGATCGCCCGCGCCGAACGCTCCGACACCGACCCGCGCACCCACCCGCAACGCCGCGCCGACGCCCTCACCCGCCTGATCCTCACCCCCGACAACCCGGCCCGACCCGCGTCGATCACCGCCACCGTGCTCGTGACCGTGCCGGCGGCAACGGTCGCGGGGGTGTCGGATGAGCCGGGCGAGTTGCACGGTTACGGGCCGATCGACGCCGACACCGCCCGGGCCATCGCGGCGACCGCCCCGACGTTCCTGCGGGTGCTGACCCACCCGGTGACCGGGGAACCGACGGTGATCACCCGGCACTGGGGCCGCGCGACCGCCGACCACCTGCCCACGCGCGACGCAGCCACCCGACCCACGACCGGCGCCAACGGGGGCGATGAGGCCGGGCGCGACCGGTACAGCGCTTCACCCGAGCTGCGGTTGGTGCTCGCTGCGATCGACCAGACCTGCCGATTCCCCGGCTGCGGACGCCGCGCCAACCGCTGCGAACTCGACCACACCCACGACTGGGCCCACGGAGGCGCCACCACCGCTGAGAACCTCACCTACCTCTGCTCCCGCCACCACCACCTCAAACACGACACCGGCTGGACCGTCAAGCCCGACCCCGACCGGCCACGCCACCTCAACTGGCGCAGCCCCCACGGCCGCCACCACCACACCGCACCCGCCCGCGCCCCCGCCGACGGGTAGACAGCGGGGCTGGCGGCAGGGCGCGTGAAACGATCCTCCCCCGCGCGCCCATTGGCAGTTGGACGCGGAGCGGGCGGCAGGGCGCCTGAAACGACCCTCCCCCGCACTCCCGCGCGCGCCCATTGGCAGTTGGACGCGGGGCGGGCGGCAGGGCGCGTGAAACGACCCTCCCCCGCACCGCTCGGCGCGCTCGCCGGCCACGACACTCGTGATGACGCCGCGGCCCGCGCCCCCGCGGCGCCGACCGGCACGACTGCCGGCCAGCGTCACTCAAACGGATAACCTCAGCCGGCGAGAGGTGCAAAAGACGCATCAGCACTCGTGTTCGTCGTCGCGGCGGAGTACCCGACGAAGATGCCAACCGTCGTGAAACGGCTCGATAGGCTCGGAGCATGCCGACACCCGACTTCGTCTTGGCCCTCCGCGAGAAAATCGGGCACGCTCCGCTGTGGCTCACCGGCATCACTGCCGTGGTGACGCGCGGCGACGAACTGCTTCTGGTGCGACGGAGCGACACGGGCGCGTGGACTCCGGTGACCGGCATCGTCGACCCCGGCGAGGAGCCCGCCGTCGCCGCTGCACGCGAAGTGCTCGAGGAGGCGGCCGTAGTGGCGCATCCGGTGCACCTGGCATGGGTGCACACCATCCCGATGGTCACCTACCCGAATGGCGACCAGTCGCAGTACCTCGACCTCACCTTCCGTATGCGCTACGAATCCGGCGACCCTTTCCCGGCCGACGGCGAAAACACGGAGGCACGCTGGTTCGCCCCCACCGAACTGCCGGAGATGTCAGACGACATGCGGTCCCGCATCCGCTACGCCCTCGATGAGGAAAGGGCCGCCCGCTTCGAGTCGTGAGATCACGTGAAACTTTTTTCGGGGGCGATGTCGATCCCGGTCGCTCCCGTTCGACGCCTGAGTAGAAGGGGCCGCAGGGGCCCCGCCGGAACGAGGAGAGACACCATGAAGTACATGCTGATCATGCGCAGCACCGCTGAGGCGATCGAGGCGTCGAAGTCGATGGACTTCACCGAGATCATCAACGCGATGGGCGCCTACAACGAATCGATGGTCAAGGCCGGAGTGCTGATCGGCGGCGACGGACTGACGGATGCGCAAGAGGGCTTCGTCGTCGACTTCGGCGGCGAGACCCCGGTCGTCACCGACGGCCCCTACGGCGAGGTGCACGAGTTGTTCAACGGGTTCTGGATCGTGGAGGTGTCCTCCCGCGAGGAGGCCGCCCAGTGGGCGAGCCGGGCACCGCTCGGCGCCGGGTCGAAGCTCGAGGTGCGCCGCATCACCGACGAGAGCGACTTCGAAGCCTTCTCCGACAACGAGTACATCCAGAAAGAGAAGGAATGGCGCGGCGAGGGCGCGCTGGGCTGAGCGTCATGAACCCCGGCCCGAACGGCGTCGACGGTGCGAGCATCCACCGCACCGTCGACGCCGTCTGGCGCATCGAGAGCGCGCGCATCGTCGCCACACTCGCGAAGGTGACCGGTGACTTCTCGCTCGCCGAAGACCTCGCTCAAGAGGCCGTGATCGACGCACTGGCGCAGTGGCCATCGGCCGGGGTGCCCCAGAATCCCGGTGCCTGGCTCACCGCCGTCGCGAAGCGCAAGGCCATCGACGGCTGGCGACGACGCGAGCGTCTCGACGACCGCTACCGAGCGATCGCCCACGATCTCGCAGAGCTCGGAGACGCAACCGACGCCGGCGAGCCCATCGACGACGACGTGCTGCGCCTCGTCTTCACCGCTTGCCACCCGGTGCTCGGGCGCGAGGCGCAGGTGGCGCTCACGTTGCGTGTGGTCGGGGGCCTCAGCACCGAGGAGATCGCGCGACTGTTCCTCGTGCCGGTGGCGACGGTGCAGCAGCGGATCGTGCGAGCCAAGAAGACCCTCGCTGCGGCGAAGACGCCGTTCGAGACGCCCGATCCGAGCGAATGGTCGGCGCGCCTCGGGTCGGTGTTGGGCGTGGTGTACCTCATCTTCACCGAGGGGTACTCCGCGACATCCGGAGACCGCTGGATGCGTGCCGAGCTGGCGGGAGAGGCACTCCGGCTCGGCCGCATGGTGGCGGGTCTGGTGCCGCGCGAAGCGGAGGCGCATGCTCTCGTGGCCCTGATGGAGTTCCAAGCTTCGCGGTTCGGAGCCCGCTCGCGCGCCGACGGCAGCCCCGTGCTGCTGGCCGACCAGGATCGCGCGCGCTGGGACCGCGCCCAGATCGGCCGCGGGGTCGCCGCACTGGAGCGAGCGGATGCGCTCGGTCGCGGGCGCGGGCCGTACGCCCTGCAGGCCGCTATCGCCGAATGCCATGCCGTGGCTCCGTCGGTCGACGACACCGACTGGGAGCGGATCGTGGTGCTCTACGAAGCCCTCGGCCGCATCGCGCCGAACCCGGTCGTGGAACTGAACCGTGCCGTGGCGGTGTCGATGGCGGTGGGGCCGGCATCCGGATTGCGCATCGTCGACGAGATATCCACGTCGGGTGCGCTGGCGGGCAGCTACCTGCTGCCGAGCGTTCGTGGCGAGCTGCTCGCCCGCTTGGGCCGGGTGCAGGAGGCCCGCTCGGAGCTCACGACGGCGGCGGGCCTCGTCGCGAATGACCGTCAGCGCCAGGTGCTGCTCGATAAGGCGGCAGCGCTCGAGGAGTAGGCGCGGCAGCGGCGCTACAGCTCGGCCGCCGGGCGGACCGGACGCTTCGCCGTCGAGTCACTCCGCCGAGCGATCGCCCGCGCAATCCGCAGGTCGCTCCACCCGAAGCGCCCCTCAGGCAGTGCAGCGCGGATGCGCGCCTCGGTGAACCGCTGGGCCGGACGGATGCCGTCGGGCAGCTCGGGCGCCCACGGCGCCGCTTCGCTGACACCCTCACCCAGCATCCGCGCCTGCGCCTTCGCGACGAGCGGAACCACCATCGCCCATTCGGTCAGCTGGGCGAGAACGCGGATCGACCAGACCGGCACGCGCACGTACAACGGCCGACGGCCGGCGACTCCGGCGATGCGGCGGACGGCGGCCCCGAGTTCGAGCTCTTCGGCTCCCATGACGGCGACGGTGGGGTCGGGGATGCGGCCCTCCAAGGCGGCGACCAGCACATCGACCGCCTCCTCGACCGGAATGGGCCGGACGGTGCGCTCGCGGTAACCGACGGTCGCGAACACCGGGAAGGTGCGCACGGCTCGGGTGACGTGGTCGACCATGTGGTCGCCCGGGCCGTAGATCATGCCCGACTTGAGGATCGTGTGCTCGATGCCCGAATGCCGGATGAGTTCTTCGGCGGCCCATTTCGTCTCGTGGTACCCCGACCCGCAGTCAGGACGGGCGCGCAGGAAGCTGAGCATGACGATGCGCTTCACGCCGGCTCGGCGAGCTGCCTCGACGACGGCGCGGGTGCCCTCGACGTGCACGTGGTCGAAGGTCTGGTCGCCGATCTCCCGGTTGATGCCGGCGCAGTGGGCGACGGCATCACAGCCGGCGAATGCCTCGGCGAGCGCTTCGACGTCGTCGATCGCGACGCCCGTGCGGCGTAACACGACCACGGTGTCGGCAGCGCCGAGCCGCTCCGCGAGGTGACGCCCGACGAACCCGGTACCGCCCGTGATGGCCACCCGCATGATGTCGCTCCTTCGCTCATTAGCAATATAGCTACACACTATCTAGCAATGGCGCTATATTGCAAACAAGCCGGTTCCAGGTCAGCGTGGCGAGGTCGATCTGGCCGGTCAGCGTGGCCCGGTCAGCTCCGCCGGGTCACCAGCCCCCGCACGAAGGATGCCTGCCCCGCATGCTGCAGGTCGTCGGAGAGCACGCTCACCAGGCGCACCGCGAGTGTGACCGGTGGATTCCAGCTGTGGTCGACCACACGACCGAGATCGGCGTCGCCGAGTGAATGCAGGTAGGCGACGGTCGACGCGTAAACCGCTTCGTGATAGCCGATGAGAAGCTCGGCGGAGATGCCGGCCACCTGCCCGACCTCGGCCGACGACTGCGCGTAACCCGTCGCATCCGGAGCGAAGGGAAGACCGAAGCGGTCGAACCAGCCCTCCGCCGTCCATACCTGCTCGGTGCCGGCGACGTCGGCGAGGTGGTCGTCCTGCACCCGGGTGAGGTGCCAGACCAGCCAAGCCACCGAGTTGGCCTCGGGGTCGACGCGGACCGCCAGCTCCTCCTCGCTCAGGCCGCCGGCGGCGCGGCGGACGGTGTCTCGGATGCGTGTGAACGCATCCTGCAGCAGCTCGATGCTCGGGGTCATGGGCATCCTCTCGTCACCCCTTCGGGCTTACTCTTCACCGCCGGCACATGCAACACCCAGGTTGATTCAGGGTCTTCAAATCGCGACGTCGTACCCTGGCGCATATGCCCGAACGTCTCAACCGCTTCACCGAGCGCTTTCAGCGCGTCGTCGACGGCACAAAACGCCCGGTCGGAATGATCGCCCTGCTCAGTGTGGTGGCCGCTCTGCTCGTGACCGTGCTGGCCGTGCCGGCGATGGCCGTCACCGGTGTCTACGCCTCCCGGTCGGTGGATGTGCTCGACAGCCTGCCCGATTACATCCGACCCACGACCCTCGCGCAGAAGTCGGAGATCTACGCCACCAACAGCGACGGATCGAACACTCTCCTGGCTACCGTGTTCGACCAGAACCGGCAGGAAGTGGAGTGGGACGACGTGTCGCAGTATGTGAAGGATGCGGTGGTCTCCACCGAAGATCCGCGCTTCTACGACCACCACGGCGTCGACATCGCGTCGAGCCTCCGGGCCGCCGTGGGCAACGTGACGTCGGGCGGCGTCGAGAGCGGCGCATCCACCATCACCATGCAGTACGTGCGCAACATCCTGGTGCAGCAGGCCGAGATGATCGACGACCCCGCCCAGCGCGAAGCCGCCTACGAGTCGGCCACCACCGAGTCGCTCGACCGCAAGCTGCAGGAGATGCGGCTGGCGATCGCGCTCGAGAAACAGTATTCCAAAGACGACATCCTGCTCGGCTACCTCAACATCGCGAACTTCGGCGGCTCGGTCTACGGCATCGAAGCGGCCGCGGAGTACTACTTCGGCGTGAGCGCCCGCGATCTGAGCCTCGCCCAGGCCGCGACGCTCGCCGCCACCGTGAACGAACCGAACGGATTGCGGATCGACGAGCCCGAGAACATCCCGGACAACGAGGCTCGGCGCAATGAAGACGTACTCGCCTCGATGCTCAAGCACAAGGCGATCACCCAGCAGCAATACGACGAGGCGGTTGCCACGCCGGTGACGCCCAACATCACCGAGCCCACGACCGGATGTCAGGCTGCGGCGAACGGGGCAGCTTACTTCTGCGACTACGTGACCTGGATCGTGAAGAACGACCCCAGCTTCGGCGACTCCGCGGATCAGCGCTGGTCGAACTTCAAGCAGGGCGGCTACAAGATCTACACCACCCTCAACACCGATCTGCAGGCCAACGCGAACGAGACCATGCAGGAGTACATCCCGGCCAGCTACGACGGGGCCGACCTCGGCTCGACGATCGTCACCGTGCAGCCCGGCACCGGCCGCATCCTCGCCATGGCCCAGAACACCACCTTCGACGACGACCCCGACACCGCGGCGCCGGGTGCGACCGCGGTCAACTACAACACCGACATCGACTACGGGGGCTCCTCAGGGTTCCAGGTCGGCTCGACCTACAAGGTCTTCGCGCTGGCCGAATGGCTGAAACAGGGCCACACCCTCTCCGACCGCGTGAGCGGCAACGAGCGGGAGTGGGACATGTCGACCTTCCCGAACTCCTGCCAGACGCTCGGCGGCCCGTGGGAGCCGGCGAACGACGGCAGCTCCCGGCCCGGCACCATGTCGGTGCAGAGTGCTCTGACCAACTCGGTGAACAACGCCTTCGTGGCGATGGCGCAGCAGATGGACCTCTGCAAGATCAAAGACACCGCAGCCTCGCTCGGCGTGCACCGCGCCGACGGCGCCGACCTCGACACCCAGCCCTCGTCGGTGCTCGGCACCAACGAGATCGCGCCGGTGACGATGGCGGCCTCCTATGCAGCCATCGCGGCGAACGGCCTGTTCTGCGCACCGGTCGCGATCGACAAGATCGAGGGCCCCGACGGCACCGAGCTCACGCCCCCGCAGGCGAACTGCGCCCAGGCGCTCGATCCGTCGATCGCGTCGACCCTCGCCTACGCGATGCTCGGGCCGATCGAGAGCGGCACGGCGACCGCCTCGGATCCGGATGACGGCATCACCCACATCGGCAAGACCGGCACCACCGACAACGAGAAGGACACCTGGATGGTGGGCGCCTCCACGGCCGCCGCCACCGCGGTCTGGGTGGGCAACGTCAACGGCAATGTGTCGATGACGGAGGTCGATCCGAACGGTTATGCGGGCAGCACGGTGCGGCATCGCATCTGGCGCTCGGTGATGACCGCGAACGACGACGTGCTCGGCGGCGGCGACTTCCCCGATCCCGATCGGGCGCTGGTGAACGGCTCGTCGTCGCGCTTCGACGACGACGATTCGGAATCCGATTCCGACTCCACGCCGACCCCCACGGCGCCGCCGACCTCGACTCCGAACGCCCCGGTGCCGCCGGTCGTGCCCGTCGACCCGGCGCCGCCGGTCGACCCCGGCCCCACTCCCCCGTCGACCCCGGCGGCCGACCCCGCGGAATGAGTCCGGACTTCTCCAAACGTCGTGCGAACCCCCCGGCTATACCGCCGAGGTCGGCGCGACGTTTGGAGAAGTCCGCGGCTCAGGCGCGGAGCGCGGTCAGGCGGAGAGCTCGGCCAGCTTCTGCTCGATGACCGTGGCGGCATCGTCGATCAGCTCCTCGCTGATGACGACGCTCGGGAGGAAGCGGAGCACGCTGTCCCAGCTGCCGGCATCGAGCACGATGACGCCGTTCGAGGTGGCGTGCTTGATGACTGCCGTGAGCGCCTCGGGGTTGGGCTTCTTGGTGCCCGGATGCACGAGCTCGACCCCGAACATCGCGCCCTTTCCGCGAACCTCGCCCACCACGGAGTACTTCGACGCCCAGTCACCGATGCGGGCGAAGAAGGCGCGTTCGACGCGCTGCGCCTCGGCGATCAAGTTCTCGCGCTCGATCAGGTCGAAGACGGCGAGCGCTGCCGCCGTCGAGACCGGGTTGCCACCGAAGGTGCCGCCGATGCCGCCGGGCTGCACGGAGTCCATGATCTCGGCGCGGCCGGTGACGGCGGCGAGCGGGAAGCCGCCGGCGATACCTTTGGCGCTGGTGACGAGGTCGGGCACGACGCCGTGGTGCTCGATCGAATACCAGGCGCCCGAGCGCGCGATGCCCGCCTGGATCTCGTCGGCCACGAAAACGATCCCGTTCTCGGTGCAGAACTCGCTCAGGCGCTTGAAGAAGCCGGGGGCCGGGATGACGATTCCTCCGTCGCCCTGGATCGGCTCGACGAAGAGCGCCGCCAGTTCGGTGGCGCCGATGTGGGTGGTGATGTAGTCGATGGTGCGTTCGGCGGCCTCTTCGCCCGTCATGCCATCCGGGTCGCGGAAGGGATAGCTGATCGGCACACTGTAGATGTCGCCCGGCATCGGGCCCATGCCCGCGCGCTCGGGCCACGGGCGGTAGGTCATGGCCATGGTGAGGTTGGTGCGGCCGTGGAAGGCGTGGTCGAGCGTGGCGATGACACGGCGGCCCGTATATTTGCGGGCGATCTTCACCGCGTTCTCGACGGCCTCAGCACCGGAGTTCACGAGAATCGAGCGCTTCTCGAAGTCGCTGGGCGTGATCTCGGCGAGCTTCTCGGCGACCTTGAGGTAGTTCTCGTAGGGCGTGACCGTGAACAGGGTGTGGGTGAGCTTGCCGGCCTGCTCGGCGGCGGCTTTGGCGACATCCGGATGCGCGTGACCGATCGTGGTGACCCCGATGCCGCAGCCGAGGTCGATGATCTGGTTGCCGTCGACGTCGACGAGGATGGCGCCTGATCCGTGGTCCATGTAGATGTCGGCGAGCGTGCCGGCGCCCCGGGAGACGGTCTTGCGGCGACGCTCGTGCAGCTCCCGCGACTTCGGCCCGGGCAGTTCGGTGACGAGCTTGCGCGCTTGCGGAACGGAGAAGGTGTCGGCAGAAATGACCATGCTTCGAGCCTAACCGCTGCCGTTTCTCTCCCGTCTCACCGCCGTTTCGCAGGACAGCTGTCGACGTGGTCGTCGACGACGCCGGTGGCCTCGAGATAGGCGTACACGATCGTGGAGCCGACGAAAGTGAAGCCGCGCTTCTTCAGGTCTTTGCTCAGGCGGTCGGAGAGTTCGGTGGTGGGCGGGAGGTCGCCCAGACCCTTCGGATGGTTGACGATCGGTTCGCCGCCGACCCAGCCCCACAGGTAGTCGGCGAAGCTGCCGAACTCTCCCTGCACGCGGATGAGGGCGAGCGCGTTCTTGCGGGTGCCGAAGATCTTCAGACGATTGCGGATGATGCCCTCATCGAGCATGAGCGCCTCCAGCTCGTCGTCGGTCATCGCCGCGACCGCCTCGACATCGAAGTCGCGGAAGGCTCTCGCGTAACCCGCTCGACGGTTCAGGATGGTCGACCACGACAGCCCCGCCTGCGCGCCTTCGAGCGTCAGCATCTCGAAGAGGTGCCTGTCGTCGCGACTCGGCACGCCCCATTCGGCGTCGTGGTAGGCGCGCATCGCGGGGGACCCGGTGGCCCAGGAGCAGGTGCCGTCGTGCGGGTCGGGTGAGGCGGGATCGGTCATGGGTCGATCCTCTCAGCCCCGTCCGACATCCGGGGAGGTTCACCCACCGGCGGAGGAACCGAAACCCGACTTGCCCGAACCGCCGAAGCCGCCCTTCAGGGGCGCGCGATCGCCCGCCTTCGCACCCGCCGGGGCGGGCGAGACCACGTCGGATTGGATCTTCGAACCCGGCGCCGCGAATCCACCGCTCGGAACCGGGGCCCAACCCGAGACGCGCGGCGACGCCCAACGCGACCCCGCGAACAGCAACGGGCCGAGCCACAGGCCCGAATAGTGCGCCGTGGGGTAGCGACTGGAGGGCTCGCAGAGCTCCTCTGGCGTGTCGACGATGTCTTCGCCCTGGCGCTGCAGCACGGCGATCTGCTCGGTGACGTCGGCGATGCAGTCCTCTTTCGAGTCGTACATCGGCCGCTCCGCGTTCTGCGGCACGACGTACTTCTCGCCGTCGGCGCCCTCGAGCACGATGCCCTCGTCGGTCGGCGCGCAGCCTGAGAGCGCGAGCACCGCACCCGCGATGGATGCGACCGCCACGCCGCGCTGGACTGCGGCCCGCGAGGGGCGGGCCAGACCGGCACGCTGACCGGCGGCGATGCCCGAGAGGGTCAGACGGGTGGATCGGGCCGATTTCACGACGTCTCCTCGGTGGGGTGTGGATGCGGGGGCTGCGGGTCGGAGTCGTCCGGATCGCGATCGGCCGGGTCGGGCTGGTCCGGATCGATGTAATGCGGCACGAACTCGGCGAGGTCGCCGGTGATCGGTCCGCTGGTCTCGCGCAGGTCGATGCCGGCCGGGGTCTCCCCCACGATCCAACTCCCGATCACCGCGGTCTTGCCCGGGATCGGCGCGAACCGCGCCCGCTCCTGAAACACGAAGCCCTCGTCGCCGTATGCACCGGGCGCCGATGCGATGACCCCACCGGAGGCATCGACGAGCCGCACGTTCGCGCCCTCCCGGCCCAGTCGCGGCTTGGCGACATGGGCTCGGCCGGCCAGCGCATCCGGAGTGGCGAAGGCGGGCAGGAGATTCGGATGCCCGGGGAACAGTTCCCAGAGCACCACCAGCAGCTGCTTGTTGCTGAGCAGCAGCTTCCAGGCCGGCTCGACCCATTGGGTCGCCCCGCGGCTGGCCGGGAGGAACCCACCGAACTGCTCGGCGAGCATCCACTCCCACGGATACAGCTTGAAGATGCGGCGGATGGGCTCATCGTCACCGTCGAGGAAGACGTTGTCGTCGACACTCCAGCTCACGTCTTCCATGAAGATCAGCTTCGGATCGAAGCCCGCTGCCGCCGCGGTCTCGGCCATGTAGGCAACGGTGTCGAAGTCCTCGACGATCAGCTCCCCGTCACCCGTGTCATGCAGCGACGCCAGGTGCAGCCGCGCACCCGGTGCGAGACCCCAGCGAGCGGTGCGGATGTGCTCCCACTGCTCGATCAAGAGCTCGTGCAGGCCGTTGAACTGGTCGGCGCCGACGGGCAGCGAACCGGCCGCGGTCTGCTCCTCGAGCCACTGCCACTGTGCCGCAGCCGTCTCGACCAGAGACGTCGGAGTGTCGGCGTTGAACTCGAGCAGCGTGACCGTGCCGGCTCCGTCGTAGGCCAGGTCGAAGCGGCCGTAGACGGTGGGGTCGTCGTCGTCCCAGGATGCGCGCACCAGCTCGTGGAACCGCTCCGGAATGCCGAACTCGTCGAAGCGCCCCTGCCGCACCACGAACTCCACGGCCTCCATGCAGCGGGCGAAGAGCTCCGTCGTGGCCTGCTCGAGCAACTCGATCTCAGGCATCGTGAAGACGTAGGCGGCCGACTCGTTCCAGTAGGGCCGACCGCCCTCCGACTCGAGGTCGTAGAAGCTGAACCCCACCGCGTCCAAGCGGGACCGCCAGTCAGGGCGCGGGGTGAGTTCGATCCGTCGCATTGTGCTTCGAGCCTACGCGGCCCGCCTGTCAGCTCAGGGCGCTGAGCGCCGCGAACTCCTCGTCGGAGAGCTGGATGCGCGCCGCCTCCACGTTCTCGTCGAGATGCTGCAGCGACGAGGTGCCCGGAATCGGCAGCATCACCGGCGAGCGGTGCAGCAACCAGGCGAGTGCAAGCTGCGAAGGGGTGGAGCCGTGCGTCGCCGCGAGGGCCGCGAGCGGAGAACCGGCGCCGGAGAGCTCCCCGGTGGCCAGCGGGAACCACGGAATGAAGGCGATACCCTCGGCCTCTGAGTAGTCGAGCAGCTCGGTCGCGCTGCGGTCGGTGAGGTTGAAGAGGTTCTGCACCGAGACGATCGGGGCGATCGCGCGAGCCGCCACCACCTGGTCGACCGTCACCTCGGAGAGCCCGATGTGACGCACCTTGCCCTCGCTCTGCAATGCCGCGAGCTCACGGATCTGATCCTCGAGCGGCACTTTCGGGTCGATGCGGTGCAGCTGCAGCAGGTCGATGCGATCGACGCCGAGGTGGCGCAGGTTCAGCTCGGTCTGCTGGCGGAGGTACTCCGGGCGGCCGACCGGGGTCCACTGGTTCGGACCCTGGCGGGTGAAGCCGACCTTCGTGGCGATGGCCACATCGGAAGCGTAGGGATGCAGGGCCTCGCGGATGAGGGCATCCGTCACGAACGGACCGTAGGCATCCGCGGTGTCGATGAGGTTCACGCCGAGCTCGACCGAGCGACGCAGCACGGCGATGGCGGCGGCTCGGTCGGCCGGGTCACCCCAGACGCCCGGACCGGTGAGCTGCATGGTGCCGAAGCCCAGCCGGTTGACGGTGAGGTCGCCTCCGATGGCGAAGGTTCCGGATGCGGCGGCAGGAGTTGCGCTTTCGTTCGAAGTCATGCAGGAGAGAACCCGGCACCGGTCTCGTGCATTCCGGCGGAAGGGTGCACACACTGAGATCATGAAGGTGACCGATACCAGCGACCTGTGGTGGAAGAGCGCGGTGATCTACTGCCTCGACGTCGAAACGTTCATGGACTGGAATGCCGACGGCGTCGGCGATTTCGCGGGCCTTGCGAACCGTCTCGACTATCTGGCCGAGCTCGGTGTGACCTGCGTCTGGCTGATGCCGTTCTATCCGACGCCCGATCGCGACGACGGCTACGACATCATCGACTTCTACGGCGTCGATCCGAGGCTCGGACACTTCGGCGACCTCGTCGAGGTCATCCGGATCGCCCGGGACCGCGGGATGCGCGTGATCGCCGACCTGGTGATCAATCACACCAGCGACAAGCATCCGTGGTTCAAAGCGGCCCGTTCCAGCAAGACGAACCCCTACCGCGACTATTACGTCTGGCGCGATTCGCCCCCGACCGGCGACGGTGCGCCCGTGTTCCCCGATCAGGAGACGAGCAACTGGCAGCTCGACGAGAAGACCGGGCAGTACTACCAGCACGTCTTCTACAAGCACCAGCCCGACCTCAACATCACGAATCCTCTGGTGCGCGACGAGATCGCGAAGGTGATGGGGTTCTGGCTGCAGCTGGGGCTGTCGGGGTTCCGCGTGGACGCGGTTCCGTTCCTGCTCGACGAGTCGGGCGTGATCGACGGATCTCGCCTGCTGCCCGATCCGCACGGCTACCTGCGGTCGCTCCGTTCGTTCCTCGGCCGGCGCTCGGGCGACGGCGTGCTGCTCGGCGAGGTGAACCTGCCCCGAGAGGAGCAGGAACTGTTCTTCGGCGGTGTCGAGGGCGACGAACTCACGATGCAATTCGACTTCATCTCGATGCAGAACATGTATCTCTCGCTGGCGCGGCAGGATGCGTCTGCGCTCATTGCCGCCTTGCAGTCACGCCCCGCGGGCTCGCCCGATTCGCAGTGGGCGAACTTCGTGCGCAACCACGACGAGCTCAGCCTCGACAAACTGAGCGATGCCGAGCGCCAGGAGGTCTTCGCCGCCTTCGGGCCCGAAGAACGGATGCAGGTGTACGGGCGTGGTCTCGTGCGGCGCCTGCCACCGATGCTCGACGGCGATCCGCGGCGCATCCGTCTCGTCTACAGCCTGCTCTTCTCGATGCCGGGCACGCCCGTGCTGTTCTACGGCGAGGAGATCGGCATGGGCGAGAACCTCGACGCCGAGGGGCGGATGGCCGTGCGCACGCCGATGCAGTGGAGCTCGGGCGCGACCGGCGGATTCTCGGCCGCGCGACCCTCGCGGCTGCGCAACGCCGTCGTGACGGGCGGATACGCGCCGGAGCACGTGAATGTGGAGGAGCAGCGCCGCGACCCGTCGTCGCTGTATTCGTTCATCCGGATGCTCGTGCAGCACTACCGCAACGCGCCCGAATTCGGCTGGGGCGCGTTCTCCGTGCTCCCGGTCGAGTCGTCGTCGGTGCTGGCGCACTCGCTCACCTGGAACGACCGGCAGGTCGTGGTGCTGCACAACTTCGCGGCGTCGCCCGTGACGGTGCCGCTCGATCTCGGGCGAGCACATGCCGGGTGCGAACTGAGCGAGCTGCTCACGGGCGAGTCGACGCGGGCGGATGCGTCAGGCCGGGCGACGGTGGCGCTCGACGGATACGGGTTCACCTGGTTGCGGGTGATCCCGGAAGGCGAGCGGCTGCAGTACTGACGGCGACGCCCGGCATCCTGCTTGCCATCGGGGTGCGCACGCTGCCACGCTTCTGACAGAGCAGGACGCGGCGCGACGGAGCGCGGCGCGACGCAGCGGGACGCGTGACGACGGAGCAGGCGGGCGGACATGGACTTCTACGGGATCATCGAGATCGTCGGCCAGGTGATCGACGCCGCGGGTGTCACGGCGATCGTGGTGGGGGCGCTGTACGCCTCTCTCAACGCGCTGACGCGGGGGCTGAGGCGGCAGCATCCGGTGTACACCCAGTTCCGGCGGCTACTCGGGCGCGCGATCCTGCTGGGGCTCGAGCTGCTGGTGGCGGCCGACATCATCCGCACCGTGGCCGTGGCCCCGACGCTGGAGAGCGTCGCCGTGCTGGGGGCGATCGTGCTCATCCGCACCTTCCTCAGCTTCTCGCTGGAGCTCGAGATCACCGGGCGCTGGCCGTGGCAGAAGCCGGTCGTGGGGCCGGTGCCGACGCTGGAGCCGGCGCCCGCGGGTGGTCCGGCCGGTGCGGCCGGCTCGGAGCCGGCAGGCTGAGCGCTTCGGGAGGAGCAGGAGCAGACGAACCCCTGTGCGGGCCGTCGTGTTGCGCAGCTCCTCCCGAAAATCGACAGGGCGGGGCTTGGCGTGGCAATGCAGACGTGGCAGTGCAGCAGCGAGCCGGGGGTCGGCTCGACGAAGCGCCTCAGACGGCCTGGGCGAATCCCGCGGGGGCGTCGGCCGCCTCTGCGAGCGGAGCCAGCGCCTCGGGGATCTCCCAGCCCTTGCGGCGCATCGACTGCGCCCAGAGGCGCCCCGCGCGATACGACGAGCGAACCAGCGGACCCGCAAGAACACCGAGGAACCCGATCTGCTCGGCCTCCTCCTTGATGTCGACGAACTCCTCCGGCCGCACCCACGACGCCACCGGCAGGTGTCGCGGCGACGGCCGCAGGTACTGCGTGACCGTGATGATGTCGCAACCGGCGTCGTGCAGGTCGCGCAGCGCCTCCGAGATCTCGGCCCGGGTCTCGCCCATGCCCAGGATGAGGTTCGACTTCGTGATCAACCGCGCCGACCGAGCCTGCGTCAGCACGTCGAGCGAGCGTTCGTAACGGAAGGCGGGCCGGATGCGCTTGAAGATGCGCGGCACCGTCTCCACGTTGTGGGCGAACACCTCGGGCCGCGAATCGAACACCACCTGCAGCAACGACGGGTTGCCCGAGAAGTCGGTGGCGAGGATCTCGACGCCCGTTCCCGGGTTCAGCTCATGGATCTTGCGCACCGTCTCGGCGTGCAGCCACGCACCCTCGTCGGGCAGATCGTCACGCGCGACACCCGTGACAGTTGCATATCGCAGCTTCATCGAGACGACCGACTCCGCGACACGACGCGGCTCGTCGGTGTCGTAGTCGGCGGGCTTGCCGGTGTCGATCTGGCAGAAGTCGCAGCGGCGCGTGCACTGCGACCCGCCGATGAGGAACGTCGCCTCACGGTCTTCCCAGCACTCGAAGATGTTGGGGCAGCCCGCCTCCTGGCACACCGTGTGGAGGTCCTGCGTCTTCACCAGCGCCTGCAGTTCGCGGTATTCGGGGCCGAACTTGGCCTTCGTCTTGATCCACGGAGGCTTCCGTTCGATGGGCGTCTCGGCGTTGCGGATCTCGAGCCGCAGCATCTTGCGCCCCTCGGGCGCGTGCGCGGGCGCGCTCCCCGGAGTCGTGGCGGTCGCTCCACCGGCCGGTGCGCAACCCCCGCTCACCGCACGCCCGCCGCGACGACCTCGTGGCCCACGCGCACCAGGTCGCGCATCCGGTCGCCCGGCGATTCGAACTTGGCCATCACCGAGTCGACCACGTCGGCCGGATCGACCCGGCGCCCGAGCACCTCGCTGATGGTCGTGACGCCGGCGTCGCGGATGCCGCAGGCCACGATCCGCTCGTAGGGCTCGAGGCTGTTGCTGCAGTTGAGCGCGAAGCCGTGCGTCGTGACGCCATGGGCGACGCGGATGCCGATAGCGCCGAGCTTGCAGGTGGTGCCCGCGACGGTGGTCCAGATGCCGGAGCGGCCCTCGACCCGGTGCGCGACGACGCCCAGTTCGATCACCACGTCGAGCAGCAAGCTCTCGAGCGAGCGCACGTAGGCGACCACGTCGATCGGATCGGGCAAGCGCAGGATCGGGTAGCCGACGAGTTGGCCCGGGCCGTGCCAGGTGATCTTTCCGCCTCGGTCGACCTCGATCACGGGGGTGCCGTCGACGGGGCGCTCGGAGTCCTCGGTGCGCCTGCCTGCTGTGTAGACGGCTTCGTGCTCGAGCAGCACGACCGTGTCAGGCGCATCCCCTGCCAGCACCTGGTCGTGCAGCCGCGATTGCAGCTCGAGGCCTTCGGCGTAGGGGACGAGTCGCCGCCCCACGCCTTCCACGACGAAGTCTGTCATGGGGCCAGCATAGGTTAATTGTACTGAGTCCAACAATCCATCTTCCTTGTCCGGCTCGAACGAACCTCAATCGCGCTTGCTACGGCGTGCTACGGATGGCTACACTGTAAGAATGACCGCCGTTCCTGTCCGCGAGCTCCGCAATCACACCGCCGACGTGGTGCGCCGCGTGCAGGGCGGTGAAGACATCACCATCACCGCCAACGGGGTCGCCGTGGCGTCGCTCGTGCCGGTGCGTTCCGGAAGGCGGGAGTGGATCGGCCCGGTTGACCTGATCGTGCTGCTCGACTCTCCGGCCGACGCGGGGTTGCGAGACGATCTCGCCGAGCTCGCGGGCGACACCACCGACGAGCTCGGCCCGATCGCGTGACAAGCGAGCGACTCGAGCGGGGTCTGCTCGACACGAGCGTCTTCATCGCCACCGGATCCCGTCGCGTGCTCGATCATTCGAAGCTGCCCATGCGCTCCTTCGTCTCGGTCATCACGGTGGCCGAGTTGCGCGCCGGAGTGCTGGCCGCGCGCGACACCGAGACCCGAGCGCGCAGGCTCGCCACCCTCGAAGGCATCTCAGACGTCGAGGCACTGGTGATTGACGACCGCGCCGCAGCCCAGTGGGCGCGGCTGCGCTTCCGGCTGTTCGAAGCCGGGCGTCGCGTGAATGTGAACGACTTGTGGATCGCGTCCGTCGCCCTCGCCAACGACCTGCCTGTGGTGACGCAGGATGCCGACTACGAGGTGCTGCTCGACCTGGGCGGGCCGGCGGTCGTGCGCGTCTGAGACGGCGGAAAGGCAGCGCGGGCCCGGCGCGGCGGGACAGAATTGACACATGAGTTCCGACCGGAGTTTCGACGACCTGCTCGGCGAAGGCGCTGCGGTGCCGACCGCGGGCTGGGACTTCTCGTGGTTCGAGGGCCGCGCGACCGAGGAGCGTCCGTCGTGGGGATACGCCGGGCTCGCGGCCGACCGGATCGCCTCGGCCGACGCGGTGCTCGACATCCAGACCGGGGGCGCAGAAGTGTTCGCCGGCGCGCTCGCGGCCGCCGGCGCGCGGGACGGCCGCATCCCCCAGACTGTCTGGGCCACCGAGGGCTATCCGCCCAACCTCACGCTGGCCCGCGAGCGCCTGGAACTGTTCCGCGGCGAGGTCGTGGAAGTCGCCGAGAACGCGCACCTGCCGTTCGCCGACGAGCGGTTCGATCTGGCGTTGAGTCGGCATCCGCAGTCCACGAACTGGGTCGACATCGCCCGCGTGCTGCACCCCGGCGGCACCGTCCTCACCCAGCAGGTGGCGGCAGGATCGAACCGCGAGCTGTACGAATTCTTTCTCGGCCCGCAGCCCGTCGACGAGAACACCTCACGCAGCCTCGCGAATCTCGTGGTCGGCGCTCAGGCAGCGGGGCTCCGGGTGGTGGATGCGCTGCACGAGTCGACGAAGGTGGAGTTCTTCGACGTGGCGGCGGTGGTGTACTTCCTGCGCAAAGTGTTCTGGACGGTGCCCGACTTCGCGGTGGAGCGCTACCGCGACCGGCTCGCGGCCGTGCATGCGCGCATCCAGGCCACCGGATCATTCGTGTCGCACAGCGAACGGGCGCTCATCGAGGCACGCAAGCAGTGAACCGGCGAGCTTGACGCCAAGGAAAGATTGTCGATTCTTCTCTTATCGATTCACGAAAAGTCGGCACGTGACCTGCAATCCTGACAACATGGACGACAGAATCACGCTTCGATTCCTCGCGGCGCCCCAGGATGCGGCCGTCGGCGGCACGACGGTCGCGGCCGGCCGGGTGCTGGAGTGGATCGACAAAGCGGGGTACGCCTGCGCCGTCGGCTGGAGCTCGTCGTACTGCGTCACCGCCTACGTGGGCAACGTGCATTTCACCCGGCCCATCGCATCCGGAGAGATCATCGAAGCGCACGCGCGCATCATCCACACCGGACGCACCAGCATGCAGGTGCTCGTCACCGTCGACGCAGCGGATGTGCGCAGTCGCGATTTCGTGCCGGCGACGCACTGCATCCTCGTGTTCGTCGCGGTGGACGATCACGGGCGACCGCAGGAGGTTCCTCCGTGGTCGCCGACGTCGTCGAGCGATCGGATGCTCAATGCCCGCGCCGAGGAACGGCTCGCCCCGCGCCGCGCCATCCGCGACGCCATGCAGCAGCAGGCGTATTCGCCGGAGGGCACGACTCCGAGCACCGTGTTCCGTTTCCTGGCCGCTCCCGGCGACGCGAACTGGGGTGGCAACGCCCACGGTGGAACGGTGATGCGCTGGATCGACGAGGCCGCCTTCGCGTGCGCTGCGGGGTGGACGTCGGAGTCGGCGGTCGCCGTGTATTCGGGGGGCATCCACTTCTACCGGCCGATCCGGATCGGGCACATCGTGGAGGTGGCCGCGCGCCTCATCCACACCGGGCCGCAGAGCATGCACATCGCGATCCACGTGCGGTCGGCGCCGCCGTCGACGCCGCGGGCGCTGGAGCTCACGACGCAGTGCATGAGCGTGTTCGTGGAGCCGGATGCCGCGACCGGGCGTTCGCGACCGGTGCCCGCGCTGACCCTCGTCTCCGACGAGGACCGGCGGCTCGACGCCCACGCCCTCGACCTCATCCGCTTGCGAGCGGGCCTCGAGGCGCTGCCGCTCGCGTCGGCGCCGGTGCCTGCGTAGTCGGCGCCTCGGGGGAGCGTCGGTGCCTCGGAAGGCCGAGTGGGTCAGCCGGCCGTGAGGCGCTCGAGGGCGTCGAGGGCCGGGCGCTGGCCCGCCAGCATCTTCACGCGCGCCTCGGCGAGCGGGAACCAACGCGCGTCGTCGATCTCCGGGAACTCCTGCCGACGGCCCGAACGTGGCGGCCACTCCAGCTCGAAGGTGTTGCTCACGACCGCATCCGGCACAGCGGATGTCTCCGCCGCGAACACCGTGATCACCTTGCGCGACGGCTGCCGGAACTCTCCCAACACCACGTATTCGACCTCCGGCGCAGGCGAACCCGTCTCTTCGGCGAACTCGCGCCGCGCGGCGGCCAGCGCCTCTTCGTCGGCGCCGTACTCGCCCTTCACGACTGACCACGACCCCTCGTCTTTGCGTGCCCAGAAGGGCCCGCCCATGTGAGCGATCCACACCTCGACGCCGCCGTCGCTCCGCCGCCACGGCAGGATTCCCGCGCTCAGCACCGGCATCCGGCACCCCCGAGCCGCGCACGGCGGCGCACCCGTGGTTCGCGCATCGGACTCAGTCCTCCACTGCCAGGGTGGCGGTCGTGCGCATCCGGAGTTCGAGAGCGCCCGGCTGCTCGACGAGGTCGAACGCGACCCGGATCGACGCGAACTCGGCGAGAGAGGCGACATGCGTTCCGCCGCACGGGATGCTGACTGCTCCTTCGGGCAGGTGGCAGGTCCACGTGCGACGCGCGCTCAGACCGCGATCGTCGCCGTCGCGCTGCACCTCGACGCGGGCCCCGGATGCGCTCCACTCCGCGAGCCGCGCGTCGACCGCAGCGGCCAGCGCCTCGAGCGGGGCGTCGCCGCCGCCCGACCCCTCGGTCAGCACCGCCGGCGCGAAGCCCTTCTTCCGCAGGGACTTTCCGATGCGGTAGACGTCGAGCGATCCGTTCGGTTCGATGGTCGACGTCTCGATGGAGAGCTGGTCGAAGTCGGGGTTGCCGCGGCCGTCGCGTGCGACATCCTTCGTCCAGGCGCCGGCGAGCGCTTCGTTCAGCGCGAGCGATGCCAGGTGGCAGGCGGTGTGCCCCGCCGACAGCGCCCGCCGGTGCGCGGCGTCAACCTCGACGCGCGCCGCCGCGCCCTCGACGAGTCCACCGCCCGTCGCTGCGATCGACGTCGCCATCGAATCGCCAGAATCTGTCGCTATCGCTGCCGCCATTCCGTCGGAATGTGGCGATTCGGTGGCGGAGACGGGCGCGAGCACGTGCGCCACCACGAACGCCCAGCCGTCGGCGCCCGGGCGCACCGGCACGGCCGAACCGAGGAAGAGCTGCGCGCCATCCGTGGCCCCCACCACGCAGTCGACCACGGGATGGTCGTGCCCACCCACCGTCAGCGTCGCCCGATCCGCCCCTTGGTCGGGCCAGGCCGCGTCGACCGGATGGCACGCTGTCTCGTCGAGAAGCACCACCACCCTCCCGTCGCCGAGCGGTTCGACGTGCACGACGGTGCCCGACGACACCAGCGAACCGGACGGATAGGTGACGACGGTGTCGACGCGCGGAAGAGCCATGTCGGTCATTTTCCCACTCAATCCATAGCGGGCTCATAGACTGCCTCCCTAGCGTCTATTCGTCGCGGCTTCCTGCCGATCAGACACAGGATGCGAAGCACCTCGGCGATCAGCCGACGCAGCCGGCACGAGCAAGGAGCACCCGCGGCATGAGCCCAGCGAAGTCCGACAAGAGCATGTACGACGGGCTCGCGAAGAAGGACCGACAGGCGCTCGCCCGCGAGATCGCCCGCATCCAGCGCGAAGAGGAGCGCCGGCGCAAGAAGCGCAACCGCGTCATCCTCATCACGAGCCTCTCGGTCGTGGTCGCGCTGGCTCTCGCCGGCACCGGCCTCGCGGTCTACAACGGCATCCGCGCCACCTTCGTCGGCCCGCTGAACATGTTGAGCGACGGCATCATCTTCACGGGTGATCCAGCGAACGCCTCTGCCGCCGAGGGGGCGACCCCGGCGCCGCCCGTCGCCACGAAGACAGCGGCGATCCAGCCGGATGCTCAACCTGTCGCCTCCGACCTCGACACTGCGACCGTGCTGCGCGTCACCGAGTACGTCGACTACTCCAGCCCCGACGTCGCGAAGTTCGAGACGGCGAACGGATCGGCCCTGCAGTCCTACGTCTCAGCCGGTTACGCGAGCATCGAGTTGCACCCGGTGGCCCTCGAGGGTGCTGGGAGTTCCGACAGCTACGCCACCCGCGCCGCCAACACGATCGCCTGCGTGGCGAACACGACCCCGGATGCGGCGCTCGTCGTGCACAACGCGCTGGTCGCCGCGCAGCCCACCCTCCCCGACGGCGGCCTCACCAACGACGCCCTCGTCGCCCTCGTGCAGAAAGCGGGAGCGACCGATCCGGCCATCGCCACCTGCATCACGGGCAACGAATTCGACGACTGGGTGGGGAATGCGACCGCTCGGGCGCAGAAGAGCATCCCGAACTCCGATGTCACGACGCTCACCACGGTGCCGCTCGTCGTCATCGACGGCACGGCCTACACCGGAGCACTCGACGACACCGAGGCGCTGAACACCTTCATCACCGACGTCTTCACCAAGGCGTCGGCTGCGGCCGGCGAGGATGGGGCGGGCACCGAGGGCAGCGGGGCCACCGAGACCCCGGCACCCACTCCCGCCCCCACCCCCGACGGCCCGGCGGAGTAGTCCCGCCGAAACGACGGAGAATTCGACGCTAGGCCGGGTTCGACGGAGTCTGCGCGCCGATTCACGACTGATCTCCGTCGTTTCGACACCGGTGGGCAGGGCGGGGTGGGGCGGGCTGGGCGCGCGCGGCGAGGCGGGGCAGGGCCGGGTGGGGTGGGGTGGGGCGCAGGCTCAGTCCAGGAGCCCGAAGCGGCCGACGGCCTGCTCGGCCTCGGCGCGGTTGGCGACCCCGAGCTTGCGGTAGACGCTTCGCAGCTGCGACTTCACGGTGTTCTGACTCACGAACAACCGGTTCGCGATCTCGGCGACGGATGCCCCGGAGACCAGCTCCGCGAGCACCGAGCGTTCGCGCGGCGACAGCGGCACGGTCGAGTCCATCTCCGGCAGGAAGCTCCCCCGAGCCCGCACCCGGTCGAGTGCGAGCCGGACCTGTGGCGTGATCGCCGACCCCGGAACCGCCGCCACGAGCGCGTCGAAGTCCGCACGGCGAATGACGGTCAGCGCCGAATAGAGTCGCGCGGACTGGATCAGTGTCAGGGCCTGCTGGAATCCTTCCGCTGCCTCACGCCCCCATCCGCCACGCAGCCGAGTCACCGCGTTCAGCACGAGGGCTTCGGCGATCACCCGCTGCGCCGAGGTCGCGACGGTCAGCAGCGGCTCGACGATGCGAGCCACCGCCTGCAGGTCGCCCGTGAGCATGTCGACCTTCGCCTGCTCGAGCTGCAGATAGTACGACGACGGCGGAATGGATCGCTGCCCCGCGAGCGCTTGCCGCGCCCGCGCCGGCTGCTCCAGCTCGATGTGCAGCTCAGCCCGTGCCACGGCGATGAAGTGTGCGCTGATTCCTTCCGCGGTCAGCTCGGGCGGCCTGCTCTGCACGGCCGAGTCGATCTGCGTCAGCACCCGCCAGGCGTCACCCGTGTGCCGGGCGAGCCGGGCACGGAGATAGAGGATGACGGCCCAGTATTCGGGCGCCGTGGCCACGTCGGCGTAGACGTCGAGCACCTCGCCGGCCTCGTCGTATTCGAGCCGGTCGATGTGCCCGAGGGCTCGGCTGAGGTGCGCGGTGACGCCGTAGCGCTTCGACGTCCAGTCGGGGGGCCCGTCGGGCGCGTCGCCGCGCGGCACCCGGTCGAGCCAGGCCTCCGCCTCGGCGGTCTGCCCGGCGATCGTGTGCAGCCAGGCGAGGCTGCCGGCCGAGCTGCGGTAGATGAGTTCGTTGCCGGTCACCGCGGCGAGGTCGTGAGCATCCTGATATTCGCGGAATGCTTCGGTGCTCTGCCCCGCGGCTTCGCGCACCTTGCCCCATTGACTGTGCAGGTCGGGCAGGGAGTACCGCATCTCGACCACGGCCTCGTCGGTGGCGTCGCCGAGAGCCTCGCGCGCTTCGTCGACCCACCGCACCGCCCGGTCGAGACGTCCGGCGACGCGCGCCGCGGCGGCACGGCTGGTGAGCTCGACGAGAACGTCGATGAGCGCTGTGGAGAGTCCGGGAGGCGCGGTGTCGCGAAAGCGCAGCGGCCGGGGAGCATCGCCGACCGGGAGGTAGCTGAGGTAGTTGTGGGCCGAGATCCAGCGCGGATTCGCGGCCACGACAGCGTCGGGCAGGGCCGCGACGGCGTCACGGATGACGGCCGGATCGGCGATGATGAGCGCCGACCAGTTGCGTTCCATGAGTGTCTGCACGGCGGTCCAATCGGCGCGGGACACCGCATCCTGCAGCTCGCGCGCGATCGCGGATCGCTCTTCCGCGGATTGCTGTTCCGCAGGTCGGCCTTCCGCAGGTCGGCCTTCCGCAGATCGGCCTTCCGCAGGTCGGCCTTCCGCAGATCGGTCGGAGGGGTCGCTCACGAGAATCTCTCTTCCTCTGAGCAGAGCCCCCACCAAGCTCGCTCGTGGGCAGAGCTTCGTCATCCCCTACGAAGTCCGGACCCGCCCGGATGCGCCCACGAGACGAGTGTAGCCCGGGTGAGGGACGAACGGTCACCCTCCGAGCGGCGCCCGATGCGTGCGCGAGGGGGGAACGGGACGCGATACGGCGTTGTCGATTGACGGCGTCGGTGGGTCATGGCATTCTTACTGAACGAATGGTCAGTAAGTAGAGCGCAGTGAGGGTGCCATGGCGAACGCGGATGAGGCCGGCGTAGTGGATGGCACCGATTCAGCCCTGCGTCGGGTCGACGATCGGGCCGACCGGCTGCACGTGTGCCTCGACCGCCCCGCCACACGCAACGCGATCGATCGCGCCCTGGTAAACGAACTGCACGCCGTGTGCGCCGAGCTCGAAGCCGGCCCGCGCATCCTCATCATCAGCGGCGTTGGCGGCGTTTTCGCTTCGGGCGCCGACATCGCCGAACTGCGCGAGCGGCGGCGAGCGGACGCTCTGGCCGGCATCAACTCCCGCCTGTTCGCACGGATCGCCGCGCTGCCGATGCCGGTCATCGCCGCGATCGACGGCTGGGCCCTCGGCGGCGGAGCAGAACTCGCCTACGCGGCCGACTTCCGCATCGCCAGCACCACCGCGAGAATCGGCAACCCGGAGACCTCGCTCGGCATCATCGCCGCCGCGGGCGCGAGCTGGCGGCTCGCGGAGCTGGTCGGCGAACCGGTGGCCAAGGAGATCCTGCTCGCGGGCCGCGTGCTGAATGCCGAGGAAGCCCTCGCGCTGCACCTGGTCACCGAGGTGCACGAGCCGGCCGCCCTCCTCGCCGCAGCCGACGCCCTGGCCGACCGCATCGCGCGGCAAGACCCACTGGCGGTGCGCTTCACGAAGTCGGTGTTCCACGCGCCCCGCGCGGCGCATCCGGAGGTCGACGAAATCGCTCAGTCGGTGCTCTTCGAGTCGCCGGCGAAGTTCGAACGGATGACCGCGTTCCTGGAGAGGAAGAAGCGGTGACGGCGGCGGCCACCCAGGGCCCGGGCGCGATCGGCGTGCCCGATTACGTCGGCGTGGCCGGCGGCGGGCGGATGGGGGTGGGCATCGCGCACGCCTTCCTGCTGGCGGGGGCATCGGTCACCGTTCTCGAGCGCGACGATGCTGCGGCGGCCCAGGCTCGATCCGAACTGCTGCGCGCCGCTCGAGCGAGCATCGACCGCGAGGCGACCTCTGAGAGCCTCGATGCCCTCGAGCTGCGGATGTCGTTCACCACGTCCGCCGACCCTCTTGCCGGCGCGGGACTCGTGGTCGAGGCAGTGCCCGAAGACTTGGCGCTGAAGCTGGAGGTACTCGCCCGGGTCGAGGCTGTGCTGCCCGGTGACGCGTGGCTCGCTTCGAACACCTCCTCACTCTCGATCGACGACATCGCAGCCACCCTCGATCGCCCCGAGCGCTTCTGCGGCCTGCACTTCTTCAACCCGGTTCCGGCGTCGAGCCTGGTCGAGATCGTTCGCGGGGGCCGGAGCGCCTCCGAGCTGATCGACGCCGCCCGCGGCTGGGTCGAGGCCATCGGCAAGACGCCGATCGTCGTGAAGGACTCCCCGGGGTTCGCGAGTTCGCGCCTCGGGGTGGTGATCGCACTCGAGGCGATCCGGATGCTCGAAGACGGCGTCGCGACCGCCGACGACATCGACACCGCGATGGTGCTCGGGTACAAGTTCCCGGTGGGCCCGCTGCACCTCACCGATCTGGTGGGCCTGGATGTGCGACTCGGCATCGCCGAATACCTCGAGTCGACACTCGGCGAGCGGTTCGCGGTTCCGCCATTGCTCCGCGAGAAGGTGGCCGAAGGCAAGCTCGGGCGCAAGAGCGGCGAGGGGTTCTTCACGTGGCCGGAGTGATCGACGCCCATGTCGCGAGCAGTCGGTTCGCTGCGACCGTGGCGACCGCCCCGCTCGTCTCAGCGCTTGTCGATGATCAGATTCGTGATGCGCACCGTGCAGAGCCGGTTTCCGTCGTCATCGGTCAGCACCACGTCGTGCGAGGTCGTGGTGCGGCCGAGATGAAGAGCCGTCGCCGTGCCGGTCACCAATCCCGAGCGTGCGCCTCGGTGATGGGTGCCGCTGACGTCGAGCCCGACCGCCGTCTTACCGAGGGTCGAGGCGTGGATCACTGCCGCCCAGGAGCCGAGCGCTTCGCCGAAGGCCATCGACGCGCCGCCGTGCAGCAGCCCGAACGACTGGGTGTTCCCTTCGACCGGCATCGTGGCCACCACCCGCTCGGCCGACTGCTCGAGAACCACGACTCCCATCTTGCGGTCGAGCTCGCCGAGTTCGATCGTCCACGGCTGAAGGCTGTCGGTGCCGGTCATCCTGCATCCTCGTCTCTCGGAGTGCCCACCATGCTACTGAACGTTCGGCAAGTCTTCGGAAAGGCCACCTGATGTCCACGATCTCCCCCGCTTCGCGCACCACCCCGACTCCCACCGCTGATGCGCTGACCACCGCCGGCGTCCGCATCCTGCAGAGCTATCTGGAAGGCGAGTGGCAGGAGCCGGCGAAGGGGTCGGCAGAACCGGTCCCGACGTTCGACGCTTCCACCGGCGAACCGGTCGCGCTCGTCGGCAGCGACGGACTCGACCTCGCTGCGGCCGTCGACTACGCCCGCACCGTCGGCCAGGCGTCGCTCGGGCACCTCACCTTCCACCAGCGGGCGCTCATCCTGAAGGCCCTCGCGCAGCACCTGAATTCCGACGAGGTCAAGTCCGGTCTCTACGAGGTCAGCGCCCGCACCGGCGCCACCCGACGCGACAGTCTGGTCGACGTCGACGGCGGTATCGGCGTGCTCTTCACCTATTCGTCGAAGGGCCGGCGGGAGTTGCCCAACGCCTTCGCGATCGTCGACGGCGCGCCCGAGAACCTGGCTCGCGACGGGTCGTTCGGCGGGCAGCACCTCTACGCGCGCATCCCGGGCGTCGCCTTCCAGGTGAACGCTTACAACTTTCCGGTGTGGGGGATGCTCGAGAAGTTCGCACCCGCCTTCCTCGCGGGAGTGCCGAGCATCGTGAAGCCTGCGACACCCACCGCCTTCCTCACCGAAGCGGCGGTGCGCGCCATCGTCGACTCCGGCCTTCTGCCCGAGGGCTCGCTGCAACTCGTGAGCGGATCGGTGCACGGCTTCCTCGACCTGTTAGACGTGCGCGATGTGGTCGGATTCACCGGATCGGCGTCGACCGCCGCGATCTTCTCCGGTCACGCGAACGTGCTCTCCGGCGGTGTCGGCCTCACCTGCGAGACCGACTCGCTGAACGCCGCGATCCTCGGCCCGGATGCGGTCGCCGGCACCCCGGAATTCGACGCCTTCGTCGCCTCGGTGGTCACCGAGATGACGGCCAAGGCGGGTCAGAAGTGCACGAGCATCCGTCGCGTCATCGTGCCTGTCTCGGTGATGGACGCGGTGATCGACGCCGTCGGCGCCCGCATCGACGCACGCGTGACGCTCGGCGACCCTCGCGCCGAGGGGGTCACGATGGGCCCGCTGGCGAGCACGGAGCAGAAGGCGGAGGTGCGCCGCAGCGTCGAGGCGCTGCTGGCCGGTGGGGGAAGGATCGCCTACGGCTCGCTCGACGAACCCCGCGTCACACGCGCCGATGGCACGGTCTCTGCAGCGCCCTCGGGCGCGTTCCTCTCGCCCGTGTTGCTTCGATTCGACGATGCGGATGCGGACGCGGTGCACGAAGTCGAGGCATTCGGGCCGGTCGCCTCAGTCGTGGGCTACCGAGACCTCGCCGACGCCGTGCGTTTGGCCAATCGCGGCGGCGGCTCCCTCGTGGCCACGGTGGCGAGCGCGGATGCGTCGACCGTCGCCACCCTCGTGACGGGCATCGCGCCGTTCCACGGAAGGGTGCTCGTGCTCGACCGCGACGACGCCCGCTCGAGCACCGGCCACGGCTCCCCCGTGCCGCATCTCGTGCACGGCGGCCCCGGTCGCGCAGGCGGCGGCGAGGAGCTCGGCGGCATCCGCGCGGTGAAGCACTACATGCGCCGCACAGCTCTGCAGGGGTCGCCGGCCGTGCTGACAGCCTTGACCGGCCAGTGGCGCGCGGGTGCGGGCGTGCAGGCGGATCTGTCGGGCGCTGGGGCGTCGTGGTCCAGCCCGTCCACCGCGTCCAGCCCGTCTACCGCGTCCAGCCTGTCCACCGCGTCCACCGCGTCCACCGCGTCCACCGCGTCCACCGCGTCCACCGCGTCCACCGCGTCCACCGCGTCCACCGCGTCCACCGCGTCCACCGCGTCCACCGGTAGCGTCGACCCCGCCGGGGCCACTGGCGCCTCTGGCGCCGAGCATCCGTTCCGCAAGCCGCTCTCGCGGTTGCGCCTCGGTGACGCGATCGACTCGGAGGCCCGCGAGATCTCGCTCGACGACATCGGGCATTTCGCGGAATTCACCGGCGACACGTTCTACGCCCACACCGACGAGGAGGCGGCGGCCGCGAATCCGTTCTTCCCCGGCCGCGTCGCGCACGGCTACCTGCTCATCTCGTGGGCGGCGGGCCTGTTCGTCGACCCAGCGCCGGGCCCCGTGCTCGCGAACTACGGTCTCGAGAACCTGCGATTCCTGACGCCGGTCTCCCCGGGCGACGCGATCCGCGTCACCCTCACCGCGAAGGAGATCACGCCGCGCGAGAAAGAGGACTACGGCGAGGTGCGTTGGGACGCAGTGCTGCACAACCAGCGCGACGAGGTCGTGGCCACCTACGACGTGCTCACGCTCGTTTCCAAGGAGTAGCCCACCCGTCGTCGGTGCCCGGACTTCTCCAAACGTGGAGCGAACCGCGCCCGCAGGGAGGCGCGGTGGGCGCGAGGATTGGCGAAGTCCGGATGATGCGGCAGCTCAGGCCGAGGGGCGCGGGTGCAGGCCCTCGAAGGCCACCGTGATGACGTCGTCGGCCAGCTGGTCGGGCGCGAGCGGGCCACCCGGCTTGTACCACTCCACGATCGAGTTGATCATGCCGAAGATCAGCCTCGTCGTGGTGCGGGCGTCGACATCGGCCCGCAGTGTGCCCTCGGCGTGCGATTCCTCGACCAGTGCGGCCACCGCGTGGTCGAAGTCGCGACGGCGCGCGAGAGCCTCGCGCTCGAGTTCGGTGTTGCCGCGCAGGCGGAGCAGCAGCGTCACCGAGGGAAGCTCCTCGCACAGCACCCGAACGGCGCCGCGCAGCACGAACTCGAGTCGCGCATCCGCCGATCCCTCCTGCGCGCCGGGCAGCGTGAGCACGCCCTCCAGCTCGCCGAGGCCGCGCTCGAGGGCGAGGCGCAGCAGGTCTTCTTTGCTGCTGACGTGGTAGTAGATGGCCGATTTGCTCGTGCCGAGACGTTCGGCGAGCGTGCCCATCGACGTCGCGTCGTAGCCGAACTCGTTGAATGCCGCGACCGCGATGTCGAGCACCGTCGCGAGGTCATAGGGAGCGCGCCCCGACCGCCCGTTGCCACCGCGCGGCGCGGGCGGATCGGTGTGTCGTGGCTGGCTCATGGCTCCCGACTTTAGCCGACCGCACCGCTTGTTCCCCGCATCGAACGGTGTTATCGTTTACTGAACGATCGGTAAGTAGGGCGATGCGTCCGTCCTGAACGAGGAGGCACCATGGTCACCCCCGACGACGACCCTGACGGCTCTGGTCTGCGACGTTTCGAAGAACTGCTCGCCAGCGAGAGCCGGGTGGAGCCGACCGATTGGATGCCGGCGGCTTACCGCAAGACGCTCATCCGTCAGATCTCGCAGCACGCCCACTCCGAGATCATCGGCATGCAGCCCGAGGGCAACTGGATCACGCGCGCCCCGAGCCTCAAGCGCAAGGCCATCCTGATGGCGAAGGTGCAAGACGAGGCCGGCCACGGGCTCTACCTCTACTCCGCTGCCCAGACGCTCGGCATCGACCGAGAAGAGATGTTCGACCAGCTCATCACCGGCCGTGCGAAGTACTCCTCCATCTTCAACTACACCACTCCCACTTGGGCCGACATGGGCTCGATCGGCTGGCTCGTCGACGGTGCCGCCATCTGCAACCAGGTGCCGTTGTGCCGCGCCTCCTACGGCCCCTACGGCCGGGCGATGGTGCGCATCTGCAAGGAGGAGTCGTTCCATCAGCGGCAGGGATTCGAGATCCTGCTCGCCCTCATGAACGGCACCGAGGAGCAGCGCGCGATGGCCCAGGAGTCGGTGAACCGGTGGTACGCACCGGCGCTGATGATGTTCGGCCCGCCGGATGAAGACTCCCCCAACTCGAAGCAGAGCATGGCCTGGAACATCAAGCGCTTCTCGAACGACGAGTTGCGTCAGCGCTTCGTCGACATGCTCGTGCCGCAGGCCGAGATCCTCGGAATCACGCTGCCCGACCCGGCCATCCGCTGGAACGACGAGCGCGGCCACTACGACTTCGGCGAGCTCGACTGGAACGAGTTCTACGAGGTGCTGGCCGGCCGCGGTCCCGCGAACACCGTCCGGGTATCGCGCCGCCGCACCGCCCACGAGAACGGCGCCTGGGTGCGCGAGGCGGCGCGGGCCTACGCCGACAAGCAAGCGGGCGCATCGGGCGCATCCGGTGCATCCGGTGGCGCCATCGCCGACGCCGCCGTCGCCACCGCCACCCCCGCAGGCGCCGCCACTGGCGCCGCCGCCGAGAGGATCGCGTCATGACCAGTCCCGGAGACTCCGGCACCCGCGAGACGTGGCCTCTCTGGGAGGTCTTCCTGCGCTCGTCGCGGGGACTGTCGCACGTACACGCCGGGTCACTGCATGCTCCCGACTCCACGATGGCGGTGCGCAACGCTCGCGATCTCTACACCCGCCGGGGCGAAGGGGTCTCCATCTGGGTGGTGCCCGCCTCGGCCATCACGGCGTCCGATCCGGATGCGAAGGGCGAGTTCTTCGAGTCGCCACAGGGCAAGGAATACCGCCACGCGACCTACTACACCGCGTCAGAGACGGTGCCGCACCTGTGATTCCGAAGAGCAGCCGAGCCGTCTCCACGGCCCTCACCCCTGAGGCGATCGCCGCGTCGATCGCCTCGGCGGAGACGGCCGCCTCCGAGCCCGTCGCGCGCTACGCACTGGGCCTCGGCGACGACGCGCTCGTGCTCGCGCATCGACTCGGCGAGTGGATCGCGAATGCCCCTGAACTCGAAGAAGACGTGGCTCTGGGCAACATCGGTCTCGACCTGCTCGGCCACGCCCGCAGCTTCCTCACTTACGCCGGCTCGGCGTGGGGCAGGAGCGAAGACGATCTCGCCTACTTCCGCGGCGAATCCGACTACCGCAACCGGCAGTTGTTCGAGCAGCCGAGCGGCGACTTCGCCCACACCATCGCGCGGCAACTCTTCGCCTCGGCCTACTTCGATGCGCTCTACCGCGCGCTGCAACGCTCGACCGATCCGACGCTGGCGGCCATCGCCGCGAAGGCCACCAAAGAGGTCGACTACCACCTCGATCACAGCGTGCAGTGGCTGCTGCGACTGGGTCTCGGCACCGCAGAGTCGCATCGGCGGATGCAGCGGGGCGTGGACGCGATGTGGCCGTTCGTGGGCGAGCTCTTCAGCCCCGAACCCGAAGCGGATGCCGGGGGCGCACTCGAGGGTGTCGCCGTCGACCCCGAGAGTTTGCGCGCGGCCTTTGACGAACTCGTGCCGAGGTTGATCACCGACGCCGGACTGGCCGTGCCGACGATTCCGTTCGCTTGGGGTGGTGGCCGCGAGGGCCGACACACCGAGGCTCTCGGCCCGATGCTGGCCGAGATGCAGGTGCTGGCCCGCGCGCATCCGGGGGTGACGTGGTGATCATGGCCGCGGCGATGGACCATGCGGCCCCGGGCCGTGACCACGACGCCGAGGTCGACGCCCGCAAAACCCGGAACGCCCTCGTCACCCGAGACGCTCGCGAGACCCGCGACGCCCCGGAGAGCCGCGACACTCTTGACGCCCAGAACGACCGCGACACTCTCGACGCCCTCGAGCTCGAGGCACGTCCGCGGCCGCAGAGCGGCGCCGAGCGGGCCATCTGGGAGTTGGCGGCCACGGTGGTCGACCCCGAGGTGCCGGTGCTCACCATCGAAGATCTCGGCGTGTTGCGCGGGGTCACCTTCGCCACCGCCTCCGGGTCGGTCACGGTCGAGATCACCCCCACCTATTCCGGCTGCCCCGCCGTCGACGCCATGCGCGACGACATCGTGGGCGTGCTGCACGGCAACGGATACGACGACGTGTCGGTGAAGGTGGTGCTCTCCCCCGCCTGGACCACGGACTGGCTGAGCGACGAGGGCCGCACGAAGCTCGAGCAGTACGGCATCGCGGCCCCCGGCCCCCGCCGCAGCGACGGCACTGTGAGTCTCGGGCTCGGCATCCGTTGCCCCCGCTGCGGGTCGATGCACACCCGCCAGCTCTCCCGCTTCGGTTCCACCTCGTGCAAGGCACTCTACGTCTGCCAGCGCTGCCAGGAGCCGTTCGACTACTTCAAAGAGCACTGATACTTCAACGAGCACTGATGCACACCAAGGAATACTGATGTCCCTCACCGAGACGCCGCCCGGCACTGCCCCGGCCGCGCGCCGCCGTGCCGCGTTCCACACCCTCACCGTGTCGGAAGTGCGCCCCCTCACCGACGACGCGATCGAGGTGTCGTTCGAGGTGCCGCCCGCCCTCGCCGACGCCTACGACTACGCTGCCGGGCAGTACATCGCCATCCGCACGAGCCTCGAGGGCGAAGACGTGCGCCGCAGCTACTCGATCTGCCAGGCACCGAGCCGCGGATCGCTGAAGGTCGGCATCAAGCGCGACCTCGGAGGGCTCTTCTCCAGCTGGGCCGTCGAGAACCTCGTCGCCGGGATGGAGCTCGAGGTGATGAGTCCGGAGGGGCGCTTCACCGCTCAGGCACCTCTCGATTCGCCCGGGCATTTCGTGGGCGTGGCGGCGGGTTCGGGCATCACGCCGATGATGTCGCTGATCGAGCACACGCTGCGCGAGAATCCCGCCGCTGTGTTCGAACTCGTGTACACGAACCGCACGGCGCTGGACACGATGTTCGTCGACGAGCTCGCCGACCTCAAAGACCGCTACACCGCGCGTCTCGCGCTGCACCACGTGCTGACGCGGGAGAAGCGGAGTTCCGAGCTGCTGTCGGGGCGGCTCGACGCCGAGCGCGTGAGGGCCATCTTCACGACGTTGCTGCAGCCGGCGACGATCGACGAGTGGTTTCTCTGCGGGCCGTTCGACCTGGTGCAACTCTGCCGCGACGAGCTCGCAGCGCTCGGCGTGCCGGCCGACGACGTCCGTTTCGAGCTGTTCACCACCGGGGCGCCCGAACGCCCGGCGGGGCAGGCCGGTCGGCCGGTCGCCACGGATGCCGGCGACGCTGTTCACACCATCCAGTTCCGTCTCGACGGCACCACCGCTACGGTGACGAGTCCCGAGCACTCCCAGGAGAGCATCCTCAACGCCGCCTTGCGGGTGCGCCGCGACGTGCCGTTCGCCTGCGCCGGCGGGGTCTGCGGAACCTGCCGCGCGAAGCTCGTCGAAGGGGAGGTCGACATGGTCGAGAACTATGCCCTGGAGCCCGACGAACTCGCACGCGGCTACGTGCTCACCTGCCAGTCCATCCCCACTTCTGCTGAAGTCAGCGTCGACTACGACGCGTAGAGGTTCGAACCCCGAGGAGCGTCATGACAGTCGAACTGACCATTGCCGACGGCATCGCCGAGGTCGTGCTGAACGCCCCGCAGAAGCTCAACGCCGTCGACGAGACCGCACTGGCCGAGCTCGCGGCAGCCTATGCCGAGGCCGAGGCGGCCGGCGTACGGGTGCTCCTCCTCCGCGGCGAAGGCCGGGCGTTCTCGGCCGGGCGCGACATCTCGCACGTCGACCCGGCGACGGATGATGCTCGCGGCTACCTCGCCGACGTCGTCACACCGGTGCTCCGCCGGATGGCGGCCTTCCCCGCACCCACCTTCGCGATGGCCACGGGCGCCTGCCTCGGCGTGGGACTCGGTTTCCTCATCGCGACCGATGTCGTCTACGTGGCCGACACCGCGAAGATCGGCTCTCCGTTCGCGAACCTCGGAGCCACCCTCGACTCCGGCGGCCACGCGCTGTTCTTCGAGCGGCTCGGCGCCCACCGCACGCTCGATCTCATCTACACGGGAGAGCTGATGTCGGGGGCCGAGGCCGTCGCATCCGGTCTGTTCAGTCGCGTGCTTCCCGCCGGCGAACTCGACGCCTTCACCCGCGAGCGCGTGACCCGAGTGGCCGAAGGTCCGACGGGCGCGTTCCTCGCGAGCAAGGAGCTCGTGCGGCGCCTGCGCGACGAGCGGATCGGACTCTGGACCTCGCTCGACGACGAGAACGAGGCTCAGGGCACGCTCTGCCTGAGCGACGACTACCGCGAGGGCTTCGCCGCGTTCCAAGAGAAGCGCAGCCCCGTCTTCGGCACCGCACGGGCCTGAGCGCTCCCGCCGCACCGAATCGCCACAACACGCCGCAACGAGCGCACCCGTAGCGGCGTGTTTGGCGACTCGAGAGGCGCCGCCGTCAGAGGTTGCCGAGCAGCAGCAGGGGCTCCTCGACGCAGCGGGCCACGTAGGTGAGAAAGCCGGATGCGACGTCGCCGTCACACACGCGGTGATCGAAAACGAGGGTGAGCTCCACCACTTTGCGCACCACGATCTCGCCGTCGACCACCCAGGGGCGGTCGATCACGCGGCCGACTCCGAGCATCGCGACCTCGGGGTGGTTGATGATGGCGGCCGATCCGTCGACACCGAAGCCGCCGTAGTTGTTGAGCGTGAAGGTGCCACCCGAGAGCGCACTGGGCGGGAAGTCGCCCTTCTCGGCCCGGGTGACGAGCGCCGTGATCTCGTCGCGCAGAGTGCGCGTGGTGAGGTCGTGCGCACCGTGCACCACGGGCACCATCAGTCCGCGCGGAGTCTGCGCCGCGAGACCGAGGTTGATCGAGCCGTGCTGCACGATCTCGTTCGTCTCGTCATCGACCGAGGAGTTCAGGATCGGGTACTGCCGGAGACCCGCGACCACGAACCGCGCGATCAGAGCCGTGAGACTGAAGCGCTCCCCCGTCGATTTCTGCAGGCGCTCCTTCGCGGCGAACAGCTCGGTGGCGTCGACATCGAGCCAGATCGTGGCCTCGGGGATGAGGCGGCGCGACTGCGCGAGGCGAGCGGCGACCACCTTCCGCAGCCCGGTGATCGGGATGCGCACATCCCCCACCCCGATGCCACCAGAGGCCACGCCTCCCGCACCCGCTCCTCCCAAATCCACTCCTCCCGAATCCATTCGTCCCGAATCGGGGTAAAACGGGCTGGATGGCACGATTTGGGACGAGTCGGCTCGCGCGTCGGCCGCGCGCGCGGCGATCGCGGCCTCGACGTCGTGGCGGAGGACGAGAGAGCCCGCGCCGCTGCCGAGCAGGGCGCCGGCGTCGAAACCGTGGTCGCGGGCGCGCTTGCGCACGATCGGCGAGACCACCGGCGAGCGGCGGGAAGGGTCGAGCAGGGCGTCGCCTGGCCTCGCGGGTTCAGCCGGTGCGGGTGCGGCCGCGCCGCTCAGGGCGGCAGCGCTCCCGCTCGCGGCCGGCGCGGGTGAGGGCGCGCCGCGGCCGAAGCGTCCACCGGCGGGCCGCTGCAAGCGCAGCGTGGACTCCTTCGTGCCGTAGCCCACGAGAACCGCACCCGATCCGGCGACCGTAGCCGGCGCATCCGGAACTCGCACCGCGGTGCCGGGAACGACATCGGTGCCCCCGGCTGCCGCTGCGTCATCCGCCGCCGAGGCCGGGGGCCGGGAATCCGTTGCCGAGGCGGGAGATGCGGCATCCGTCGGCGAAGCGGGAGACGCGGCATCCGCCGCAGAGACCGGCGATGCGACCGCACCCGCGGGCACCGCCGCTGCCGGCGCCACCCCCGCCACCGGCGCCACCGGCGCATCGACCGGCACCACCGTGATGAGCGGCGACCCCTTCGTCACCACGTCGCCCGGCGCACCGTGCAGCCGCTCGACGCGCCCGCCGTAGGGCGACGGCAGCTCCACGATCGACTTGGCCGACTCCACTTCCACCACGAGCTGATCGATGGCGATCACGTCACCCGGAGCCACCAGCCACGACACGATCTCGGCCTCGGTGAGGCCCTCGCCGAGATCCGGCAGCAGGAATTCGCTGGCCATCCGGTCACCACTCCCAGGTGTCGAGAGCGGCGAGCACGCGCTCGGCGGTCGGCAGGTGATGTTCCTCGAGCTGGGGAGAGGGGAACGGTACATCGAATCCCGCGATGCGGAGGATGGGCGCCTGGAGGTGGAAGAACTGCCGCTCCGTCACCCGCGCGGCGACTTCGGCACCGTAGCCGCCGAACTGGGCGGCCTCGTGGATGACGGCGGCGCGACCGGTCTTGCGCACCGAAGCGCCCACTGTCTCGTCGTCGAAGGGTGACAGGCTCCGCAGGTCGACGACCTCGACCGAGAGCCCCTCGGCCTCGCCGAGGGTCGCCGCTTCGAGGGCTGTCTTGACCGTCGGACCATAGGCGATCAGCGTCACGTCGGTGCCTTCGCGCAGCACCTGCGCCCGCGTCATCGGCGCCGTGCGCACGGGCAGGGCGACCGCGTCCTTCGACCAATACCGGCTCTTCGGCTCGAGGAAGATCACCGGGTCGTCGCTCGCGATCGCCTCGCGGAGCATCGAGTAGGCATCCGCCGGGTTCGACGGGGTGACGACGGTGAGGCCGGGGGTGTGCGTCCAGTACGCCTCCGAGGAATCGGAGTGGTGCTCGACCCCGCCGATGCCACCGGCGTAGGGGATGCGGATGACCACGGGCAGCGAGACACGACCCCGCGTGCGGTTGCGCATCTTCGCGAGATGGGAGGTGATCTGCTCGAAAGCGGGGTAGCTGAAGGCGTCGAACTGCATCTCGATGACGGGCCGCAGGCCGTACATCGCCATGCCGATCGCGGTGCCGACGATGCCGGATTCGGCGAGCGGGGAATCCCAGACGCGCGATTCACCGAAGGTCGCGTGCAGCGCATCCGTCACCCGGAAGACACCGCCGAGCGGGCCGACGTCTTCGCCGAACACGACCACCGACGGGTCGTCGGCCAGGGCGTCGCGCAGGGCGGCGTTGAGTGCGCCGGCGATGCTGAGCGGGGCGGGCGCGGCGGGCGTCCCGGGTGAGGCGACCGCCGACGGCGAAGGCGTGAGCGCGCTGCCGGTGGCAGCGCTGGTGCCGAGTGCGTTGTCGTCGAGGATCGTCATGAGGTGCTCCCGGGTTCGGCGGAGACGGATGCGGTCGAGACGGATCCGCTCGAAACGGATGCGGTCGAAACGGTGGCGGCCAGCTCCCGCTCCAAGAACGCCCGCTGCTCACGCAGCGCGGGCCGCTCGGCGGCGTACACGTGGTCGAAGAGTTCGAGCGGATCGAGCACGGGGTTCGTGTTCATCGCATCCCGCGTGGCCCCGGCGAGCTCCTCCGCGGCATCTGCGATCTCCTGACGCAGTTCGTCGCCGAGAGCTCCGGATGCGCGCAAGTAGGTCTCGAGACGCGCCACCGGATCGAGGGTCTTCCAGTGCGCCACCTCGTCTTTCGACCGGTAGCGCGTCGGGTCGTCGGAGTTCGTGTGCGACTCGATGCGGTAGGTGAGGCCTTCGATCAGTGTCGGTCCGCCTCCGGATCGCGCGTTCTGCACGGCCGCCGACGTGACGGCGTGCATCGCGGCCACGTCGTTGCCGTCGACGAAGTAGCCGGGCATGCCGTAGCCGATCGCGCGGTCTGCCAGGGTGCGGGCGTGCGACTGCTTCGCGAACGGCACGCTGATGGCGTAACCGTTGTTCTGCACCACGAACACCACGGGTGCCTGCCACACCGAGGCGAAGTTGAAGGCCTCGTGCGCGTCGCCCTCGCTGGTCGCTCCGTCGCCGAGCAGGGTGAGCGCCACCACGTCATCGCCCTTCAGCTTTGCGGCCGTGGCCAGCCCGACCGCGTGCAGGGCCTGGGTGGCCAGCGGGGTGGCCTGCGGGGAGATCCGGTGCTCGTAGGGGTCGAATCCCATGTGCCAGTCACCGCGGAACGACGACAGGATCTGCTCCGGCGGCACCCCGCGCGTCAGCAGCGCGATGCTGTCGCGGTAGGTCGGGAACAGCCAATCCTGCTCACCGAGAGACCGCACAGCTCCGATCTCGCACGCCTCCTGCCCGAACGCGGAGGGGTAGGTGGCGAGCCGGCCCTGCCGGGTGAGAGCGGTGACCTGAACATCGAAACGGCGGGCCAGCACCATGCCGCGATAGAGATCGAGCAGCATCTCGGGCTCGGGAAGCACGAAGCCGGCACGCTCCGCGCCCTCCACCGGCACGCCCTTCTCGTCGATCAGGCGGATCGGCTTCTGAGTGGGGCGCACGGGTTCGGCGCGAGCGGCGACGTCGTCGTTCATGATGTCATCGTGCAGCAGCGCCACGAGCGATGCGAGAGCCACGGAGAAGGTCTGTACAGACGGTCGGAACGGCCCGAAATCCATGCCATTCGTCTTGCCGGAAGGGCTCAGATGGGCCAAACGTCCATCATGACGCCGGGCGCGGTTCCCGGATGTTCGTCGAGCACCACGTGCGAGCGCGTGGACACGACGCCCGGCAGCGCGTGGATCTGCCGCATGATGGCCTCGCTCAGCCGCTCGTGATCCGGAGCACTGACCGTCAGAACGAAGTCGATGTCGCCGCTCACGGCCTGCACGTTCTCGACGTAGGGCAGTGCGGCGAGCGCCGTCGCGAGATCCGACCACACCACGTCGCCCACCTTCACGATCACGATGGCGGTCACGTGCAGGCCCAAGGCTTTGCGGTCGACGGTCGCGGCGAAGCCCGAGAGCACACCCTCCGAGATCAGCCGCTGCACCCGGTTGTGCGCCGCCGTGCGCGAGATGTGAACGCGGCCGGCGAGTTCGCGGATCGACAGACGGGAGTCCTGGGTCAGCTCCGAGATGATGGCGCGATCGACGCGGTCGACGTTCATCGCATCAGGCTACCGTCGGGGCCTGGCGAATGGTCGCTTGCCGTGCCGGGGTACTTACCGTACGTTCAGTCCATGGACACGACGGATGCCCCCAACCCCGCTGCCGAGGCCATGATCGACCGCGATCGCGCATCGGCCGCACTCGGAATGACCGTGCTCGAATCGCGGCCGGGGCACGGCGTGGTGAGCATGCGCATCCGCGACGACATGCTGAACGGCTTCGACGTGGTGCACGGCGGCATCATCTTCTGCGTGGCCGACACCGCCTTCGCGGTCGCCTGCAACGAAGGGGCGGAGACGACCCTCGGCGCCGGCGCCGAGATCAGCTTCCTGCGGCCGGTGCGCCTGGGGCAGACGTTGACGGCGACCGCCGAGCGGCGCATCCGGAGCGGCCGCACGGGTCTCTACGACGTGCGCGTCACCGACGAGGCGGGCGAGGTGGTGGCCGAGTTCCGCGGCCGGAGTCACACCCTGCGCGCCTGACGCCGCGCCGCTCACCGCGCCACCACTCCGCGCCCCTCAGGGCTCCAGGCGGGGGCGGCAAGGCGCATGGTGGCGCCCGCGCGGGCGGCGAACGCCGTGGCCGTGGTGGCGATGGTGCGCTGCATCACTTGCACGGCGGAGGTGGGCGCCACGTCGGAGGGGCGCGCCAGGCTGATCGTGCGGGTGAGCGTCGGAGCAGCGAGGCGCACCGAGCGAAGACCCGGACGGTCGATGAGCACCATCGCGGGCACGATCGCGACGCCGAGGCCGCGCTCGACGAACCGCAACACGGCATCCATCTCCGCGCCCTCGAGAATCACCTCGGGTGCGAGATCGGCCGCGTGGAAGGCCGCATCCGTGGTGCTGCGGAGGTCGTAGGTCGAGCTGAACACGATCTGCGGCAGGGCCGCGACATCCGCGAGGCCGATGGATGCGCGGGTCGTGACGGGTACCGCGCCTGCCGACGAGATCACCACCAGCTCCTCGACGAGCAACGGGCTCACCGTGAACCGCTCGGCGGATGTCGCGTCGGAGGTGGTGATGAGCGCGAGGTCGAGTTCCCCGGCGGCGAGTTCGTCGAGCAGCCGCCGCGAGCCCTGCTCCGAGAGGTGCAATTCGATGGCCGGATGCGCCGCGTGGAATGCGCTCAGCACTTCCGCCACCAGGCTGATGCAGAGCGTCGGGGTCGCGCCGAGTCGCACCCGGCCGCGTTGGAGTCCGGCGAGCTCGTTCAACTCGCGCCGCACCGAGTCGGCGTCGGCGAGCATCCGTCGGGCCAAGGGCAGCAGTGATTCGCCCGCCGTCGTGAGCGTGCTCCCGGATCGGGCGCGGTGGAACAGCTCGGCGCCGAGATCTTGCTCGAGCGACGCGATCTGGCGACTCAGGGAAGGCTGCGCGAGATGCAGCAGTTCGGCCGCGTGGGTGAAGTTGCCCACACGGGCCACCTCGACGAAGCTGCGGAGTTGTTCGAGGTTCATTTCCATAGCCTAAACGCATGGTCACCAGCAGTCATATGCATTGGAGTAATTCGAAGTCGATGCTTAGCGTGGAGGGCATGAGTACTTCAGAACGACAGATCTCCACCACCGTGCTCGTGATCGGTACGGGTGGTTCGGGCCTCCGCGCCTCGATCGAACTCGCCGAGCAGGGCGTCGACGTGCTCGCCGTCGGCAAGCGTCCGAAGTCGGATGCGCACACCTCGCTCGCCGCGGGCGGCATCAACGCGGCCCTCGGCACCATGGACGTGGAGGACAGCTGGCAGCAGCACGCCGCCGACACCCTCAAGGAGTCGTACCTCCTCGCCAACCCGCACACCGTCGAGATCGTCACGGAAGGCGCCGCGCGCGGCATCGAAGACCTCGAGCGTTACGGCATGCCCTTCGCCCGCGAGGAGGACGGCCGCATCTCGCAGCGCTTCTTCGGCGCACACACCTTCCGCCGCACCGCGTTCGCCGGCGACTACACCGGTCTCGAGATCCAGCGCACCCTCATCAACCGGGCCGCGCAGCTCGACATCCCGATCCTCGACAGCGTCTACATCACCCGCATCCTGGTGAACGACGACGGCGCGGTGTTCGGCGCCTACGGTTTCGACCTCGACGACGGAACTCGCTACCTCATCCACGCCGACGCCGTCATCCTCGCCGCCGGCGGACACAACCGCATCTGGCGCCGCACCTCCAGCCGCCGCGACGAGAACACCGGCGACTCGTTCCGCCTGGCCGTCGAAGCCGGCGGGCGCTTGCGCGACCCCGAGCTCGTGCAGTTCCACCCGTCGGGCATCATCGAGCCCGAGAACGCGGCCGGCACCCTCATCTCCGAGGCGGCGCGCGGCGAGGGCGGCATCCTCACGAACGCCCTCGGCGAGCGCTTCATGGCGAAGTACGACCCCGAGCGCATGGAGCTCTCCACCCGCGACCGCGTCGCCCTGGCCTGCTACACCGAGATCAAGGAGGGCCGCGGCACCCCCAACGGCGGTGTGTGGCTGGATGTCTCGCACCTGCCCCGCGAGACCATCATGACCCGCCTGCCCCGCGTCTACCAGACGATGCTCGAGCTGCAGATGCTCGACATCACGAAGGAGCCGATCGAGATCGCGCCCACCGCGCACTATTCGATGGGCGGCGTCTGGGTGCGACCGGAAGACCACGGCACCGACGTGCCCGGGCTTTATGCCATCGGCGAGGCATCCAGCGGCCTGCACGGCGCGAACCGGCTGGGCGGCAACTCGCTGATCGAGCTGCTCGTCTTCGGGCGCATCGTGGGCCAGGCCGCTGCTGCGTACTCGGCCGGGCTGCCGGCGCAGAAGCGTTCGGCCGCCGCGGTCTCCGTCGCCCGCGATGAGATCGCGGCACTGCTCGCCTCCGACGGGCCCGAGAACGTTCGCGCTCTGCAACGCGCCATCCGCAACACGATGACCGAGCACGCCGGCGTCGTGCGTGACGAGCAGGGCCTGCTGGCGGGCCTGGCCGAACTCGATGCGATCGAGGCGCGCATCGCCGCCGTGGGCATCCACCCCGACATCGCGGGCTATCAGGATCTCGCGCACGCCTTCGACCTCAAGTCGGCGGCGCTCGCTGCCCGCGCCACGCTGCAAGCGGCGCTCGAGCGCCGGGAGACGCGGGGGTGCCACAACCGCAGCGACTTCCCCGACACCGACCCGGAGCTGCAGGTGAACCTGGTCTGGAGCCCCGAGACCGGTGTGACCCGCGAGTCGATCCCGCCCATCCCGGAGTCGATCGCCGCCCTCATGCGCGACGTCTCCACGGCAGGCAAGCTCGTCGAGTAGCCCGCACCCGACCCCGCGCCCCGCCACCGCGGAGGCGCGGGGTCGAATTGACGGCGTCGGGGCGACGGGGCAGGCTGACGGCATGCCCCGTCGCGTCGTGCTGCTCGTGTTCGACGGCATGAAACTGCTCGACGTCACCGGGCCGGCCGAGGTGTTCAGCGAAGCGAACCTGATGGGCGCCGACTACGAGCTGCGTTTCGTCTCGCCCGACGGTCAGGATGTCGCCACCTCCGTCGGCATGCGCCTGCCCGTCGACGGCGCGGCAGCCGACATCACGGCGGCCGACACGGTCATGGTCAGCGGCGGTGACGCGCTGCCCACGGGAGTCATCCCGCCCGCCTTGCTGGACGCGGCGCGCATCCTCTCCGCCCGCACCCGCCGGATGTCGTCGATCTGCACAGGTGCGTTCATCCTCGCCGCCGGCGGCTTGCTCGAGGGCCGGCGGGCGACGACGCACTGGCGCCACGCTGCCCTGCTCGGCAGGCTCTACCCGTCGGTGCAGGTCGACCCCGACGCCATCTTCGTGCGCGACGGCACCGTCTACACCTCGGCCGGCGTCTCGGCGGGCATCGACCTGGCCCTCGCTCTGGTCGAGGAAGACCACGGCGCCGCCCTCACCCGCCGCGTCGCCCAATCGCTCGTGGTCTACATGCAGCGCGCGGGCGGCCAGTCGCAGTTCTCGGCCTCGCTCGCCGGGCCCGCGCCGCGCACCCCGGTTCTGCGTTCGCTGGTCGACGGGATCGCCGCCGACCCGGCCGCCGACCACACGCTCGGCGCGTTGGCCCGGCAGGCGGCCGTGAGTCCGCGGCACCTCTCGCGACTGTTCCACGACGAGCTCGGCACGACTCCCGCGAAGTATGTGGAGGGCATCCGTTTCGATGCCGCGAAGGCGATCCTGGATGCCGGCCACAGCGTCACCGACGCGGCCGAGCGCTCCGGATTCGGCAGCCCCGAGACCCTGCGGCGCGCCTTCGTGGCCCGGCTCGGTGTCTCCCCGAGCCGCTACCAGCGCCGGTTCCGCACCACCCAGGCCTGAGCCGCGCGTCCCGCAGCGCTGCGCGCCTCGCCTGCCCGGGCGCCCGGGCGCGCCCCGCCGAGCCGCGTCGTGGCGCCATCGTTCTGTCAGCCCGTCCCGATCCGAGGGGTGTGTGGCCGCGCAGGCGGGGCCACGGATGCCCGGTGCGAGCGAGGCTCGAAGTGTCCGAACCGCACCCATCGATTGGAGCCCCCATGATCGAGTCCATCGCCGGCGTCGACATTCCCGACACCGCTCTCGCGAACGACGCCACCGCCCTCATCCGTGAGACCACTCCCCCGCTCATCTTCGATCACTCGCGCCGGGTCTTCTTGTTCGGCAGCCTGCAGGCACGCGCCCTCGGCCTCGCCCCCGACCCCGAGCTGCTCTACGTGGCGGCGCTGTTCCACGACACGGGGCTCGTCGAGCCCTACCGCGGCGAGGAGCAGCGCTTCGAGCTCGACGGCGCCGATCTGGCGAAGGCCTTCCTTCTCGAGCACGGCTACTCGGCCTCCGACGCCGCGCTGGTCTGGACCTCGATCGCACTGCACACCACCCCCGAGGTTCCGTGGCGGATGGACCCGGTGATCGCCTCCACCACCGCGGGCGTCGAGACCGACGTTCTCGGAATGCGGCTCGGCAACCTCGACGCTGCAACGATCGAGGCCGTGACAGCCGTGCATCCGCGACCCGACTTCAAGAACCGCATCCTGCAGGCCTTCACCGACGGATTCGCCCACCGCCCCGACTCGACCTTCGGCACGGTGAACGCCGACGTGCTGGAGTATTTCGTGCCCGGCTTCCGGCGCAGCGACTTCGTCGACGTGATCCGAGGTTCCGACTGGCCGGAATGAGCCGGCGGCAGGCAGGCCGGATGCCTGCCCGAGAGTTCCCCGAAAAGGTCACAGAAACGGCCTCTGATCGGTCTTAATAGGTGACACGAAAACGGAGGTCAACATGCGTAAGATCCTCATCGTCGGTGGCGGGTACGCCGGTTTCTACACGGCCTGGCGGCTGGAGAAGAAGCTGCGCCAGGGCGAGGTGGAGGTCACCCTGGTCGATCCCCGGTCGTACATGACCTACCAGCCGTTCCTGCCCGAGGTGACGGCGGGATCGGTCGAGGCGCGGCACGTGGCGGTGTCGCTGCGGCGGCACCTGAAGCACACCACGGTGGTGGCGGGGAGCGTCGTCGAGATCCGGCACGCCGACAAGACCGTGACCGTCCGGCCACTGGAAGGGCCCGACTACCCGTTGGAGTACGACATCGTGGTGGTGACGGCCGGCGCAGTCACCCGCACCTTCCCGATACCGGGCATCGCCGAGGAGGCGATCGGGATGAAGCAGGTCGAGGAGGCGGTCGCCGTGCGCGATCAGCTGCTCACCGCCTTCGAGCGCGCCTCCACCCTGCCGCGTGGAGCCGAGCGGCGGCGACTGCTCACGACCACCATCGTGGGAGGCGGCTTCACGGGCGTCGAGGTGTTCGGCGAACTCCTCTCCTTCGCCACGGCGCTGTTGAAGCGCTACCCGCAGCTCGGCTTCGACGAGCTGGACTTCCACCTGGTCGAGGCGATGGGGCGCATCCTGCCCGAGGTCACCGACGAACCGGGCCGGTGGGTGGTGCAGCACCTCGAGCAGCGGGGCGCCCACGTACACCTCAACACGCAGCTCACCTCGGCGGCGGGCGGGCACATCGTGCTCTCCACCGGCGAGGAGTACGACACCGAGCTGCTCATCTGGGCGGCGGGCAACGCCGCCAACCCCGTCGTGGCCAAGCACACCGACCTGCCGGTCGACCAGCGCGGGCTGCTGCAGGTGCGCGCCGACCTGCGGGTGGGCACCGACGAAAAGGCGATCCCGGATGCCTGGGGTGCGGGCGACAACGCCTCCGTGCCCGACCTGGCGTCGCCCGTTCCCGGCGCTCGCACGGTGCCGAACGCCCAGCACGCCGTGCGCCAGGGCAAGCGACTCGCCTCGAACCTGGCGGCGACCCTGCGGGGCGAGGAGCCGAAGCCCTACATCCACCACAGCCTCGGCACCGTGGCGACACTCGGTCTCGGGCACGGCATCTTCCAATACAAGGGGATCGTGATCAAGGGGTTCCTCGGCTGGGTGATGCACCGCGGCTACCACGTGCTCGCCGTGCCCACCTGGGAACGCAAGGTTCGGGTGGCTCTCGTGTGGTTGAGCGCGGTGTTCTTCGGCCGCGACATCGTGTCGCTCCAGTCCGCTCGAACCCCGCGGCAAGCGTTCACCTCGGGCGGCGTGCCCCCGGAGGTCGCACCGCTCGGCCGCCGCTGACGGGTCAGTAGGCCGTGAGGGAGCGGATGTAGGCCCCGAGCAGACGGTCGAAGCTGCGGTCGATGTCGGCCGGCATCCCGAATCCGCCCGCCGCTTCGAGGGCCACGAAACCGTGCAGCACGGCGCGGAGGCCACGGGTGGCGTCGACCGCGTCGTCGCCCTGCAGGCCGAAGCCCGCGAGCACGTCGAAGATCACGCGCACGGCGTCTTCTGCCGCCTGCACCTGCCCTGGTTCGGCTCCCGCGCTGACGCGGGGAGCTGCGATCGTGGCGGCGTAGCGCCCCGGATGCTCCCGAGCCCAGTCGCGCAAGGCGCGCGCCAGTGTCGCGACCGCGTCGGGGCCGGCTTTGCCGACCGTGGCGCGCACCATCACGTCGGTGAGCTCGCGCGTGGCGCGCTCACCGACGGTGGCGCGCAGCCCGCCGAGGGAGTCGATGTGCTTGTAGAGGCTCGGCAGCTTGATGCCGAGCCGGCCCGCGACCGCCGCGAGGGTGATCGATTCGAGCCCCACCTCGTCGGCGAGTTGCTCGGCCTCCTCGGCAACGCGGTCTTTGGTGACGCCGGCCCTAGGCACGCTCGAACCCGCCGTTTGCGGCGAGCGGCAGACCCGTGACGAAGGCGAGCACGGCCGGGGTGACGATCTCCGGGCGCTGCGCGTGGGGGTAGTGGCCCGCATCCGGAACCATCACGATCTCGGCGCCGGCCTGTCCCGGTCGGGCGAACTGCGACTCGATCCAGCGCGCCTCGCCCGCCGGGTCGCGGAAGTCGGGGTCGCTCTCGCCCATCACCAGGAGCGCGGGCGCCACGACGGAACCCACGCGCTGCTCGGCTTCGGCGTGACTCGTGCGCGTGGTGCGTGAGAAGGCGGCGGCACGGCCGGGGCGGCGCATCTCCGTGCGAACGGACGCGCGGTATTCGGCGAAGTCGGCCGGCTTCTGCCCGGCGTAGAGGCTCGGCAGGTAGGCGTTCCAGACCGCGGCAGCCCACGGCCGAGCCATCATGACCCGGAACAGGCCACCCAGAAGCGGGTTCATCGGCGGATTGCGCACGAACGGTCCGACGAGAACGAGGCCGGCGACCAGGTCGGGGCGGCGCGCGGCCACGAGCACGGCAGAGCCCGCACTCATCGAGTTGCCCACGATGACGGCGGGGCCGCCCAGCTCGTCGATCAGCGCGATGAGGTCGTCGGCGGTCTCGGAGTCGCCGTAGGAGGAGAAGGTGGCGTCGCTGTCGCCGTGGCCGCGCAGCTCGGCGTCGGCGACGCGGAATCCGGCGTTCACGAGCTGTGGCGACAGCTCACGGTAGGTGGAGCGGAGGTCGCCCATGCCGGGCGAGGTGACCACGAGCGGGCCGGAGCCGGCGAGCCCGTAGGCGAGCCGCCCCTCCCCGCGGTCGAGGTGGCGGAGGATGCTGGTGTGATCGGTGGCGTTCATGAAAGCTACTCTAGCTAGCTTTAAAGCTAAAGGCAATAGCTTTACTTCACATGGGTGAGATCACGCCAAGTTCTGCCGCGGCACCACGACCTTCTTGATGATGAGCAGGATCGACGCGGTCACGGGTGCCGCGATCAACGCACCGAGCAGACCCAGCAGAGTGCCGCCCACCATCGCGCCGATCAGCACGAGTGAGCCCGGAATACTGATCGCCTTGCCCACGATCCGTGGCGTCAGCACGTAGGCCTCCACCTGCACGTAGACGAGCATGATGATGCCGACCAGAAGCGCCGTGCCCGGAGAGGTGAAGAGCGAGACGAAGGTCACGAGCACGAGGTTGATCACGCTGCCGACCAACGGGATGAGCGTGATCGGAAATGCCAGCGCCGCCATGATGCCGGCGTAGCGCACTCCGCACGCCGTGAGCAGGATGAACGTGAAGGCGGCATTCATCGCCGCCAGGATGACCATGCCGCCGAGGTAGGACCCGACCGATTTCGTGATCTCCTCGGAGAGGCTGATGAACCCCTCGCGCTTCGACGCCGGCACGAGCGAGTAGACGGCCGCCTTGATGCTCTCGAGGCCCGCCACGAAGTAGAGGGTCAGCACGGCCACGAAGATGACGTTGAAGGTGCCGTTCAGGATGTTCACGCCCACCCGCAGCGCTCCGCCACCGATGGCGAACCAGGTGTTCGGATCGCTCGCGGTCTTCTGCAGCCACTCCACCGCGGGGGTGAGGGCCCCGCCGAACGACTCGTTCACCGTGATGAACCAGTCCTGTTTCTCGATCTGATTGAAACCCTGCGGCAGGTAGGTGAACAACTCGGTCAGCTGCTCGACCACCACCGGGATGATGAGCCAGAGCAGCAGGGCCATCAGCAGCACGAACCCCGCCATCACCGTGAGCACTGCGAGCGTGCGCGAGAACTTGCGCGCTTCGAGCCACTGCACCACCGGGTAGAGGCCGAGGCACACGAACAGGGCCACAAAGATCAGGGTGAGCGCGGTCGCGATCGACGAGATCGCCAGGCCGAGCAGCAGGGCGAGCAGCACGCCGAGCGTCGCCACGAAGCCGAAACGGAAAGGGCCACCGGTGAGGAGCTTCGGGATCGCCATGCGCTCAGAATAGGGGTTGACCGCACCTGCGCGGCGCATCCGGAATTTAGTTGTGGCTACAACTGTTGTAGGGAGCATCATGACGAACCCATCCGAGCTGCTCGCCGCCGACGCCACCATGGGTGCCGTGACCCTGCGCGTCGGCGATCTCGACACCATGACCGCCTACTACCGCGACGCCGTGACGCTCGACGTGATCGCCCAGCAGGGCGACAGCGCGGTGCTCGGGCGGGGCGGGGTTCCCTCCGTCATCCTGCAGCACGCACCCGAGTTGAAGAACCCCGAACCGCGCTCGGCCGGGCTCTTCCACACCGCCATCCTCTTCGACAGCGAGCGAGCCCTCGCCGCAGCCGTCTACTCGGTGGCCACCCGCTTCCCGAACTCGTTCACCGGCTCCTCCGACCACTTGGTGTCGAAGGCGTTCTACTTCGACGACCCCGAGGGAAACGGCGTCGAACTCTACTGGGATCGCGACCGCACCCAATGGAGCTGGACCCACGGGCAGATCGAGATGTCGACGCTGTTCCTCGATCCGAACGCCTTTCTGCAGCAGAACCTCACCCCCGAACTGGTCGCCGACCCGCGCATCGGGGCGGCCGGCGTCGGGCACGTGCACCTCTCGGTGGGCGACGTGCCGCAGGCCCGCGACTTCTACGTCGACTCCCTGGGGTTCGAGGTGACCACGGCGCTCGGCGCGCAGGCGCTCTTCGTCTCGGCGGGCGGCTACCACCACCACATGGCCATGAATGTGTGGAACTCGCGCGGCGCCGGGCGCCGGCAACAGACGCTCGGGCTCGGTCAGGTCGAGATCGTGCTGCCGTCGGTCGACGATGTGGCGGCCACCGAGGAGCGCCTACGGCACCGCGGTCTCCAGACGGCCGACGACGGCCGTTCGGTGACGGTGAGCGACCCGTGGAACAACACGATCCTGCTCCGCCCGGCAGGGACTTGACGATTACGCACAGAATCCGGGGCACCGGTGCCGTATACGGGCTCGGTGCCCCGGATTCTGTGCATTACAGCGCTACGGGCAGACCGTGAGGTCGGCCACCGCCTCGGTGAGCGAGTTCACACCGCCGAGGAGCGTCGCTCGCTCCGCACCCAGGTCGCGGATCTGCGCCAGAGTGGCTGCCGGCACGCAGGTGCCCGGCACCGTGAACAGCGGCGCATCGATCTTGGGGCCGAAGGCCGACCCCGCCAGCGCATCCGGGAAGTTCACGCCGGTGGCGATGAGCACCCGGTCGGCCTCCTCGAAGAAGTGCGCGTTCACCGTGCGCGACACCGCGTAGCGGTCGGCGCCGCCGAGCCGCACCGTGTGCGTGATGCCCCAGGCGTCTTCGTAGATTCCCGACGACACCGAAGCCGACCCACCCGCGATCACGATGTCGGCGACATCGAGATCGGTGAGCAGAGCCGAAGTCGCAGAATCGAGTGACTGCTTCGAACCGTCGACCAGGATGACCGGCCCTGCGCCGTCGACCGCTGCTCCCGCCGAGAGGGCGTCGGCGAAGGTCCCTCCGGTGGCGAGCACCGCGAACGGCGCGCCATCGGGGAAGGCGGCCTCGGCGACGTTCCGCGACACCTCGAAGCGGTCGGCGCCGGCGATGCGCGTCACGTCGTCGGCGATCGTCTTGAGCGTCGTCTCGACGGATGCACTCACCGAGTTGAGGCCACCGACGATCACGATCTTCGACGGGTCGAGCCGCTCGAGCTCCGCCTTCACGACATCGGGCATGCCGGTGGGCGTCGTCAGCAGGATCGGCGCGTCGACGCCGGCAGCGGCCGGAGCCGCGGACAGCGCATCCGGGAACACCTCACCCGAGACCACGTAGACCGTGTCGGAACCCGTCGGCCAGCCCTCCTTCGAGGTGTTGACCGCGACCTCGTAGCGGTTCGCTCCCGCGATCCGATCGGTGTCGATCGCTGCGACCACCGTGATCGGCACCCGCACCTCGGTTCCGCTCGGCTGCGCGGTGAGCAACAGCTCACCGGCGCCGACCGGCGCGTCGGCCGGAACGGTCAGCGACACGGTGGCCGCCCCGTTCGTGACCGTGATCGGAGCGAAAGTCGCCGCCGACCCGGTCCAGGATGCCGTCAGTTGCGTGTTCTGCGGGCTGCCCTGCGACGTCAGGTCGAGGTTGGCCACATCGAAGGAGACCGTCGAACCGGGCTCGACCGGAGCGGCCGGCGTGTTGGTGACCTTGGCCGCGTTGCGCTGGAAGCTCGGTGCGAGATCCTCGTTCGCACCCAGGTACGTGATCCAGGCGTCGCGGTCGACGAGACCCGAGTCACGGGTGTCGGTTCCGTTCACGAACTCACGGAAGTTGTCGCCTCCGGTGAGCAGGAAGTTGAACGAGCCGATGCGGTACGACGTGGCCGCGTCGATCGGCTGGCCGTCGATCCAGATGCCGGTCACGCGATCGCCCGCAGCACGGGAGTCGTCGTAGCTGTACCGCACGTTGTCGCTCAGCCCCAACTTGAGGAAGGCGCGTGAGGGAACGGTGCCGTCGGCGTTCGTCTGCCACTGCTGTTCGAGAACGGTCTTGAACTGCGCGCCCGTGAGCGAGGTCGTCCAGAGGTTGTTCACGAACGGCAGCACGGCATTCGCCTCGGAGTAGGTGATGACACCGTCGGTGTTCGCCGGGTTCGTCGCCGTGTTGCCGGCGAAGAGCAGTTCGGCTCGCAGGCCACCGGGGTTCACCACGCCGATCGTCGCACCACCGCGGTCGGCGGGTGAGAGCGACTCGACGAGCGAGTTCGCCACCAGGTTGCCGAGCGCCGATTCGGATGCCCGATCGTCACGCGTGCCGCCGGTGTACTTGCCGCCCACGTAGGAGCCGCCGGTGTACGCCGTGGTGATGTCGGCCGTGACCGAACCGACCGGTTGGTTGCCGACCTCGGCCGCGAAAGCGAGCGCCGCGTCGACGATCGTCTTGACCTCGGCCACCCGCGGGTAGTCGGCGACGAGCTGCGCGTCGAGTGCCGCGCTGTTCGCCGCGGTCTCCGCCGGGGTGCTCCCGGCCGGCGCCGCGAGGCGAGCAACGTTCTCGGCCGTGTACGACTCGAGGTCGCCGTTCTCGGCATCCAGCGTCAGCACCACGTGACCGATGTTCGCGCCGTAGCTGCCGGTCTGCAGCACGGGGCGGGTCTTGCCGGTCTCACCGGGGATCGCGCCGTCCCAGACGTAGCTCTGGTGGGTGTGTCCGGTGAAGATGGCGTCGACGGATGCCGCGGTGTCGTTCACGATCTTCGCGAAGACCGTGCTCTTGGCGAGCTCGGTCTCGAGGTCGACCGTGGCCGACTCGCTGTCGGGTGCACCCTCGTGGTAGTTCGCCACGATCACATCGGCTTCGCCGTTCGACTCGTCACCGTCGGTCAGCTCGGCCGCCACGCGGTTCACCGCCTCGACCGGGTCTCCGAAGTCGAGGTCAGCGACTCCTGTCGGGGTGACGAGGGTCGGCGTCTCCTGGGTGACCGCACCGATCACCGCGACGCTGAGGCCGGCCTTGTCGTAGAGCGCGTACTCCGGCAGGGCCGGCGTCGTGGTGCCCTTGTCGTAGACGTTGGCGCCCAGGTAGTCCCAGAGCGCGTTGCGGTCGCCATCCGGGCCGACGATGCGGCCGGTCAGGTCGGCGAAGCCCTGGTCGAACTCGTGGTTGCCCACGGCGCTCGCGTCGAGCTGGAGTGCGTTGAGCACGTCGATGGTCGGCTGGTCCTGCTGGATGGAGGACTCGAACAGCGAGGCGCCCACGTTGTCGCCCGAGGAGACGAAGAGCGTGTTGGCGTCTCCGCCCGCCGCCCGGAGCTGTTCGACGGTTCCGGCGAACTTCACCGTGTTGGCGTCGATGCGACCGTGGAAGTCGTTGATGTCGAGCAGGTTGAGATCGACCGTCGATGGCGCCTCGCCGAACGAGTAGCCCACGACCACCGGGTCGTGGTCGCTCGAGCGGTAGACGCTCTCGTCGTAGAAGTTCGTGGCGTTGTAGTTGAAGCGGCTGTACTCCAGCGCGATCGACTCACCCGAGTTGATGTTCCAGATGTCGACGCCCGACACCTTCGCATCGGCCGAGGCCGAGGCGAAGACGTGGTCGAGCGAACCGCTCTGGCCGTCGAACGAGTAGCTGTACTTGCCCGTCTTCGTGCCCTGGTCGACGTAGCCGGCGTCGGTGATGGCGACGGCCGGGTCTTCCTTCGAGTAGGCGTTGAAGTCGCCGATCAAGAACACGTCGCTCGTGCCGAGGTCGGTCTGCAGCTGGTTCGAGAAGGCGAGCAGCGCGTTGGCCTGAGCGACGCGCGACGCGTTGGATGCGCCCTGGCCGTCGCCCTGGTCGGCGTCGGCGCCCGATCCGGAGCCCTTCGACTTGAAGTGGTTGACGATCGCGATGAACGCGTCATCCGCATCCCCGTCGACCGGCTCGAACTCCTGCGCCAGCGGCTGGCGTGCGTTCGCGAAGGCCGGGTCGACCAGAACGTGCGAGTCGCCCACCGGTTCGACCGCGTCGGCCTTGTAGATGAAGGCGGTGCGGATGACGTCCTGCTGGGCCACCGGCGGCAGCTGGTCGGCGTCGGGCGAGGGCACGAAGTCCCAGTCGCTCTCGCCGTTGGGCAGAGCGGCATTGAGGGCATCCGTCAGCGTGCTCAGCGCGTCGTCGCGATCGAAGCCGAACTTCACCGAGTTCTCGATCTCCTCGAGCGAGACCACTTCGGCGCCGAGGCCGTTGATGGCCGCGACGATCTTCGCCTGCTGGCGGGCGAGGTCTTCGTCCTCCGCCGCGCCACGGGCGTCGCAGCCCGTGTTCACGGTGACCGGGTCGCCGTCGCGGTCGGCGTAGTACGAGCATCCGGAGAGCTCGTCACCGGTGGTGGTGAAGTAGTTCAGCACGTTGAAGCCGGCGATCTGGATGTCGCCACCCACCTCGCCCGGAGCCGCGGCGCGCACGTTCGAGAACGTGGCCGGAGCCGTGCCCTCGGCGGTGAGCGGCGCGGTGGGCTGGAACTTCCAGATGCTGTTGCGGAAGTCGAGCACCACTGCACCGGTGAAGGTCACTGCCGAGCCGACCGTGATCGTGGGGTTCGCGGTGAGGTAGGGAAGCGGGATGTCCTTGTTCGCGTCGGCGCCGAGGAAGTTGATGCTCGCGCCGTCGTCGAGCGTCACGGCACGGGCCGCGTTGTCGGCCACTGCCGCAGCGTACTCGGGGCTGCCCGGGCGGGCGATCTCGGTGGGGGTCAGCAGCGGCGACGAGCCCGAGGCGAGCCCGATCTCGGCGTACTGGTTCGTGGAGTAGGTGTTGCTCACCGTGAAGGCGCCCTGTGGTGCGAGCAGCATGCCCTCGAGCGACTCCCGCTGGGCGATGTCGCCCGGGAGGGAGACCGTGGCCGGCGCCGGCGCCGTGACGGTCGAGGCATCGAGCTTCACCAGGCCGTCGGCCGAGGTGACGTTCAGCTCGGTGAGGCCCTGGAACTCGGAGACCGTGCCGGTGAGCTGCACGTAGTCGCCCACGGCGACGGATGCCGCGGTGCTCGCCGAGTAGACGAAGATCGCGTCGGACGCGGTGTGCGTGCCGAGGTCGACTGCACCGCCGGTTCCCGCGGTCTGAACGTAGTAGCCGTTGAAGCCGCCCGTGCCGTAGGCCGCGGTCACGACGCCCGTGGTGGTGACCGTCGGCGCCGGGGAGGCGGCGAACGGCGAGGTGTCGGTGGTGCCCTGGAGCTCCGCGATGGTGTGGGACTCGGGGTCGGTCGGGTCGGTGGGATCGGTCGGGTCGGTGGGATCCGTCGGATCGGTGGGGTCCGTCGGGTCGTCCGACGCCGCGTTCTGGGGCGTCGGAGCGGCGGCTGCGAAGTCGGCTCCGTTGTCGTTGGTGTCTCCCCCGTCGGTGCGGTTGACCGACGTCGTCACGGAGGCGGCGGGGGCTGCCGTGCCCTCGAAGGTCAAGGAGCTGCCGTACCCGAGCAGGTCGATCACGTCGGGGTTGTCGACGAGCGATCCCGTGGCCGGTGCGGTGAGCGGCGTGGTCTGGTCGGCGAAGAAGATCGTTCCACCCGCACCGGCGAAGGCGACGTTGCCCACTGCATCCGGCGTCGGGAGCGCTTCGCCGTTCGCCGCGTTCGACGCCGACTGCACCAGGTAGTGGCCGCCGGCCGCGATCGAACCGCTGAGCGGAATGACGCCGCTCGGGTCGGCTGCGCCGTCGGCCTTGCGGTACTGGATCGAGGTGCCGTCGAGCGACACCTCCTCGTCGCCCGGGTTGTAAAGCTCGACGAAGCGATTGAGGTAGCTCGCCCCGGCGCTGCCGCCGTTGAAGTAGGCCTCGTTGATCACGACACCGGTTCCGTCGACGCTGGCGGAAGCGGATGACGCGACCCCGATGAGGGGTGCGGCGAAGAGCGCGCCCCCGAGGATCGTCGCGAGAGCCGCTTTGGCGGACCTCGTGGCTGACTTTGACATGGATCTCCTAGAGCTCGCGGATCACAGGGATTCGGCCATGTTAGGAGCCCGACCGTAACGAAAGAAAGAGTGAACATTTCGCGCAGGTTAATTCGGAGGAGCTGACGTTTTGTCACCCTTTCGGGGGCCAAAAACTGTATGCGCTCAACCGCCAGGCTACAAGCCGTTGACAGCGAAATGGGTCGAATTTCACCCTCGAACAGGGCGCTCCGCCCCCGATTTCACCCTCGACGGAGGCCGGACCCGGCCACGATCGCGACCGGTAGACTGGAACCATACTTTTCCCGCCGATCCGCAGGAGCTCCCCGTGCCGAAAATCGTCGTCGACGTCATGCCGAAGGCCGAACTTCTCGACCCCCAGGGCAAGGCCGTGGCCGGCGCCCTCACCCGACTGGGCAACGACACCTTCTCCGGCGTGCGCGTCGGCAAGCGCTTCGAACTCACCGTCGACGGTCCGGTCGACGAGGCCGTGCTCAGCTCAGTGCGCGAGATCGCCGACGAGCTGCTCTCCAACTCGGTGATCGAAGACGTCGTGGGCATCACCGTGGTCGACGAGACCGGCGCGCACAGCGCGGCGGCATCCGGAGCCCTGGCATGACCCGCGTCGGGGTCATCACCTTTCCCGGCTCGCTCGACGACCGCGACGCCCAGCGCGCGGTGCGCTTCGCGGGCGCCGAAGCCGTCGCCCTCTGGCACGGCGACCACGATCTGCAGGGCGTCGACGCGATCGTGCTGCCGGGCGGCTTCAGCTACGGCGATTACCTGCGCTGCGGGGCCATCGCCTCACACTCGCCGATCATGCGCGAGGTCGTCACAGCCGCCGAGCGCGGCGTGCCGGTGCTCGGCATCTGCAACGGCTTCCAGATGCTCACCGAAGCGCACCTGCTGCCGGGCGGGCTCATCCGCAACGACCACGGCTCGTTCATCTGCCGAGACCAGGTGCTGCGCGTCGAGAACACCTCCACGGCGTGGACCAACGGATACACCGCCGGCCAGGAGATCACCATTCCGCTGAAGAACGGAGAGGGCGGCTACATCGCGTCGGCCTCGACGCTCGAGCGACTGGAAGGCGAAGGCCTGGTGGCCTTCCGCTACGTGGGTGTCAACCCCAACGGCTCGCTGAACGACATCGCGGGCATCACCAACGAGCGCGGCAACGTGGTGGGCCTGATGCCGCACCCCGAGCACGCGATCGAGCCCGGCTTCGGTCCCGACACCGCCGCCGCGATGCGGTCGGGTGTCGACGGACTGGCGATGTTCACGTCGGCGCTCACCGCGCTGTTGGCGGTTTAGGTCCCGTAGAGTCGGCGCCATGACGGCCGACATCACACTCCTGCAGGGCGACATCACGACGATCGCCGCCGACGCCATCGTGAACGCCGCCAACAGTTCACTGCTCGGCGGAGGGGGCGTGGATGGCGCCATCCACCGCCGCGGCGGGCCCGCCATCCTCGAGGAGTGCCGGGAGATCCGCCGCACGCGCTTTCCCGACGGGATGCCCGCGGGCGACGCAGTCGCCACCACGGCCGGAAGGCTGCCGGCGCGGTGGGTCATCCACACGGTCGGCCCCGTCTGGAGCGCGCGTGAAGACCGGTCGGCCGTGCTCGAGTCGGCCTACCGCCGGTCGCTCGAGGTGGCGGCCGAGCTGGGCGCGGCATCCGTCGTCTTCCCGGCGATCAGCGCCGGCGTCTACGGCTGGCCGGCCGAGAGCGCCGCGGAGATCGCGGTCGACACGGTGCGATCCTCCCCGTTCGACGGCGCCGTGACGTTCGCGCTCTTCAGCGCCGAGATGCTCGACCACTTCCGCGCGGCAGTGGTCGCCCAGAACCGCAATCGTGGCGGGAACCCCGCCGGATAGCGCGTCGGTTGGGGCGCCCGTTCACTTCGTCTCCTCGACCTCCGCAGGGTCTTGGTTCACCACGGCCAGCGCGCGCGTGTCGAGCTCGGCGGCGCCGCCGTATCCGCTCGAGCGACGATGCAGATAGGTGATGACCCAGAGCACGATGCCGAGCACCAGCAGGATGCCCGCGATCGCATACTGCTGCGGCGGCCGGCCCGAGGTCCATGGCAGCACCAGGGCGATGCACGCGATCGACCCGATCACCGGAAGGGCCGTCGGCGTTCGGAAGTGCTTGTGCTCGACGCGCTTGGGGCGCAGCACCAGCACACACACGTTCACCACCGAGAACACCGCGAGCAGCAGCAACGAGGTGGTGCCCCCGAGCAGCACCGCGATCGGGTTGGCCGGGTCGATCGAGACGTACGAGGTGAGCCCCAGCGCGATCACCGTGGTGAACAGGATGGCCGCCCACGGCGTGCGGCGCTTCGGCAGCACCTTCGACAGGAACGGCGGCAGTACGCCCTGCTTGCTCATGCCGTAGAGCAGCCGGCTCGCCATCATCATGTTGATGAGCGCCGAGTTCGCCACCGCGAACAGGGAGATGAACGGGATGAGCGCCGAGATCGGGAAGTCGGGTGCCGCCGTCTGCACCACCGTCACCAACGGGGTGTCGTTTCCGGCGAGCTCCCCCACCGGCACGATGGCGACCGCGACGATCGACACGAGCACGTAGATCACCGCCGTGATGCCGAGCCCCGTGAGCATCACCTTGGGGAAGATCTTCGAGGGGTTCTTGGTCTCCTCGGCCATGTTCACCGAATCCTCGAAGCCCACCATTGCGAAGAAGGCGAGCGAGGTGGCGGTGGAGATGGCGAGGAAGACGTTCTTGTCGTCGGGCGTCGCGAAGGCGACCACCCGCGAGAAGTCGGCCTGGCCCCCGAAGATGGCGAAGGCGCTGATGAAGATCACCAGCAGCAGACCCGAGAGCTCCACCAGCGTCAACACCACGTTGAGACCGACGCTCTCGGCGACGCCCCGGAGGTTCACCGCGGCGATCAGGATCATGAACGCCAGGGCGGTGAGCAGCGCGATCCCGGGCCCGTCTCCGAGGCCGAAGCCGATCGCGAAGTTGCTCGCGAACGCACCGGCGGCCGCCGATGCCGAGGTGATGCCCGACGACATCACCGTGAAGCAGATCAAGAACGTGACGAAATGGATGCCGAAGGCCTTGTGCGCATACAGCGCGGCACCGGCCGCCTGCGGATACTTCGTGACCAGTTCGAGATAGGAGCAGGCGGTGATGGTGGCCACCACGAAGGCGATGATGAAGGGCACCCACGCGGCCCCACCCACCTCGGCAGCGACCTGCCCGGTGAGCGCGTAGATGCCGGTGCCGAGGATGTCGCCGATGATGAACAGCAACAGGAGCTTCGGCCCCATCACCTTCTTGAGTTCAGGCTGCGTCTCCGGCTCGCCGGTCGACTGCGCTGTCGTCGTCATGCCCCCCAGCATGCCCCCGAATCGGGTTTACGGCTTCCACACCATGAGCACCACGACGAGCACGAGCAGCAGGCTGACGATGCCCGAGCCGGCGCTGATCGCGGGGTATCCTGAGCGCTGGTTCGTGCCACCCGCCGTGGCCGCGCCCCCCGCGGTCGCGACACCGCCCGCGCCCGCGGTGGCCGCACCGGAAGGCTCGGCGGCCGCGCCGGCGCGACGCATCGACGGCACCACGACGACGAGGTTCAGCACGATCGCCACGACGTAGGCGATGATCGACCACAGCACCCAAGGGGTGGTGAGCGACAGTGCATACTTCTCGTCGGCCATTCCGACGAGGCCGAAGCCCAGCACGAACACGATCAGCGACAGATAGCTGAAGATCATGGTCGACTTCGCCAGCGTGCGCACCTGGGCGGTGTTGCCGGCGCGGATGGCGCGCAGCGCGGTCATCGGAAGGATGGCCATGGGCCCGACGATGAAGACGGCGCCGACGACGTGCAGAACGGAGAAGAGTGTTTCCATGGGTTCAGGCTATCGACTCGCTCGCCCCGCAGACCGCCGCCGGCGCGGCGCGGTCCCGCGCTACTTCTGGCCGGCGACGTTCACGAGCCAGCCGATGCCGAACTTGTCGACCAGCTGGCCGAAGCTGTCACCCCACGGCGCCTTCTCGAGGGGCACGCCGACGGTTCCGCCCTCGGCGAGCTTGTCGAAGTAGCCGCGCAGCTCGGCGTCGTCTTCTCCGCTCAGAGAGACGCTGATGTTGTTGCCGGGGTTGTACTCCATGCCGGTCGGCACATCCGAGATCATCAGCGTGAGACCCCCGGGCGTCGTGAGCTGCGAGTGCATGATGAGCCCGCCCTCGCCCGGCTCGGTGGGCATCTGGAACTCGTCGAAGGTGTTGCCGATGAGCTCGCCGCCGAAGACCGACTGGTAGAACTCGCCCGCCTCCTTCGCCTGACCTCGGAAGTTGATGTACGGGTTCAGAACAGTGCTCATGGCAGACTCCTCCAGGTCGGTCGGCCGCCCCGATCGGGTGGCGACGAGAGCACGATAACAGAGAATGTGGACGCCGTACACATCTTCTCGTGAACGACCGACGACCGACTCGTAACTCAGCTCGCACAGGCTCCCGACGCCACGGGCTCGGTGGCCCCGGCAGCCGCCACGACGGGAGCGATCTCGTCGAGTGTCATGGCGTATCCGGTGTCGGCGTCGATCGTCGATCGCGCGAAGACCACGCCCACCACCGCACCGCCCTCGTCGAGCAGCGGTCCGCCCGAGTTGCCCGGGCGCACGGTGCCGCGAAGCGAGTAGATCTCGCGCGTCACCTCGCCCTGTTCGTAGATGTCGCGACCCACCGCATCCATCACCTCGCGCACGCGGGCCGGCATCACCGAGTAGCCACCGTTCTCGGGATAGCCCGCGACGACTGCCGGATCGGATGCGGCGAGCTCGCTTCCGAGCGCGAGCGGAGCGACCGGGAGCCCGGGCACCTGGAGCACCGCGAGGTCGCGCACCGGGTCGAACACGACGAGTTCGGCAGGCAGCAGCTCGCCGACCCCGCCAACCTGCACGTAGAGGTCTTCGGAGCCGGCCACGACGTGGGCGTTCGTGACGATGCGGTCGGCGGCCACCGCCCACCCGCTTCCCTCGGCGTCAGAACCGCAGGCCGGGGCTGAGGAGAGCACGCGCACCACGCTTCCGGCGGCGGCGTTGACGGCATCCGGGATGCCGGGCTCCGGCGGCTGCGCGGCCTGGATGCTCTCTCCGCCGAATGCGAAGACCTGCGGGAACCCGGAATCGTTGAGCGCCGCATCGAGGGTTCCGAGCGCGGTCGACGAGGGCACCGGCGAGAGCGTGTTGAGCGTCGAGACCACCCGCGAAGAGGCGACGAGTTGGGTGACGGGCATGAGCCCGGTGGTCTGCAGGAAGCCCGCGAGCAGCCACACCACGACGCCCCAGGTCAGCAGCCCGAGCACGGCGCCGCCGATCGCGTCCAGCCCTCGCCCGATCTTGACCGACCCGATCACGCGGCGCAGCAGCCCGGCCACGAGGGTGAGCACGCCGACCGCCGCCGCCATGCAGAGAAGAAGGAGCACGCCCGCAGCGATGGTGCGTTGCAGGGCAGTGTTCCAGCCCATTCCGGCGAGCCAGTCCACCACCGGTGGCGCGATCACCGTGGCCAGGAGCGCTCCGCCGATGATGCCCGCGAGCGAGGCCGCGGTGACGAGAGCGCCGCGCCGCCATCCGCTCAGCACGGCCAGCAGGGCGATCACGATCAGCACGATGTCGACGATGATGTCCATTGTCGTCATGCTATTCAGCGCACCTGGGAGACTCGAGTCGCACACCGGCCGACGCGACGCTGCGGCGCCCGCGACCCGCAGAGTCAGCAGCGAATCTGAAGTTCTTCAGCTGTCGATATGCTGGCGCCATGTCCGGTTACATCACACCCAAGGGCACCTCCTACCCCGCCCCGCAACGCATTCCCGCGAGCAAGGCCGCCGCTCGGTCGCTCTGGTTCGCGCTGTCCATCCTCTTCGCCAACCTCGTGATGACCATGGTCTCCGCGTATGCGCTGAGCCCGGGCACCGCTCCCGAGGTGGGATGGGTCCTGGCGGGCATCCACCTGGTGATTGCGCTGACGCTGTTCTCTTTCGCGCTGGTCTTCGGCATCAGTGGGCTGCGCGAAACCGTAGGCGGCCGGCTGCGCGGCCGCGGACAGGCGATCGCCGGGATCGTGGTGGCCGGCGTGCTGCTGTTCTTCGCGTTCGTCACCATGATGACCGAGATCGAGCTCGCGTACTTCCGGTAGACCGCACGGCGTGGAAACCGCCGATCCTGATGGGAACCCCGTATACGGCGCCGGACGCCGCGACGTTTCGGAGCTGTCCGGGTCCCGGGCTCCGGCCGTCGGGGCAGGTTCAGGCGAAAGCGGCTGCGGCGCGGGCTTTCACGATCGCCAGGCCGGCCGACGCGAGGGCGCGGGCGACCGCATCCGGGTCGTCGAGGTAGCCGCCCACCGCCGCTCCGTCGCGCAGCAGCATCAACTCGCCTGCGGCCGCGGCGGGGTCGTCGACGCCCAGCGTTGCGAGCAGCTGCTCGAAGGCGTGCAGTTGCCAGCGCCGGTGCTCAGCCACGACGAGGCGCACCGGATGCGCAGGATCGGCATACTCGGCCGCCGCGTTGATGAAGGGGCAGCCCCGGTAGCCCGGCCGGCACGCTGCCGCCATGAGCGTCTCGATGGCACGCGCGAGCGCCTTCTGCGGATCGCCGTCGGCGACCGCGAGAACCTGCTCGATGGCGGCGCGCTCGTCGGCCGCACGGCGTTCGAGGTAGGCGACCATGAGGTCGTCCTTCGACCGGAAGTGCCGGTAGAAGGTGACCTTGGTGGTGCCCACCCGGCCGATGATCTTCTCGGCACTGACGGCCCGGAAGCCCTCGGCGTAGAAAAGCTCGGAGGCTGCTTCGAGTATTCGTTCGCGCATCAGAACCTCTTTCTCGACTCGGCTCGACGGCAGTAGAGTTACCGGTAAGTCTACCTGACGGAACAGTTGATCGAAAGAAGAGCGCTCGTGACCGAGAACCTCAACCAGATCCCCCTCACCACCATCGACGGAGCCACGACGACCCTCGCCGACTACGCCCCGGTGAAACTCATCGTGAACGTGGCCTCGCGGTGCGGGCTGGCGCCGCAATACGAGAAGCTCGAGCAGCTGCAGAAGACCTACGGCGAGCGCGGTTTCACGGTGCTCGGCTTTCCGAGCAACCAGTTTCTGCAGGAGCTCTCCGACACCGACAAGATCAAGGAGTACTGCAGCACCACGTGGGGTGTGACCTTCCCGATGTTCGACAAGGTGAAGGTGAACGGCAAGTCGGCGCATCCGCTCTACGGCGAGCTCACGAAGACACCCGACGCGGCGGGCAAGGCGGGCCGCGTGAAGTGGAACTTCGAGAAGTTCGTCGTGACGCCCGACGGGCAGGTGCACCGCTTCCGCCCGACGGTCGAGCCGGATGCGCCAGAGATCGTCGCGCTGATCGAGTCGTCGCTGCCGGCCCAGGCGTAGCCGCGAGGATGCGCAGGGCAGCGCCCGGTGCGGCATTGGGCGCCGGTGCGGCGCCGCGCGCCTCCGTTTCGGGAGGAGCTGCGCAACACGAAGGCCGTATGCAGGGGCTCGTGCGCTTCTCCTCCTCCCGAAATTGGGGCGCGCCCCGCGCGGGCGTAGAGTGACGCTCGCATGAGTGAGATGAACGCATCCGCCCCGCCTGCGGGCAGCGGGCAGGCCGATGTCGCGGCGATCGTGATGCGGCTGCGGGCCGCCGGATGCGTGTTCGCCGAAGACGAGACCGCGCTGCTGCTCGACGCGGCCGACTCGGCTGACGCGCTCGAGCGCATGGTCGCCCAGCGGGTCGAAGGACTGCCGCTCGAACACATCCTCGGCTGGGCCGAGTTTGCGGGGTTGCGGATCGCGGTCGATCCGGGCGTCTTCGTTCCGCGCCGGCGCACCGAGCTGCTCGTCGCTGAGGCGCTCACGCTGCTTCGCCCGGGCGCGGTGGTGCTCGACCTCTGCTGTGGATCGGGCGCGGTGGGTGCCGCGATCGCGGCCGCCGCCGCCGCCGCAGAAACGGGCGCCGCTACCACCGCCCCCCACCCCACCGCCGATGACGCGGGCGCCTCCAGCACCGCCGACGCCCGCGCCGATCAACGCGCCGCCGACCCCCGGGTCACGGTGTACGCCGCCGACATCGACCCCGCCGCCGTACGGAGCGCCCGCCGCAATCTCCCCGGCCCCGGCCGCGTGTTCGAGGGCGACCTCTACGACGCACTCCCCGGCGAGCTCCGCGGAAGCATCGACCTCCTCGTCGTCAACGCGCCCTACGTACCGAGCGACGCCATCGCCACCATGCCTCCCGAAGCGCGCCTGCACGAGGCCCGCATCGCCCTCGACGGCGGCGACGACGGTCTCGACGTGCAGCGGAGGGTGGCGACGGATGCGCCGAGCTGGCTCTCCCCCACCGGTCACCTCCTGATCGAGACGAGCGAGCGCCAGGCTCCCACGACAGCGGCCATCTTCGCGGCGGCTGGACTGCATCCGCGCATCGTGCACGACGACGAGTTCGACGCCACGGTGGTCATCGGCTCCCGTGAGAGCTCCGCCGCCCCGCCACGCTGAACCACACTCGCGGGCGGCACCCGCGACCGACACTGTGCCCTTCCGAGCTGAGCCGCATCGGCGGATGGCACCCGCGGTCACGCAGTGCCCCACCGAACCGAACCGCGTCGCCGATCGTGAGGCAATGGGCTCCCGCCGCCGAACCGCGACCATCTCCCCGCCCGGGGTGTCGCACACCGGGTCGACGAGCCGTCGCTGCGGCTCGCCGTAGCATGCTGACCATGACATCATCGTCGGCCGGCACTACCGCAGCTCGGGCAGCCGAGGGCGAGGGCCGTGAGTTGGCCGCCCAGCTGCGGGCCAGTGGATTCGCCGAGGTCGACGACAGCCGGCGTCGCCGCGCCGAGTACTCCAGCGACGCCTCGAACTACCGCGTCGTGCCAGAGGTGGTGGTCTTTCCGCGCGCTGCCGACGAGGTGGCCGGGCTGGTGGACTTCGCACGCACCCACGACGTGCCGCTCACAGCGCGCGGCGGGGGCACCTCGGTGGCCGGCAACGCGATCGGTCCCGGCATCGTGATGGACCTCTCACGCCACCTCGACCGGGTGCTGAGAATCGACCCGGATGCGCGCACCGCCGTCGTCGAACCGGGTACCACCCTGGGCAGCCTTCAGCACGCGGCCGCCCCCCACGGCCTCCGCTTCGGCCCCGACCCCTCCACCTGGGCGCGTGCAACCCTCGGCGGCATGATCGGCAACAACGCCTGTGGTCCGCGCGCGCTCGCGTTCGGACGCACCGCCGACAACGTGATCTCCCTCGACGTGGCCGATGGGCGGGGTCGACGTTTCACGGCGGGGCGCGGCGGCGCGGGTACCGGCGCGGCATCCGGGATCGACCTCGTCGACGGCCTGGACTCGCTCGTGAATGCAAACCTCGACGTCATTCGCACCGAGCTCAGCCGCTTCGGGCGGCAGATCTCGGGCTACTCGCTCGAACACTTGCTGCCCGAGAACGGGCGCGACCTCGCCAAGGCGCTGGTGGGAACCGAGGGCACCTGCGTCGCGGTACTCGGCGCCACCGTGCGGCTGGTCGACCTGCCGCGCGATCCGGTGCTCGTGGTGCTCGGCTACCCCGACATGGCCTCGGCGGCGGATGCGGTGCCCGCCCTGCTTCCGCACCACCCGATGGCGATCGAGGGGCTGGATGCGCGGCTGATCGACGCCGTCGTACGACACAGTGGGCCGTTGGCCGCGCCCACCCTGCCCGCCGGCGGGGGCTGGCTGCTGGTCGAGGTGGCCGACCGCGAACCCGGCGACGCGCTCGATCGCGCCGAGCGCCTCGCACGCGACGCCGGAACCGCCGCCGTTCGCATCCTGCCCGCCGGGCCTGAGGCCCGTGCCCTCTGGCGCATCCGCGAAGACGGCGCGGGCCTGGCCGGCCGCACCCCGGCGAACCGGCAGGCCTGGCCCGGGGTGGAAGACGCCGCGGTTCCGCCCGAGCGACTCGGCGCCTACCTGCGCGACTTCGACGACCTGCTCGGCCGCTACGGGTTGCACGGCTTGCCTTACGGCCATTTCGGCGACGGATGCGTGCACGTGCGTCTCGACATCCCACTCGACACCGACGGCGACGTGTTGCGGTCGTTCATGGAGGATGCCGCGATCCTGATCGCCTCGCACGGCGGCTCACTCTCGGGCGAACACGGCGACGGTCGCGCCCGCAGCGACCTGTTGCGACACATGTACTCGCCGCGCATGCTCGATGTCTTCGGCGCGTTCAAGCACCTCTTCGACCCGGCGGATGTGTTGAATCCGGGGGTGATCGTGCGTCCGGCATCCGTCGACGCCGAGCTGCGCCGCCCGCACGCGTTGCCCATCGCCGCGATCAATGGTCTCGCCTTCGCCCACGACGACGGCGACTTCACGAAGGCCGTGCACCGGTGCGTCGGGATCGGCAAGTGCCGGGCCGACAACAGCGTCTCGGGCGGGTTCATGTGCCCCAGCTTCCTCGCCACGAAAGACGAGAAGGACTCCACCCGGGGCCGCGCCCGCGTGCTGCAAGACATGATCAACGGCACCCTGATCGAAGGCGGGTGGCGAGCACCCGAGGTGGAGGAGTCGCTCGACCTCTGCCTCTCCTGCAAGGCTTGCGCGAGCGACTGTCCGGCCGGAGTCGACATGGCCGCCTACAAATCCGAGGTGCTGCACCGGAGCTACCGCGGGCGCATCCGGCCCGTCACGCACTACACACTGGGGTGGCTGCCGCGCTGGGCGCGCATTGCCACCGGTGCGCGCGTCTCGGCAGTCGCGAATGCGGTGCTCTCGGTGCGGGCGTTCGAGAAGCTGGTGCTGCTGGCGGGCGGAATGGATGCGCGGCGTGCGATCCCGCCGTTCGCGCGGCGGCCGTTCCGGGCCTGGTGGAAAGCGCGGCCGGTCAGCGCCGACCGCGCCGCGGGCGCGGACCGCGGCGCCGCTGCCCCCGCCCGCAAGCGTGTGCTGCTCTGGGTCGATACCTTCTCCGACAACTTCTCCCCCACCATCGGCCGCGCCGCCGTGTCGGTGCTCGAGTCGGCCGGCTACGAGATCGTGGTGCCGAACCAGGCCGTGTGCTGCGGACTGACTTGGATCACCACGGGCCAGCTCACCGGGGCGCGCAAGAAGTTGGCGCACCTGGTGGAGGTGTTCCATCCGTATGTGGCCGACGGCATCCCGATTCTCGGCCTCGAACCGTCGTGCACGGCGGTGCTTCGCTCCGATCTCCTCGAACTACTGCCCGGTGATCCGCGGGCGCGCGACATCGCATCCGCCACCTATACGCTGGCCGAACTGCTTGCGGCCGAGGAGCCGGTCGGCCCCGGCGCCGCCTGGGTCGCACCCGACTTGAGCGGCCGGAGCGTGGTGGTGCAGCCGCACTGCCACCATCACTCGGTGATGGGATTCGGGCCCGACGCGAAGCTGCTGACATCGTTGGGCGCCGAGACGACCACGATCAGCGGATGCTGCGGCCTCGCCGGGAACTTCGGGATGGAGCGCGGCCACTACGACGTGTCGGTCGCGGTGGCGGAGAATTCCCTGCTGCCGGGGCTTCGCTCGGCGCCCGAGGGGAGCATCCTGCTCGCCGACGGTCTGTCGTGCCGAACCCAGGCCGAGCAGCTCGCGGGCACGAAGGGCGTGCACCTGGCCGAGTTGCTGGCGGGCGTGCTGCCTCGCTAGCTAACGGGCCACCTCGCGCGAACGGTCAGCTCTTGTAAGGCGAACGCACCATCTCGACGAGCGCGGCGATGCCGAGCACGCCGCCGACGAGAGTGATCAGTCCGACGATCCCGAGCAGTATTGCGGCCATGAGCCTCTCCAGTTCTGTGGGTGTTGCAAGAATATCAAGCCGAGGCGGCGGTTCAGTCGGTGCCGAGGTCGAACGCTGCGGCCTCGTTCGCCGCATCCGTCGCCGCTTCGAGAGAGGTCTCGGTGGGCCCGGCGCTGATCGATGCGGCCTCGCCCTCTTCGAGCTCGCCGAGCAGCTGAGCGGTGGCACCGCCGACGATGCCCTGCCGGGCGTACTGCTCGAGCCGCGCGCGGCTGTCGGCGATGTCGAGGTTGCGCATGGTGAGCTGTCCGATGCGGTCGAGCGGGCCGAAGGCGGCGTCGCCGACGCGTTCCATCGAGAGCTTGTCGGGCTGATAGCTGAACGCCGGGCCTGAGGTGTCGAGCAGCGAGTAGTCGTCGCCGCGGCGGAGCTTCAGGGTGACGGTTCCGGTGATGGCCGAGCCGACCCAGCGCTGGATGGACTCGCGCAGCATGAGCGACTGCGGGTCGAGCCAGCGGCCCTCGTACATCAGGCGTCCGAGGCGCCGGCCTTCGACGTGGTAGTTGGCCACGGTGTCTTCGTTGTGGATGGCGTTCAGCAGGCGCTCGTAGGCGATGTGCAGCAGGGCCATGCCCGGCGCCTCGTAGATGCCGCGCGACTTGGCCTCGATGATGCGGTTCTCGATCTGGTCGCTCATACCCAGGCCGTGACGGCCGCCGATCGCGTTGGCTTCGAGAACGAGAGCGACGGCATCCGTGTATTCGACGCCGTTCAGGGCCACCGGACGACCGGCCTCGAAGGTGACGGTGACCACCTCGGAGGCGATCTCCACGTCGTCGCGCCAGAACGGCACGCCCATGATGGGTTCGACGATCTCGACGCCCGTGTCGAGCTGCTCGAGGGTCTTGGCCTCGTGGGTGGCGCCCCAGATGTTGGCGTCGGTGGAGTAGGCCTTCTCGGCCGAGGCGCGGTAGGGGAAGCCGCGCGCGACGAGCCATTCGCTCATCTCGGTGCGGCCGCCGAGCTCGGTCACGAATGCCTCGTCGAGCCAGGGCTTGTAGATGCGCAGGCGCGGGTTGGCGAGCAGGCCGTAGCGGTAGAACCGCTCGATGTCGTTGCCCTTGTAGGTGGAGCCGTCGCCCCAGATCTCGACGTCGTCTTCTTTCATCGCCCGCACGAGCAGCGTGCCCGTGACGGCGCGGCCGAGCGGCGTGGTGTTGAAGTAGGTCTTGCCGCCGGAGCGGATGTGGAACGCGCCGCAGGCGAGCGCCACGAGCCCTTCTTCCACCAGCGGAGCGCGGCAGTCGACCAGGCGGGCGATCTCGGCGCCGTACTCTCCGGCGCGGCCGGGCACCGCTTCGACGTCGGGCTCGTCGGGCTGCCCGAGGTCGGCCGTGTAGGTGCACGGCACGGCGCCCTTCTCGCGCATCCAGGCGACGGCGACGGAGGTGTCGAGACCCCCGGAGAACGCGATGCCGACGCGCTCGCCGACGGGAAGACTGGTGAGGACCTTGGACATGGGTTCCAGCGTATCGAACGCGGAAGGCGCGCCGATCCAGCACGACCCGCTCGGAGCATCCGCTGCTCGGTCGTCAGGCGGGCTGCCGTGGCTCGAAGACGACCACCGCGGTCTCCTTCGTGCGCAGCCGCGCCATGCGGTCGAGGTCGTCGCCCCAGCCGCGATGCGCGCCGGCGACGGCCCACAGTCGGGAACGTTCTTCGCCCTCGGCCACGCGAGCACGCACGGCTCGGCGACCGTCGACCAGGTCGACCTCGGCATCCGGATGCGCGCGCAGATTGAGCAGCCAAGCCGGCGGCGGGTCGCCCCAGCCGTTCATCGCGAGTGTCACCATCCGATCGCCGTCGTCGACGTAGCCCAGAATGGCCAGTCGAGGCTCGCCCGTGCGGCGGCCGACGGTGTGCAGCCGCAGCATGCCGAAGCGATCGTCACGGCCTGGTGCGGAGAGACCGCGACGGCCTCCGGTCACGCGGTAGAGGGCGCGGTGGCCGCGCCAGATCACGCGGATGATCCAGCGCGGTGGCAAGCGTGGGTCTCGGGACGGCATCGGGTTCTCCCTCGTTCGGTTTTGTCTTCCACGATCGTGTCTACGGTGTAGATCTACACTGTAGACATTGGCATCTACACCGTAGAGAGTCAAGACCCGACGCCGTAGACTTCGGGAGATGCCTGCCCTCGATGCACCGGATGCGACCCCACCCCTGACCCGCGCCGTCACCGATCGCCTGTCCCGCGGCAAGGTGGTGGAAGCAGCGCTCGCCTATGCCGATCGCCACGGCAGCGAGGCCCTCAGCATGCGCAAGCTCGGTGAGCAGCTCGGCGTCGATCCGATGACCGTCTACCGGCACGTACGCGACAAGGACGACCTGCTCGCCGCGATCTCCGATATGGCCGTCAGCCGCATCGCGGTGGTCGACGCGAGGCCTGGAGAGGGGTGGGCCGTGACGCTCCGCCGGCAGATCCTCGCCGCGCGGCAGACGACACTTCAGCACCCCTGGCTTCCGCGCGTGCTGGAGGCGCGAGCGGAGCCCACGCCGGCGGCGCTCGACCACCTCGATCGCGTGCTCGGCATCCTGCGCGCCGGAGGATTCTCGGTCGATCTCTCGCACCACACGCTGCACGTGCTCGGCAGCCGCGTACTCGGATTCAGTCAAGACCTGTTCGACGACTCCCCCGGCACCCGGCCGACGGCGGCTGAGGCCCAGGCGCAGGCCGCGGCGTGGGCCACGTCGCATCCGCACCTCGCCGAGCTCGCGCTCCAAGCCACCCATGAGGGCGCGCTCGGCGGGTGCGACGACGACGAGGAGTTCGCGTTCTCGCTCGACCTCATCCTCGAGGGTCTCGAGCGGCGCCGGGCGCAGGCTGCGGGGGCGGCGGGATCGGGCGCGGCGGCGGCTGGGGCGGCGGAGGGCACGTCGAGCTAGGCCGGGCAGCGTGGGGCGGCCGGAACGTCGGCTCGTAGCGGTCAGACCGCTTCGTCGACCGACACCGCGTCGGCACTGGCGATCGCTGCAGCCAGGCGGTCGCTCGCCCGGCCGAGGTGACCGCGCAGACGCGCCACGGCCTGCTCGGCGTCGCCGGCCGCGATGCTCTCCAAGATCTCCTGATGCTCGGCGGCGATCTGCTCGACGCCGAGCAGGCTCCGGCCCTGCACCTGCGACATGCACAGCCGCACCTCGTCGACGAGCGAGCGATACATCCGTTCGAGCCGCGGGCTGCCGACCGCCTGCACGAGGGCCGCATGGAAAAGCATGTCGGGTTCGACCGAGCCGAGTGCCGGGCCGCTTCCGGATGCGCGCACGCGCCCGTTGGCCTCGGTCGCGGCCTCGGGCACCCGCCTCTCCGCCGCCAGTTCGCGCAGAGCCTCGCCCTCGAGCCGGAGCCGGGTGCTGTAGATGTCGCGCACGTCGTCGGGGCCGAGATCGGGCACCCGCGGGGATTTGTGGGTGCCGCGCTGCAGGAGCCCTTCGGTCACGAGTTTCTCGACGGCGGCCTTTCCTGTCGAGCGGGAGATCGCGTACTCCGCCGCGATGGCCACCTCGGTGAGCGCGGTGCCGCGCAGCTCGCCGGCGAACAGTCGGCGCCGGAGATCGTCGCTCACGGCGTCGACCACGGAGACGGGGCTCACCTGACGGATCATGCTGCTCCCCTCAGGCGGGTCGTGGTGATGATCCAGCCTATTGCCCCAGGGCGGCCACATGGGCCTCCACGGCGGCGGCGAACCGCCGACGCTGCACCACGCGCCGACGTCGGACGAGCACGATAGCCAGCACCACCAGACCCACGAGGAGCACGAAGGCGATCGCCTCGAGCCAGGGGATCGCCGGGATGCCGAACTCGGTCGACGTCGTCGTCAGATCGGCGGGCACCGTGTCGTCGCCGACGATCGTCGGCACGATGTTGAGGGAGCCGGTGATCCAGAACAGCGGCCAGACCTCGACCTCCTCGGTGAGCGCGACCTCCTGGCCGGGGAGCACCTCGCGCACCGGCTCCGCCTCGGTCGACGTCGGCAGCAGCCCGAACGGCCCCGCGGTGGTGACCACCGGCTCGAGGCCGAGCCGCACGTTGCCGGAGTTCACGACCACGGTCTCGATCCGGAGCCGGCTCGGCTGGAAGGGGCTCCACGCGTAGTCGAGAGTGGCGCTCTGCGATTTCACGGTCAGCGCCGGCGCCAGCTCGCCGGTCACCCGGAGGTGCAGGCGCACCCCGACGCGCGCCGAGAATCCGACCCCCGCGCTGTCCGCGCCAGCAAGCTCGGCCACCACGCCGGCCGGGTGATCGCCCGGCGTCGCGGTCGCCGGAGGGTCGATCTGGAACTCCACGATCGTCGTCGCGCCCCCGGGAACGCGGAGTTCGACCACGTCGACCGCCTTCTGGCCGCTCGCGGGATCGGTGAACCCGATCCAGGAGCCGCCGTCTTTCGCCTCTTCGTCGGCGGAGAGCAGGTCGAAGTCGCCGTTCGGCGCCACGATCCCGTCGCTCGCGTAGACCAGGAGGTCGGCCTCCTCCGCCCCGTAGTTCGTGACGGCGACATGGTCGGTCAGGCCGACGCCCGGATCCATCGTCTGGCGGATCGACACGCGGCCGTCCGCCCCGGACTCGGACGAGGGCGCGATCGACCACGTCGTGTCGCCCTCCGCCGCCGATGCCGACGTCGCTGCCGACCCCGCGATGAGCAGGCCCGCCATCAGGGCGACCCCGGTGCGCACCAGGCCCCGGCGGAATTGACCAGTTAGCATTCTCGATCCTTCATGCTCAGTGCGGCCTCGTGACCGCATCCGGCCCATCGAGGGGGCGGACCACATCCGGCCCGCCCCCTCGACGTGTCGACTCAGTCGACGGGGAACAGCGACAGCGTCACCCGAGCCGAGTAGTCGCCCTCGGTCGCGGCCACCGGCAGATCGAGAACCAGACCGGCCGAAACGGTGGCGGTCCCTCGACGGTCGGCGTTACCCGCTGAGGCGAGCGGCGACGACGAGGCGAGACCGGTTCCGCCATCGAGCTTCGTCACCGAGGGGCTGCCCAGGGTGACTCCGGGTCGGGTGCCCACGAGGCGCGGCTCCCAGCCGAGGTGGTCAGGCGTCAGCGTGGCGGTCGCGGCCGTGAACTCCGACGACTGCCCTGCGGCAGCCCAGCCACCACCCGCGGCCTGAGACGCGTTGCGCGAGTCGGTGATGGTCACCTCGGGCAGGTCGCCGGTGTAGCGCCAGCGATCCGTCGGGCTCGCGACCCGGGTGAGGCCGACTGCGTCGCCATAGCTGCCGACGGTCAGCGTCAGCGCGCCCGGGTCATCCACCACGGCGACCTCGAGGGGAATACCCTCGGCGTCGTCGGGCGCCGCACCGCGGGCGACGTTACGCTGCCAGACGAGGAGGTCGTCGATCTTGGCGTCGAGGTCGGCCGAACCGAGCTCCGCGGCGACATCCTCCAGCTGAAGGAGGGTCGCTACCGCCCCGGTCGCGTTGCGGGCGTCAGCCTGACCCTGGGCTGCGTCGAGTCCGTTCGACACGGCCGAGGTCACGGCGGCGTCTCCGCCGACGTTCGCCAGCACTCCGCGTACCTCGCGGAACGAGACGCAGTCACCGCCGCCGCTCGTGAGGCCCGCGGTCCACTTGATGCCCTCGAGGTAGTGGGTGAGGAAGACCGGGTCGGCCCAGGACTGGTCGGTGTGACCGGCAGCCTCGTACCAGGAACGGCCGCCCTCGAAGTTCTGGCACCAGGAGATCGGGTGGTCCGCCCCCATACGCCCATTACCGGGGTTGTAGGTCGTCTCGTCCAGCGTGATGAGGACGTGCACGTCCTTACGCGGGTTGGTCGTGAAGTTGTACCACTCGTCGAAGCGGTTCCACTCGGCGGGCAGGTCGAGTGTCGACGGGTGCCCGGGGTCCTCGACCCGCATGGTCGCGTTCTGCTGCGCGGGGTGGTTGCGGAAACGCGCGCTGCCACCGCTCAGCTGGCTGTACCACGGCACCGCGTGCATCGCATCCGTCGCGGCGTGCATGCCGAGGTAGCCGCCGCCGTTGCGGATGTAGCCCTGCAGCGCGGCGAGCTGGGTGTCGTCCAGCAGTCGCGGCGAGGCGGGGTTCTGGCTGTTCGTCCCGTCGACAGGGGAGGCGAACACGATCGTGGCGTACTGCTCGAGGTTCTCCGCGGTGGTGAAGGGCGAGCTGGCCAGGCTCAGCTCCGGCTGCGCCGGGTCCCACACGTCGACGGTGAAGCCGTTCGCCTCCCCGAGCGCGATCGTGGCCTGGGTGGTCACCGGGATGTGGCCGTGGCGGTACCCGAGGGTCTGCCCGACCACGAGCACTTTGTACGGATCCGCCTCGTCGGCGTAGGCGGGGGTGGCTGCGAGTCCGACTCCGACGGCGAGTCCGGCCGCAAGCGCAAGCCCCCCTCCCCGCATGATCTGTTGCTTCATCCAGAACTCTCCTTTGAGTTGTGCGTCGCTCAATTTGTTGTTCATAGCGACTAATACGCGCTCATGCTAAGTGTCTGCATTCAGCAATGTCAACGAGCCCGATAAATCCGGCTCATTCGAGGCTTCATCAGTTTGTATGGAGTCAGGAATAACTCACGTGAAAGGCAATCGAGCGGCTCCTCGGCTTGTTCGCGTTGTCAACTTGTTGAACAATATGAGGAGTACCGAGAGGAACCCATGCCCGCACCGAGCATCGCCGCCCGTTTCGACAGGGACGAGGCGCACCCTCTCGACCTCTCCACCCGCCCGATCGACCTCCACGCGAACGCCCACGACGCGTCGCATTTCCTTCTCATTCCCGAAGCCGTGGTGGTGGCCAAAGACGCCGCCGAGGTGGGCCGCCTCCTCCGCGCCGGAGCCCGCACGGGCACTCCCGTGACTCTCCGCTCGGGCGGCACGAGCCTGAGCGGCCAGGGTGTCACCGACGGCGTGCTCGTCGACGTGCGCCGCAACTTCCGTCGCATCGAGGTCGAAGACGACGGCCGCCGCGTGCGCGTGCAACCCGGCGCCACCGTGCGCCAGGTCAACGCCCGCCTGGCCCGATACGGCCGCAAGCTCGGGCCCGATCCGGCGAGCGAGTCGGCCTGCACCATCGGCGGCGTCGTCGCCAACAACTCCAGCGGCATGGCCTGCGGCATCACCGGCAACACCTACCGCACCCTCGAGTCGATGACCGTCGTGCTGCCGAGCGGCACCGTCGTCGACACCGGGGCGACGGATGCCGACGCCCGGCTCGCACACGACGAACCCGCCCTCACCGCCGGCCTCCTGCGCCTCCGCGACCGCGTGCGCGGCAACGCCTCGTCGGTGCGCATCCTGCAGCACCAGTTCTCGATGAAGAACACCATGGGCTACGGCCTCAATTCCTTCCTCGACCACGACACCCCCGCCCAGTTACTGGCCCACCTCGTGATCGGCAGCGAAGGCACACTCGGTTTCGTCGCCGAGGCCGTGTTCCAGACTCTCCCACTGCTCGAGAGGGCCGCGACCGGACTGCTCGTCTTCGACGACCTGCTGGCGGCCAACGAAGCCCTCCCCGGCATCGTCGCGAGCGGTGCCGCCGCCGTGGAACTGATGGATGCGCAGTCGTTGCGCGTGGGCAAGGCAGAAGCGGATGCGCATCCCCTCATCCGCGACCTCACCGTCGACAAGCAGGCCGCCCTGCTGGTCGAATACCAAGCCGCGACCGCCGAAGAGTTGAGCGCGGCCCAGGCGACCGGCCAACAAGCGCTGGACGTGCTGCGCACCAGCACCCCCACCGTGCTCTCGACCGACCCCGCCACCCGAGCCGCACTCTGGCACCTGCGCAAAGGCCTCTACGCCACCGTCGCCGGCGCCCGCCCTTCCGGCACCACGGCCCTGCTCGAAGACGTCGTGGTTCCGGTCGAGTCGCTCGCCCGCACCTGCGAGCGCCTGATCGACCTCTTCGGCCGCTACGACTATGACAACAACGTCATCTTCGGCCACGCCAAAGACGGCAACATCCACTTCATGCTCACCGACTTGTTCGAGGGCGCAGGGCTCGACCGTTACGCCGCGTTCACCGACGACATGGTCGACCTCATCCTCGGCGAAGGCGGATCGCTGAAGGCCGAGCACGGCACCGGCCGAGTGATGGCCCCGTACGTGCAGCGGCAGTACGGCGACGAGCTCTACGCCGTGATGCGCGAGCTCAAAGTCCTCTGCGACCCGAGCGGGATGCTCAACCCGGGCGTCATCATCACCGACGACCCCGCGGTGCACCTGAAAGACATCAAGCGCACCCCGACCATCGAGGTCGAAGCCGACCGCTGCGTGGAGTGCGGCTACTGCGAACCCGTGTGCCCGAGCCGTGACCTCACCCTCACACCCCGCCAGCGGATCGTCGTGAAGCGCGCGATCGCGAGCGCCACCGCCGACGGCGACACCGCTCTCGCCGAGGAACTCGAGCGCGACTACGGCTACCAGGGTGTGCAGACCTGCGCGGTCGACGGCATGTGCCAGACCGCCTGCCCGGTTCTCATCAACACGGGCGACCTTGTACGGCGCCTGCGCAAGTCCGAGCACTCGGGCGTCGAGAAGGCGGTGTGGAAGACCGCGGCCCAGCACTGGGGCGCGACGACCCGCATCGCGAGCACCGCACTCACCGTCGCCGACAAGGTGCCGTCGCCCGTCATCGCGATCCCGAACCGGCTCGGCCGGGTCGTGGTGGGCGACGACGTGCTGCCGCTGTGGTCGGGTGAGCTGCCGGCCGGCGGGGCACGGCGATCACGCCCCGCCTTGCCGCCGAGTGCTGAGCCCGAGGCGGTCTACGTTCCCGCCTGCGTCAACGCGATGTTCGGACCAGCGGATGCCGCGGGGGGCGCGATCGGCCCCGGCGTGCAGCGCAGCTTCGAGCAGCTCTGCGAGCAGGCCGGCGTCACCGTGCTCGTTCCCACCGACATCGACTCACTCTGCTGCGGCACCCCCTGGTCGTCGAAGGGCCTGCCCGACGGCGCCGCCATCATGCGCGACCGCGTGCTCGCGAGCCTGCGCGCCGCCACCCGCGACGGCGAGCTACCCATCATCTGCGACGCCTCCTCCTGCACCGAGGGCCTGCTGCACACCATCGAGGCCGACCCGGCGCCCGCTGCCACCGGAGCACCACGGATGCGTGTGGTCGACGTGGTCGACTTCGTCGCCACCCGCATCCTCCCGGCCCTGCCCGAGCACGAGCGCATCGAGAAGCTCGCCCTGCACCCCACCTGCTCGTCGACCCGGTTGGGCATCAACCCGCAGCTCACCGCGGTGGCCGAGGCCGTGGCCGAGACCGTCGTGGTGCCCGACGACTGGGGTTGCTGCGCCTTCGCCGGAGACCGCGGGATGCTGCATCCGGAGCTCACCGCGTCGGCGACCCGTTCGCAGGCGGCCGAGGTGCGCGCATCCGGAGCCACCGCCCACGCCAGCTGCAACCGCACCTGCGAGCTCGGCATGACCCGCGCCACCGGGGCCGAGTACCAGCACGTGCTCGAGCTCTTGGCCGAGGCCACCCGCCCCGTGGCCCGGTAGCCGCGGACTTCTCCAAGGCAAACGGCGAGCGCGCCGACAGGGCGTCGCGGTGCGGAGCACGTTTGGAGAAGTCCGGCGCGGCTAGCGCCAGGGGTCGATCAGCACCTTGCCGTCGAGCTTGCCCTGCACGAGCCGCTCGAGCTGCTCACCGAGTTCGTCGAGCGCCACCACGTTCTCGAGCAGCTCCGGCCCCACCACACCCTCGGCGAGGATGGCGAGCGCGGGCCGCAGATCGGAGTCGCAGACGTGGGCCAGCGAGGAGTCGATCGTGATCTCGCGGAACACCAGGGAGTGCACATCGAGTTCGGGCTTGGCCTTCGGCAGCCCCACGGCCAGCACACGACCGCCGTCGCGCACGAGCGACACGGCCGTGGCGAGTTGCCCTGGCGCTCCGCTGGCCTCGATCACCACGTCGGGTCGGGCGCCGTCGAACGCATCCACCACCTCCGCCGCCAGATCGGGGCCGGGGCTCAGCACCGCCGAGGCGCCGAAGCGCAGCGCGCGATCCTGCTTCGGTCCGGCGAACTCCACCACGAGCACCTCGGCATCGACCAGGTGCTTGAGCCCGGCGAGCACGAACGACGCGATCGCTCCTCCCCCGATGATCACCACCCGGTCGCCGTCGACCGCACCCGAGCGCCGGGCGGCGTGGATGCCCACGGCCAGCGGCTGCGCGAGAGCGGCGTGGTCGTCGGACAGGCCCGCCGGAATCGGCGCCAGGTTGCGCGCCGGCGTCGACACGTAGCCGGCCATCCCGCCATCGGTGCTGAGACCGTAGGTGTAGTAGCGCTCGCACATGTTGGTGCGACCCTCGAGGCAGCGTTTGCACTCGCCGCACCAGACACCGGCGCCGCTCGCCACACGATCGCCGGGGCGGAAGCCGCTCTCGTCATCGGCGGACACCACCTCGCCGACGAACTCGTGACCCAGGATCATCGGTCCGAGGTGACCGGTGACCCGGTGCGCCACGGCCACCGGGAAGACCTTGGGGCCCACGGCCCACTCGGTCGCGTCGGTGCCGCAGAGCCCCGACCGGGTCACCCGGATGAGCACCTCCCCCGGCGCACGCGACGGCATCGGAACGCGGCCGACCCGGATGTCGTGGTCGCCGTGGTAGACGGCTGCACGCATGTTCTCGCTCATACGAGGGTCTTCCTGCGGCGGCGCGCGATCGAGTAGAAGATGGCGGCGACCAGGATCAGCACACCCTGGAAGATGTACTGCCACATCTGCGACAGCCCCAGGAAGGTGGTGGCGTTCAGCACCTGGATGATGAGGATCGACCCGAACAGACTGCCGATGAACGTTCCGCGGCCACCGAGCAGAGAGGTTCCGCCGAGCACCACCGCAGTGATGCTGGAGAGCGTGTAGCTCACACCCTGCGCGGGGTCGCCGACGCCGATCTGCGTCATCAGCACCATCGCGCCGAGGAACACGAGCACCGAAGTGGTGGCGTAGGCGAGCACGACGGTCTTGTTGACGTTGACGCCGATGCGCCGAGCCGCTTCCTCGTCGGACCCGGTCGCCCGCAGCCGCCAGCCCCAGCGGCGCTTGCGCAGCAGCAGTTCGAGCGCCACGGCCAGCAGCACGAGCACGATGAAGACGACCGGGATCGGGCCGACCCGCGTGGTCATCACCGCGGTGAACCCGGCCGCGATGTAGCCGCCAGGCGAGTCCCGCAGCAGGAAGCTGAGCCCCTGCAGGGCGATGTACAGCGTCAGGGTCGCGGCGATGGCCGTGAACTTGCCGAAGCGGATCAGCGATCCGTTGATCAACCCGGTGGCTATCGCGAGCACGAACATCAGCAGGATGCCGAGCCCCACCACCCCGAAAGGCTTGTCGTCGTTCACGAAGAACGACCCGACCACCACCAGGAACCCGGCCAACGGCCCCACCGACAGGTCGATGCCGCCGATCAGCAACGAGATGGTCTGGCCGAGGGCGATGAAGCCCAGCGCCGAAACCAGCATCAGCACCGAGAAGATGTTGAAGTCGGAGAGATAGCGCGCGTTCTGGCTGAAGATGAAAGCGCCGAGCAGCACGATCACACCGACGAGCAACGCGGAGGGCGCGCAGTCGCCCTGCACGAAGCGGCGGAACGGCGTCGAGCGCACGATCTTGTCGGTCGTGGCGAGCGGCGTGTTCGCGGTGTGCGCGGTCGAGGTCACGGCCGCCTGCACGATCCGTGACTCCGTGATGCCGTCGCCGAGCAGGGTGTCGACCGCGTTGCCGCGCGACATCACGATCACCTGGTCGCAGAGCCCTTCGAGCTCCTTCGCATCCGAGGAGGCGACGACCACCGGGATGCCCGAGGCCGAGACCTCGCGCAGGATCTTGTAGATCTCGAGGCGGGCGCCGACATCCACACCCTGGGTGGGCTCGTCGGCGATCACGAGCGACGGCTCGGAGAGCAGGGCGCGAGCCATCACGACCTTCTGCTGGTTTCCGCCGGAGAGGGAGGAGACGACCGAATCCATCGACGCCGCCTTCACGCTGAGGGAGTCGAGGGTGCCACCCACCGTCTCGACCTCGCGTGTGTGGCTGAGCAGTGCCCAGCGCTTGAAGCGTTTGAGGGCTGCGACCGCCGCGTTCTCGCGCACGGTGAGCGACATCATCAGTCCCTCGGAGTGGCGGTCGGCCGGCATGTAGGCCGCCTTCTCGAGCAGGGAGGACGAATTCGACTCCCGGCCGTTCACCACCACCCGACCGCTGAAGGGCTGCAGGCCCGCGAGTGCGCGCAGCAACTCGCTCTGCCCGTTGCCGACCACGCCCGCGATGCCGAGGATCTCGCCCCGTTTCACAGCGGCGGAGACCTCGGTGAAGCCGTCTCCCGTGAGCCCGTCGACGACGAGGTTGATCTCGTCGGCATCCGTCGCCTCGTATTTCGGCGGGAAGGTCGACTCCATCTGACGACCGACGATCATCGTGAGCAACTCGTCGTCGGAGACGTCGTCGACGTTCGCGACACCGCGGAGTTTGCCGTCACGAAGAACGGTGACGCGGTCGGCCAGCTGCCGCACCTCCGCCATCCGGTGTGTGATGTAGACCACCGCGGTGCCGCGGGCGACGGCGGCCCGCACACGGGCGAAGAGCAGGTCGACCGAATCCTGGCCGAGCGGCGCCGTCGGCTCGTCGAGCACCAGCACCTTCGGCTCAAGCGCGAGCGCCTTCGTGATCTCGAGCAGGTGCTTCTGCGCCACCGTGAGCGTCTCGACACGATCACCGAGGTGCACCCGGAGTCCGGATTCGCCGAGGATCGTCGACGCGTACTGTTCGAGCGAACCCTTGCCCTCGAACACCGAGGCGGGCAGGGCCACCCGCAGGTTCTCGAGCACCGTCATGTCGGGCAGCACGGCCGGATGCTGATGCACGATCGCGATGCCGAGCTTGGCCGCGAGGGCGGGGCTCAGCGTCTCGATCGGCTCTCCGTTCACCCGGATGGTGCCGCCGTCGGGCTGCACGGTTCCGGATGCGACGTTCATCAGCGTCGACTTGCCTGCGCCGTTCTCACCGAGCAACGCGTGCACCTCACCGGGCAGCACGTCGAGCGACACGTCGGTGAGTGCCGCGACCCCGGAATACGACTTCGAGATCCCGGTGAGGGAGAGCACGGCGACGGAGGTGTCGACGTCTTCGAGTTGTGTGTCCACTGAGTTTGCCTTTGATCCTTGACGACTGATCGGTGACGACTGATCGACGACTTCCGTCGAGCCGGCCTCCCACCTGGTGGGCCGGCCCGACGGCTGTCGGTCGGGGTGGTTACTTCAGGAGTGCTGCTTGATCTTCAGGAGACATCTCCGCCGAGAGGAAGATGTCGCCGGGCAGATCGTCGCGGCACTCGACCGGGTTCGGCGTGCCGGACACCGAGTCCTCGAACACCGGGGCGTCGAAGGTGGTGGTGTCGGGCAGCGTGCCGCCGGTGGCCTTCGCCACCGCGTACTGCACCGCGAGGCGCACGTTGTCGTTACCGGTGGCGACCGTCATCATCTTGAAGTCGGGGTTCGCCGCCTCGTTGTCCTTCCAGAAGCAGCCGAGCACGTTGCCGTCGGAGGTGACGAGAGCCGGGATCGACCGGCCGCTCTTCGTGAACTCCGGCAGTGCGCCGACCAGCGACGGACCGAAGTCCGAGACGATCACGTCGATCTGCGGGTTCTTCGCGATGGCGCTCGTGAGCACCTGCTGGGTGACCGCGGGGTCCCAGTTGGTGGGCTCGAAGGGCTGCTCGCCGATGAACTTGTAGGAGTCATCGCCGATCACCGTCTTCATGCCGGCCAGCTCGTCTTCGCCCTGGCTGTTGCCCTTGGGGCCCGAGAGGAAGAGGATGTTGGCTCCGTCGGGGAAGTTGGTCTTGATCCAGTCGCCCCAGTTCTTGCCGTCGGTGGTGAAGTCGGCGCCGATCCAGGCGTCGTAGTCCACGCCGTCCTTGCCGCCCGGGTTGACCCGGTAGGGAACGGTGACGACGCCGGCCTGGAAGGCCGAGCGCAGAGCGGGAAGCATGGCCTCGCCCGCATCCGGGAAGACGACGAGGGCGTTGACGCCCTTCGCGACCATGCCCTGGATGTCGGCGATCGACTTCTGGGTGTCGCCCTGACCATCCGCGTATTCGTAGCCGGTGACGCTCGGGCACTTGGCGACCTCGTCGGCGCCGGCCGCGGTGGTGATCTTGCGCCAGCTGTTGCCGCCGAAGCCGTCGAGGAGGCCCAGAGTGATCTCGTTCGGTCCGCACCAGTCGGGCGCGCCGGCGACCGGAGCACCGGTCTCCGATCCGCCACCGTTCGACGACGGGGCGCCACTGCTACAGGCCGTCAGTGCGATAGCCGCGACACCGACGACCGCAGCCATCGTCGCGATTCTCTTTCGGATTACCATCTCTTGGTTTCCTCTCACATCGAGCGGCGCCTCTGCCGCTGTCATTTTCGACGTCCTCGTCGAAGTTTCGGGTGGATATGTGATCCGGACGGATCGGGTGCGGGTGAAGGGAGCGCAGCGGCCTCAGGCCGGTGCCTTCACCCGTGGGCGGAACAACCGGGCTCGTAGGGCGGCCCAGTTGATCGTGTACATGCCGACGCCGACGGCGAGGGCAGCGGCCTGAACGATCGAGCGCACCGCGTAGGGCACGCCGACGGCCAGGACGAACTGGTCGAGCTGGCTGAGGAACAGCGCAGCGACGATGGTGGCGAGGGGGTAGCCCCGGCCACCGAGCAGGGAGGTTCCGGCGAGCACCACGACCGCGACACCGGGAATGAGGTAGGTGTTGCCCTGGAACGCGGTGGGCTGCGCGGTGATGCCCGCAAGCAGGATGCCGGCGAGGCAGTAGAGCAGCTGCGCCCAGACGTAGGCGGCGCTCTGGTGCACCCGCACCCGGAGGCCCGTGGCCCGAGCGGCGACCGGGTTCGCGCCGATCGCCTCGAAGCGGCGGCCGGCCACGGTCTTCTTCAGCAGGATCGTGAGGATGAGGAACGCGCCGACCGCGAAGAACACCGAGTTCGGGATGCCGAAGGTGAGTCCGCCGGCGATGCTCTGCAGGAGGCGGGTGGTGGTGGTCGGGCTTCCGCCGGAGATGCCGATCACGACCGCGAACAGCAGGGCGTTCGTGCCGAGCGTCGCGATGATGGCGTTGAGCTTCAACCAGCCGACCAGGATGCCGTTCAGCACGCCCGCGAGCACCGCGAGCAGCACGGCCAGCAGGATCGCGGGCAGGAGCACCGAGTTGTCGCCGTTCGGCACCTTGCTGACCACCACGATGGCGAGCGACACGGCGCCGGGGATCGAGAGGTCGATGCCGCCCTGCTGCACGACCAGCATCTGGCCGAGACCGACGCAGGCGAGGATGGAGGCGAAGGGCAGCATCCCGAGCACCGCCCCCTGCGACACGCTCGAAGGGGCGAGGATCGCACTCAGCACGAAGAGCACCACGACGGCGATTCCCACGGTCAGGAGACCACGCGATATCGTCCATCGGGAACTCTTCAGTCCCGGTTCATGCCGCACCGTTGCGCTCATGCTCTCTCCATGATCAATCGAGGGTCTTCGTCGAACTCATCGTTGAGTATAGCTTTACAGAAGGGCCGTAGTGTTCACAACAACTTTCGGTAACGATTCCGGAAAATCGCGAATCTCGCGGAATCCCGGCAAATATCGCTGGCCGCCGGGACAAACCGTACAGCTGCTGTGTACATTTATTGTGAACAGCACGAGGAAGGCACACACATGTCAACAGACGACGCTCAACGACGAGCACTGGTCATCGGAGCGACGGGGATCGCGGGGCAGTCGCTCTGCCGTGCGCTCCTGAACGAAGGTTTCCAGACGTACGGACTCTCCCGCAGCGCGAACGCCCCGGTGGAGGGCGTCATCCCGCTGGCCGCCGATCTGCTCGACCCCGCGAGCCTGGCGACGGCCGTCGCCGGCGTGCAACCGCAGCTGGTGTTCATCACCGCCTGGATGCGTCAGGACAGCGAGAGCGAGAACATCCGGGTGAACAGCGCCATCGTGCGCAACACCCTCGACGCGGTGACCGCGGGCGGCCACGGATCAGTCGAACACGTCGCGCTGCTCACAGGCCTCAAGCACTACCTCGGCCCCTTCGACGACTACGCGACCGGCGTCATGGCCGACACCCCCTTCCACGAAGAGGAGCCGCGGCTGTCGACCCCCAACTTCTACTACGCGCAGGAGGACGAGCTCTTCGCCGCAGCGGAACGCGACAACTTCACCTGGAGCGTGCACCGCGCGCACACCGTCTTCGGCTACGCGGTGGGCAACGCGATGAACATGGCGCTGACCCTCTCGGTCTACGCCACGATCTGCAAGCGCACGGGCGAGGTGTTCCGCTTCCCCGGCTCCGAGATGCAGTGGAACGGCGTCACCGACGTCACCGATTCCGACCTGCTCGCCGAGCAGCTGGTGTGGGCGGCCACGCATGCGGAGGGGCGCAACGAGGCCTTCAACATCGCGAACGGCGACGTGTTCCGCTGGCGCTGGCTCTGGCCGCGCATCGCGGAGAAGTTCGGCGTGGAGTGGGCCGGGTTCGACGGTTCGCCGGCTCCCCTGGCGTCGCGGATGGATCACGCCGCGGCCGAGTGGACCGCCATCGCCGCCGAGAACTCACTGGTCGAGGCCGACGTCAACCGGCTCGCGAGCTGGTGGCACACCGACGGCGACCTCGGCCGCAACCTCGAGTGCTTCACAAGCATGGACAAGAGCCGGCTGGCCGGCTTCCAGGGCTTCCGCTCGACGCCGGAGTCGTTCTTCGACAAGGTCGACCGCTACCGCGAGGCGCGCATCATCCCCTGAAGTGTGGACTTCTCCAATCCTCGCGGTGACCGGGCCCGAAGAGAGCGCCGGTCGCCGCGAGGATTGGAGTTCTCCGGTCTATGCGACCGGAACGGGAGCGTTGAACTCGATGTGAGCCTTGATGACGCCGGTCTGCGCCTTGGCCTTGGCCACCGCATCCGTCGCCTCCGAGGCGCCGAGCACCTGCGTGATCAGCGGGCTGAGGTCGATGCCGCTGTTCGCGAGGAAGCGCAGCGTCTCGGGCCACACCCCGGGCGAACCGATGGTGCCGGTGATCCGCAGTTCCTTCGACTGGACGAGGCCGAGCTGCGCCGGAGCCGAGCGGCCCACGTCGATGCCGATGAAGGCGATCCGGGCACCGAAGCCGGCCAGTTCGAGGGCCGTGGCCATGACCTCCGGGCGCCCGCTGCACTCCACTACGACGTCGGCGCCTCGCCCGCCCGAAAGTCGGTCGAGGATGTCTGCGACGGCATCCGGATGCACGGCCTCGTTCGCGCCGAGCTCGAGCGCCACTGCGCGGCGGGCCTCACTCGGCTCCACCACGATCGTCACTGCCCCCAGAGCATGGGCGGCCGCCGTGACGGCCAGCCCGATCGGGCCGGCGCCGAGCACCACGAGCACGTCGCTGGCATCCACGTTGCCCGCCCGGAGCAGCGCGTAATAGGCCACCGAGAAGGGCTCGACGAGGGCACCGGCGTCGAAGCCCAACTCGTCGGGAAGCTTGTGCAGCCAGGCGGGCTTCACCACGAAGTAGTCGGCGGCGGCTCCGGAGATCGAGAAGCCGAAGTGGTCGTCGCCGATCACGCACTCCCCCACGACCCGGTCGCCCACGGCGAAGTCGGTCACGGCGTCGCCGATCGCGGCCACCTCGCCCGACCACTCGTGGCCCGGGATGACGGGGTAGGAGAAGGGGATGATGTAGCGGCCCTCGAGCAGCTCGATGTCGGAGTGGCACACTCCGACCCGGCGCGAGGCGACGAGGATCTCGTCGGCAGCGATCTCGGGCACCGGGATGTCGCGCACCTCGGCCACGCCTTCTTCGACGAACTGCAATGCCTTCATGTGCTGCTTCCTCTCTAGCGTGCGTTGATCAGGACTTTGACCTGGTCGCCGCGCGGCGAGAGCAGGGTCTCGAAACCGGACACCACGTCGGCCATGCCGACCTGGGCCGTCACGACCTTCTCCACGGGGTAGCGTCCGCGGGCGATGAGGTCGATGATGCGCGGCCAGTCGGTGACCGGGTAGCACCAGGTTCCGGTGAGGGTGATGTCGTGCTCCGACAGCACCATCGGATCGATCGAGGCCGCCTTCGTGTGCAGGCCCGTCTGCGAGATCCGGCCGGCTGAACGCACCGAGGCGATGGCGGCCTGCAGCGCGCGCTCGTTGCCCGAGCACTCGACCACGGCATCGACGCCGACGCCGTCCGTGGCGTCTTTGAGAAAGGCGGGAACGTCGACCTGGGTGGGGTCGATGACCGTGCCCACGTCGAGACCGCGGGCGAGATCGGCGCGGAAGGGGTTGACCTCGGAGATGAAGACGTTGGCGCCGATCGACGCGGAGTAGAGGGCGGCGAGGGCTCCGATCGGGCCGGCGCCGGTGATCAGCACCGTGTCGCCGGGGCGCACGTTCGCCGTGTCGACACCGTAGGCGGCCACGGCGGCGGGCTCGACGAGCGCGCCCTGGAGGTCGCTCACCGTCTCGGGCAACACGCTCACGTGGGTGGCGGGCACGACCGCGAGCTCGGCGATCCCGCCCCAGGCGAAGCTCAGACCGATGCAGCCCATCCGCTGGCAGAGGTGGTTGAGCGCGCGGCGGCAGTAGTAGCAGGTGCCGCAGGAGAGCAGGGGCATCACCGAGACGCGGTCGCCGACCGTCACGTTCGTGACGCCGGCGCCCACTTCGAGCACCTCGGCCGAGAACTCGTGCCCGAGGATCTGTGGGGCTTGTGCCCCGGTGAGGGCGTGCGGGGTGCTCGGGATGACGATCGGACCCATCGCGTATTCGTGCAGGTCGGTGCCGCAGATGCCGCACCAGTACGGTCGCACCAGCACCTCTCCCGGGCCCGCTCCGGCCGGGTCGGCGACGTCCTCGACCCGGATGTCGTGTGCTGCGTGAAAGACCGCTGCCTTCATCCCGTGCTCCTTTGCTTGGAAAGTTCATGATTACTGTACACTCTGATGTTCAGTAGGACTATTCATTGCTCATTGCCGAGCGACACGAGGAGACAACGATGGCGTTCGTACTCGAAGGGGTGCACCACGTGGGCATCACCGTTCGCGACATCCGACGGTCACGCGACTGGTATGCGCGGATGTTCGATCTGGAACCCGGCCCGGTCAACCACGGCATCGGCGAAGACCTCGCGCGGAGTGTGCAGGTTCCGGATGCCGAACTCAGCTTCTCGATGATCGCCATCGGATCGACGCGCATCGAGTTCCTCGAGTACCACGAGCCGATCGGCGACGACTTCGACCGCCGCAACTGCGACGTCGGGGCCGCCCACGTCTGCTTCGAAGTCTCCGACATCGACGCGGCGTACGCCGACCTGAACGAGAAGGGCGCGGTCTTCAGCGGTCCCCCCGTCTCGATCGACGAGGGTGCGCTGGCCGGTTCCCGCTGGGCCTACCTCCGCGACCCCGACGGCATCCAGCTCGAGATCTGGCAGTCGCCGCGCTGAGGTCGTGCGGGTCAGCGGGCGCGGGCGAAGAGGCCCGTAGGGTCGTAGCGGGTCGCCAGCGCTCGCACGCGGGCGCCGACGGCACCGGGGAAGGCGCGCTCGAAGGTCGCATCGGTGGGGTGGCTCTCGAAGTTGCGGTAGGCGCCCTCCGCGTGCGGCCAGAGCGGCCGCACGGCGGCGCTCAGCTGACCGATGCCGGCCGGCGGGAAGGTGCTCAGCACCGCGAGCACCTCCTGGTCGCGATGGGAGTACGCCGTCGCAGAGCGGTCGAGGTCGTTCACCGCCCCGCCGAGCGAGCGCAGCTGCACGAGTGGCGAACCCGGCTGAGCCGCGACCTCCATGAGGGCACCTGCACTGTCGTCCGTGAGCGTCGGGAAGAGCGCGTTCGTCGTGGTCGACACCTGCTGACCGAGATTCGGATGCAGATGCGCCGTGGGCACCAGCATCGAGTAGGGGCCGAGCTGCGCCTCGAGAGCGAGGGTGCGCACTCCGAGCCGCGCCACCGGCTCGACCAGTGAGCGGATGCGGTCGGGCTCGCCGTCTGCCACCACGGCCGTGAGCTGCAGCACGAACGTAGGGCCGTTCGCCAAGAGCATCCCGTTGGTGGTGAGCTCCCGCGGAGCCTCCGCCAGGTGCTCCGACCAGCGCCGGAGCGTCGCCCCGCCGCGGTCGGCCTCGATCGCGATCTGCGCGATGCCGATCGTGTCGAGGCGCACCGCCTCGATCTCGAACTCGGTGACCACCCCGACCGCGTCGCCCGCTCCACGCACGGCCCAGAACAGCTCGGGCTCGTGTTCGGCGTCGGTGCGCACGATGCGGCCGTCGGCCAGCACGACGGTGGCGGCGCGGATGCGGTCGATCGTGAGTCCGTAGCTGCGGGCGAGCCAGCCGGCACCGCCCGCGGTGGCGAGCCCGCCGACGCCGACGTTGCCATGGTCGCCCGAGCTGATGACGAGACCGTGCGGCTCGAGGGCCGCGGCCACCCGCGCCCAGCGCGCGCCGGCCTGCACCCGCACGAGGCGGGTATCCGGATCGACGACGTCGACCGCGTTCATCGCCGAGAGGTCGACGACGATGCCGCCGTCGTTCGACGACCGGCCACTCAGCCCGTGACCGCCGCTGCGGATGGAGAGCCGGAAGTCGGTGCCGCCGGCGAAGCGGAGCGCCTCAGCGACCTCCGCTTCGCTCTCGGGGAGCAGCACGACAGCCGGCGACGACTGCGTGGTGTAGGTCGAACGGAGGCTCGCATACCGGGAGTCGCCCGGCACCACGGCTCGATCGCGGAGCGTGACAGGGAGGTCGGTGCGAGACAAACCGTCACGACGCGTCATGCCTGCGCCCGCCGTTCTGCGACGCGCGCCCGCACAGCGGGAACGACCTCGGAGGCGAAGATCTCCAGCTGACCCGGCGCATCCGTGGCCGGCCAGAAGAGGAAGGTGTCGAAGCCGAGCTCGACCGCCCACTCCGTGAGCGTCTCCACCCACAGCGACACCGGGCCGACCAGCCCGTTGCCCCCTCGGAAGGCGCCGATCGCACCGGTCACGTTGTAGATGCGCCGCACCTCCCGCGGGTCGCGACCGGCCTTCCGCGCGGCGGTATCGATGATCTCCTGCCGCTCGGGCACCTCCTCCGGCGCGATGTAGATGTTGAGCGGGCACACCCAGCCGTCGCCCGAGCGGCCCGTCACGCCGAGCATCCGCGGCATCTGACTGCCGACCCACACCTCCACCGGCTGCGGGGGAACCGGCCCGGCTTGGTAGCCGGCGATCCGGTGCTGCTCGGTGTCGGCCTGCACGACGCCGCCGCGCAACGCGCGCCGCAGGATCTGCACCGCCTCGTCGGTGAACTCCACCATCTCGCGACCACGGCGCGGCACTCCGCCCATCGCGGCCACGCCCTGCGCACTCGCGCCGCCACCGACGCCGAGGTGCACGCGACCGCCCGCCATCGTGGCGAGCGACGCGGCCGCCTTGGCGAGGATGGTCGGCGGTCGCAGCTGCAGGTCGAGCACGTCGGAGACGACGGCGATCCGTTCGGTGCGGTCGACCAGGATCGACATGAGCGTGAGCGCGTCGAGGTGGGACGGCTGGTAGGGGTGATCCTGCACCGCGAGGTACTCGAGTCCCAAGCGGTCCGCCTGCTGCGCGAGAGCCAGCGACTCCGCGAAATCGGCGGCCGCCGGATCGATGCTGATTCCGAATGTCAAAGGGTGTCCGTAGTCGACCATGTCCGACATCCTGCGCGCTCCGCCGAACCCAGCGAAAAGTCAGATTAGGTACTTACTATTGGTAACCATGAGCATCATCGCCACCGATCCCCGTCCGCAGCCTCCGATCCTCGCGGAGGAGGAGTGCCGCGGGTTCCAGACGGCGATCGAACTCGTGGGCCGGCGCTGGACCGGAGCGATCCTGCTCAGCATCACCCGCGGCGCTCGACGGTTCGGCGAGATCATCCGTTCGGTCGACGGGCTGTCCGACCGCTTGCTCTCCCAGCGCCTCAAAGAGCTCGAGGCCGAGGGTCTGGTGGAGCGCACGGTCGTGCCGACCACACCTGCCCACTCCCGCTACACGCTCTCGACCCGGGGGTTCCGGCTGATGGAGGCGCTCCAGCCGCTGGTCGAGTGGGGCGTCAGCGACAACGCGCGGGGCTAGAGCGAACGGCGGCGGGTGACCTCGGCGATGGAGGCCCAGTCGAGGTTCTCCTGACCGGCCGAGAGCGCCGATTCGAAGACCGAGCGGAGGGCGTTCTCCGACGGGAACGAGACGCCGGTCGAGTGGGCGGCATCGAGCGCCAGCATGAGGTCTTTGAAACCGAGCTCGGTGGTGAACCCGGGCGGCGAGTAGGAGCTGGTCGCGATGGCTTTGCCATAGCCGGAGTAGACGACGCCGGGAAAGAGACTGTCGCTCATCAGCTCGACGAAACGCTGGGTGTCGATGTCGCGCTTCTCGAGCATCGTGATCGCCTCCGCCAACGCCTGCAGCGCGTGGATGATGAGGTAGTTGGCCCCGATCTTCACCGCGTTCGCCGCGCTCGGGTCGGTGCCGAAATCCCACACCCGACGGCCGATCGTCTCGAGCACGGGGCGCACCCGTTCCACGAGCACCGGATCGCCCGCGGCGAGCACCGTGAGCTGCCCCGCCGCCGCGACCGGCGGCCGGCCGAGCACGGGCGCCGCCACGTATCCGACGCCGTTGCGCTCGTGCAGCTCGGCCAGGCGGGTGGCCGCGGAGACGCCGATGGTGGCCATGTCGACGTGCACGGTTCCCTCGGGAGCCGCGGAGAGCGCATCCCCGTCGAAGAGGTCGAAGACGACGGATTCGTTCGACAGGATGGAGAAGACCGTGCCGGTGGCCAGCACCTCGGCCAGCGACGCGGCACGAACGGCACCACGGGCCACGTGCTCGTCGGCGGCGGACTCGGAGCGGTTCCAGACCACCAGTTCGTAGCCCTCGTCGATGAGGTGGCCGGCGATCGCCGATCCCATCGAGCCGAGCCCCACAAATCCGATCGGTGACCCTGTCGGGCCCGGCCCGTCGGTCACGCGCCCGGCTCCCCGCGACCGGCCGCCGTGTTGAGGTGCGACTGAGAGTCCCGGAGGAGCGGCAACGAGCCGCCGACCGAGAAGTAGCGCGGGCCGGCGACCAGAAGTTCTTCGGCCGGGAACTTCGTGATCACCTGGCAGCCATCGGCGGTCACCACCACTTCCTCTTCGATGCGGGCCGCGCCGATGCCGTCGGCCGAGGGCCAGTAGGTCTCGAGGGCGAACACCATGCCCTCCTTGAGCTCCTCAGGATGGTCGAGTGAGACCAGGCGCGAGAAGATCGGCTTCTCCCAGATCGACAGACCGACCCCGTGCCCGTACTGCAGGGCGAACGCGGCCTCCTCGTCGGCGAAACCGAACTCCTGGGCGGTGGGCCAGACCTTCACGATGTCGGCCGTGGTGGCGCCGGGGCGCACCAGAGCGATCGCGCGGTCCATGTATTCGCGGGCTCGGGTGTAGGCATCCCGCTGCGCGGAGCTCGCCGACCCTACCGCGAAGGTGCGGTAGTAGCAGGTGCGGTAGCCGTTGAAGGAATGCAGGATGTCGAAGAACGCCGGGTCACCGGGCCGGATCAGGCGGTCGGAGAAGACATGCGGATGCGGTGAGCAGCGCTCGCCGGAGATCGCGTTCACGCCCTCCACGTACTCCGAGCCCAGGTCGTAGAGCTTCTTCGAGACCAGCCCGACGCACTCGTTCTCTTTGACGCCGGGGCGCAGGAACTCGTAGAGATCCTCGTAGGCCGCATCCACCATCGACGCCGCCTGAGTGAGCAGCGAGATCTCGTCGCCGGTCTTGATGCGGCGGGCCTCCATGAACACCTGCTGGCCGTCGACCACCTGGATGCCGAGCTTCTGCAGCGCGAACAACACCGGCAGCTCGATCACGTCGACGCCGAGCGGCTCGTTGGCCACCCCGAACTTCTCGAGCTCTCTCTTGATCTTGGCGGCCACCCGGTCGGCGATCTCGGCGTCGGGACTGAAGGCTCCGCGCAGGGTCGAGATGCCGGCGCGAGATCCCGACTCGGCGCGCGGTCGCACGGCGCCGTGGTGCGGGGCGTGCGGATCGGCATCCGCTTCGGCCGTCGTGGTGTCGAGCCAGGGGTTGAAGAGCGAGTGATGCTTCGCGGCCGAGCCGAAGTCCCAAATGATCGGGTCGGTCTTGCGGGTGAGCAGGCTGAAGCGGATCAGCTTGTCCATCGCCCAGGTGCCGATGTGCGTCGACGTCATGTAGCGGATGTTCGAGAAGTCGAAGGCGAGCACGGCGCCGAAGTGGGAGCCGTCGAGCTCCGCCTTCAGCCGGGCCAGGCGCTCGCTGCGCAGGCGATCGAAGTCGACTCTCGTCTCCCAATCGACCGCATTGGTTCCGCTGGTAGCTGTGGGCATGGTTGCAGTACTCCTTTGGGGCGGGGTGGTCACGAAGTCCGAGCCGGTCGACAGATCCTGGATGGTCAAACGAGCACCATCCCGCCGTCGATCATGATCACCTGGGCGGTGAGGTAGTCGGAGTCGGAGGAGGCCAGGTAGAGGGTGGTGCCCATGATGTCGGCGACCTGGGCGGTGCGGCCGCGGATGATTCCGGCGCCGTATTCGTTCATCGCCTCGCCGGCCTGCTTGGTCTCGCCGATCGCGAGCAGATCTTCGTCGAGCTTGATCCAGAGCGGGGTGTCGACGATGCCGGGGGCGAAGGCGTTCACCGTGATGTCGTGCTCGGCGAGGGCCTTCGCGGCCGACTGGGTGAGCGAGATGACGGCCGCTTTCGACGCCGAGTAGGGGGCGAAGGCCGGGAAGCCCTGCCGGCCCGCCATCGACGAGGTGTTGATGATCTTGCCGCCGCCACCCTGCGCGATGAACTGCTTCGCCGCCTCCTGCATGCCGATCAGCGTGCCGAGCGCGTTGACCTCCATGATGGCGCGCCAGTTGTCTTCGGTGACGTCGAGGAATTGCAGCGGGGCGTTGAACCCGGCGTTGTTGAACCAGACGTCGATGCGACCGAAGGCCTGCACGGCCTGTTCCACGACGTTCCTCACGTCGTCGCGCACCGAGACATCCGAACGCACACCGATCGCACGGGAGCCCGATTGCTCGATCGACGCCGCAGCTGCCGCCGCGGCATCCGCGTTCAGATCGGCGATCACGACCGACGCGCCTTCGCCCGCGAGCGTCGTCGCGATTCCGAGGCCCATGCCGCTGGCGCCTCCGGTGACGACGACCACTCTGCCGCTCATACGATTCGCCATTGATTCGTTCCTTTCGTGCAGGCCTCACCGCTCGCGTCGTCGCCGAGCTCTGCGAGTCAGTTGAACATGTTCAGTCTAGCTTGTCAATGTGTTCAGCATAACAACACACCGGCTGATCCAAATTGAGACAGAAGGGCGAATCCATGCGGATGTTGGGAAACAACCGACTGCAGTGGGGCTGTAGCATACAATCGAGCCCACGGGGGCAAGGTCGCCTCCTCGTATACCCATGCTGCACAGGCCATTCATGGCGACGGCTCTCGCGGCTCCTGAGCAAGGAGAAAAATCATCACCGGTGACATCGGACCCCGGTTGCGCGCAGCGCGAATCGCCCGGGGAATCAGCCTTCGTAGCGTCGCATCAGCACTCGGTGTCTCGGCGAGTCTCATCTCCCAGGTCGAGACCGGCAAGACCCAGCCCTCCGTGAGCACGCTCTACGCGCTGGTCAACCACCTCGGCATCTCCTTCGACGACCTGCTGAGCGGGTCGGATGCGCCGGGTCCCGGCGTGGTCGGCGGCTCGGGCGGGGCGCGGGGCACCGCCGGCGGGTCGGAAGGGCGCTCGGCCACGGTCGCCGGTTCCGGGTCGGGATCGGCCTCGGGCGACGGCGGCGACGTGCACCCGCTCCTCGGCGGCGACGCCGGCGTGGGCGGGATGCCCGGACTCCTGCAGCGAGGCTCCGAGAACCCTGTGCTCGAGATGGAGAACGGGGTGCGGTGGGAGCGCCTGGCCGCGAGCCGTGACGGGTCGGTCGATCCGCTGCTCGTCACTTACGACCCCGGGGCTTCCAGCTCGATCGAGGGTCGCATGATGCGCCACAGCGGAGTCGAGTACGCCTACCTGCTGTCGGGGGAGCTCACCGTGCGCCTCGATTTCGACACCTTCACGCTGCATCCGGGCGACTCGCTCAGCTTCGACTCGGTTCGGCCTCACATGTACATCAACCAGGGCACCGTGCCGGCCAAAGGCCTCTGGTTCGTGGTGGGGCGCCGCGAATTCTCGCAGGAGATGCCCGAATCCGGGCATCCGGAGCGCAACGCCAGCGGACTCACCTCCGCGGTCGACGTGCTGCAGGCGATGGACCGCCTGGCCTGACGCAGCCGCGGCGGGTCGCCCGGTCGCTCGCTCGTTCGCTGACGCTCAGAGCAGGATGCTCAGCGGGTTCTCGATGCGCTTCGTGAACGCCGCGAGCCACTGGGCGGCGAGCGCGCCGTCGACGGCACGGTGATCGACCGAGAGCGTGCAGCGCATCACGGTGGCCACGGCGAGTTCGCCGTCGATCACGACCGCCTGCTGCTTCGCCGCGCCGACCGCGAGGATGCCCGACTGCGGCGGGTTCAGGATCGCCGAGAACTCGACCGTGCCGTACATGCCGAGGTTCGAGACCGAGAAGCTGCCGCCCTCGAGTTCGTCTTGCTTCAGTCGCTTGTCTTTCGCCTTGGCCACGAGCTCCTGGATGGTCGAGCTCACCGCGGTGAGGCTCTTCGAGTCGACGCCGCGCACCACCGGTGTGAGGAGGCCGCCGTCGGTCGCGACCGCCACGGCGATGTCGACCGCGTGGTGCTTGCGCATCCCCTCGTCAGACCACGTGACGTTCGCCTCAGGCACCTCGGCGAATGCCGCAGCGACGGCTTTCACCACGAAGTCGTTCACCGAGACGCGCACCGGTGATTGGGCGTTGACCTCGGCGCGCAGCGCGAGCAGAGCGTCGACCCGGGGCTCGGCGGTGAGGTAGAAGTGCGGCACCGTCGACTTGCTCTCGGTGAGCCGACGCGCGATGGCGCGGCGCATCCCGGTGTGCGGGATGAGGTCCCAGTCGCCGGTGGTGGCCGTGGATGCGGCGCTCGCGGGCGCGGGTGCGGCCGGCGCAGCAGGTACTCCGGAGGCGGCGGGGCTCGCGGACGCGGACGCCGGGGAGGCCGGTGCAGCGGCGGTCACGCTTCCGGAGGCGAGCGCCTCCTCGACGTCGCGGCGCACGATGCGGCCGCCGGGGCCGGAGCCCGCGATGGTGGCCGGGTCGAGTCCCCGCTCCCGCGCGAGCTTGCGGGCGATCGGGCTCACGAACAAGCGATCACCGGATGCGTCACCCACGCGGCTCGCGGAGGTGCCACCGGGCGCGGTGCCGGATGCGTCACCCTCGCCGGATGGGTCACCCTGGCCGGATGCGGCCCCCTGGCCGGATGCGACGGGCGCGGACCCGGTGGTCGTCGCGGTCGCTGAGGCGGACGCTGCCGGGTCGAGGGTGTCGGCGGCCGACGCGGCCTGCGCCACCGATGCGGCCTCGGCCACGGGCGCGCCGGACTCCGGGTCGCGCGCCGAGGCGCCCGACTCAGGTTCCACGGTGCCAGCCGCACCGGCGGGGGCCGAGAGCGCGGAAGCGCCGGAGGCGGTGGGTGACGCAGCAGGGGTGGCCGGCGCATCCGTCGTTGCCTCCGAAGCCGTGTCGGCCGCAGCGGCAGCAGCCGGCGCAGCAGGCGACCCACCGAGGGCGGCATCGATGTCGGCGGCGGTCTCGCCCTCGGCGATCAGCACTGCGATCGGGGCACCGATCTCGCCCGATTCGCCGGCCGCGAGCAGCACGCGCCCCACGATCCCGGCTTCTTCGGCGTTGTACTCCACGATGGCCTTCTCGGTCTCGATCTCGGCGAGCGGTTCGCCGACAGCGATGACCTGACCCTCCGTCACGAGCCAGTTGGCGATCGCCGCTTCTTCGGAGCCCGCGAGAACGCTGGGCATCCGGATGATCTGGGCCATCTCAGGCCCCCTTCCGAGCAGCAGCAGCCGACGCGCCGCCGAACCCGGCGCGCACGCGTTCGAGCCCCGCGACGACCTCATCGGCCCGCGCGATCGCAGCCCGCTCGAGCACCTTCGAGATGCTCGGCGACGCCTCAGACCCGGTCACCCGTTGCACCGGCTGGTCGAGCCAGTCGAAGTAGCGGCGCTGGATCTCGTCGGCCAGCCACGCTCCATACGAGGTGCCTTGCGCACCTTGCTCCACGATCAGCACCGCGTTGGTCTTCTCGATGCTCCGGCCGATGGTGTCCCAGTCGATCGAGGCGCGGTCGAGGAAGCGCAGGTCGATCAGCTCGGCGTCGATGCCGGCCTGCTCGATCGCGCGAGCGCTTTCTCCCACCATCGAGAGGTAGCTGATGACGGTCACGTCCGACCCTTCGCGACGCACGGCCGCCTTGCCGAACGGGATCTGGTAGTCCAGGTCTTCCGGAATCGAACCCGACTCGGCATAGAGGTCGACGTGCTCGATCATCAGCACCGGGTCGTCGATCGCGAGCGCCGCGTTCATCAGTCCGATGTAGTCGTAGGGCGTGGAGGCGGCCATGATGCGCCAGCCGGGGCTGGTGGCGAAGATGCCCGCCGGGTCCATCAGGTGCTGCGAGCCGTAGCCCGAGCCCATCGCGATCTTGGTGCGCAGCACCAGTGGCACGGCGTTGTCGCCGCCGAACATGTGCCGGGCCTTGCCGATCTGGTTGAACACCTGGTCGGCCGCCACCCACATGAAGTCGGGGTACATGAACTCCACCACCGGGCGGAAGCGGGTGTCGAGGGCGATGCCGCCGCCCAACCCCGCGAAGGCGTTCTCGCTGATCGGGGTGCCGAGCACACGGCCCGGATACTTCTCGGCCAGGCCCTTGGTGGCGCCGTTCGTGCCCCCCTTCAGGCGATGGATGTCTTCGCCGAGTACCACGATCCGCTCGTCTTCACCCATCCGGCGGTCCATCACGGCCGCAACGGCGTCGACGAACTTGCCCTGGGCCGACTCGCCGGCGTAGGCATCCTGTTCCTGGGTGCGCGCATCCTGAATCTCGGAGAGGTCGCCCCGGATGCCCACGTCGACGAACCCGGGGTCGGGCCAGAGATCGGGGCGGATGCGTCGAACGCCCGCCTTGCCCTCGGGGTCGGCTTCGGTGAGTTCGGCGGAGGCCCGGCGCACGGCGTCCTGCGCCTGGGCACGCACAGCGGCCACGCCCTCGTCGTCGATGAGCCCCAGCGCGGTCATCTCCTTGGCCACCCGCAGCAGCGGGTCGCGGGCGCGCCATTCGGCCTCCTCCTCCTTGGAGCGGTAGCCGAAGGCGCTGCCCGGGTAGGGGCCGTTCTGGTGGAAGTAGCGGTAGACCTCGGCTTCGATGACGGCGGGGCCGTCGCCGGCGCGCATCCGCTCGGTCGCCTTCTCCATGGCCAGGTGCACGGCCAGCGGGTCCATTCCGTCGACGCGCCAGGCCGGGATGTTGAAGCCGAGGGCGCGTGCGGACAGGCGCGGCTCGGCGGTGACCTCGTCGACCTTCGTCGACACGGCGTAGAGGTTGTTCTCGATGAAGAAGCAGAACGGCAGCTTCCAGGCCGCGGCGAGGTTCATGCTCTCGAGCACCGAGCCGATGTTGGTGGCGCCGTCGCCGAAGTAGCTCACCGTGAGGTCGGTGGTGCCGGCGTGCTTCTGGGCCCAGGCGTTGCCGGCTCCGAGCGGCACGCCACCGCCGACGATGGCATTGGTGCCGAGCGCGCCGGCCTCGAACCACTGCAGGTGCATCGAACCGCCGCGGCCACGGCAGTAGCCCTGGGCGAGGCCGAGGATCTCGGCGAGGGTGCGCTGCAGCACCGTCTGCACGGCGGGAGTCACCAGAGCGGCGAGGTCGAGGCCGTCGGGCGCGACGTGGGCGAGGGCCTTGGCGAGGAACTGGTGGTGACCGCGGTGCGATCCGTTCACCCCGTCGCTGGAGCGCAGCGCCACGATCGAGCCGACCGCCCCGCCCTCCTGGCCGATCGACGAGTGTGCGGGGCCGTGCACGAGGCCGGCGCCGGCGAGGTCGAGCACCTCCTCTTCGAAGGCGCGGATCAGGTGGAGCTGCCCGAGCATGGTCGACAGGAGCGCCGGATCGGCGTTCTTCCAGTCGCTGGGTGTGGTGCGCAGCTCGACCCAACTCGATCCAGGCTGCAGACGTTTCTCGCGGGGCATTCCACTTTCTCCTTTGCAAGTGAGAGATGCGCTCTCGAGAGTCAGAGTACGCGGTGAATGTATCCATTACAAGCCTTTCCTTCGTCCTTATGGTCTTGTATCGTTTTGTTTGGATACATTGATGCTTGGAGGTCGAGGATGCCACTACCTGGATTGCGCGGCGCCGAGCACATCGGCTTCACCGTCCCCGACCTCGACGAAGCGCACCGCTTCTTCGTCGACGTGATCGGGTGCGACTTCGTGTATTCGCTGCCCGCCATGCGGCGCGACGAGGGGGACGACTGGATGCGCGAGCACCTGAACGTCGATCCGCGGAGCGTCGTGAACGAGATCCGGTTCTACCGCTGCGGATTCGGGCCCAACTTCGAGGTGTTCGAATACGCTCCGACCCCCTCGCAACGCCCCGAGCCGCTCAACAGCGACATCGGAGGGCATCACATCGCGTTCTACGTCGACGATCTGAATGCCGCGGTCGACCACCTGCGGGAGTCGGGCATCCGGGTGCTCGGAGATCCGACCGCGAGTCGCAACGCCTCGGAGGGGCAGCGCTGGGTCTACTTCCTCAGCCCTTGGGGCATGCAGTTCGAGCTGGTGAGCTACCCCGCGGGCAAGGCGTACGAGCGAGATGCGCCGGTGGTGCTGTGGCATCCGGCGCGGCCGGCGGAGTGAGCGGCCGCGATCGCGTCCGCCTCGTGCCGGGCCGCGAGTAGGATTCGACGGATGACTGCCCTCAGCGACGCGGCGAACCCCGCCACCGCGGCGAACCCCGTGAACGTGGCGAGCCATCGCATCGCCGACAGCCTGCGGCACGAGATCCTGGGCGGGCAGCTCGCGCCCGGCACCCGCATCCGGCAAGAAGACCTCGCCGAGCGCTTCGGGGCGAGCCGCATCCCGGTGCGTGAGGCGATCCGGATGCTGCACGCCGACGGTCTCATCACGATGGTGGCCAATTCGGGGGCCTGGGTCTCGCGGCTCACGCTCGCCGAGTGCGTGGAGGTGTACTCGATCCGGGAACGGCTCGAACCTCTGCTCCTGCGCATGAGCATGCCGAATCTCTCGGCCGAGACCATCGACCACCTCGACGCACTGGCCGACGGGATGGCGGCGAACACCGACGTCGACTATTTCGTGGAGCACGACCGCGAGCTGCACCTCTCGAGCTACTCGGGCGCGCCGCGGGGGGCGTTGTGGGACATCATCCACCGCCTCTGGAACACCACGCAGCATTACCGGCGGGCCTACGCGACGCTCGTCGGCGTGGAGGGCATCGGGGTGACGCACATGGAGCACCACCTGCTGGTGGACTGCATCCGGCGCCAAGACCCGGATGACGCCGAACGGATGCTCGTCACCCACATCCGCCGCACCCGCCTCGAGCTCGAACGCCACCCCGAACTCTTCGCGTAGGCGCCGGAGTTCTCCAAACGAGGCGCCTACCGCAGCCTCCAGTCGCTGAGGTCTCCACGACGATTGGAGTTGTCCGCGGAATTCGAGGTGCGGGGGTGGGTCAGGGGCGGCGGGAGCCGGCGAGCGCCAGGGCCTCGCTGCGCCAGCGGTCGTAGAGGGCCCAGGGGTCGTCGACGCCGGCCGCGAGGGCGCGGATGTGTGCGTCGAGCTCATCGTGCGGCGCGAACCACTCGCCACCGAGGCGGTGCGCGGCGAACTGAACGTGCCGGCGCTGCTCGAGCAGACGCGTGCCTCGTTCTAGCGCGAGCAGCTCGTCGACGTGCAACTGCGCGAGCCGACCGCGCGGGTTGGCGGAGGTGCCGATCTTGATGCGATCGCCGAATCGCACGTAGTAGACCACGTCGACCCGCACCACGAGCTCCTCGTCGTCATCCGGCCGCTCGCCCAGACGCCACTCGCACACCGCGCACAGCCAGCCCGACGGATACCGCACCCCGAGCCGCGACCCGCACGCCAGACACGGCGAGGGCAGCGCATCCGTCACGCCCACGTCTCCGACCACCCACTCGTAGGCCGCGAGGAGGTGCCGGGTGCAGAGCGGGAGCGGGGCGGATGCGTCGACCGGGGCGCCGCACACCGCGTCGGTCTGCGCGCCGGTCGCGCTGCGGATGCCGCACCGCCGATGTTGAGCCTCCATGCCCGAACCCTAGCCGCGGCCGCCGACATCGGTGACGGGTGGATGTCGGAGGTGCGGGATAGCGTCTGCCCAACCGAATCGATCGCGGAAGGAGGATGCGCGGTGCCCGAGAACATCGAGGCCTGGTGGGCGCGCCGGCAGCGGTCGAAAGAGCTCGCGGTGCCATATGCGGTCGGAACCTACCGCGCCGAGTGGGCGAAGTTCCCGATGCTGGTGCGGCAGTACCACCCCGACCTCAATCGCGAGATCACCCTCACGCAGATTCCGCCGGCCGCCGATGTGTACCTCACCTGGCAGTGCGACACGGGGCACCTCTTCGTGGCGACGCCCGAGGAGCAGCGTTCCCGCCCCGGTCGGGTGCGCCGGCGTTCGACCTGGTGTCCCGTCTGCACCGACCTGGCCGCGCCCCGTCGCATCCGCCCCACCGCACTCTGGCCGGTTGCGTCACCCGCACCTGCGCCGCATGCGTCACCGCCACCATTCGAGCCCCCCGCGCCGGAGGCGCCACCCGCGCCGGACTCGTCACCCCCACCATCTGCGCCAACTTCGTCACCCGCAGACATTCGGCCCGGCGGCGAACCTCGGCAAGCGCCCACCCCGCGATCCGGTGGTGGCGAGCGGGTCGCCCGACCAGGCGCTGCCGGGCAGCCGACCCGGTCAGCCCACACCGGGTGGTCGAACCGATCAGCCGGAGGTGAGCGCGCCGGGCGACCAGCCGAGAGCGAGCCGGCCGCACGACCAGCAGGGTGGGCGCAGACCGGAGGACCAGCCGGGGGCGAGCGGGCCGGCCGGCCAGCCGAGAGCGAGCCAGCCCCACGACCCGCAGGGTGGGCGCGGCCCGGAGGACCAGCCGGGAGCCAGCGCGCCAGCCGGTCAGCGGCAGGCGGACGATCGAGCCGCTCGGCCCGAGACCGGCAACCGCTGAGGGCACCCGGGGAGGCGTTCCGCAGCTCCCACGCGCCCGCACCCGCCTCGGCCGCCGAAGCACTGCTGCGTCAGAAGCTCGCGGCGCGCCTCGAATACGATCCCGCGCCCAACGCGGTCTCCGTCGCGCGACCCTTCCACGGTCGGTTCGAGGTGTGGCCTGACATCGTGATCCCCGAGTTGCGGGTGGCGCTCGAATACGACACGGTCGGCCGCTTCGGGCTCGAGCACGTCGGCCCCCGCGAAGACTCCGACCGAAGCAAAGACCGGTTGTTGCGGGCGGCGGGGTGGGAGGTGGTGCGCATCCGGTGCGCTCCGCTCCCGCCGCTTGGGCTGCACGACCTCGTCGCCTCTTCCACCGTCACCGACCGTCTGATCACGCGCCTCCTCGACACCCTGCGCGCGGTGCGCGGCGACCTCATCGTCAACGCGTACCTCCGGCCCTGATGAGCAGCCGACCGACTTCCCATCGGCCCACCGCTCCTCCGGGCACGTTCACCGAACGCAGCGGCCCGCCGACCAACCGGCAGACCCGGCCCGGCCCGCACACCGCGAGCAGCGACCCTACCGACCGACCTAGACGGGCCCGCGAGCACCCCACTGCGCCCGCAACGAAGCGCCGACGAAGATGTTCGTGATGAACGGAACCACCAAGAAGATCGCGAGCCCGACCAACCCGAATTCGGTGGTGCGGAAGAACAGCAGAGCCCCGATCGCCACGACCGCGGCGACGATCGAGGTGAAGATCGAGCGTCGGCGCACGGCCGAGGTCCACTCCGATCCGACGCCGATCATCACGAGGCCCGCGATCCAGCCGAGAACCGGCACGACGTACCATCCGACGATCAGCACGATGGCGGTGATCGTGGGGTAGACCTTCGACGCCGCCCGATCGGGATTCATCGAACGCACCTGCGCCGACGCGTCGGCCGCGATCGCGCGCGGGTCGCCCAACTCCTCGATCCGCGCCCGCGCCTCCGCGTCGCTCAGGCCGTCGAGCGAGGCACCGATGTCGGAGACGATCTCGGTTCTGAGGGCTGCGGGCGCTGCCGCAAGGGCCGCATCCAGCTCGCCCAGGTAACGCTGAGCGGCGACGCTTCGGGACTGACTGGTGGTCATCGGACTCTTCTCTCGTGAAGTCGGTCAGGGCAGGACAGGCAGGACAGGCAGCCCGGCTCGGCACGGCCGGCAGAGCGGCGAACCGCCGCGACACAACGCTGTCACTCCAGCGCGGTCATCCGGTCGACGGCCACCGCGAACGGTTCCCATTGCCGCCGGAACTGCTCGAGCTGCTCCCGGCCCTCTGGCGTCAGCGTGTAGTACTTGCGCGGCCGGGCGGAATCGGATTCGTCGGCGTGCGCCACGATCAGCCGTTGCTCGCGCAGACGCGCCAGCAACGGATAGAGGGTGCCGATGCTGCCGATCAGGCCGAGTTCGACGAGCTGCTCCGAGATCTTCCAGCCGTAGGCCGGAGCTCGCCGCAGGATGCCGAGAACGCAGTACTCGACGACACCCTTCCGGAGTTGCGCACCGACATCGTTTACCATGCAATGCATCATATGCTGCGATGCACGACTACCGCACGCCGCACCGACGCCCGCGCCGACACCGACCCCGACCCCGATCGCCTAGGCCTGCGGCGCATCCCCCGACGCCATGTCGATCGCGGCAAGCAGAGCCCAGAGCTCGGCCCGATCCTGAAAGCGATCCAGCGACAGCCCGAGCGCCCGCTCGACCCCCTCCACCCGCGACCGCAGGCTGTGCCGGTGGATGCCGAGCTCGCGCGCCGCCGGATCCCATTGCCCGTTGTGCCGCAGCCAGACCGTGGCCTCGAACAGACGCTGTCGCCCCTCCGCGCTCTCGAGCAGGTCGTGCAGGCGTGAGCGGGCGACATCCGCCACCGCCGTCGCCGAGAGCAGCCCGAAGAAGCTCGACGACACCAGGGTGGCGAAGTCGACGATCTCGTGCTCCCCGGCCCGGTCGAGGGAGCGGGCCGCCTGCACGAGTCCGGCATCCAGGCTGTCCCAGTCCACCCCACCCGAGACACCCGCGCGCACCTGCCGGGCGGCGAGCAACCGGCGGAGCTCCGGCCAGCGGCGTTCATCGGCGAGCAGAACGAAGACATCGCCGTGCTCCACGACGAAGAGGCGATTGCGGCGATCCGACGCCCGTCGCTCGAGGGTGTCGCGCAGCGCCGGCCCGGTCTCGTCGCTGCGGAGCGACACCACCACGAAGCGGCGGTCGGGAAGGCCGGTCGGGATGTCGCCGAGCGCCTTGCGCACGGCATCCACCCTCCCGTCGCGCAGCAGCTCGAACAACTGCACCATCAGGGCGCGGAGGCTCATCCGCTGGTCCTGACTGCGCTCGAGCGACACCTCGGCGAGGGCGATCAGGGTGGTCACCACCGACAGCTCGGCCGCGTCGAACGGGCCCGCCTTCGCCAGGGCGAGCACCCCACGGAGGCGCCGGCTGCTGCCGAGGGTCTGCAACGAGACGTGCCGGCCTCCGACTTCCACGTCGACCCGCGCACGCCGCTGGTTCTGCAGCAGATTCTGCACCTCGGGCCGGATGCTCGCGAAGGCCCGGCGGGATGCCGCCGACAACGCGGAGTCGGCCGTGGACACCTCGGCGTCGGGGTCGAAGACCGCGATGTCGCACCCCAACCCGCTCGCCGTCGTGCGCACCGCGGCCGCGAGCCCTCCTCCGGCGAGCGCCGCCAGCGAGACCGAACGCTGCGTGGTGAGGGCCCAGTCGACGCGGGACCGCGCCTCGGTGGACTGCACTTCGGCCACCCAGCGGGCGATCGCGATGAACGGGGTCTGGTAGGGCACCTCGACGAGCGGCATGCCGAGTCGAGCGCAGGCCTCGACGAGCTCGACGGGCGTACCCGCACGCACCACCTCGGTGCCGAAGCCGAGTGCCACGACCCCCGCGGCCTGCAGGCGGGCGACGTAGCGTTCGGCGAAATCGGCCGAGCCGTCAGAGGAGAACTGCCCCCCGGTCGTGAGCAGCATCTGGCCTTCGACCAGGAACGGCGACGGGTCGTCGAGGTCGGAACCGTGCGCCCAGGCGATCGGCACCGGCTGCTCGGGGATGGCTGCGAGGCCGCGGAGCAGGAAGGGGCGGTGCGCGAGGAGCGCCGAGAGGGTGGCGGGCATGCGCCCAGCGTACGCGGCAGCCTGCCACTCCGTCAGATCGCAGATGAGATCAGGACGATCCGGCACTGACGGGCTCGCGTCGCGCTGCCTACCGTCAGGGTACTTCCCTCCCCTCGAATCCTGAGAACGGATACGCATGACGCTCACCGAAACCCCCACCTCCGCGAGCCCACCGCCGCCGGCGCCACTCGGCGGCCCCGAGCTGCCGCAGCGCCGCGAGCTCGTGACCGCGATCCCCGGCCCGCGTTCCGTCGCGCTGCAGCAACGCAAGTCGGCAGCCGTCGCGAACGGGGTCGGCATCACGCTGCCCGTCTTCGTGCAGGCCGCGGGAGGCGGAATCGTTCTCGACGTCGACGGCAACTCCCTCATCGACCTGGGCTCGGGGATCGCCGTCACCGGCGTCGGCAACTCCGCACCCGCTGTCGTCGAGGCGGTCAACCGCCAGGTCGCGCAGTTCACTCACACCTGCTTCACGATCACGGGCTACGAAGGCTACGTCGAGCTGGCCGAGGTGCTCAACGCCCTCACCCCCGGCAACCACGAGAAGCGCACCGCCCTGTTCAACTCCGGCGCCGAAGCCGTCGAGAACGCGATCAAGATCGCCCGTCACTTCACCGGCAAGCAGGCCGTCGTGGCCTTCGATCACGCCTACCACGGCCGCACCAACCTCACCATGGGCCTCACGTCCAAGTCGATGCCCTACAAGAGCGGCTTCGGGCCGTTCGCTCCCGAGATCTACCGAGCTCCGATGTCGTATCCCTTCCGCGACGGCGGCCTCTCGGGCGCCGAAGCGGCCGCGCGCGCCATCACGCAGATCGAGAAGCAGATCGGTGCCTCCACCCTCGCCGCGCTCATCATCGAGCCCATCCAGGGTGAGGGCGGGTTCATCGTTCCTGCCCCCGGCTTCCTGCCCGCGCTCGCCGACTGGGCCCGCGCCAACGACGTCGTGTTCATCGCCGACGAGGTGCAGACCGGATTCGCCCGCACCGGCGCGATGTTCGCCTCCGAGCACGAGGGCATCGTGCCCGACCTCATCGTCACGGCGAAGGGCATCGCCGGCGGCCTGCCGCTCTCGGCCGTCACCGGACGCTCCGACATCATGGATTCCTCGCACGTCGGCGGACTCGGCGGCACCTACGGCGGCAATCCTCTTTCCTGTGCGGCAGCGCTCGCCACGATCCGGAGCTACGTCGACGACGATCTGTCGGGCCGGGCGCGCGCGATCGAGACGGTGCTGCGCGGGCAACTCAACGCCCTCCGTGCCGCCGACCCTCGTGTCGGAGACGTGCGCGGGCGGGGCGCGATGATCGCCATCGAACTCGTCGATCCTGACACGGGAGAACCGGATGCGGTACTCACCGCAGCCGTGGCCCGCGCCGCCCACGCAGAGGGCGTCATCCTGCTCACCTGCGGAACGTACGGCAACGTCATCCGCTTCCTCCCGCCGCTCACCATCTCCGACGACCTGCTCCGCGACGGCCTCGCCGTGGTGCGGAAAGCACTGGCCGCATCATGACCCTCACCTCTCCCCTGCCCGTCATCCATGCCTCGACCTCATCGGCCGCCTCGTCGACGCTCTCCGCTCCCGCGCACGACAACACGCTGGCGGATGCCCAGGCCCAGCTGGCCGACGCCATCGCGCTTCTCGGCTACGACGAGGGCATCCACGCGATGCTCGCCGCGGCCCGCCGCGAACTCACCGTGAGCGTGCCGCTGCGCCGCGACGACGGCTCCACCCAGGTGCTCACCGGCTACCGCGTGCAGCACAACATCTCGCGCGGCCCGGCAAAGGGCGGTCTCCGCTACAGCCCCTCGGTGACACTCGACGAGGTGCGGGCGCTCGCGATGTGGATGACCTGGAAGTGCGCCCTGCTCGACGTGCCCTACGGGGGCGCGAAGGGCGGCATCGCGATCGATCCGCGCCAGTACAGCCAGGCCGAGCTGGAGCGTGTGACCCGGCGCTACACCAGCGAGATCCTGCCGATCATCGGGCCGCAGCAAGACATCCCTGCCCCCGACATCGGCACCGACGAACAGACGATGGCCTGGATCATGGACACCTACTCGGTCACCCAGGGCCACACCGTGCCGGGGGTCGTCACCGGCAAGCCGCTCAGCCTCGGCGGGTCGCTCGGTCGGCCGAGTGCCACCTCGCGCGGAGTCGTGCACATCGCCGGAGCCGCTCTCGAACGGGCCGGCATCGCGGTCTCGGGGGCCAGCGCCGCGGTGCAAGGGTTCGGCAAGGTCGGGCGCGACGCGGCCCGCTTCCTGGCCGAGCGCGGTGTTCGCGTGGTGGCGATCGCCGACCAGTACGGGGCGGTGCACTCCACAGCTCCCGGCGGCATCGACGTCGACGCGCTCGCCCGCCATGTCGACGAGGAGGGCACCGTGCTGGGCTTCGCCGGCGCCGATGCGCTCGCCGCGTCAGAGCTGCTCGAACTCGACGTCGACCTGCTCGTGCCCGCCGCCGTCGAAGGAGTTCTGCACGAGGGCAACGCCGCGCGGGTGCGGGCGCGCATCGTGGTGGAGGGCGCCAACGGACCCACCACCCGTGAGGCCGACCGCATCCTGCAGCAGAACGACGTGCTCGTGGTGCCCGACATCCTCGCGAACGCCGGCGGCGTCATCGTCTCCTACTTCGAGTGGGTGCAGGCCAACCAGTCCTACCGCTGGGAGGCCCGCGACGTCGAAGCACGCCTGGGCGAACGGATGCTCGCCGCCTGGGCGGGAGTCACCACCCACGCCGCCGAGCTCGACATCACCCTGCGCGCGGCAGCCACGAGTCTGGCCGTCGCCCGGGTGACGGAGGCGCACCGCCTGCGGGGGCTCTACCCCTGAGCTAGACCCTCGCCGCCAGGATCAGGTCGATGTTCTCGGGCGATCGGTCGAGCTCCCCCGCCTCGATGCGACGGGCGAGCTCGACCGTGAGGGCGTTGGCGGGAGCCGAGCCGCCGATGCGGGCTTGCTCGTCGACCACGAGACCGTTGATCTCGTGCACTTCGTTGCGGCGGCCCTTGATCCAGTCCTGGAGCGAGGTGGTGCGGGTGTCGGGCGACGAGAAGCGCGTCAGCACCTGCTCGAACAACTGTTCGGCGAAGCGGTCGGGGTTCGCGAGGTCGGCCTCGGGCATCCCGAAGATCGGACGCAACCGGATGCCCGTCTCCATCGCCGTGCGCGCAGCCTCCCGACCGCAGCTCAGCATGAATTCGTACATGCCGGGCACCTCGACGGCCTTGGCGAGCTGCATGTCGAGGATGGCCGAGGGCACCAGCTCCGCAGCGTTCACGATGAGCTTCATCCACTTCGACGAACGGATGTCGTCGGAGATCTCGACGGTGCCGGCGAACTGCAGCACGTCGGCCACCTCCTGCTCGCGGCCCACCACGGCGGGGTGGATGCCGCCGATCGCGAACCACGCCTCTTCGGGCGGGGTCTCGCGGTTCGTGATGCCGGGTTCGTACATGTTCGAGGCCACCTCGATGACGGCGCCCACGGTGCGCTCGGGCCCCATGATGTCGGCGATGTCGTCAAGCGACATGCCGTTCTGCAGCCCCACGACGAGTCCGTCGGGCTTCACGAGCGGCTTGATGAGCTCGCAGGCCCAGCGGGTGTCGTAGGCCTTCACCACGATGAAGACGATGTCGAACGGGTCGCGCAGGGTCGCGACCTCGCAGAGGTTGTAGACCGTCACCGGCGTCACTTCGGTGCGGTCGGGCATCACGACGGTGATGCCGTGCTCACGCATCGCATCGACGTGCGCGGGCCACTGCTCGATGAAGGTGACGTCGAGGCCGGCGCGGGTGAGATCGGCGGCGATCCCCGCCCCGTTCGCTCCGGTTCCGACGAAGGCGATTTTCTTAGAGGTCATCGACGCTGACACCTGCTCCCTGTTTCAAAGTTCAGTTGAGGTGAACAGTCTATCGGCGAGTTCATCAAAACTACACAGTGAGATTCGACTGGTGCGGGGAACGAATGTGTGCAACACTCTGAACAAGAACGAACGTTCTGTCTGTCACCGGAAGGAATCCCTCATGTCCACTCCCACCGTCCTCCTCGTCCACGGTGCTTTCGCCGACGGCTCCAGCTGGTCGAAGGTCGCCTCCCACCTCCGCGAGGCCGGCATCGAATCGCGCACCGTGTCGAACCCTCTGCGCGGCCTGAGCTTCGACGGCGAGTACGTCGCGAGCGTCGTGGCCCAAACCCCAGGCGACGTGGTGCTCGTCGGTCACAGCTACGGCGGGCCGGTCATCACCTACGCCGGCAGCAGCGCCGAGAACGTGAAGGGTCTCGTCTACGTGGCCTCGTTCGGCCTCGACAAGGGCATGAGCGTGCAGGAGTCGACGGCCGGGTTCCCCGACTCCGAATTGGTGAGCTCCCTGCAGCCGTGGACCTTCCCGGGCAGCGAACTGCCCGAGTTCACGATTCAGCAGGACAAGTACCGCTCCGCCTTCGCCGCCGACGTGACCGATGAGGAGGCCGTGTTCGGCGCCGCCAACCAGCGTCCGGCAGCCGCCTTGGCGCTCGGTGAGCCGCTGGCCGTCGAGCCGGCCTGGAAGCGCGTTCCCAGCTGGTGGGCGCTCTCCGGTTCTGACAACGCGATCAACCCGGACTCGCAGCGGGCGGCGGCGGCGCGAGTCGGCGCATCCGTCACCGAACTCGAAGGCGGGTCGCATTCGATCGCCGTGTCGCGCTCGCGCGAGGTGGCCGACGTGATCATCGCCGCGGTGCGCGCCGTCAGCTGACCCCTTCGGGGAGCCGGGTGGCCGGATTCGGCGGGAGGGGAGACGCGCAGGCCCCTCCCGCCGTAGGGTGTGGGCATGGCCGCTGAGCTGACGCTGGGCGCTGAGGAGGAACTGCACCTCATCGACCTCCAGAGCGGAAAGTTGTCGGCGCGCGCGCCGCAGATTCTGTCGCGGCTTCCGGGCGCGAGCTATTCCGCCGAGTTGCAGCGCACCACTGTCGAGACGAACACGGCGGTGCAGACCACCCTCGACGGGCTCCGCACCGACATCCTGCAGCTCCGCGCCGGGCTTGTGGCAGCGGCGGCTCCGGAGGGCGTCGGCATCGCCTGCGTCGGCACCGCCCCCCGTTCCGAGTTCGCCGACTTCGAGCTGACCTCCTCGGGGCGCTTCGCCCGGATGCAGGAGCAGTACCGCCTGCTGGTCGACGAGCAACTGATCTGCGGAACGCAGGTGCACGTCGGCGTCTCGGATCGCGACCTCGCCGTGGAGATCGCACAGCGCGTCGCCCGCGACCTCCCGGTTCTGCTCGCCCTCTCGGCCAGTTCGCCCTATTGGAATGGTCAGGACACCGGGTATTCGAGCATCCGATCGATCATCTGGCAGCGCTGGCCCAGCGCCGGAGCAACCGGCGAGATGGGATCGGGCGCCGAGTACGACGAGCTTCTGAGCGACTTGATCGCCACCGGGGTGATCGCCGACGCGAAGATGGCCTACTTCGAAGTGCGCCCCTCGGCTCACGCGCCGACACTCGAGTTGAGAGTGTGCGACGCCTGCCCGATCGTGGATGACGCGGTGCTGATCGCCGGATTGTTCCGGGCGGCGGTTCGCGCCGCCGAAATGGACATCGCGGCCGGGCGGCCCGCGGTGCTGGCCGCCGCACCCGTGCACCGTGCCGCCATGTGGCAGGCGGCACGCACCGGTCTGAGCGGCGATCTGCTCGACGACACCGCGCATCCGCGCCCCCTGCCGGCAGCACAGGTGGTGCGCCGGTTGATCGGGCGACTGCGTCCGCAGCTCGAAGAGCTCGGCGACCACGCCGAGGTGGTCGACCTCGCCGAGACCCTGCTCGCCCGTGGCAACTCGGCCGACCGGCAGCGTGCGGCGTTCGCCGAGACCGGATCGCTCGACGCCGTGGTGCGGCTCGTGGTGGAGGAGACGCACGGTCCGGCGGGTGGACCACCACCGGCCGTTGCAGCGCTGCGCGGCTACCGCACCCGGGCGGGCGACGAGGCCGTGGGGCCCGGGGCGCGGCCGCGACCCGCATACGAACGGATCGCGCGGCACTACGAAGGACTGGCTCCCGAGCGGCTGGCACTCCGGATGCGCGAAGGACGGGCCTGGGTACGCGCCCGCGGGATGACGGTCGGAAATGCGGCCGGAAGCAAGCACGACTTCGACGTCGACCTCGTGCCGCGCGTCATCACCGCGCACGAGTGGACGCGGATCGTCGCGGGGGTCACCCAGCGCGCCCGCGCACTCGAATCCTTCTTGCAAGACGTCTACGGGGAGCAGCGCATCGTCTACGACGGCGCGGTGACCCACGCGACTCTCGAGCGCTCTCCCGGCTGGATCGAGTCGGCCCGGATGCTGCCGCGCGGCGGGGTGCGCGCGCCGATCATGGCTTTCGACCTCGTGCGCAACGAGTTCGGCGACTGGCGGGTGCTCGAAGACAATCTCCGCAACCCTGTCGGCGTGGGCTATGCGATCGCCATCCGCGAGCTGATGGACGAGGTGGCGCCCGACGTGCCCCGACCCGAGGGACTGTATTCGCCGGCCGACGGATATGCCATGCTGCGCCGTTCGGTGCTCGGTCACGGCTCATCCGGGGCGCTGCTCTCCAGCGGACCGTCGAGTGCGGAATGGTTCGAGCACCGCGCGATCGCGGAGGGCGCCGGACTCGCCCTGCTCGGACTCGACGACGTGATCGTCGAGAACGGTCGGGTGTTCGCCCGGGCGCAACGAGTGCCGGTCGATGCCCTCTACCTGCGCCTGGATGTCGAGCTGCCGGATGCGGTCGACAGCGCCGGACGCGCGATCGGCCGCGAGATCATGGAGGTCGCGGCATCCGGTGGCGTCGCTCTGGCGAACGCCCCCGGCAACGGCGTCGGCGACGACAAGGCGATGTACTGCGACGTGCCCGCCGTGATCGCCTACTACCTCGGCGAGCGCCCGTTGCTCGAGCAGGTTCCGACCTATCGCACCGTCGACGACATCGAATTGCTCGCCGTGCTCGAACGCGTGGGCGAGTTGGTGACGAAGCCGGTGGGCGGAGACGGCGGAGCCGGAGTGCTGGTCGGCCCTTCGGTGCCGGCCGCCGCTGTGGCGGAGCGCCGCTCGGCCATCGCCGCAGCGCCCGCCGACTGGGTGGCGCAGGAGGTGGTGCCGCTGTCGTCGCATCCGACCCTGGTGGAGGTGGATGCGCGCATCGGCGACCTCGGAGCCGTGCTGGAGCCGCGCCGTGTCGACCTGCGCGTGTTCGTCTTCGCGACGGAGGATTCAGGATTCGACGTGGCGCCGTTCGCCCTGACCCGGGTGGCCCCCGCGGGCAGCATGGTGGTGAGCGCCTCGCAAGGGGGCGGCGCGAAAGACACCTGGATCCTCCGCGGCTGACGGCCGGACGGCGAGTCTGGGAAGGGCGATGAGTCCCCGGAGGCGTCATGAGGCGCGAAGGGGGTCGCGCCGCTCAGAGCCGGGTGAAGAAGCCGTGATCGGGGAGGCGCGGCCGGTCGTCGTTACCGCCACCGGGGCTGGTGGCGGCCAGGATCGCGAGGAAGGCGATCCAAAGTGCGAGGGCTGCGAGAAGCAGGAGGAAGAACATGGTGGTCTCCAGAGGGAATGGGTGCGCTCGGTTGATGCGCACTCTCCACAGTCCTCGCTGAGGTGGGTGCTCCTCATCGGGCGATTTCCGTATTGTGAGGCGGCCGAGCATCTGCGCTGTAAGGCGACGCCATCATTTCGGGAGGAGCTGAGCGTAAGCGACCCCGTATACGGCCTTCGTTCGCTTCTCCTCCTCCCGAAAACGCGTCAGGCGGGCGTGAGGACTCTCTGCCGCGGCATCCGGAGCGCGAAGACGGAAGCCGCGGCCATCAGCACGACGGCCGACCCGAACGCGGCGGGGAACGAGAAGGCGTCGACGAGCAGGCCCGCCACGAGCGGCCCGGCGATCGCGCCGACATCGGCGAAGGCCTGGAACACCGCGACCGGCTGCCCGCCTCGCGCCCCGGCCGCGTCACCGACCGCAGCCGCCGGTGCGGTGCCCATGAAGGCCGCCGCGACCCCGTAGAGGCAGAGCAGCACGATCAGCATCCAGAGCTCGGTGACGAACGGGATGGCCAGCATGATCGCGGCGCCCACGGCGAACGACCCGATGATGGCCGGCCGGCGCCCGACGGTGTCGACGAAACGGCCCGCGGGCAGCAACGTCAGGGTCTGCGCGACGGCCGCGATGGCGAAGGCGATGCCCGTCCAGGCCGGCTCGCCGTGCAGCACCTCGACCACGAGCACGGGGATGAGCGCGCTCCGCACACCCATCGCCGACCACCCTTGCGCGAGATTCGCGAGCAGGGCCGCCTGATAACCCTTGTCGCGCAGCACCTCGCGGAACGGCCGCGCCGGCTCAGCGGCGGCCGTCGGATCGCGGTGATGGCGTCCGAGCAGGGCGAGCCCCACAGCGCCCGCCACCACGAGGGTGGCCGCGTAGAAGAAGAACGGGGCGTGCAGCGAGATTCCGGCGAGCAGGCCGCCCACCGCGGGGCCGGCCATGCCGCCGATCAGGAATCCGCCCTGGTAGAAGCCGACCGCCCGGCCGCGCAGCCTCGGTTCGACCGAGGCGAGCAGCAGGGTCATCGCCGACACGGAGAACATGGCCGATCCGATGCCACCGGCCCCGCGAAGCACGAGCACCTGCCAATAGGTGTCGGCCAGGCCGACCAGGGCGCTCGAGAGGGCGACGATGCCGATGCCGGTGGCGAGGATGATCCGTTCCCCACCGAAGTCGATGAGCTTGCCGACGAAGGGGTTCGCCACCAGTCGCATCACCGCGAACGCCGACACGACGGCGCCCACTTCGAAGTAGCCGACCCCGAAGCTCCGCACGTAGACGGGCAGCACCGGCACGACGACGCCGAAGCCGAGCATCACGAAGAAGGCGACGACCCCCAACACCACGACGTCGCGCGGCAGACCGGCCCCCCGACCCCAGGCCAGGCGGCGGAGGAGTTCGGATGCGCGGGCCACCGGTCAAGCGTAGTTCGGCTGGGGCGGGTCGGAATCCCGCCCCGACCGATGGACTTCGGCACACCGCGTGACCTTCGCTCGCAACCGGTGTAGGACAGTAGGCAATCGATTCGAGGAGGAAACATGGCCGGCGGAGACGTTGAGACATTCCATGAGGGCGGCGCCTGGTACAACCGCGTCGACGGAGAGCACGGCGCGGTCGGGCCGTTCAAGACGAAGGCCGACGCGATCGACGCCGGTCGTCACGAGGCGCGGCGAGCCCGGCGCGAGCACGTCATCCGGGATGAGAACGGGCTCGTCGACGAGCGGATCGCGTTCGGCGACGAGACGCTCTGACGCGAGCCGACGCGACGAGCGGCGCTGGGCCGGGCCCAGCCGAGCCCAGCCGAGCGCACGCTAGCGACGATCCCGGCTCCCGGCGAGTAGACGCCGGGGGCCGGGATCGGGGTCACACGCGACGAGCGCGCATCCGGGTGATCACGAGGCCCGCCCCGAGCGCCAGCAGGAGAAGCGCGAGCCCTCCGGCGATCGGCGCCACCGGGCCCTCACCTGTGGCGGCGAGCGCGGCACCCGAGCCGGAGCCCGGGTCGGCCGGAGTCACCGGCGCGGCGAGATCCGCCGCCGCGATCGTGACCGTCTGGCCGAGCTCGTTCACACCCGTGGTGGTGTTCCAGGTGCCCACGTTGGCCGTCTGCACGGCGAAGCGCGGGTCGGCAGCGGTGCCCGCATCCGGAGCACGGAGCGCCAGGGCGAGCGAGTAGGTGCCGGCGGGCACCTCAGCGAGAGACGCGGTGACGGTGGTCGTCGTTCCCGGCAACCACCGGCGCGCGTCGGCGTTGCCGGTGAACGGCACGTCGGTGACCGTGCCGTCGGCAGCGGTCAGCTCGAGCACCGCCGGCCGTGGCGTGTAGGGCGCGGCCCAACCGTCGTTGCGCACGTCGAGCGAGACCGTGGCCGTGCCGGCGTCAGCGCCCGGCGTCACCGTGCTCGAGGTCAGCACGAACCGGTAGCCGAGCCGCTGGGCCGTCTCCTTCAGGCCCGCCTCACCCCAGGTGTCCAGTACGTCTTGGTTGTAGTCGGCGTTGAGGTAGCTGTAGTGGTAGCGCGCCATCTCGGCGGAGGCGCTCTCCCACTCCGAACGGGGCGGATTGACGGCACAGGTCTCGCCGCCCACCGGCACGTACAGGCTGTCGGCCTCGAGATACTCCTGGTCGAGCGTGATGGGGTCGGAGAGGAAGGTGCCGAAGTCGTCAGGCGCCGCGAGCAGGCAGTCGTTGTGGTGGCCCACCCGCGCGATCGGCGTGTCGGTGAAGGCCTGTTCGGCGGTCACCGCGCTGTCGGCGCTCGCCGGCACCCCGAGCAACTCCTGCTTCGAGAGCATGGTGCGCACCTGCACGCCGCGGTCGGCGGGCAGCTCGTCGAGCAGCGCCTGCGTCACGGCGGAGCGGTTCGCCCAGTCCTCGGCGGTGACGACGCCCGGATCGGCCGGGTCGGCCACGAAGTGATCGGTGTAGTAGCCCTCGCCCCACAGCCCGACGAATCCGTTCTGCACCACCGGGATGACATCGGCGTTCGCCCGCAAGATGGGTCCGAGCTGGTGGATGTGCGCGAGCACCACGTCGAGCGACGCGTCGCCGTACGGCGGCGAGTACGGCCAGTCGCCGCCTTGCACGTAGGCGAAGCGCGCGATCACCGAGATGCCGGCGGCCCGCGCCGTGTCGAAGTCGGCCTGCAGCAGCGCCAGGTAGGCGTCGTCGAGCACCGGATTCGCCACGAACTTCTCGAGGTAGAACACGCGCACGATCTGCGTGATGCCCTCGGCGCGGTAGCCCTCGAGCGTGGCCTCGTCGAGCGGCGTGTAGCCCGATCCGTCGGCCTGGTAGTGGGTGTTGTTGGTGTGGTCGAAGCCGCGCTGCGGGTTCGCGATCACCTCGTCACTCGCCTCGTACGAGACGGTGGTCGCGCCCGGCGGGGCGTCGGCAGCCGCCGCGACGGCCGGCGCAGCGACCGCCGTCAGGCAGACGGCGGCCAGCGCGAGCGCAGGCAGACCGAGGATGCGTTTCATGGTTCTCCTTCAATCACGGGAATGACTGGGTCACTTGAGTCCGCTGGAGGCGAGGCCGTTGATGACCCGGCGCTGCAGCAGGATGAACAGGATCAAGATCGGTGCCATGGCCAGCAGGCTCGCCGCCATCACGAGCGGGAAGTCGGTGGTGCGGTCGCCGATCAGCGTCGCGAGCCCGGCCGAGAGCGGCATGTGCTCGCTGAAGGTGGTGACCACGAGCGGCCAGAGCAGCTCGTTCCACGACCAGAGCGCGGTGGTGATGGCCAGCACGCTGATGGTCGGCTTCGCGAGTGGCAGCATGATGCGCCAGAAGATGGTGAACGGATTCGCGCCGTCCAGCCGCGCGGCCTCCTCCAGCTCCACCGGCATCGCGAGGAACGCTGTGCGCATCAGATAGGTACCGAAGGCGCTGAAGAGCCCAGGCAGCACCAGCCCGCCGAGACTGTCGAGAAGGCCGAGACCCTGCACGATCTGGTACTGCGACAGCAGGTACACCTGCGAAGGCACCATCAGGATCGACAGCACGAGGGCGAGCAGGATCGCGCGGCCGCGGAAGCGCATCCGGGCGAAGGCATAGCCCGCGAGCGTGCAGAACAGGATCTGCGCGACCGTGCGGATGACGGTGATGAGCACCGAGGTCTGCAACTGGTCGAGGAACGGCAGGCGCTCGAAGACCCGCACGTAGTTGTCCCACTGCAACTCGGCCGGCCAGAGAGTGGGCGGCACACTCTGCACCTCGGCGGTCGTGGACAGCGACATGATGATCTGCCAGATGAACGGGAACGCCATGATCAGTCCGCCCACACCGAGCACGATGTGCGCCACGACGTGCGATCCGCCACGGCGGCGCTGACGACGGCGGCGGCTCATGGCCCGCACCGGGATGGCCTCAGTCACCCTTCACCCACTTCCTCTGGAACCGGAACTGCAGAACGGTCACCAGGCCGATGATCAAGAAGATCACCATGGCGATGGCGGCCGCGAAGCCCTTGTCGTTGTTGACGAAGCCCTCGCGATAGAAGAAGTAGACGAGGGACATGCTCCGCGGCAGCACGGGGTTGCTGCTGCCGAGGATGGCGTAGAGCAGGTCGAAGAGCTGGAAGCTCGAGATGACGGTGACGATCGTGACGAAGAAGATCGTGGGCGACAGCAGTGGCACCGTGATCGAACGGAACTGCCGCCAGCGCGACGCGCCGTCGAGGTCGGCCGCTTCGTAAAGCTCCGGGGGGATGTTCTTGAGGCCTGCCGAGAGCACGATCAGGCTGAAGCCGAGCGATGACCACAGACCGACGATCGCCACGGCGACGATGGAGAATCCCGGCGTGGAGATCCAGTACGGCCCCTGGATGCCCACGAGGCTCAGCAGGTAGTTGAGCATGCCGTAGTCGCCGTTGAAGATGATGCGCCACACCATCGCCACAGCGGTGGGCATCGCGACGTAGGGCAGGAAGAAGAGTACGCGGTACAGCGACGCGAAACGGAGACCCGGGAGGTTGAGCAGACTCGCGAGGTAGACGGAGATCGGCACGCCGAGCAGCACGATCAGCGTGTAGATGATGGTGTTCACCAGCGAGAGGTAGAGCTGCGGGTCGGCGAAGAGCGTGAGGTAGTTCACGATGCCGGAGAAGGTGGAGCCTCCGAAAGGGCCGGTCTCGGTGAGCGAGATCCAGGCGGTCTGCACGATCGGCCACAGGTAGAACACCACGACGCCCAGCACGAGTGGGGCGACGAACAGCCACGGCCAGAAGCCGTCGCCGCGGCGGCGCTTGTCCGAGCGCGGCGAGTCGGAGCCGGTCGGCCGGGTCGGGTCGAGGTCATCGGGGCCGGACGGGGCGGCTGCCCGGCCCCGCCCGGCCCCGCCCCGGAGGGACGAGGCGGGCGGAACCGTGCGGCGTGCGTCAGTCGTCATCGGGTCACTCCTTCGCGAGAGCGGCGTCCATCTGATCGGAGAGTTCGGTCGCGACCTCGTCGACCGGCCGCTCACCCGAGAACGCCTGCGGCAGCAGGTCGGTCTCGAAGGCGTTCCAGACCGCCGTGTTGTTGCTCACCGGCAGCGGCACCGAGTAGTCGACGGCGTCGAGGAAGACCTGGAGGTCGGCGTCGGGCATCGAGTCGGTGAAGGCGCTCTGGGTTCCGGTGAAGGCGGGGATGATCGATCCGGCGTCGCCCTGCTGCTGCTGGGCATCCTTGCTGGCGAGGAAGACCTGCAATGCCTGAGCTGCCTGCATGTTCTTCGACTTCGCCGAGACGACGTTCGAGACACCGTGGATGACGGTCGCCTGCTTCTCACCGATCGGGAGCGGGAGAACCGTCACGTCGGCGGCCAGAGCGGGGTCGGTGAGGGCCGAACGGAACCAGCTGCCGCCCCAGTACATCGCCAGCTTGCCCGACACGAACCACTGGTCGGCCGTGGTGTCGGTGAGCTGCTGGATCGAAGGCGATGCACCATCGGCGATCAGGTCGGTCCAGAACTGAAGGCCGGCCTCCGTCTCGGGGGTGGCATAGCCCGACTTGCCGTCGTCGATGACCTGGCCGCCGGCCTGGAAGATGGTGTCGTAGTAGGTGGTCTGGCCATCCATACCGCCGGCTGCACCGTATTCTCCGTCGGCCTTCAGCGCCGTGGAGATCGCGCTCGCGGCCTGCTGGAACTCGTCCCAGGTCCAGTCGCCGGTGGGCAGCGCCACACCGGCTTTCTCGAACAGGGCCTTGTTCGCCCAGATGCCGATCGTGTCGAAGTCCTTCGGCACTCCGTACTGCACGTCGTCGATGGTGTAGAGGTCGACGAGCGACTTCGGGTAGTTGGCCGGGTCGATGTCACCCGCCTCGACCTCGCCGGTGATGGGCTGGATCTGGTCGTTCGAGGCGTAGAGGCCGATGTTCGGACCGTTCATCCAGAACACGTCGGGCAGGGTGCCGCTGGAGGCCTGAGTCTGCAGCTTCGTCCAGTACTCGGCGTACGGGGTGACGTTCACCGTCACCTTGATGTTCGGGTAGATCTCGTTGAAGGCGGCGATGTTCTCATCGATCGCCGCCACCTGCTGCTGGTCCCAGACACCGTAGGTGATGTCGGCCGAGAGGTCTTTGGCCGGGGCTGCGTACTCGCCCGAGGAGCCGGTGCCCGCACCGGAGCCGGAGCCGGCGCAACCGCTCGCGACCAGCGCCAGGCCGACGGCGAAGGCGGCGCCGGCGACGAGGCGGCGTGCGGCTCTACGTCGCGCGGGAGGGGGGAACGAGGAGTTCATCAGAAGGTCCTTCCAGTGGTGTTCGGGGAGAGGGATGGTGAAAGGAATGCTGCGGGAGCGAAGTGTGCGGCGACGTGCGCAGGAAGCAGGGGCACGTCGAGGGGGCGTGAACCGTCGCGGAGCGATGCCGCGGCGAGCGCTCCGGCGGCCACGGCCTCGCGGGCGGCCAGCGGACTGACCAGGGTGGGTCGGCCGTCGATGAGGTGGTCGAAGAATTCGGTCATGGTGAGCAGATCGGCATCCTCGTGCCCGCTCTCCACGCCCTCGATCGGGTACTCGAGGTCACCGGCGACCTGCCACTCGTGACGACGGTTCCACACCTTCACGACCCCGCCGGCCGTGTCGCCGACGTTCTCGAGCCGGCCCTCGGTGCCGATCACCGTGTAGTTGCGCCAGTAGTCCGGAGTGAAGTGGCACTGCTGGTAGCTCGCCATCACGCCGTTCTCGAGCGTCATCATCATCATCGACACGTCTTCGACGTCGACGACCGGATTCAGGCCGATCTGGCTCGCGGGCGGCCAGTTGTCGAACGAGAACCAGTCGGTCATGAGCTCGCCGCGGCGGTCGCGACGGTCGGTGACGTCGCCGTAGACCATGAGATCGCCCATGCCAACGACGCGGCGCGTGTAGCTCGAGGCGAGGTAGTGCACCACGTCGATGTCGTGACTGGCCTTCTGCAGCAGCAGGGTGCCGGTCTTCGAACGGTCGGCGTGCCAGTCCTTGAAGTAGTAGTCGCCGCCGTTGCCCACGAAGTGGCGCACCCAGACGGCCTTGACCTGCCCGATCTCGCCGCGGTCGATCACGGCGCGCATGGTGCGCACCACGGCGGAGTGCCGCATGTTGTGGCCCACGTAGAGCACGGTGCCGGTCTCGGCGGCCGTGCTCAGCACGCGGTCGGCGCCTTCGAGGCTGATCGCGAGCGGCTTCTCGAGGTAGACGGCGATGCCGGCCTCCAGCAGCGCGACCGCGATGGCCTCGTGGGTGTGGTCGGGCGTGGTGACGATCGCGGCCGTCACCTGGCGCGCGGCGATCAGGTCGCCGATACTCGCGTGGACCGTCGCCTCGGGGTAGGCCTGGCGCGCCCGCTCCTGGCCGACGGGGTCGGGCTCGACCACGGCGACCACGCGCGCACCGGGCCGCGCCTCAGGCACGTGCTGGGCGATCGCGGCGCGTTGGCCGAAGCCGATCACGGCGACCGGGACGGCGTTGCCGTCGGTGACTGGAATCGTCGGGCGCAGCGCCCTCACATCTTCGTGCATGACGACATCCTGCAACACTTGCGCGTATTTGTCACTACTGGTGCTGAAATGAGCATGTCCAGACACTAGCTTTCGACGAAGCGCTCACAAAGCGTGCAGAGAATTGTTAACGACCCTGTAACACGCGAGCGGTGGCGGCCCCGACGTCGGGCGGGTCAGGATGCGGGGGCGACGATGACCTCGACACCCGCGGCGTCGAATTCTCCGGCCAGCTCGCGCGACACCGGCTGATCCGTGACCAGCACGTCGATCCGCGACAGCGGGCAGATGCGCGCGAAGGTGCTGCGACCGAGCTTGGTGGCGTCGGCCGCGATCACGAGCCGGCGGGAGACCGCCGCGATCTCGCGGCTCGCCTCCGCCTCGCCCTCGTGCAGCGTCGTGGCCCCGAAGGTGCCGCTCAACCCATCGACCCCCAGCACGGCGATGTCGATGCTGAAGTCGCGGAGCGATGCCGCCACCAGGGGGCCGACCAGTTCGTAGGACTGCCGCCGGGGCACCCCGCCGGTGACCACGATCTTGATGTGCTCGCGCACCGACATCTCGTACGCGATGTTCAGTGCATTCGTCACGATGGTGACACCCGCGGCATCCGCCCCGCCACGCAGTCGCTCGCTGCGCCCCAGCATCCGTGCGACCTCACTCGTCGTCGTGCCGCCGTTCAGCCCGACCGAGTCGCCGGGAGCGATCAGATCGGACACCGCCCGCGCGATCGCCACCTTGGCCTCGGCCTGCCGCGCGATCTTGTACTGCAGGGGCAGCTCGTAGCCCGACCCGAGAGCCGAGGCCCCGCCGTGGGTGCGCGTGACCAGGCGCTGATCGGAGAGGGTGTTGAGGTCGCGCCGCACGGTCGCGGTCGAGACCCCGAGCGCATCGCTCACCTCCGCGATCGACACGCTGCCGCGCTCGGAGACGAGTTCGAGTACGACGTTGAGACGTTGCTGCTGGGTCATCTGGCGGCCGATCCTTCGTTGGGTGCTCCATTTTCGCACAGATGATCTTGCGCGTTGTGATTGATTCTGCTCAAATACAGAGATATCAATCATTCCTGTTCTGTCTTCGCTCAGGACAGCTCCTGTGACCGAAAGAAGTCTCATGCCCTCCACCTTCGTCGAAGCGGAAATCGCCTCCCAGCCCGACACCTGGAGACTCGCCGCCGAGCTGGTGGCCGACGTCGCCGGGCAGTTGCCGCGCGCCGGGGAACGCGTGGCGGTGGTCGGATGCGGCACCAGCTGGTTCATCGCCATGTCGTACGCCGTGCTGCGGGAGAGCGCCGGGCAGGGCGTGACCGACGCCTTCGCGGGCAGCGAATACCCCGCCTCCCGTCAGTACGACCGCGTCGTCGCGATCTCGCGCTCGGGCACCACAACCGAGATCATCGAGCTGCTCAAGGCGCTCGACTCGACACCGACGACACTGATCACGGCCGTGGGCGACTCCCCCGCCGCACTGCACGCCGACGAGACCATCGCCCTCCCCTTCGCCGATGAGCGCTCCGTGGTGCAGACCCGCTTCGCCACCTCGGCACTCACCCTGTTGCGGGTGCACGTGGGCGACGACATCGCGTCGATCATCGCCGATGGCGAGCGCGCCCTGCAGATCCCGATCGACGACCTGCTCACGGCGAACCAGTGCAGCTTTGTGGGCCTCGGCTGGGCGGTCGGCCTCACCTTCGAGGCGGCGCTCAAGACGCGCGAGGCCGCGCAGTTCTGGTCGGAGTCCTACCCGGCCATGGACTACCGTCACGGCCCGATCGCCATCGCAGAACCTGGCCGGCTCGTCTGGAGTCTCGGTGAAGCGCCTGTGGGCCTCGCCGAGGAGATCGCCGAGACCGGAGCGCGTTTCGTGCACCACGAACTCGACCCGCAGGCGGCCCTCGTGGTCGCTCAGCGGTTCGCCGTGGGCCTCGCCCTCTCGCGTGGCCTCGACCCGGACAACCCGCGCGCGCTCACGCGATCTGTCATCCTGGCCTGACGACGATGGTGGCACCGAAGACGACGGCGCGGCGACGGGTGGCCGAGCGACGAGTGGCGCGGAGGAGGCGCGAGCGATGATCGGCATCGACGTGGGCGGAACGACCATCAAGGGCATCCGCGTATCGATCGCGGATGCCGGCGCCGGAGCCGACGGAGCCGCCGCTCTCGCCGGCCCGATCGAGGCAGAGCTCCGAGTGCACACTCCCACGCCCGACCCGACGGGGGAACGGATCGTCGAAGCGGTCGCCGGTCTGGTCGAATCGCTCGGCGGCGCGACGGATGCGGCGATCGGCCTGGCCGTGCCCGGCATCGTCGATGAAGCGCGGGGCCTCGCCCTCTGGTCATCCAACGTGGGCCTCCGCGACGCCCCCATCCGGGCCCTGGCCGAGGGCAGGCTCGGCACCGCTGTCGCTCTCGGGCAAGACGTGCGTGCGGGCGCCCTGGCCGAGGTGCGCTCCGGCGCCGCCCGCGATGTCGACGGGTCGGTCGCCTTCGTGCCCATCGGCACCGGTGTGGCCGCCGCCTTCCTGGTGCACGGGCATCCGCTGGTCTCGGGCGGCTGGGCCGGTGAGATCGGCCAGATCGTGCTCCGCTCGGGGCCGTTCGCCGGACTCCGTGTCGAAGAGGTGGCGTCGGCGTCGGCGACCGCACGCCGGGCCGGTGAGCCGAACGCCCGCGCGGTTGCTGTGCGGGTGGCGGCCGGCGACGAGTCGGCGATCGCCGTCTGGGCCGACACCATCTCGGTGCTGGCCGACGCCCTCGCGGGCATCGTGGTGACGGTCGCACCCACGGCGATCGTGGTCGGGGGCGGGCTCGCCCAGGCCGGGCCACTGCTCTTCGATCCGCTGCGCGTCGCGGTGGCGGAGCGTATCGGGCACCTCCGCGCGCCGCAGCTGGTCGCCGCCCGGCACGGCGATCAGGCGGGCGCACTCGGCGCCGCCTATCTGGCCGCCGACCTCGCAGCCGACCTCGCCGCGGGGCGGTCTTCGTGAGCGGCGGTGTGTTCATACGGGCTCGCCGACTCGTCGACGGGGCAGGGCACGACGGCCCGGGCTGGCTGCAGGTGGCCGACGGCGTGATCGTGGCCGGCGGCGACGGCGGCGTCCCGACCGCCGGAGAGCACGATGGCGTGCTCGATCTCGAGACCGTCATGCCCGGCTTCATCGACACCCACGTGCACGGAGCGATGGGCGCCGAGTTCAGCGCCCTCGGCACCGACCCCGCTCCCGCGATCGAACACCACGCCCACACGGGAAGCACGACCGTGGTGGCCTCCCTCGCCACCGGCGAGCGCACGACCACGATCGAACGGATGCGCGAACTCGCCCCGCTCGTCAGAGCCGGTGCGCTCGCCGGTCTGCACCTCGAGGGCCCGTTCCTCTCGGTCGAACGCCGTGGCGCTCACAACCCGTTGCTCCTCCGCGAACCCGCGGCGGGGTCGGTCGACGAATTGCTCGATGCGGCCGACGGCACACTGCTCATGGTCACCCTCGCTCCCGAGCTCCCCGGAGCGCTGGAGGCGATCGCCCGCCTACGCGCGGCCGGCGTGACGGTCGCGATCGGCCACACCGCCGCATCCGCTGACCGGGTGCGTGAAGCGGTCGACACCGGCGCCACCGTCGTGACCCATCTCTTCAACGGGATGCCGCCACTGCACCATCGGGCCCCCGGCCCCGTGGGGATCGCTCTCACCGACGAACGACTCGTGGTGGAACTGATCGGCGACGGCCGGCACGTCGACGACGAGGCGATCGATGTGGCCCGGCGCGCGGCATCCGCTCGCTACGTGCTCGTGTCGGACGCGATGGCCGCAACGGGGCTCGGCGACGGGCGGTATCGCCTGGCCGGCTCCGAGGTCGTGGTGTCGGAGGGCGCTGCGATGCTGGCCGACGGCTCGTCGCTCGCCGGCAGCAGCACACCTGTCGCGGGGGCGGTCAGCCGCCTCCTCCGGCGCGGCGTCGACCTGCCCGAGATCGTCGCGGCTACGAACACCGTTCCCGCGCGGTCGCTTGGGCTCGCACCGCGCGCCTTGGTGCCCGGTGCGACCGCCGATCTGCTCGAACTGGCCGGCTCACGGGTCGCCCGGGTGATGAGGAGGGGAACATGGCTCGCGTCGTCGTGATCACCCCGAACCCCGCGATCGACGTGACTTATCGCGTCGACGTACAGCGGCTCGGCGAGACCGTGCGCGTCGTCGACGCGACCCGTCGCGCCGGGGGCAAGGGCATCAACGTCGCGCGGGTGCTGCACGCGCTCGGCCGCCCGGTGATGGCGGTGCAGCCTCTCGGCGGTGCGAGCGGAGGGTGGATCGACGACGAACTGGCAGCCGCCGGCATCGACACAGTGTCCGTGCCCACCGGGCGCGAGACCCGGACCACGGTCGCCGTGGTGGACGGGCGCAGCCATCCCACGCTCTACTCCGAGCCGGGCGCCGCGCTCGACGACGGCGTCTGGCGGGCGCTCGAGTCCGCGATCGTCGAGCACTGCGGGCCTCAGGACATCCTCGTCATCGCCGGTTCGTTCCCGCCGGCGACGACGGCTCTGCAGGTCGCTTCGCTCGTGGCCGCCGGCACGTCGGCCGGTGCTCTCGTGGTGGTGGATGCCAGCGGTGAGGCGCTCGTCGCCGCCGCCGACGCGGGAGCCGACATCCTGAAGCCCAACGAATCGGAACTTCTCGAAGCCACCGGCACGTCGACGCTCGATGCGGGGCTCGCGGCGCTGTTCGCGCGGGGCGCCGGATGCCTCGTGATCTCGCGGGGGTCGGCCGGACTGATCGGCGCCTCAGCCGACGGCGACCGCGTGGCGCAGGACGGTGTTCCCGGGGTCTCCGGCAATCCCACCGGCGCCGGCGACGCGGCCACAGCCGGACTGGTGGCCGCACTCGCCGACGGCCTTCCCCTCCCCGAGGCGCTCCGCTGCGCAGCCATCACGGGAGCCGCCGCCGTGCTGGCACCGATCGCCGGGGTGATCGACCCCGCCGATCTCCCGCGCCTCGCTGCGCGTCTTGACGGCGGAAGCTTTCCTCTCGCCCTCCCCACCGCTTACCCCCCGACCCCGAGGTGACCATGACGACAACCACCACCACCCACCCCGATCTCGTCGATCAAGCCCGTCGCGCGCAGCGCGGTCTCGGCGCGTTCAACGTGGTGCTGCTCGAACACGCGGAAGCCATCGTCGCCGGTGCCGAGCGGGCCGAGCTGCCGGTGGTGCTGCAGATCAGCCACAACGCGGCGCGCTACCACGGCGGGCTCGAGCCGATCGCGCTGGCGAGTCTCGCCCTCGCGCGGGCGGCATCGGTGCCGGCCATCGTGCACCTCGACCATGCCGAAGACGTCGCGCTGGTCGAACTCGCAGTGAGCCTCGGGGTGCACAGCGTGATGTTCGACGGATCAGCACTCCCCTACGACGAGAACGTCGCCACCACCCGTTCGGTGGTGGATCTCTGCCATGCCAACGGGGTGCGGGTGGAGGCCGAGCTCGGTGAGGTGGGCGGCAAAGACGGCGTGCACGCGCCCGGAGTGCGCACCCGCCCCGAGGAGGCGGCCGCGTTCGTCGCCGCCACCGGTGTCGACTCGCTCGCCGTGGCGGTGGGCACCTCGCACGCCATGACGTCACGGGTGGCGACCGTCGACCGGTCGCTCGTCGGCGAACTGGCCGCCGCGGTCGAGGTGCCGCTCGTGCTGCACGGCTCGTCGGGTCTCAGCGACGACGAGCTCATCGCGGCCGTGCACGCGGGCATGACGAAGATCAACATCTCCACGCATCTCAACGGCCTCTTCACGGGCGCGGTGCGCGACGCACTGTCGGCGGATACCGCGCTCGTCGACCCGCGCAAGTACATCGCGCCGGGGCGGGAGGCCGTGGCCGTCGAGGTCGCGCGCATCCTGCGGCTGCTCGCGTCGTGAGCGTCTCGCTGCTGGGCCTCGCGGCTCCGGACGTCGCGGCCCCGGATGTCGCGGCCGATCCTGCGTTCGTGGAGTGGCTCGCGTCGGCGATCGAGGGTGACGCGAGGGCCGACCGAGCCGTCGGCGAGGCCGAGGCGGAGACGGCGACCCGTCGCATCCGTCGCCCCGACCCCCGGCCCGACGAGGGCCGCGACGTGGCGCACCTCGCCGCCGCGTTCCTCGCGGTCGAGCCGGTCGCCGTGCAACGGCACCGTCGGCTCGGCCTCTCCGACGAGGTCACGGCGGCCACTCTCGCCGACGTCGGGCGCAAGATCGACGCCTATGGCGCATCCGTCGACCTGTCGTGGCTCGTCGGCCTCGCCCGGGCTGACGTGATCGCCTTGGGGCGGCTGCAGTTCGAGCGCTGGGCCTCCCCGGAGGGTCGCGCGCTGCACATCCCGGAGGGCGGGCCGCTCGACCCGCGCGCGGTCGACGACTCCCTACGGCAGGCGCGTGAGCTCTTCGGCGCCGGCCCGATCGTCTGCCACACCTGGCTCTTCGACCCGGCACTGCTGGCCCTCCCGGCGGAGAGCAACATCGTCGCCTTCGCGAGCCGTTTCGAAACGCTTCCCGCAGAACCGGATGCCTCGGAGCCGGCAGCCGCCGACCACGCCGTCGCCAAGTTCGTCTTCCGTCGGCCCGTGGCCGATGTGCTCGATCCCGCTCGTGTGGTTCCGCGCACCGCGGTGGAGAGGATCGTGGCCGAGCGACTCCGCTCGGGCGCGCACTGGTCGGAGCGTCGCGGCATCCTCATCCGCTGATCAACCGGCGTCGCCGCTGCCGCGCGCCTAGGCGGGGAAGGCCAGGAGGGCCCGCTCGGCCGCACGCGCGAGCACGGCGCGGGGCGCACCCGCCGCCGCCTGCACGGCGAGACCGGCCGTCACCATCGCGAGGTACTTCGCCAAAGCCTCGGCGTCTTCACTCGCGGGCAGGTCGCCCTCGTCGATCGCCCGCTGGAAGCGCTCGGCGAACTTCGCCTCGCCGGCCGCGCGGCTGTCGTTGAGAAAGGTGACGACACGGTGGTGCTCGGGGCTGCCCGACAGGCCGCCCTGCACGGAGAGGCAGCCGGGTGGCCTGTCCGTCTCGGTGATCGCGATCACGTTGCTGCGCAGATAGTGCTCGGCCACCTGCCGCGCGGTGGGCTCGGCGATCGCATCGGCGGTGTAGGCCATGTCCACCACCGCATAGCGCTCCACCGCTCGCTTGAAGGTCTCCTCCTTGTTGCCGAACGCCGCGTAGAGGCTCGGACGGCTGATCTTCATCGCCTCCGTCAGGTCGTCGAGCGTCGTGCCCTCGTAGCCCTGGCGCCAGAAGATCTCGATCGCCCGGTCGAGTGCGTCGTCGAGCGCGAACTCCCGGGGTCTACCGCGTTCTGCCATGGCGACTCCCTTTTCTGTACTTCTTAGAACACATTTAGCGGGTTCGGGAATTCCCGCGTACCCCCACGACTTTTGTGTACCGAACGGAACAGAAATAGGAGTTCATCATGACCGCATCCACCACCCTTCCCCTCGCCGGCAAGACCGCCCTCGTCACCGGAGCCTCCCGGGGCATCGGCGCCGGCATCGCCCAGGAGCTGGCCCGCCAGGGCGCCCGCGTCGCCATCACCTACTGGTCGTCGCCCGAGCGCGCCGAGTCGGTCGTGCGGGAGATCGCCGAGGCGGGCGGCAGCGCCGTCGCCATCCGCGCGAACAACGCGGAATCGGCCGGGGCCCGCCAGGGAGTCACCGAAGCGGTGGCGGCGCTCGGATCTCTCGACATCCTCGTCAACAGCGCGGGCGGCGGATGGTTCGAGCCCTTCTCCGACGCCTCCGACGAGCACATCGAGCAGACCATCGATCTCAACATCCGCGGCACGCTCTACACGACCCATGAAGCCCTGAAGCACCTGCCCGACGGCGGTCGCATCATCACCATCGGCAGCGTGACCGCCGAGAGCATCCCGTTTCCCGGCGGCTCCGTCTACGGCATGAGCAAGGCGGCCCTGGTGGCCTTCACCCGCGGTCTGTCCCGCGACCTCGGCGAGCGCAAGATCACCGCGAACATCGTGCAGCCCGGCCCGATCGACACCGAGGGCAACCCGTCCGACGGCCCGGCCGGCGATTACATGGCGAGCCTGACCTCCCTCAAGCAGTTCGCAGCGCCCAAGGATGTCGGGGCTCTCGTGGCGTGGATCGCCTCCGACCAAGCGCACTTCATGACCGGATCGATCGTGACGCTCGACGGCGGTTGGACGGCATGAGCACCAGCACGACGCCGCCGCTCGGCCGGTTGGGCATCTGGAGCCTGGAGCTGCGAGGGCCCAGCAAGGCCGAGATCCACGACGCCGCTGCGGCACTCGACGCCGACGGCTGGCGGGCCCTCTGGATCGCCGGCGCGAACGGCCCAGGCATCTGGCACGATGCCGACGGCCTCCTCTCCGCGGCCCCGCGTTCGACGGTCGCGTTCGGGGTGATGAGCATCTGGAGCCCGGATGCGCGCGTCGCGGCCGGCGAGCACCAACGGCTCACCGACCGCCACGGCCGGCGGCTCATCGCGGGCCTCGGGGTGAGCAACGCGGATGCGGCGGCTTCGGCCGGCCAAGAGTTCGGCACACCGCTGAGCGCGATGAACCGCTACCTCGACGAGCTCGACGGAGCCCCGGCTCCGCTCGGCGTCGGCGTCGGCGTCGGCGTCGGCGACCGGATGCTCGGGGCACTCGGGCCGCGGATGGTCGCGCTGGCCGGTCGCCGGGCCGCCGGCATCCATCCGTTCCTCGTCACGCCGGAGTCGAACGCGGTCAACCGCGACCTGCTCGGCCCCGACGGCCTCATCGCGCCGCATCAGGCGGTGGTGCTCGAGACCGACCCCTCGAAGGCACGCGAGATCGCCCGTCGCGGCATCGGCATGTTCATCGGCTTCCCGAGCTACCAGCAGAACCTTCGCCGGCTCGGCTTCGGCGACGACGATCTGGTTCCGGGCGGCAGCGACCGTCTGATCGACGCCACCGTGGCCTGGGGTTCGCTCGACGACATCCGTCGCCGCATCGGCGAGCACTGGGACGCGGGCGCCGACCACGTGGCCCTGCACGTGCTCACCGCCCACCGAGGGCTGCCGACGGCCGAGTGGAGCGAACTCAGCGCGCTCCTCGACTAGGCGCGGCGGGCTCACGCGCGTCGAGGCCCGCCAGGAAGAGGTCGACCCCGAGTTCGAAGACCGCGGGGCCCTCGGGCGTTGCGCCGGAGGCCTCGGCGGGGTCGGTGGCGAACGGCTCGACCACCACACCCAGACTGTCGGCCTGCAGTCGCTGCTGCTCGTGCCAGGTCTGGCCGATCACGAAGTGGAGCAGGGCCTCTGCGGAGCGCTCGGCGATCATCCGGTCGAAGCCGCCGCGCTCGATCGACGCCGCGAGGCGCCGACCCGCTTCACGCGCTCCGAGGCCCAGGGCCAGGGCGCTCGAGACCACCTCGGCGCCGTCTTTGAACGCCAAGAGCGCATCATGCAACGCCATCGCGTCGAAATGCACGGCGTCGCGCCAGTCGTCGGCGGCAACCGGGCGGGTTCGCGTGCGGGACACGATCTCGTCGGCGACCGCCGCCAAGAGGGTCTGCTTGTTCGGAAAATGCCAGTAGAGGGCGCTGGCCTGCACACCGAGGCTCTCGGCGAGGTTGCGCATGGTGAGATCGGGCAGGCCCTGACGGTCGAGGATGCCGAGCGCCGCCACGACGACATCGCCGCTCGATCGGCGCGGAGCGCGCGGTTCTGACCTTTCCGATTTCACCGTCATCGTGTCATCCTATAACCTGAACACCGTTCAAGTGAACAGTGTTCAGGATGGAGCAGCAGATGAAATTCGACGTTCGGGATCTGGCCAGGATCGCGGTCTTCGCCGCCATCATCGCGGTGCTCGGCATCCCCGGCGCCATCCCCATCTTCGGCAACGCGGTTCCCATCACCGCCCAGACCCTCGGCGTCATGCTTGCCGGTGCGGTGCTCGGCGCCTGGCGCGGCGCCGCGGCGGTGGTGGTGTTCCTGCTGCTCGTGCTCGTCGGGCTGCCGCTCCTCTCCGGCGGACACGGCGGCGCCGGCGTCTTCGTGGGTCCTTCGGCCGGCTACCTCTTCGGGTGGATCCTCGGCGCCTTCGTGACCGGCGCCATCGTGCACGCCGGGCACCGCCGCCCCACCTGGTGGCGCACGGCGCTCGGCTCGGTCGTGGGCGGCATCCTCGTGATCTACGCTGTCGGGGTGCCCGTTCAGGCCCTCGTCACCCACCTGCCGCTCGGCGCGACGGCGCTCGCGAGCACCGTCTACCTACCGGGCGATGTGATCAAGGCAGTCGTCGCGACCCTCATCACGATGGCGCTGTGGCGTGCCTACCCGCGGGCCTTCGGCGACCAGGTGCGCGTCGCGCCCGCAGCGAAGATCGACGCGATCGTTCGATGACCACGCCGTTCCCCTCGATCCCGGCCCCCTCCGACGGCACCCCGCCGCCGCGGGAGCTCGTGTTCGAGGGCGTGGGCGTCGACCTGGCCGGGGTGAGCATCCTGAGCGACGTCACCCTGACGCTGCCCCAGCAGCGCATCGCCGTGATCGGATCGAACGGATCGGGCAAGTCGACCTTCGCGCGCCTGCTCGGCGGCCTGGTCGCACCCACCCGCGGCCGGGTGGGCATCCACGGCCACGACCTCGTCGCCGAACGCAAGCGGGTGCTGCGGATGGTCGGCTCCGTGTTCAGCAATCCGGACGCGCAGATCATCATGCCCACTGTGGCCGAAGACGTCGCGTTCTCGCTGCGCCGCCGTGGCCTCACCCGGGAGGAAATAGCCCGCCGGGTGACCGCGACACTCGAGCGCTACGGACTGGCCGAACGGGCGGATGCTCCCGCCCACAGCCTCTCCGGCGGCCAGAAGCAGCTGCTCGCCCTGAGCGCAGTGCTCATCACCGACCCGGCGCTCATCGTGGCCGACGAGCCGACCGCTCTGCTCGACGGCCGCAACAGCCGACTGATCAGCTCGCTGCTGCTCGACGAGATCCCCCAGCAGCTCGTGCTGGTCACCCACGACCTCGAACTCGCCGCTCGGTGCGACGTCGCGGTGCGGTTCGAAGACGGCCGTCTGTTCGAGGTCGACGATCCGGCGCCCGTCATCGCGCGGTATCGGAGGGATCTCGGATGATCACCCTCTACCGTCCGGGCACGAGCATCGTCCACCGCCTGCCCGCCGGGCCGAAGCTGCTCGGCCTGATGCTCCTGGCCATCGCCATCACGGTCTTCGCGAACAACGCCTGGTCCATCGCCGGAGCCTCGGCGCTCGTGGTCGTGGGCTACTTCGCCGCCGGGTTCGGCCCGCTCGAGATCGCGCGCCAGCTCTGGAAACTGCGCTGGATCGTGGCGATCACCCTCATCACCCAGGTCATCTTCCTTCCCCTGCCGGTCGCGGCCACGAACACCGGCCGCGTGGTCACCGTCGTGATGCTCGCGACCCTCCTCACGCTGACCACCCGCACCAGCGCCCTGCTCGACGCGGTCGAGCGCGGGCTGGCGCCGCTCCGCCGCATCGGGGTCGATCCGGCTCGGGTCGGCCTGCTGATGGCGATGACGATCACCGTCGTGCCTGTCATCGCCGGGTACGCGTCGAGCATCCGCGACGCCCAGCGTGCCCGGGGAGCAAAGCCTCGGCTGCGCATCCTGGTCATGCCGCTGCTCGTGATGTCGCTGAAGCACGCCGATGACCTCGGCGACGCCCTGATCGCCCGGGGTGCCGAATGAGTGCCGGCCCCGCGGTCTTCGGGCCGACCATCGACGACCAGACCCGGTGCATCCACTACGGCTCGGCCGTCGACATCATCGCCATCAAGTTCTTCTGCTGCGGCCGCTACTACCCCTGCCACCTCTGCCACGCCGAGACGGCCGGACACCCGGCCGAGCAGTGGCCGCGGGCGCAGTGGGATTCGCGCGCCATCCTCTGCGGCGAGTGCAAAGCCGAGATCAGCATCGCCGACTACCTCGAGGTCACCGCCTGCCCCTCCTGCGATGCAGCCTTCAACGAGGGGTGCCGCCTGCACAGCCACCTCTACTTCGAGAGTGAACCGCGCCCGTCCGTCTGAGAGGTCCGCGGGTGTGGTGGCGGCACCTTGAAGCGGCACGGCAGTGGCGCCGGGCGACTCCGTCTTCGGAGACGACGACGGCATCGATCGAGGTCTGAAGCAGGTGCCGCGCGTGCTCCTCAGGCGGCGGGGGTGGCGAGCAGCTCGGAGATCTCGTCGTCTGTGAGCGGCACCCACGGCGAGCTGTCGGGGTCGGCGCTGGCGGCCTCGGGGCTTGCACCCTGGTTCCACCACTTCGACTCGTAGGGCACACCGTCGAACAGCACGCGGTCGTCTTTGTCGTAGACGGATGCGCCGGCCCAGTCGGGATAGGTGCCCGCCGGCAGCGTGAGCGCCTGGTAGGGCTTCTCGCCCGGGAGAACGGGGCCCACCAGGGTCCACGGGGTCTCCCACTCGTTCAGCACCGGGTCGTCGGGGGTGTCCCCGCGGGTCCACCACTTGGCCTGGTACACGTTGCCGTGCCACACGATCTTCGTGCCCTTCAGATACGACGACTCCGCCGCCCAGATGGGGTAGGGGCTGGTGGCAGGGTCGTCGACCACGGGCTGGTCGGCGTCGGGCGTGGTCACCGAGGAGGCGGAGAGATCCGGATGCCCGGCGAAGCCTGCCGAGAGCAGCCCCGCGAACGTCTGGTCGCCCTGGTCGATGCCGCTGCAGGCATCTGAGACCCGTTTCAGGTCGACGTAGTTCGGTCCGCAGGTGGCGTCGCGGTTCAGCGACCAGAGCGACATGCGCCCGAGTCCCTGCTGCTGGGCGAAGGCGTTGAGGGCCGACGCATCGGCGAGACCGAAGACGTCGCCCTTCACGTCGTTCTGGCCCGCCATCGGTGTGGCGCCGATCTTCGACCAGAGCGTCGCGTCGGAGAGCTCGATGTCGGCCTGGGAATAGAGCGCGTCGAGTTGGCGGTGCGTCGCCTTGAGGGCGTCGATGGAGGCGTCGGCCATCGACTCGGTGCCGCGGCTCGAGCCGTAGTTCATCGTCATCACGTTGATGCCGGCGAGATCGACCCCCGCGTCGAGCATCTGGGCGACGGTGTCGGTGGCCTCCTCGGTCAGACCCGAGGGGGCGACCGGGAGGGTGAGCCAGACGGCGAGGTCGTCTCCCTTGTCCCGCCGGGCCTGCTGCAGTGCGGCGATCGCGGTGGCCCGCCGTTCCCCCGCCGCCGAGTCGCTCAGCGCCGAGCCCTCGATGTCGAGGTCGATGGTGGAGAGCTCGTAACGATCGATGACCGAGGCGTACGCCGACTGGAGCGCAGCGGGATCGGTGCATCCGCTGGCCAGCTCGTCGTTGCGCTGGCCGCCGAAGGAGACCACCGCGTCGCCCCCGGCCTGGCGCAGGCGGGCGAGTCGGCGGTCGAGGTCGAGGTCTTTGGAGGCGCCGTCGAGGGTGTAGGCCGTGCCCCAGGTGGGAACGCAGGGATCGTCGGTGGAAGCGACGACGAACGAGAGCACCACGTCCTGATCGGCCGGCTGCGCCGGGGTCTCGAAGGCGTAGGTGGGTGTGGCCGTGACGTCGACGTAGCCCGCGAACCAGGGGCTCACCGTGTCGGCGTGCGCGGAGTCGAAGCTCTGCACGGCGACGAAGGTGCCGAGCGAGAGGGCCGCGATGGCGCCGACGGCGATGCTGACCCGCAGTGGCGAGAGTCGCTTGCCGGCGTGCGGGCCGGATGCGGCGGGCATGACGGTGCTCGGGGAAGCCGGGGTGACGCCGCTCATGCCGCGCTCCGCTCGGCGCCGACCGTCTCTCGGCCGTGCGTGCCGGCGGCACCAGGACCGTTGCCGCCTCCCAGGCCGCCGCGGGCACCTCGCTCCTTGCGCGTGCTGCGATCCTTCCGCGCGTCACGGTCTCCGGATGCGCGGCGTCGCGTCGAGCGCGAGACCGCCGTCGCCGGGTCGGCCGGGTTTCCGTGGTAGAGCACCGAGCGCCAGTCGACGGCGTCGAAGTCGAGTTCGGGCTGCGACGCAGACCCGGCAGCACTGGCCGGTGGGGCGCCGGCCGACAGCGCGAGCGAGGGGGCTGCCGCGGCACCACCCGCTCCCGCTGCTGCTTCTCCCGCACCCGCTCCGGCTCCCGACGCGACCGCGGCCGGTTTGCGGTCGACGTAGAGCCACTTGGTGAGGCCGAGCCAGACATCCACGAGCGACGGCCCGATGCCGATGTTCGCGAGGATGGCCCAGCTGGCGAGCGAGGCGTTGAGCGCAGCGAACGCCGCGTTGCCCCAGTTCTGGGCGCCGAAGTCGCGCCAGAAGGTGAGCACCGAGAACACGACGATGGCGTACGGCGCCACGACGTAGAGCAGCGGCGCCGCCGTGCGGTTGCGCACCTTCGGCGTGCGAGCGAACGGGATCTTCTTCGACGAGATCGCCTGCTCGAGCGACTTGAACACGCCCGCCAGGTTCACCGGGAGCAGGATCAGGTTGAAGCCGTAGATGCGGAAGATGTCGGTGAACGTGTACCCGCTGTAGCGCAGGTCGCTGCCCATGGCGATGAAGTACGGCAGCGCCGCGATCAACACCACCGGGCTCAGCAGCCGGCTGTCGTAGGGGTAGGCGAGCAGGAACACCAGGCCGAAGCTCGCCCAGGTGATGGAGGCCATGTAGTTCACGCGCAACAGGATCTCCGCGATGCCCACCGGATGCCCGGCGCGCTGGCGGGCGCGGATCTGCCGCCAGAACTTCGGCAGGATGAGCAGGCCCCCGTTCGCCCAGCGCCGGCGCTGCACGATCAGCGATCCGAAGTCGGGCGGGGTGGCGCTGTAGCTGAGGCGCTCGGGGTAGTTGACGAGGGTCCAGCCGTGCAGGCCCAGGTCGACGCTCGACTCGGTGTCTTCGATGACGGTGCGGTCTTGCACGTAGCGGCGCACCTCGAATCCGCCCACCGTCTCGATCTCAACGATGTCTTCGAGAGCGGGCTTCCGGATGACCGCGTTCGCGCCCACCCAGAAGGTCGCGCCGTAGTGCGTCATGCCCTGGTGCTGGATGTGCTGCAGATCGGTGGTGGCGCCGGCGAGGCGCTCGATGCGGGTCGGCGCACCGCGGAACGAGGAGTAGGGGGTCTGCGTCACGGCGACCCGCTCGTTGTGCGGCTGCTCGAGGAAGTAGACGAGCCGGAGGCAGTACTCGCGCAGCAACAACGAGTCGGCGTCGAGGGTGAGGAGGTAGCCGGCATCCGGAACCTCGTAATAGTCAGTGGGCACAGCATCGGCCGTCTCGTCGGCGTCGACGGGGCGCAGGATGACGCCGTCAGGGCTCTGCTCGCGGCGGAACCGCCCGCCCATCAGTCCGATGTAGGAGTTGAGGTTCATGGCCTTGTTGGCCTCGTGCGAGAGCGACGCGAACTTCTTGCGCTCGAAGGTCTCGAGTTCGGCCGAGAAGATCCAGACGAGGCGGCGGTGCAGTTCGAGCATCCGCTCGGCCGAGGGCGACTCGTCGACGTCGAGGGCGAGATCGAGGGCGTCGGCAGTGACACGCAGGTCGCCGGCGAGGGCGCCGAGCACCTGCTCCACGAAGAAGGTGTCGACGTGGTCGGTGCGCTCCTCGTGGTCGGCCATCGTCTGCAGCCAGTCAGCCGCGTCGGAGTAGGCGCCCGCCAGCCGGCGCACGTCGGATGCGTGCACCGCGTCGCCGAGCAGCTGGCCCCCTTCGAAACTCAGCAGCGCATCGACGGCGCGGTCCCGCGGTGCGCGCAGGTCGTCGGCGATGTCGGACGCGATTCGGCGCGATGCCTCCAACTGTGCGGCGACGCCCGGATCGGAGGGGAAGGGCGGGTCGTCGAGCAGCAGCACGACGCGGAGCGAGGGGTATTCCTGCAGCGCGGCCGACCACAGTGTCTTGCGCACGACGGCCGGTTCTTCACTGTAGGAGGGAACGAGCACCGTCATGGTCTGGTGCGCCGCCGAGAAGTGCTTGTCGAGCTCGGCTCGCGGCACCCGCACGTGGTCGCGGAAGCGCTGCAGTGCGCCTTGCCGAGCGACGAGGTACATCAGGGCCGAGAAGGTGAGAAAGGTCACGACCACGAGGTAGGAGATGGCTTCGGTGGTGAACCGGAAGCTCTCGGTGCCGTTGTTCAGGAACTGCCGCACGACGGTGGAGACGACGTAGGTGATCCACGCGGCGACGGTGATCACGATGGCCAGGCGGCCCCAGGTGATCTTCGTGTCGCTCGGGATCGCGTGCACGGTGGAGAGGGGTTCGGTGCTGCGCTCGGCGCCCAGTTGTCGTTTTCGGGCAGGCGAAGCCAGTGACTTCGTAGACATGTGTTCCTCGGGTCGAAGACGATGTTCAGCTGAGAGAAAGGGGTGGTGCGTGCAGCAGAGCGTTGGGGACGCTGGGGGTGAGCTGCACGCACCACCGCGGCATCGAGCGTTGGGGACGCTTGGGTGATGCCGCGGACGGCTGCGGGGGGTGACCGCTACCGTCCGGGATTGTGGGACCGGTGGCGGGTGACCACCGATCCGAGAGTGACACTACTCCCGAATCCGCTCCCGTTTCAGGGGCGTTTCGAGGCTCCCAGCTTCAGTCGGGCGCCTCCCCCGGTCGGGGGCCACGTGTTTCTCATTACTACAAACGATCAGGCATTTTGTTCTGCGGTACCGGACCTAATCTTCGACGCCATCGGTCGAACGAGCGCCGGCGTTGTGGTGGCCTTCGTGCGATCTTGAGCCGAAGCTGCGGAAATCTTTGGGGTTCATGGAGGCACGCGACCTCTTTTCGCGCGTCGGCCATCCGCCTAGGCTCGGAGAGTCAGTTCATCGCACCAATGGAGGTCGACCATGAGCAACAACACGTACCGCATCACCGAGATCGTGGGCACCTCGCCCGAGGGCACGGATGCCGCGATCCGCAACGGTCTCGCCCGCGCCACCAAGACGCTGCGCAACGTCGACTGGTTCGAGGTCGTGTCGACCCGCGGCGAACTCGAAGACGGGGCGGTCGCGCACTTCCAGGTGACGCTCAAGGTGGGGTTCCGGCTCGAAGACGAGTAGGGCTACGGCGCGATGGCGGCCACGAGCACCGGGCCTCCGGCAGCAGCTCTCAGGGCGTCGCGCTAAGAGAGCACGTCTTTCGACGCGAATCTCCCGTAGGCGAGCGCGCCGAACACCACGACGTAGCCCAGTTGCAGCAGGGCGTTGCCGCCGAACGACGACCACTCGATCGGCTGCCGCAGCAGGTCGGCGAAGTCGAGCCAGTAGTAGCTGAAGAGCCACGGATGCAGCCACTCGGTCTGCGAGAGCTGACCCAGCACCTGCGAGACGATCGAGATCACGACGGTCGCCGCCATCGCGCCCACCGGAGCATCCGTCAGTGTCGAGATGAACAAGCCGATGGCGCTGAGGCCGAGCAGCCCGAGCGTGACGAAGGCGGCGATCAGCAGCGACCTCAGCAGGGCCTCGCCCACGCCGATGCTGTCGCCCGAGAGCAGGGTCACCGGACCGATCGGAAACAGGGCGATGCCGATCAGGATGCCGGCGAGCGACACGGTCACCGTCGCGGCCAGGCAGAAGACCGCGGCGGCGGCGTATTTCACGACGAGCAGGCGGATGCGCCCCACCGGCGACACCAGGAGGTAGCGGAGCGTGCCGGTGCTCGCCTCCCCCGCGATCGAATCGCCGGCCACCACGCCGACGGTGAGCGGGAGGAACAGGGGAATGGAGACGACCAACGCCGTCATCCCGACGAAGAGCCCGTTCTGGGTGATGCGGTCGAGGAAGGCAGGGCCGCGGCCGTCGCCTCCGTCGGTGACGCGGATGGCCACGGCGATGAGGATCGGGATGGCGGCGAGGGCGGCGAGCATCGCCCAGGTGCGGCGGCGCCGGAAGAGCACCGAGAGCTCCGACGCGAAGAACCCCCAACCGAGCGAGCGGTTCGATCGCCGGGCCAGGAGGTCGGCGGGGCGGGGGTCTGTCACTGATTCACTGGACAACGTCGAACCCCTCCCCGGTCAGTGCAACGAAGAGGTCTTCGAGCGAGGCCTGCTGCACCGCGAATCCGCGCACCCGCACCCCGCCCGCGACGAGCGCGGCCACCACGTCTTCGGGAGCCACGCTCTCGGGAAGCGCTGCACTCAGCACGGTCTCCCCCGGGCTGTCGCTGCCGGGTCGCGCAAACAGTTCTTCCGCGGGCGACAGTGGGCCGTTCGCGCCACCCGGCGCGGCGTCGATGTCGGGCGGGAGGCCCAGGTCGGCGAGGATGCGGGAGGCTCGCTGCGCGTCGGGGGCGAGCACGACGACGCGGGCGCGGGTCTGGCCCGCGAGGCGCAGCTCGTCGAGGGTGCCTTGTGCCACGAGACGGCCGCCGCTCATCACCGCGGCGTGCGTGCACATCTGCTCGATCTCGGCCAGCAAGTGGCTCGACACGAAGACCGTCGTGCCCTCGGAGGCGAGCGAGCGGATGAGGTGGCGCACCTCGCGGGTGCCCTGAGGGTCGAGTCCGTTGGTGGGCTCGTCGAGCACGATGAGCTCGCGCGGGGCGAGCAGCGCGTTGGCGATGCCGAGCCGCTGCTTCATGCCCAACGAGTAGGCGCGCACCTTCTTGCCGGCGGCGTGGGTGAGGCCCACTCGCTCGAGGGCGTGGTCGACGCGGGCGGAACGGCTTGCTCCGGGCGCGAATCCGTCGGCCGCATCCAGTCGGTGGAGGTTCGACGCCCCGGAGAGGAAGGGGTAGAAGCCGGGCCCTTCGATCAGCGCACCGACCCCGGGCAGCACGGTCGCCAAGCGGCGCGGCATCTCCTGCCCCAGCACCCGGATGTCGCCCGCGGTCGCCGAGGCGAGGCCGAGGAGCATGCGGATCGTGGTGGTCTTGCCCGATCCGTTCGGCCCGAGGAATCCGAACACCGATCCCTGCGGCACCGCGAGGTCGACACCGTCGACCGCGAGTTGCTTGCCGAAGCGCTTCGTGAGTCCGGAGGTCTCGATCGCGAACTCGCCGCGCGCGGCGGGCGCGACGGCGGTTGCGCTCACTCGGCCGGAGCGGGAGCGGCCGTGGCCGCCGGAGCCGGGGCGACCGGCGCGGCATCGGCCGCGGCCTGCAGCGCCTCCACCGGCACGGCGCCCGCGAGCACGCGTCCGTCGTCGGTCAGGAGCACCGAGACCAGGGTGGTCTGGAGGGCCCGACCACCGTCGACCGGCGTGAGCAGCTGGGCGATCAGGGGCGACGAAGTGAGCTCTGACGCTTCATCTCCGACAGCGAGCGAGACGATCGAACCCCAGCCTTCGCCCGTTACGACGGGTTCTGGATGCGTCTGGCCGGCACCAGCTGGTGCGTCGCCCTTTAGCTCATCGCGCGTGGGGAACGGCTTCTCCGTGACGGTGGTGCCTTCGGGCGCCGTGAAGTCGAAGAGGTCGGCCGAGGGGGCGTCGAGCGAGAGGTCGGTGAAGCCGACACTGAAGGCCGGTGAGGATGCGCCGCGAGCGAGCACCTCGACCTGCAGCGGCAAGCCGGTCTCGGAGTCGACCGCGATCGACACCGAACCGACCAGGGTCTCGGAGCCACGCGGCGTGAGCACCAGGTCGTAGGCCGAGCGGCCCGCGACCTCGGTGTCGGCGCCGAGTGTCACCTCGGTGCTCGGGTCGACCGCGTCGAGGTACTTCTGGGCGAGCTGGCCCGGCGTCGCGACGTCGGTGGGCAGCGGTGCGGGCGCCTCACCCGCACCCCAGGTCGACGGGTCGGGCAACGTGGTGTGCACGGCCGTGTCGTCGCTGGAGTCGTAGAGCCAGACGTCGTCGCCGTTGCGGATCGCATCCCGCTCGGCCAGCTGATCGAGGATCTGCACCCGCAGTTTGTCGGAACCGTCGGCGTAGACCCGAGCCGAGTGATCGGTGGTGAGCAGTTCGAGAGCGGAGCCGAGAGATGCGTCGTTCTCTGCTGCGGTGCCGGAGTCGGAACCGCCGGAACCGGAGCCACCCGAGCCACCCATGGACGACCCACCGGGCACGCTCGACAGGTCGGGCAGACCGAGGTCGGAGCTCTGCTCCACCGTGCCGGAGAAGGACTGCACGTCGGTCGAAGCGGCGAGCTCGAGCACCTGCTGCGGGGTCTTCTCCGGTAGGTCGGCCGACGCGCTGGTGGCGAAAACGCCGCCCACGACGGCAACTGCCACGACGGCCGGGGCCGCGATCGCGGGAACCCAGCGCTGCCACTTTCGGGCCATGCTGATCAACTTCTTCCGGAACTGAACGGGATGAGCAAGAATCTGCGTTCGACGTTACGCCGACCACCCGGGAGTTTGCTCCGATTCGGCGCAACTGTGGAAAGCTTCGCGGTTCTCCGCAACTGTGGACTACCGTCGAATCGTGCCGCACCCCGGAGACCCCTTACAGCGACTCGGCTTCCTCACGATCGGCCTGTTCGACCCCGCTGATCCGGCGGCCGGCCACGAGAGCACGCTGCGCATCATCGAGCTCGGCGAAGAGCTCGGGTTCGACAGCGCGTGGCTCCGGCACCGCCACCTGCAGTACGGCATCTCCTCCCCCGTCGCGGTGCTCGCGGCCGCCACCCAGCGCACCAGCCGCATCGAGCTCGGCACCGCGGTCACTCCGGTCGGCGCCGAGAACCCCTTCCGCCTCGCCGAGGATCTCGCCACGGTCGACCTCCTCTCGCACGGCCGGATCACACCGGGGTTCTCGGCCGGCCCGCCGATGAACATCGATCGCTACAAAGACGCGATCTACCCGAACACCTTCGAGGAGGAGGACTTCGACTACGGGCGGCTCCTGCGTTTCCGCGACTTCGTGCGCGGCGACGTCGTGAGCAGCTTCGCCGGAACGCAGGGCGGCGAGGTCTTCGCCGACACGGTCCAGCCGCACTCCGCCGGCCTGGTCGACCGCCTCTGGTACGGCGGTGGCAGCACGCGCTCGGCCGAGTGGGCGGCCCAGAACGGCTTCCACTTCCTCACCTCGAGCGTGGTGCAGGGCGAGCTCGGCAACGACTTCGCCGAGAACCAGCAGCACCAGGTGCTGGCGTATCGGGCCGCGCATCCGGATGGCGCCCGCGCGCGTGTCTCGCAGGGACTCGTCGTCATCCCCACCGACTCCGCCACGGCCGAGCAGCGCGCGAAGTACGCCGCCTATGTCGCCGGCAGATCCGGCCGGGTCGGCGTGCCCGTCGGACCCAGGCGGATGCTCTTCGCCGCCGACCTGATCGGCACCTCCGCCGAGATCGCCGACGCCCTCTACGCCGATCCCGCCTTCCGCGAGATCCACGAGGTGGCGTTCGCGCTCCCCTTCTCCTTCGAGCACGACGACTACGTGCAGATCCTGCACGACCTGGCCGAGCGACTGGGCCCGGCCCTGGGGTGGTATCCAGGCCGGTAGAATCGAGGGGATTCCCACCCCGCATCCCACCCCCGCAACTCAAGGAGTCCTGGCCGCGTGAGCAATGCCGATACCGTCGAGAACGCCACTGCGACCCCCGATCGGGAACAGCCCTACGAGGCACTCGGCCTGAAGGCCGACGAGTACGCGAAGATCCGCGAGATCCTGGGCCGTCGCCCCACGTCGGGCGAGCTGGCGATGTACTCGGTGATGTGGAGCGAGCACTGCTCCTACAAATCGTCGAAGATCTATCTGCGCCAGTTCGGCCAGAAGGTCAGCCCGGCCATGAAGAAGAACCTCATGGTGGGCATGGGCGAGAACGCGGGCGTCGTGGATGTCGGCGAGGGCTGGGCGGTGACCTTCAAGGTCGAGTCGCACAACCACCCCTCCTACATCGAGCCCTTCCAAGGTGCAGCGACCGGCGTGGGCGGCATCGTGCGCGACATCATCTCGATGGGCGCCCGCCCGGTGGCCGTGATGGACCAGCTGCGCTTCGGCGACATCAACGAGGCCGACACGGCGCGCGTGGTGCACGGCGTCACCAGCGGCATCTCGTTCTACGGCAACTGCTTGGGCCTTCCGAACATCGGCGGCGAGACCTACTTCGACAAGGTCTACCAGGGCAACCCGCTCGTCAACGCCCTGAGCGTGGGGGTGCTTCGGCACGAAGACCTGCACCTCGCCAACGCGCGCGGCGTGGGCAACAAGGTCGTTCTCTTCGGGGCGCGCACCGGCGGCGACGGCATCGGCGGAGCATCCATCCTCGCGTCCGACACCTTCTCGGCCGGCGGCCCCACCAAGCGCCCGGCGGTGCAGGTGGGCGACCCCTTCGCCGAGAAGGTGCTCATCGAGTGCTGCCTCGAGCTGTTCGCGGGCGATCTGGTGGAGGGCATCCAAGACCTCGGCGCAGCCGGCATCTCGTGCGCCACCTCGGAGCTCGCCTCCAACGGCGACGGCGGAATGTTCATCGAACTCGATCGCGTTCTGCTCCGCGACCCCACGCTCACCGCCGAGGAGATCCTCATGTCGGAGAGCCAGGAGCGCATGATGGCGATCGTCACGCCCGACAAGCTCGAGGGATTCCTCGCCGTCACGGCGAAGTGGGATGTCGAGACCAGCGTTCTCGGCGAAGTGACCGACACCGGCCGCCTCGTCATCAACTGGCACGGCGAAGAGATCGTGAACGTGGAGCCGCGCACCGTCGCGGTCGACGGTCCGGTCTACGAGCGCCCCGTGGCCTACCCGACCTGGATCGACGCACTGCAGGCCGATTCGGCGGTGCGACTGCCGCGCGCGACCTCCGGTTCAGATCTTCGCGACGAGTTCTTGCGCGTGGTCGGCTCGCCGAACATGGCGTCGAAAGACTGGATCACCAACCAGTACGACCGCTACGTGCTCGGCAACACGGCCCTCTCCTTCCCCGACGACGGCGGAATGGTGCGGGTCGACGAGGTCTCCGGCCTCGGCTTCGCGCTCGCCTCCGACGCGAACGGCCGCTACTGCCAGCTCGACCCCTACCGCGGCGCCCAGCTCGCGCTGGCCGAGGCCTACCGCAACGTGTCGGTCACCGGCGCCACGCCGGTCGCCGTCTCGGACTGCCTGAACTTCGGCTCCCCCGAGAACCCCGAGGTCATGTGGCAGTTCTCGCAAGCCGTCGAGGGCCTGGCCGACGGATGCCTCGAACTCGAGATCCCGGTCACCGGCGGCAACGTCTCCTTCTACAACCAGACCGGGTCGCAGCCGATCCACCCCACCCCGGTGGTGGCGGTGCTCGGCGTGATCGACGACGTGGCGCGGCGCATCCCGTCGGGCTGGCAAGACGAAGGGTCGAACCTCTACCTCCTCGGCGTCACGCGCGCAGAGCTCGACGGATCGGCCTGGGCCGGCGTCGTGCACGACCACCTGGGCGGTCGCCCGCCGATCGTGTCGCTCGCCGCCGAAGAGCAGCTCTCGGGCCTGCTCCGCGCCGGCGCTCTCGAAGCACTCATCGACTCGGCCCACGACCTCTCCGACGGCGGCCTCGCGCAGACTCTTGCCGAGTCGGTGCTGCGGTTCGGCATCGGGGCGCGGGTGTGGCTCGACGAGATCATCGAGCGCGACGGGGTGTCGGCATCCGATGCCCTGTTCAGCGAGTCGACGGCTCGCGTGCTGGTGGCGGTTCCGCGCGAAGACGACGTGAAGTTCAAGGGCCTGTGCGAGGGTCGCGGCGTTCCGGTGCTGCGCATCGGCGTGACGGATGCGCAGTCGGGCTCGCTCGAGGTGCAGGGCCTCTTCGAGGTGCCGCTCGCCGAGCTCGGTGGCACGCACCGTGCGGCGCTGCCGGCCGCCTTCGGGCCCGTCGTCGGCGGCTGACGCCCCACCCGCCACCCCACGCCGTCCCCACCCCCACCCCGTCCCGGAAACGACGGAGTCTTGCGCCGGATTCGGCCTGAGCCTCCGTCGTTTCCGTTCTGCGGCGCGAAACTCCGTCGTTTCGGAGCCCCGGGCCGGGTGCGAGGGGGTGCGGCAGGGGGGGTGAGGCTACTCGGAGTCGGCGGCGATGCGCTCGTGGTGGTGGATGACCTCCGCCACGATGAAGTTCAAGAACTTCTCCGCGAACGCCGGGTCGAGGTGCGACTCCTCCGCCAGCGCGCGCAACCGTTTGATCTGACGCGCCTCGCGATCGAGGTCGGCCGGCGGAAGGCCGTGCTCGGCTTTCAGGCGACCCACCGTCTGCGTGAACTTGAAGCGCTCGGCCAGCATGTGGATGAGAGCAGCGTCGATGTTGTCGATCGATTGACGGATGCTCGTCAGCCGCGCATAGACATCCGCCGAGTTGTCGAAACCACCCGTGGGCACCGTTGAATCCGCGTTCACCATGCCTCAACCCTAGCCAGCCTCGCTGACTCCGTTCTGCGCGTTACGCCGACGCGGCAGCCGGAGTCGACCCTGCGCGAGCAGGATGCCGAGGAACACCAGCGCTGCGCCCAGCGGGGCGTTCCAGCTCAGGGTCTCGCCGAGCAGGATGATGCCGAGGGCAACGCCCACGACGGGGGTGAGGTAGGTGACCGTCGACGTCGCCGTGGGCCCCCACGCGTTCAGCACGTTCATGTACCAGTAGTAGGCCACCCCGGTGCCCGCGATGCCGAGGGCCAGCAGGCTCAGCACGATCGGCAGGTCGAGACCGATCGGCCCGACCGCCACGAAGGGGGTGAGCACCAGCAGGATGAGCGCCCCCATGCCCACCTGCAGGAAGGCCGCGGTGACCCCCGTCACCGGGTGGCGGTTCGTGATGAAACGACGGATGTAGCCGAAGGTGAAGCCGTAGCAGACGGCCGAGCCGAGGCAGGCGAGTTGGCCGGCGAGCTCGAGTGCGAGGTCGCCGCCGGCCGCTTCGTTGGCCACGAACGACCACGGCCCGATGATGACGACGACGCCCACGATTCCCGCGAGCACGCCCAGCACCCGTGAGCGGTCGAGTTTCTCGACGCTGAAGGCGAGCGTCACCATGAGTGCTGTGGTGATGGGAGTGACGGCGTTGTAGATGCTGGCCAGCCCCGAGGTGACGTACTGTTCGGCCCAGGCGAAGAGGAGGAACGGAACGGCGCAGCCGAAGGCGCCGATCACCACGAAGTGGAGATAGACCGCCGGGTTGCGCGGCATCTTCGTGCGCATCACGAGCAGCAGGATCGCAAGGGTCAGGGCGCCGAGCATCAACCTGGTCCACGCCACCTGGCCGAACGAGACGCCGCCGAGCGCCACCTTCATGAACAAGAAGCTCGACCCCCAGATGAGGCCGAGCGCCGAGAACTGCAGGGCGACGAAGAGTCGGCCGCGGCTGGCGCGGGTCTGAACGGGGTGGAGCTGAGTCACTCCGCGACCCTATCGCGGGGGTACGACATCGCGAACCGGCCCGAGGCGCCCGACCGCCGGTCTGGCAGTCGGGCGCCTCGAATTGGCAGGATCGGGCGCTACTCCACCACGTTGACCGCGACCTCGATGTTGCCGCGGGTCGCGTTCGAGTAGGGGCACAGCTCGTGGGCCCGGTCGGCCAGCTGCCGCGACTGCTCGGGAGTGACGTTGGGCACGTAGACGTCGAGTTCGACGGCGAGGCCGAAGGCACCGGTCTCGTTCTTGCCGATCGACACGCTCGCCGAGACGGCGGCATCCGTGGTGTCGAGCTTGAACTCGCGGCCGGCCGCGTGCACGGCGCTGAGGAAGCAGGCGGAATAGCCGGCGGCGAAGAGCTGCTCGGGGTTGGTTCCCTCTCCCGAGCCTCCCATCTCCTTCGGCGGGCGGGTGTCGAAATCGAGTCGGTCGTCTTCGCTCCGGACGTGTCCGTCCCGTCCGCCACCGGATGCGTGCGCGATTGCAGTGTAGAGAGGTTCCATACGGCCTAGTCCACCATCAATCGAACGGCTCGGCCAAAAGGCGGATGCGTGTTCTCGGCCCTCACTCAGAAGGTTCGTCAGGAGTTCGCGAATTCCACAGGAACGCCTCCGCCTTGGTTGTCCACACGTTCACGCAATGCGGCCCGCACCGCCGGCCATTCGTCGATGATGATCGAGAACACGGCGGAGTCCCTCCAGGTGCCGTCGGCGCGCGGAAGATCGCGCCGCATGATGCCTTCGAAGGTCGCGCCGAGTTTCGCGATCGCGGCGCGCGAGCGTGTGTTCAGAACGTCGGCCTGGATCTTGACGCGGCCGAAGCCGTTGTCGAAGGCCAGACCGAGAAGGAGGAGTTTTGCTTCAGGGTTCACGACCGTGCCCCATACCCGGGGGTCGTAGGCGGTCCAGCCGATGTGCGCGGATTCGAGGGCCGGATCGATGTCGCCGAGCGTGGTGGTTCCCACCAGGGTGCCGTCGTTGCGGCCACCGACCAGGCGGATGGCGTAGGCGTTGCCGCCCTGCCACTGGTAGTAGCCCCGTGCCCATTCCGCGAACTCGTCCGCGGTCGCGCGGTAGCCCGCCGGGCCGCCGCCATAGCCTCCGGCGAAGACCTCCGGGTGGCCGATCGCCCCGTGCAGCTCCGGGAGGAGTTCGGGTGTGAGCGGTTCGAGACGAATGTAGCGACCCTGCAGGATGCCGGGTTCGGGGCGTGTTGCTGGCATGCGTCCAGTCTGGCATCCGATGCCGGGCGAATCGGGGCGCCCCGGGTGCGGCGCGCGCGCCGAGATCGGGCCCGCCGGGCGCATCCGGTCGGTCGGGAGCTGTGCCACGATGGTGCCATGGGCAGTGCCGCCATGTTCTTCCAATCCGCCTCCGCATTCCACGACCTCGTCACGCGCATCGACGACAGTCAGTGGGAGTCCGTCGCGCTCGGGGAATGGACGTTGCGTTCCCTCGTCGGGCACACCACACGGGCCATCCTGACCGTCGAGAGCTACCTGCTGCTCGACGACCCGGGGTATCCGAACGTGCAGAACGCCGAGTCGTACTACGCGCGGGTCTACCGCGACCTGACCGATCCGGCTGCCGTGGCCGCCCGAGGAGTGGAAGCGGGCATCTGGCTCGGCGCCGATCCGGCGCATGCGATCTCGGATGCCCTCAGTCGCGCCATGACGCTGGTGGACTCGGCCCCGCCGGAGCGGATCGTGTCGATCGGCGGCCTCGGCATCGCACTGCCGGAGTACCTCCGCACGCGGGTGTTCGAGCTCGTGGTGCATTCGATGGACATCTCCCGCGCGACCGGACAGCCGCACGGGCAGTCGCCCGATGCGATCTCGGCGACGCTCCACCTCGCTGCCGGCGTCGCAGCCGCGCGTGGAGACGGTGAGATCCTGCTGTTCAGTCTCACCGGCCGCGCGACGTTGCCCGAGGGCTACTCCGTCGTCTGACCCCACCTAGGCGACGGCGACATCCTGGAGGTCGAGGGTGATCGGAACCCACGAGAGGTCGGGGGTGCGGTCGTCGTTGCGGATGTGGATGTGCCGCTTCGTCGGCACCTGGAGCCCGCCGAGCTCGATCGACTCACGGATGTAATGCGCCGTAGGTGAGCCTCCGTTGACGACCGGGGCGTAGTCCATCCGGCGGAATCGGAGCTGCTCGTCGTAGTAGTAGAGCTGAGTGGCGTTGTGCGTGTCGATGGTGTCGGGGAAGGTCACGCTGAGCACGCGCCAGGTGGCGTCGCCCTCGTTCCACGACTCGATCTCGTGCGCTTCGACGCCGGGCATCGTGAAGATGAGCGGTTCGACCAGGTAGTGCCAGGTGGCGTAGGCGCGAAAGTAGGCCATCTGCGCCTGCGTCCACGGCGCGTTGCTGTCGTAGCCGTCGAACGTGGCGCGCGGATGGTCGAGCGAGTCGATGACGGCGCCCTCGGCGGTCGAGACGGTGACGGTGTCGGCGTTCTTGTCGTAGACCATGACGACGCCGCTGCCCTCCTGCGTGAACCGGATCCACTCCTCGTGAACCCGTGCCTCCACCTGCGCGTGCCCGGCGAACTCCGGCTGGCCCTTGAACTCCCAGAACGGACCGCCGTATTCGATCCGGGCCGTGATCGTCGACGCCGTCTCCCAGCGGGCGATTCCGCCGTTCGCGTCGAGAACGGCCTGCAGCAATGCATCCATTAGTACTCCTTGTTTAGGACTGATTGATTGTACTTAGCAACCAAGCCTCCTACGGCTCGTACAATTCCCCTATGGCCGAAAGAAGTTACGACGACGCGTGCGGCGCCGCCCTGGCGATGGACGCCGTCGGCGAGCGCTGGGCGCTGCTCGTGGTGCGCGAACTGATCTTCGGACCCAAGCGTTTCGGCGATCTGCGGACCGGTCTCGCCCACGCCAGCCCGAACGTTCTGAGCCAGCGGTTGAAAGAACTCGAGGCCGATGGAATCGTGCGACGCACCGAACTCGGCCCTCCGACGAGCACCCACGTCTACGAGCTGACCGATCGCGGCCGGGAACTCCGGCCGGTACTGATCGCACTGTCACGCTGGGGCGCCGGCGTTCCGACGAAGCCGGGCACCGAGATGAGCGCCGACGCCGTCATGCTCCTGCTGGAAGCGCTCTACGCACCACCGACCGGGTCGACGCTGCGGGCGAGCATCGGCATCCGTCTGCCCGGCGACGAGTTCGCCCTGGCGGTGACTCCCGCAGGCGTGACGGTGCGGAGAGGCCGCGCGGAGCATCCCGATGCGACCATCGCGGTGACCGTCGCGCAGCTGCGCGCCCTCGTATTCGGCAGTATCTCCGTCGCGACGGCCGTCGAGCTCGGCAGAGTCGAGGCGGAGGGCGACCTCGACCTGGCGACCCGGTTCTTCAGTGCCTACCCGAATGCGGCGACCGAGGCGTCCTGACCCAGGACCGGAGGTCCGCGGGGCAGCGCGCCGCGATCACCGTCAGGAGGTCGAGGAGGTCTCGCTCATCAGGCGGCGCCGCCGTTGGTGTAGATGACCTGCCCGTTCACCCAGCGGGCGGGCCCGGCCAGGAACGACACCGTCTCGGCGATGTCGTCGGGCGTGCCGAGCCGCTCCAGCGGCGCGGCATTCGCCAGGCGCTCGATGGTCGCCTCGTCTTTGCCCTCGAGAAAGAGCGGGGTCGCGGTGGGGCCAGGGCCCACGACGTTGACCGTCACGTCTTTGCCGCGCAACTCCCGCGCCAGCACCAGGGTCATCGCCTCGACGGCGCCCTTGCTGGCCACGTAGGCCGCGTAGTTCGGGAACTGCAGCCGCATCACGGAGCTCGAGAAATTGATGATCGCGCCACCGGGGCGCACCCGGCGGGCCGCCTGCTGCGACACCACGAAGGTTCCCCGGATGTTGACCCGGTGCATCCGGTCGAGGTCGTCGAGGTCGAAGGTGGCGACGGGGCCGAGCAGCATGATGCCGGCTGTGTTCACCACGACGTCGATGCCGCCGAACGCTGCCTCGACCGCGTCGAACGCGGCCGACATGTCAGGCTCTTCGGCGACGTCGCCGCCCACCGCGATGGCCCGGCCGCCGGCCGCTTCGATCGCGGCCACGGTCTCCTCGGCACGGTTCCGGTTGCCGGAGTAGTGCACGCCGACCGCCATGCCGTCGGCGGCCAGACGCTCGGCCACGGCGCGGCCGATGCCGCCCGACGCGCCGGTCACGAGCGCCACCCGGGCAGCGGGCGAGGCGGGTACGGCGGGCATGGAGGGGTTTTCGGTGTCGGTCATGGTGTTTCCTTCCGGGTCGTTCACTTCTGGGTGGAGTGGGCTTCGGCGGCCGGCACGCGGGCCAGCCATTCGCCGAGCAGCCCCGCCTCCGCAGGGCTGAAGGTTGCGGGCACGAGCTCGCCGAGCCCGGAGGTGAGAGTGTTCGCGGCCGCGGTGCGGGCATCCGAAGCGTGGTCGACCGCGTCGACGTCGCGCAGGATGGCGCGGTGCGTCGCGTCACGCACCAGGGCGGAGAGCCCGGCATCCGGATAGAGCGAGGGCTGAAGCACGAGCGCCAGGGCGACCCCGGTGTTGGCGGCCATCACCATCTGCGCCGCCGTCGTCGAGACGACCCGGAGCCGGCCGTCGGCCGCCAGGCGGTCGAGCACCTCGCGGAGCAACCGCATCGCCTCGTCGGCCGATTCGGGCCGCGTCGTGAGCGTGGTGGCGAACAGCAGTCGATAGGCGTTCGGATGTGCGAGGGCGAAAGCGGTGTGACTGTCCCATCCGGCCCTGAGATCGTCGAGAGGATCGGCCGAGCGTTCCGCAGCGCGCTTCATTGCGAGGTACTGCTCCCAGACGTGATCGACCGTGGCGGCGAGCAAACCGTCCTTGTCGCCGAACAGGCGATAGAGCGCCGGCTGCTGCACGCCCGCGGCCTCGCAGACCGCACGGGTGGAGACGTCGCCGGTGGGCGATTGGGCCAGCAGGGCGGCGGTCACCTCGATGATCCGCGATCGCGTACTCATGTGATCAACGATAACACCGAGGTGTTACTGTTGCAACCATAAACGGCGTATCGCCGATACGCCTCGCGCTAGACCGCCGGCGCGCGGGCGGGGAGCTGCGCGGGGTCGCGGAGCACCCGAGAGAGGGCCAGCTGCGCCGCGCCGACGACGAGAAGGTCGTCGCCGAGGCCGGCGCGAGTGATGCGGAGACCCGCACCCTGGCCCGCGCGCCGCATCACCGAACGGCCGAGTTCCGTCCGCAGCCGATCTGGAGCGAGGTCGTGCATCGCCGCGAGATAGCCGCCGAGCACCACGAGTTGCGGATCGACGAGGTTCACCACGGTGCGCACAGCCACGGCCAGGTGATCGAGTCCTCGGTGCACGACGGCCCGTGCCACGGGATCGCCGCGACGCGAACCCAGCACCGTGGCCAGGTCGGCGCCTGCCGTCGCGCCGAGCGCCTCGAGCAGAGCCTCCTCCGAGAGCTCGGTGTCGAGGCAACCGCGGCTGCCGCAGGGGCAGAGTGCGCCGCCGGGGGTGACGAGGAGGTGCCCGACAGCGCCGGCGCTGCCGTTCGCACCCGTCAGCAGGGTGCCGCCCCCGATCACCGCGGCGGTCACCCCCGCCGGTCCGCCGGTGACGAAGACCAGATCGTCCATCCCCCGCGCGGCGCCGAAGGTGCTCTCGGCGAGTGCACCCACCACGGCGTCGCCCGCGGCGAAGACCGGGAGTCCGAGCGCTCGCTCGAGACGTTCGGCGAGAGGCGCCGCCTGCCAATCGACGTCGGGCGCGGCATCGGGCACGCCGGCAACGGAATGCCTCGGGCCGGGCACGGCGAGCCCGACGCCGACCGTCGAATACGACCTGTCGAGCTCCGTCCGCATCCCGGCGACGACGGCCGTCACGATGTTCACCACTTCCTCGGGCCGCGGCACCCGCACCGTGCCACACCGGATGCGCTTGATCACGTGTCCGCCGAGGTCGACCAACCCGATGGTCACGGCATCCGGAGTGGCATGCACCGAGAGAGCCACCGTGCGGCGCTCCGGCTCGATCAGGAGGCTGGGCCGCCCCACGTGATGGGCGGCGTCTTCCGATTCGCGCACGAGCCGGAGCTCCACCAACTCCCCCACCAGCGCGCCGACGGTCGAGCGGTTCAGACCGGTCTCCCGAGTGATCTCCGCCCGGGTCACCACCCCGCGGCTGTGCACCAGGGTGAGCACAGCCGAGAGGTTCGTGCGCCGCAGCTCACTCCCCGTCTTCTCAGCCATGCTCGCCGCCCTGGATGCGATTCGCGCGGGGAGCGGTTAGCTCCGAGCCCCGGTGAGGTGCTCGATCGCGAGCTGCTGCAGGTGCACGAAGCCGAAGCCCTTGCCGTTGAAGTAGGCCTCGGCGTCGAACTCCTCGTAGGCCGAACGGTCGGCGAGCAGCTCGTCGTAACCCTCGCCCGAACCGAGCGTGGGCACCGAGAGCTCCGGCACGCGCGAGGCGGTGAGAGCCGCCTGCACCTCAGGGTCGGCGCGGAACGCCGCCGCACGCTCCTTGAGCAGCAGGTAGGTGCGCATGTTGGCGGCCGCGGAGTCCCAGACACCTTCAGGGCCCTCGGTGCGCGACGGCTTGTAGTCGAAGTGACGGGGGCCGTCGTAGGCCGGTCCGCCGTTGAGGCCGCCGTTCTCCAGCAGGTCGACGAGGGAGAAGGCGTTCTGCAGGTCGCCGTGACCGAACACGAGGTCCTGGTCGTACTTGATGCCGCGCTGACCGTTGAGGTCGATGTGGAAGAGCTTGCCCTGGTAGAGCGCCTGTGCGATGCCCGCGGTGAAGTTCAGGCCCGCCATCTGCTCGTGCCCGACCTCGGGGTTCACGCCCACGAGTTCCGGGCGCTCGAGCGTCTCGATGAAGGCCAGGGCGTGCCCGACCGTGGGCAGCAGGATGTCGCCGCGCGGCTCGTTCGGCTTCGGCTCGATGGCGAACCGGATGTCGTAGCCCTTGTCGGTGACGTACTGGCCGAGCAGGTTCACGGCCTCGCGGTAACGCTCGAGAGCGGCCCGGATGTCTTTGGCCGCGTCGTACTCCGCACCCTCACGGCCGCCCCACATCACGAAGGTGCTGGCGCCGAGCTCGGCGGCGAGATCGATGTTGCGCAGCACCTTCCGCAGGGCGAAGCGGCGCACAGCGCGGTCGTTCGAGGTGAACCCGCCGTCTTTGAAGACGGGGGCCGAGAAGAGGTTCGTGGTGACCATCGGCACCACGATGCCGGTGTCGGCGAGCACCTGCTTCAGGCGGTCGATCTGGGTCTGGCGCTCCGCATCCGTCGAGCCGAAGGCGAAGAGATCGTCGTCGTGGAAGGTGAGGCCGTAGGCGCCGAGCTCGGAGAGCTTCTCCACGCCCTCCACCACGTCGAGGGGCGCGCGGGTGGGCCCGCCGAAGGGGTCGGTGCCGTTGTACCCGATGGTCCACAGACCGAACGAGAACTTGTCTTCACGAGTGGGGGTCAGGGACATGAGTGTGCTCCAGTGCAGATTCAGTACTAAAAGTGGTTGACAACAACATATTCAAATCGGATCGCGAATGTCAAAGGCCGCAAGCAGACAGGGCGACCGTGATAGTGCCGACACGCCGACCCTTCTCCATAAACCGCCTTCGACAACAAACTCACGGTGAGCTCTCAGCCCAGCGTCACGGAGACGGTCACGTAGGAGTGTGGCGGCACCTCGACACGAACGCCCGACCCGTAGGGCTGGTCGACGAGCTCCACCTCGTGATCGCGCACGGCCACCGCGTTCGGCTCCGCGGCGGTGTTGTGGGCTTGCAGGGAGTCGGCGGTCAGGATGCGCGCACTCTGCCCCGTCACCGTACGCCCGCGAAGATCGAGCAGCACCGAGAGCGGGCGCTCGGCGTCGAGGTTCGTGAGCGAGATCAGCGCCGAGTCGCCGGATGTCGAGGCCGACGCCGAGAGCAGGTCGAGCCGTTTCCCGTCGACGTCGCGATGCAGCTCCGGCGCATCCACATGCACCCGCAGCGCCGTCGCGTCGTGGTGGCCGACGTTCATCTGGAAGACGTGGTAGCTCGGGGTGAGCACGAGGGCCCCGCTGTTCGGATCGGTGAGGATCATGGCCTGCAGCACGTTCACCGTCTGCGCGATGTTCGCCATCACCAAGCGATCGGCGTGCGCGTGAAAAGCGTCGAAGTGCACGCTCGCCACCAGCGCGTCGCGCAGGGTGTTCTGCTGGTAGAGGAAGCCGGCGTTGGTGCCGGCCTCGACATTCCACCAGGTGCCCCACTCATCGAGCACGAGCCCGATCTTCTTCGCGGGGTCGTAGACGTCCATCACGGCGGCATGGCCCCGGATGAGTTCCTCGATGCGTCGGGCTTTCACCATCGTGGCGTAGTAGTCGTCGGTGCTGAAGCGGGTGGCGTCGCCCTTGTCCTCCCAGGGCCCGGGGATCGTGTAGTAGTGGAACGAGATGGCCTGGTAGATGTCTTTCGGGCCGTCGCCGCAGCCGATGCAGCTGATCGACTTCATCATCGTCTCGGTCCAGCGGTAGTCGTCATCCGCGGCGCCGGCGGCGATCCGGTAGAGGCGGTTGTCGCCGTGGTCGCGCAGGTAGGTGGCGTATTGGCGGGCGAGATCGGCATATGCCTCTGCGCGCATGTTTCCGCCGCACCCCCAGGCTTCGTTGCCGATGCCCCAGAAGGGAACCCGCCACGGCTCGTCGCGACCGTTCGCACGGCGGAGCAACGCCATCGGCGAATCGCCGCCTCGGGTGAGGTATTCGACCCATTCACTCATCTCGCGCACGGTGCCCGAACCCACGTTGCCGTTCACGTAGGGCTCGGCGCCGAGCATCTCGCAGAGTGCGAGGAACTCGTGGGTGCCGAAGCTGTTGTCCTCCACCACATCGCCCCAGTTGCTGTTGACCATCCGGGGCCGGTCTTCCCGAGGCCCGATCCCGTCACGCCAGTGGTACTCGTCGGCGAAGCATCCGCCCGGCCAACGCAAGTTGGGGATGCGGATGTCGCGCAGCGCGTCGACGACGTCGCGACGGATGCCGCCCTCGTTCGGCACCTCTGAATCGACCCCGACCCAGAAACCGCCGTAGATGCACCGGCCGAGATGTTCGGCGAAGTGGCCGTAGAGATGGCGGCTGATCGTCGCACCGGGGATGTCGAGATCGATCACGACGCGGGCGCTGACAGTGCGGGCGGTGGCCGTCGCGGTGCCGGTGCCTGTGTCGGTGTCGCTGTCGGTGCCCATCGTCGTCTCCTCGCGCGGGTTCAGGACAGCCACTGCGACGACGGCGTCAGCGGCACGAGCGGCGGGCGCTCGACCTGCGACTCCACCGTGATGCGCCGGCCCGACTGCGCGGAATCGAGGATCGCGGTCATCACCTCGAGCACGTGCAGGCCGAGGGCGCCGCTGGCCAGGGGCGCATCGCGGTCGCCCAGCGCGAAGTCGATGAGGCCCGCGCCGCGGCTTCCGTCGACGAACCCCGCGCTCGGGGGCAGCACGGTCCAGCTCTCGTCACCGATCCCGAACAGCCGCACCTCGCCGTCGAACATGTTCGGATCGGGCACCGAGAGCGATCCGCTCTCGCCATGGATCTCGATCGGATTCGCCTCGGTGCGCACGCCGTCGAAGCTCATCGTCACCGTCGAGAGGGCGCCGCTCGCGTGTTCCAGGATGCCGGTGACGTGCGTGTCGACGGTGACCGGGATCTCCTCGCCGACGCGCGGGCCGGTCGCGATCACCCGACGGGGTCGCAGCCGGCTGGAGGCGCCGGTGGCCGAGACCACCGGTCCGAGGATCTGCACCAGCGAGGTGATGTAGTAGGGCCCCATGTCGAGGAGGGGTCCGCCGCCCGGGGCGTAGTAGAAGTCGGGGTTCGGATGCCACGCCTCGTGACCCGGGGCGAACCAGGTCGCGGTGGCCGAGACCGGTCGGCCGATGGCTCCCGAGTCGACCGCGGCGCGAGCGGTCTGCGTGCCGGTGCCGAGGACGGTGTCGGGCGCGCTGCCGACGCGCACGCCGGCCGCGGTGGCCGCCGCGAGGATCGAGCGGCCGTCGGCGAGGGTCGTGGCGAGCGGTTTCTCGCCGTAGACGTCTTTGCCCTGCCCGATCGCGGCGAGCGCCACCTCGGCGTGCGCGGCGGGGATGGTGAGGTTGAGCACCGTGTCGACGTCGGGATGCCGCAGCATCTCGTCGACGCCGAGCGCGCTCGCTCCCGTGTTCTCGGCGGTCGCCCGTGCCCGCTCCGGGTCGAGGTCGGCGACAGCCACCAGCGTCAGCCGCGGATGCTTCACCAGTGTTTCCAGATAGGCGCGCGAGATGACCCCGAGCCCTACGATGCCTATGCCATGCGACTTGCCCACAGCATCCCCCTCTCGATGATGGTGCGGACGTTCTCGTTCTGCAGCACTCCCACGTCGTGCCCGGGGCTGGCCACGAAGATGCGCCCCTGGCCCCACTGCCTCGTCCAGACGGCCGGCGACACGATCGGGCGGTGCCACGGATGCCAGGGCCGCACCGGATGCGTGGTGGTGGCGAGCACGTCGATCAGGTCGTCGTGCAGCACCCAGTACTGCTCGGTCTCCAGCTCGAAGTCGTCGATTCCCGCGGTGATCGGATGCTCGCGCCCGGCCGGGGTGAGCTCGATCGTGTGCGCCAGGAAGTTGTCGCTCGCCTCGCCGACGCGTTCGTCGGGCGCCTTGCCGGGGTGGGTGGCGAACTGACCGCCGACGAGCTGCAGGTAGTCGGACTCGTTCCGGAACGAGTCGGCGATCCCACCGTGCCAGCCGGCCAGCCCGACACCGCCGGCGACCGCCTCGCGGAGTCCGGCGAGCGCGCCGGCGGTGATCTGCGACATCGTGACGCTCTGCACGATGAGGTCGAGCCCCGCCATGATCGAGGCGTCGGCGTAGACCTCGGGCGACTCCTCGATGCGCACCGTGAAGCCTTCGCGCTCGAGGAAGGGGACGAACAGCGACGTCGCTTCGACGGGCTGATGTCCCTCCCAGCCGCCGCGCACCACGAGTGCAGCCCGCGTCATCCGAGCACCCCCGCCGGCTGCGGTGACCCCTCGGGAGCAAGCGCTCCCTCGATGGCGACCCGGCTCATCCGCTCGTCGGAGAGGGTGACGGTATGCACCGGACCGAGAATCTCGATGCTCGCGGAGGTGTCGCGTTCGGCCACCGACGGCCCGACCCACAGCTCGACCTCGCCGGGCTCGACGATGCGCTCGTACTCCAGACCTGTGAAGGCGAGTCGGGTGGTGGGGATGTCGAAGTGCACGACCACCTCCGCGCCCGCCGGCAGCGAGACTCGCTGGTAGGCGAGAAGCTGGGCGACCGGGCGCGTGACGCTCGCCTGCAGGTCGCGGGCGTAGAGCTGCACGAGATCGGTGGCATCGCGCTCGCCGCTGTTCCGGATGCGCACCGTTGCGCTGAACGTGCCCCCCGCGACCACCGAGGAATCGGCCACGAGTTCGGTGCGCTCGAAGGTGGTGTAGCTCAGGCCGTGCCCGAACGGCAGCACCGGTGTGCTGTCGGCGCTCGTCACCTCGGAGGGGCCGCCGAGGATCGGGTGCAGGTAGGAGTAGGGCTGGGCGCCGGCCGAGCGCGGCAGCGAGACCGGGAGATGACCCGAGGGCACCACGCTGCCGGTCAGCACTCCGGCGAGGGCGTTGCCGCCCTCCTCACCCGGGAAGAAGGCCTGAAGCACGGCTGCCGGGCGGTTCGGCCCGGTCACCGCCCAGTCGATCGCGTAGGGGCGGCCGGAGCAGACGATGAGCACCACCGGTGTGCCGGTCGCGATCACGGCCTCGACGAGCTCGCGCTGCACGCCGGGCAGCTCGAGGCTCTCGACGTCGTTGCCCTCGCCGACCGTGCCGCGCCCGAAGAGGCCTGCCCGGTCGCCGACGACGAGCACGGCGACCTCGGCGTGCTTGGCGGCATCCACCGCCGCCGCGAAGTGCGAACGGTCGTCGCCCTCTGCCGCGGCACCCTCCGCGGAGTGGATGGCGGTCTGCGGCAACTGGGCTCGCAGGGCGTCGAGAACGGTGGGGATGTCGAAGCCGATCGGCACGCCCGGATGGTGCGCGAGCACATGGTTCACGAAGGAGTAGCAGCCCATCAGTGCCTCGGCGGAGTCGGCGTTCGGTCCGATGACGGCGACGGATGCGGGCGCCGGCCGATCGCCCGACGCGAGCGGCAGCACCCCGTCGTTGGTCAGCAGCACGATCGACTCCTCGGCGAGCCGGCGCGCGACGGCGCGGTGCGCGGGCGAGTCGAGGTCGATCTCGGTGGGGGCGTCGTCGAAGCTCGCATCCAGGAGCCCGAGCTCCTCTTTCTGCGCCAGCACGCGCAGCACGGCCCGGTCGACGAGCGCCTCGTCGGCCTTGCCGGAGCGGATGCGGTCGGCCAGCGGCTGCAGAAAGGCGTCGCCGGTCGGCAGCTCGACGTCGATTCCCGCCGCCAGGGCGAGTTCGGCCGCTTCGCCGCCATCCGCCGCCACAGCGTGCATCAGTTGCAGGAACGCCACCGCGAAGTAGTCGGAGACCACGACGCCGTCGAAGCCCCAGAGCTCGCGAAGGATGCCGGTGAGGTATTCGGGGGTCGCCGCCACGGGTGCGCCGTCGATCTCGGCGTAGGAGTTCATCACCGACCGCGCCCCGCCGTCGAGAACCGCCATCTCGAACGGTGGCAGCAGCACGTCGTTGAGTTCACGGCGACCCAGATGGGTGGGAGCGTGGTTGCGCCCCGCCTGCGAGGCGGAGTAGCCGATGAAGTGCTTCAGCGTGGCATGCACGCCGGCGCTCTGCAGCCCCCGCACGTAGGCGGTGCCGATGGTGCCCACCACGTAGGGGTCTTCGGAGATGCACTCGTCGACCCGGCCCCAGCGCGGATCGCGCACGACGTCGAGCACCGGGGCCAGGCCCTGGTGGATGCCGAGCTGCCGCATCGATTCGCCGATCAACCGGCCCATCTCGGCCACCAGCTCGGGGTCGAAAGCCGCGCCCCAGGCCAGAGGCGTCGGGAAGGTGGCGGCCTTCCAGGCGGCGAGACCGGTGAGGCATTCCTCGTGCACGAGGGCGGGGATGCCGAGGCGGGTCGATTCCTTCAGCCGTCGTTGCTCGGCCCAGAGCCAGCCGGCCCGTTCGACCGGATCGACCGGCCGGGTGCCGTACACCCGCGTGAGGTGCCCGATGCCATCCGTCGTCGCATCGGCATACCCGGTGGAGGTCGACATCTCCCCCGCCAGCGGCGCCACGACCTCACCGCCCTGATCGACCCAGTAGCCGACGATCTGCGCCAACTTCTCCTCGAGCGTCATGCGGCCATGAAGCCGATGAACCCGATCGGAGACGTCGGGGAAGTGCGGAACGGTCATGTGATTTCCACTTTCTGCGAAAGACTGCGGGTCAGCCCTTGACGGCGCCGGTCAGGCCGCCGACGATGCGGCGCTCGAACAGGCTGAAGAACACCAGGGCGGGGATCATCGACAGCGAGGTGAAGGCGAGCACCTTCGCGGTGTCGACGGAGTATTGCGACGAGAAGGACTGCACGCCGAGCGGCAGGGTGAAGGTCGCCTCGTTGTTGAGGATGAACAACGGCAGCAGGTAGCTGTTCCAGCTCGCGATGAACGCGAGGATGCCCACCGTGATCACGCCCGGCATCGCCAGCCGCACCACCATGCGCCAGAAGAAGCCGAGCCGGCTGCATCCGTCGATGAAAGCAGCCTCCTCGATCTCTCGGGGGATGGCGCGGAGGAAGGGCACGAGGATGATGATCGTCGTGGGCAGGGCGAACGCGATCTGCGGCAGGATGACGCCGCCGAGGGAGTTCATGAGGCCGATGTTCTTCACCACGATGTAGAGCGGCGTGATCGCGACCGTCATGGGGAACATCAGTCCGGCCGCGAACACGGAGTACATGAGGCCCCGACCGCGGAACTGGTAGCGGGCGATCACGTAGCTGGTCATGAGGCCCAGCACCACCACGCCGAAGGTGGTGACGACGGCCGCGATGGTGGAGTTCAGCACCTGGTTCCAGAACAGGCCGCCGGTGAGCACGTCGATGTAGTTCTGCACGTTCCAGGGGTTCGGCAGTCCGGCGGGGTCGACGGTGATCTGCGAGTTCGTGCGGAAACCGCCGAAGATGATGTAGGCGACGGGCGCCAGCATCAGGGCGATGACGACGAGAGCGACGAAGTAGACCAGGGTGTTGCCGCCCTGCATCGGAGCTTTGCCGCTTGGACGGCGGCGTCGGCGGGTGGGGCGGGGTGCCGCGGCGGTCGTGCGGCCGGCGGGGGTCGAGGCGATGGTGGCGGTCATCCGCGCTTGCCTCCCTTTCCGGTGAGAGCGCCTTCGGTGTCGCGACGGAGCACGAACCGCTGGTAGACCAAGGCGACGACGAGTGAGATGACGAAGAGCACGACCGCGACGGCACTGCCGTAGCCGTAGCTGCCGGCGTTGCGGCCGTTGGTGACCATGTAGGTGACCATGGTGGAGGTGCCGGCCGTCGACGAGACGTACTGACCCCAGATGATGTAGACGAGGTCGAACAGCTGCAGCGATCCGATGATGGAGAGGAAGGCCCAGATGCGCAGGGTCGGGCCGAGCAGCGGCAGAACGATGCTCCGCTGGATCTGCCAGAACGACGCGCCGTCGATCGATGCGGCTTCGGTCAGTTCTTCGGGGATGCCCTGCAGGCCCGCGAGGAAGAGGATGACCGCGAAGCCCACGTACTTCCACGTGATGATGCCCATCAGGGTCCAGATCGCGAGATCGGGGTTGGCCAGCCAGTCCTGAGCGAGACCGCCGAGACCGATGTTCTCGAGCAGGCCGTTCAGTGCTCCGTTGGTCTGGAGCATGAGGCTCCAGCCGGTGCCCACCACGACTTCGGAGATCACGTAGGGCACGAAGATGAGCACCCGGATGATCGACTGGCCACGCAGACGCCGGTTCAGCAGCAGGGCGAGCAGGATGGCCACCGGGCCCTGGAACACCAGCGAGAGCACGGCGATCATGCCGTTGTGCAGGAGGGCCGCGTGGAACGACGGGTCTTGCAGGATGGTGATGTAGTTGCGCAGTCCGACGAAGTCGACGGCCGGACCGTAGCCCTGCCAGCTGAAGAAGCCGTAGTAGCCGGCCACCACGACCGGGAAGATCACGAAGGCGACGAAGATCACCAACGCCGGCCCGGCCAGCAGTGCGATCTCGAGCCGCGTCGTCCAGCTGATCCGCTTGCGCGGCTGCTTTCGGACAGGCGCCGGGGGCGGCGGCGTGGTGCCACCGCCCCCGGTCGTCTCGAGATCCGCCGCCGAGTCGGGCTCGGTCACCGTCGTCTCGCGAACCTGCATGTCGGGTTTCCTATGCCTTCTTGGCCGCGTCGTTGACGGTCTGCACCAGCTGCTCGGGCGAGCTCTTGCCCGCCAGCAGGTCGACCACGCCGACGTTCAGCGCGTTGCCCACGTTCAGGCCGTAGACCGTGTCGAGCCACTGCGAGACGTAGGGCGCCGCGTTGTAGGCCTTCAGGATCTCCTGGAGGTAGGGCTCGGTGACCGCCTTCTGCGCCTCGGTGTTGACGGGCGGTGCGTTGAAGGCGACGTAGTACGCCTCCTGCACCTCGGGGGTGGCGATGTAGTTCAAGAAGTCGACGCACTGCGGCGGAGCATCCGCGCCGCACGAGTAGCCGTCGACACCGCCGAGGATCGAGCCGGGCTCACCCTCGCCGCCCTCGATCTCGGGGAAGGGGAACCAGGAGAGGTCGGGCAGCGGCTTGGTGTCGGGGGTGAGCGAAGCGATCACTCCCGGGTCCCACGCACCCATCAGCTCCATGCCGGCCTGGTGGTTGGCGATGAGGCCGGCCGAGCTGCCGGCGCCCTGCTGAGCCGAGGTGGTGAGGAAGCCCTCGTTGAAGGGGTTGGTCGCGGCGAAGGCCTCGAGGTCTTCTCCGGCCTTCACCCAGCACTCGTCGTCGAAGCTCTTCTCGTCGGCCGCCTTGGCCAGGGTGTCGGGGCTGCACTCGCGGAGCGCGAAGAAGTAGTACCAGTGGGCTGCGGGCCAGGCGTCCTTGCCGCCGAGCGCGATGCCCTGCACGCCCGAGGCCTTGAGCTTCTGGGCGGCGTCTTCGAGGTCGGACATCGTGGCCGGCGTCTCGGTGATGCCCGCAGCGGTGAAGAGGTCTTGGCTGTAGAAGAGACCGCCCGGCAGAACGGCGACCGGCATCGCGTAGGTCTTGCCGTCGAGCTGCTCGGCCTTGAACGAACCCTCGGGGATCTGGGTCTTCGCGTCGGCGGAGATCTTGTCGGTGATGTCCATGAGCTGGCCTGCTGCGACCATCGCGGCCATCTTGCCGCCGCCGCGCTGGAGGAAGATGTCGGGGCCGTCGCCGGAGTTCATCGCGGTCTGCAGCTTGCCGTCGAGGTCCTCGTTCTGAACCGACGTCACGTCGATCTTCACGCCCGGGTTGGCGGCCTCGAAGTCGGCTGCCGTCTTGTCCCAGAACGCCTTGCCGGGGCCGGTGGTGGAGTTCTGCCAGAGACTCATCGTCACTGCTCCGTCGCTGCTGCCGGAATCCGATCCGGCGCCGCAGGCGCTCAGACCGAGCGCCCCCAGTGCGAGGATCGCAGATCCGGCAAGGATCTTTCGTGCCTTCATGGTGTCAACCTGTTCTCTTCGTTGAGCGGCACCATCGTCGTCGAGGTGCCAGGGATGTGAAGTGCATTCGGGCGGTGTGCGTCACCCTCAGTGACAGAAGTTTCGCCCGGGCAAGGAAAAGTGTCAAACGTTTTCGAAAACAATTTCCATCCTGAGGATAGGGTGTGTTCATGACGCGTCGAACCACCATCCAGGATGTCGCCGCGGCGGCCGGCGTCTCGGTGTCGACGGTCTCGAAGGCGGTGAACGGGCGCTACGGCATCTCCACCGAGACCTCGCGCCGTGTGCTCGAGGTGGTCGAGCGACTGGGCTACGAGTCGAGCCTCATCGCCAGCAGCATGCGCTCGCGGCGCACCGGGGTGATCGGCGTGCTGGTGGCCGATTTCGAGCCGTTCAGTGCCGAGATCCTCAAGGGCGTCGCGTCGGCGCTGCACGAATCCCGTCTCGACCTCCTCGCCTACAGCGCCTCCCGCCAGCACGAGGGCGCCGGATGGGAGCAGCGGTCGCTCAGCCGCCTCAGCGGCACGCTCATCGACGGCGCGATCATCGTCACCCCCACCGTGGTCGGAGTGAACACCGAGGTGCCGATCGTCGCCGTCGACCCGCACACCGGGCGCGCCGACCTGCCCACCGTCGAGTCCGACAACTTCGGCGGAGCCCTGCAGGCCACCGACTACCTGATCGAACTCGGTCACACCCGCATCGCGTTCGTCGCCGGCCGCCCCGACCTCCGTTCGTCGGTGCTGCGGGATGCCGGTTACCGGCGTGCACTCGAGATGGCGCGCATCCCTTTCGACCCCGCTCTCGTGCGCGTCGGGCTCTACGAGCACGAGACCGCACGGAGCACGGCGGCCTCCTTGCTCTCGTCGCCGAATCGCCCCACCGCCGTCTTCGCCGCCAACGACCTGTCGGCGATCGCCATCATCCAGACGGCCGCCGAACTGGGGCTCGAAGTTCCGGGAGATCTGTCGGTGATCGGGTTCGACGACGTGCCGGAGGCGGCTCGACTCACCCCGCCGCTCACCACCATCCGTCAGTCGATGCAGACGATGGGAGCGGCGGCCGCCGGGCTGCTCGTGGAGCTGATGAACGGCGAGACGCCCGACTCGACACACATCCGGCTGCCGACCCGTCTCATCCGGCGCGCGACGACGGCACCGCCCCGCGCCGGGGGCTGACCGGGCGACCGGTCGGCTGGCGAGCGCTCCTCCTCACTCGCGGGTGAGCACCACCTCGCCCGCCCGGGCCGCCACCGGCGCCCCACCGGGGAGGCGCACGCTCCAGCCGCTCTCGAGAGCGCTGACCACGCGGATCGTCGAGCCGTCGCGCACGACGCGGAAGTCGGCCTGTCGGCCCTCCGGTTCGGTGACCGTGAGGCCGCTTTCGCCGTCGGCGCCGGGATACACCTCGAGCACCAGTCCGTCGAGATAGGGATGATCAGGGCGGTCGATCCGCTCACTCAGAGCGAGGGTCGCACCCTCGCGCACGTACAGCGGGAGCGACTCGTACCCGTGCCGTTCCCGACGCCAGCCTCCCCCGTCGACCACGGAGCCGTCGAGCAGACTGGTCCAGCGGCCCGCGGGCAGGTAGAAATCGACCACGCCGTCGGCCTGGAGCACCGGGGCAACGAGCAGGTCGGGGCCGAGCAGGTACTGGCGTTCCAGGTAACCCACCGCCGGATCGTCGGGGTAGGCCAGCTGCAGGGGGCGCATCACGGGGAGACCGCTGGCGCTCGCCTCCAGTCCCGCCGCATAGAGATAGGGCATGAGGCGGAGCTTCAGATGCGTGAATCGCCGGGTGACGTCCACCGCCTCCTCGTCGAAGGCCCATGGCACCCGGTAGGAGCCGCTGCCGTGGAAACGGGAATGGCTCGACAGCAATCCGAAGGCCGTCCAGCGCTTGTAGACCCCGGCGTCGGGCGTGCCCTCGAATCCGCCGATGTCATGGCTCCAGAAGCCGAAGCCGCTCAGCGCGAGCGAGAGTCCGCCGCGAAGCGTCTCGGCCATCGATGCGAAGGTCGAGGTGGAGTCGCCGCCCCAGTGCACGGGCATCCGTTGCCCGCCGACCGTCGCCGAGCGGGCGAAGACCACGGCGTCGCCCTCTCCGCGGGTCTCCGAGAGCACGTCGAAGACGGCCTGGTTGTAGAGCTGCGTGTACCAGTTGTGCATGCGCTCCGGGTCGGAGCCGTCGTGCCAGATGACATCGGTCGGAATCCGCTCGCCGAAGTCGGTCTTGAAGCAGTCAACGCCCTGGTCGAGGAGTCGGCGCAGGTGGGACTGGAACCAAGTCACCGCATCCGGGTTCGTGAAATCGACGATGCCCATGCCGGCCTGCCACAGATCCCACTGCCAGACCCGGCCGTCGGGTCGCCGGAGCAGATAACCCGCGGCGGCCGCCTCGGCGAACAGAGGCGACCTCTGGGCGATGTAGGGGTTGATCCAGACGCTGATCCGCAGGTCTTTCGCATGGAGGCGGTCGAGCATGCCCTCCGGATCGGGGAAGACCGCCGGGTCCCACTCGAAGTCGCACCAGTTGAACTCGCGCATCCAGAAACAGTCGAAATGGAAGACGCTGAGCGGCAGATCGCGCTGCGCCATCGCGTCGACGAACCTCGTCACGGTCGCCTCGTCGTAGTCGGTGGTGAAACTCGTCGAGAGCCACAGACCGTACGACCAGGCCGGCACCTTCGGAGGGCGACCGGTCAGGCGGGTGTAGCGTTCGAGCACCTCGGCGGGAGTCGGCCCGTCGATGATCAGGTACTCCAGCGCTTCGCCGCCCACCGAGAACTGCACCCGCTCCACCGCTTCGGAACCCACTTCGAACGACACGTGCCGCGACGAGTTCACCAGCACGCCATATCCGCGGCTGCTGAGGTAGAACGGAACGTTCTTGTAGGCCTGTTCGCTCGACGTGCCCCCGTCGGCGTTCCACACCTCGACGGACTGGCCGTTCTTCACCAGAGGTCCGAAGCGCTCACCGAGCCCGTAGATGAGCTCGCCCACCCCGAGATCGAGCTGCTCCTGCACGTAGGCGTCGTCGTCGGGAGCGGGCGAGCCGGTGCGCGCGTTCGCCACGATCCCGGGATCGACCTCCGCATCCGGCGCCAATCGCAGGTAGCCCACCGACTTCGCACCCGATGCGGTGAGCACCCGGTCGCCGTGGCAGAACTCGACCTGCCATCCGCCGTCGGAGGTCACCCGCGCGCTGAGCTCGCCGGTCGTGAGCAGGCCGTCTCCGTTCTCGTCGATGACGGCGTCACCGACTCCGGATTCCGCGCCCACGAGGTCGAACCCGTCACGCACGGCGCCGCTCCGGTGGTGCTCGATCCGAACGCGAACGACACCCTCGAGCGGCGAGCTCAGCGAGACCATCAGCACGGGCCGGTTCAACACGTCGCCGCGACGCTCGATCACCTTCGTCGGCGCCGTCACCGTGAGAGCCCCCTCGCTCACGACGATGTCGTGGGCCTCCTGGGCGTAGAGCGCCGAGACGCCCGGCCGCAATTGCCAGAATCCGTCGGTGAATTTCATCAGCCCTCCCGGATGACGGCGACGCCCCCCGGCGCCACGGTGAAAGCGCCGTCGGCCGGTCGGCCGCTGACGAGATCGACGCCCGATGCGCCGACAGTGCGCGGATTCTCGAGGTCGTGGTTGATCGCGAACAGGAAGCTCCCCGTGTCGCCGATGCGTCGCGTCACGTCGAGCCCGGGCTCGATCGGGGCGATCGGCTGCAGCGCCGCGAGGGCGACGAGTCCGTCGACGATGGCGCCCATGCCCGGCTCATCGGGCCGGGTCGCGAGGTAGCTCGCCGATCCGGCGCCGACGGGTCGGCGGGTCAGCACCGGAACTCCGGCGAGCACGCCCTCGCTGTAGCGGGCGACGACGTCGGCATCCGGCGTCTCGAGATCCTCGGTCCACAGCTCGCCGCGCCATCCGGCATCCGTGGCGACGCTCTGCTCCGGCAGCAGCGGAAGCACCTCGGTGACCCGCACGCCGAGCAGCTCGCGGAATCGGCCCGGGTACCCTCCCGTCAGCACGCGACCGCTCTGGTCGAACACGCCCGAGTGGAAGCCCACCTGCACGTGGGCGCCGCGTTCGGCCGCGTCGGCCAGCGCTCGCGCGACGGAATCGTCGGCGAGCGGAAGGGTGGGAGCGAGCACCACGTCGTAGCCGTCGAGTGGAGCGCTCGACGGCAGCACGTCGACGGCGATGCCTCGCGCGGTGAAGGCGCGGTGAAAGTCCTTGGGCAGGTCGACGGCGTGCAGCCGGTCGCTCGGCCCGCGCGTCGCCCGCAACGACCAGGCGGACTGATCGTCGAAGAGGATCGCGACCCGTGCCTTCTGCACCGTCGTTCCGGCAGCCGGCGCGATGCGCTTCAACAGGGCGCCGAACTCGGTGACCTCGCGGAAGATCCTCGTGTCCGCTCCCGCATGCGGCAGCATCCCCGAGTGGTACTGCTCGGCACCCGCGCTGGATTGGCGCCACTGGAAATACAAGGCGCCATCCGCCCCCCGCATGATGTGGGCGAGGCTGTTGCGAGCGAGCTGCCCGGGGGTCTTAGCCAGGTTGATGCCCTGCCAGTTGACGGCACCGGTGGAATGCTCCATCAGCAGCCACGGGGCGCCGCCGGCCATGCCGCGCACGCGGTCGGCGCTGAACGCGAGGTCGCCGGCCGGATGCGGGTCGTCTCGACGCAGGTAGTGGTCGTTGGCCACGATGTCGACCTCGCGCGCCCATCGCGAGTAGTCGTCGGCGCCGGGCTCCCCCATCACCATGAAGTTGGTGGTGATCGGAATCGTCGGCGTCACCTCTCGCAGCACGGCCCGCTCGGCCTGGAAATGCGCGAGGAGCGCATCGGAGGAGAACCGCGAGAAGTCGAGCAGAAGGCCCGGGTTGTGCTTGGTGCGGGCGAACCGGGGCACCTGGACCTCATCGAAGGCTCCGTAGCGATGGCCCCAGAAGGCGGTTCCCCAGGCCTCGTTCACGAGCTCGATGCCCGAATACTTCTCGGCGAGCCAGTGCTGCCAGGCCGCTTCGGTCTCGTCGCTGTAACACGCCGCGTTCTCGTTGCCGAGCTCGTTGCTCACGTGCCAGAGTTTCAGCGCCGGGTGGTCGGCGTAGCGCTCGGCGAGCGCTCGCACCATCCGCAGCGCGTAGCGCCGGAACACGGCAGAACTCGGCGACCACGCCAGGCGCCCTCCCGACGCCGTGCGCACGCCGTTCTCGTCGACGGTTGCGATCTCCGGATGCGCCTTCATCAGCCACATCGGAGGTGCGGCCGTGGGGGTGGCCAGGGCGACTCCGATACCGTTCTCGTGCAGCAGGTCGAGCACCCGGTCGAGCCAGCCCCACTCGAAGACGCCGTCGGCGCGTTCGAGAAGGCCCCAGGAGAACACGCCCACGGTCGCGGTCGTGACACCGGCGCGGCGCATCAACTCCACGTCGTCGGCCCAGACCGACTCCGGCCATTGTTCGGGGTTGTAGTCGCCGCCGAACGCGAAGCCGTCGGCGATCGGAGGGAAAGAGGTCGGGCCGCGCAGATCGGCGGCATGCGAGATGAGATCGGTCATGCGGTGAAGTGCTCCCAGAGTTCGGATGAGAAGTGAGTGGGCATCAGGTGGTCTCCCTCTGCACCACGCGGCGGATGGCGGAGATCGAGGCCGCCCAGGCGTAGTCGGCGAAATCGAAGTCCCAGAAATCGAGCAGGCCGAGCTCCGACGAGGGATCGAGGTGCTCCTCGACCCCCTGGTGGAACGCGGCTTCGGCCAGGCGAGCCATCGGCAGCCCCTCGCCGGTCACGATGACCTTCTGCGGGTCGATGAGGTCGACGAGGTAGGCCACCGCTGCCCCGAGCGCCCGGGCGCCGCCCTCGACCGCGGCCACGGCCCGCGGATCTCCCTCTTCGGCGCGGCGGAGCGCATCCTCGAGGTCGGCCGCGCCGGCGTTGGCGATCACGGCGGGCACGGTCACCCACGCCGAGACGCAGCCGCGATGACCGTGGTCGCACACCGGCGCCGTCTCGCCGTTCGACACGAGCAGATGGCCCACCTTGCCGGTGTGCCCTCGGGCTCCCCAGACCAGTTCGTCCCGAACGACCAGACCGGCGCCGATGCCCGCACCGAAGGAGACGACCGCCAGCGAGCTGTGGCCGACCCCCGCGCCGAACCAGTGGTGCGCGACCGTGAGCGCTTGCACGTCGTTGGAGATGACGGTCGGCAACCCGCTGACCTTCTCCACCATGCCCTGAAGCGGCACGCGATCCCACCCGAGGAACGGGGAGTCGATGACTTCGGCCCGGCCGTTCATCTCCTCCACGTCTCCGGCGAGGCAGACGCCCAGCGAGGCGAGCCGCCGGTGACGGGTGCGGAAGTCGGCGACCACACGCCCGATCAGCTCCACCACGTCGGCGGCCGCCTTCGACGCCGGCAACGGGTGTTCCACCCGCTCGACGACGACGGCGTGCAGATCGGTGACCACGGCATACAACGCCTCGCCGGTGAGCTTGACACCGGCGAAATGCGCCGATTCCGGACGCAGATCGAGCATCTCCGAGGGGCGGCCGCGACCGCTCCTCGGTTTGATCTCGCCCTCCACGATGAACTGCAGCTCCACGAGGTCGCGGGTCAACCGGGAGAGACTGGTTCGCGAGAATCCGGTGCGCCGGGCGAGGTCGGCGCGCGACCGCGAGCCGTGCACCACCACCTCCCGCAGCACCGCGCGCTGGCCGTCGTGCAGCTCCGGCCAGCTCCACCGATCGGCCGCCTCGGTGATCGCCTCCGTCATGGTCGGAGGGCGAGTGGCGAACGAACGACCCGCACCTCTCCGGCGAGCAGCTCGAGAGATCCGTCGACCGCCTGACCGGTGAGCAATTCCTCGCCGGTCGCCGGCACGCTCACGTCGGCAGTGCCGTGGTTGATGAAGAAGGTGAAGCGCTCATGGGCGCTCTCGCGCTCCAAGGTCTCCACACCTTCGGCCACGGGCGACGACCACCCGGTCGCCGCCAGGGTCTCCACCAAGGCGTCGATGGAATCGGCGTCGAGGGCGGCCGACACGTACAGCGCACGTCCGCCGTCGCCGACGGTGCGAGACGTCACCGCGGGGAGTCCGTCGAGCGGTCCTCCGGAATACTGCGCGAGCACCTCGGCGTCGTCGATGCGAACGTGCTCGGTCCACTCGGTTCCGGTCCAGCCGTTGTCGAGCCGGAACCGGTCGCCCTGCTGCAGCGGCAGGATCTCCTCGCTCCACGCGCCGAGAAGGGCCCGGAACGCTCCCGGGTAGCCGCCGAGGCGCACCTGGTTGTTCGCATCGACGATGCCTGACGCCATGCCCACGATCACCGTGCCGCCGGCGTCGGCGAACTCGGTCACCCGGCGCGCCGTGTCGTCGTCGACCAGGAAGAGGGCCGGAAGCACCAGCACTTCGTAGCCCGAGAAGTCGTTCCAGGGGGGCAGCACGTCGATGCTGAGGTTGCGTCGCCAGAACGCCCGATGCCAATCCCGCACGATCCTGCCGTAGGCGATGGCGTTATTGGGTTTGACCCCCTTCGCCAGGGCCCAGCCGGCCTCGTCGTCGAAGAGGATGCCCACGCGAGCCTGAGGAGCGCGGCTTCCCTGAACGGGTGCCAGCGCACGGAGGTGCCCACCGAGAGCGCACACCTCACGGAAGACCCGGGTGTCTTCGCCCGCGTGCGGCACCATTGCCGAGTGGAACTGCTCGGCACCGCCGCGTGATGCGCGCCACTGGAAGAACAGAACGCCGTCGGCTCCGTGGGCGATGTGACTGAGGCTGTTCCGGATCAACTCGCCGGGGTCTTTGGCCCGGTTGCGGAGCTGCCAGTTGACTCCACTCGTGGAGTGCTCCAGGAGCAGCCACGGGCGGCGCTCGGTCGTCATGGGGCGCATCCGGTCGCCGGAGAAGGCGACGTCCTGCTGGGGCAGCGGGTCGGGCGACCTCGTGTAATGGTCGTTCGCGACGACGTCCATGTGCGGCGCCCAGCGGGCGTAGTCGACGACGTCGGCCTCGGCGCCCACCATGAAGTTGGTGGTCACCGGCAGCTCGGGCGTGATCTCCTTCAGCACGGCGCGTTCGGCCAGGTAGTGCTGCAGCAGTTCGTCGGAGGAGAACCGGTCGAAATCGAGCACCAGCGACGGGTTCTTCGAGTCGTCTCCCCGTGGGGGAAGGATGTGCTCGAAGTCGCGGTAGCTGTGGCCCCAGAAGGCGCTACCCCAGGCATCGTTGAGCGCCTCGAGCGAGCCGTACTTGTCGCGGAGCCAGCGCCGGAATGCGGCCGCGGAGACATCGCAGTAACAGCGGGCGTTGCCGCCGCCGAACTCATTGCCGACGTGCCACATCACCACGTGGTCGCGCTCGCCGTAGCGCTCGGCCACCGCGCGGGCGATCCGCGTCGCATAGCTCCGGAACACCAGGTTGCTGGGGCACCAGCCGAGCCGCGCGCCGGGCCAGTGCGGCTGCATGTCGTGGTCGACCGGCCGGAACTCCGGATGCTCGAACAGCAGCCATCCCGGAGGCGCCGCCGTCGGTGTGGCGAGGTCGATCGCGATGCCGTTCTCGCCGAGCAGGTCGACGATCTCGTCCATCCAGTCCCAGTCGAACTCGCCATCGGCGATCTCCACGAGTCCCCAGGAGAAGATGCCGAGCGACACCAGGTTCACGCCGGCCTCCCGCATCAGTCTCACGTCGTCGCGCCAGACGTCGGGAGACCACTGCTCCGGGTTGTAGTCGGCTCCGTAGCTCAGGCCATCGGTCGGCCAGCGGCCGTCACGGTGGGACCAGGTCATCCTTTTACTCCTCCAGCTATGAGATCCAGTCGCCAGAAGCGTTGCAGGAACAACACCAGGGCGATCAGGGGCAGAATCGCGACGGCGGCGCCGATGATCGCGAGGGAATACAGTGCGGGCGATCCCGAACCGCGATCGAGCAGTGAGTTCAGTCCGACCGTCAGCGGGAAGGTGTTCGTGCTCGAGAGCATGATGTAGGGGAGCAGGAAGTTGTTCCAGATGCCGACGAACTGCAGCAGGAACACCGTCACCATGCCCGGGAACATAAGAGGGAGCACGACGCCGCGGAAGATGCGGAACTCGCTCGCTCCGTCGATGCGCGCGGCCTCGAGCATCTCGCCCGGGATCGCACCCTGGGCGTACACCTTGCAGAGGTAGATGCCGAAGGGGCTGATGATCGACGGCAGCAGCACCGACAGCTGGGTTCCCGCCAGGTGGAGATCCGACAGCAGCAGATATTGCGGCACCGCCAGCGTGATCCCCGGGATGAGGAGACCCACCAGCAGCGCCACGAAGAAGATGCGCCCGCCGACGAAGTCGAACTTCGCCAGCGCGTAGCCGGCCGCGGCCGACACCAAGGTCGACAGCACGCCGCCCACTCCGGCATACAGCAGCGAGTTGCCGGCCCACATCAGGTAGGCGCCGTCGCTGTAGCTGAACAGCGCCACGAGGTTGTCCCAGAGGCCGGTGCCGGGGGCGAAGGTGAAGGAACTGAACAGTTCGCCGGGTGCCTTTGACGACGCCACGAAAACCCAGGCCACCGGGATCAGCGCGTAGATCGCGCCGACCACGAGGATGATTGTCGGAACCCACCGGGCCCGATTCTGCGTCGAGGCCCGACGCACCGGGGCGAAGGGGCGAGATACGGTGGCAGTCATCGCATCCCCCGTCGGGTCGTCCAGCGCACGGTCAGCAGCACCGCGACCGAGATGGCCGCCGTTCCGATGGCGAGCACGACGGATGCCGCGGCCGCGACCGGCAGGTTGTCGAGCGCGAAGGCATCCTGGTAGATGCTCATCAGGGGCGCCCAGGTGCTCGTGATGGTGTCGGTGAGCGGCTTCAGCACGAGTGGCTCGCCGTAGAGCTGCAGCGCACCGAGCAACGCGAAGATGGCCGTGAGCACCAGCGCGGGGCGAACCAGCGGCACCTTGACGCGCAGGGCGATCTGCACCTCGCCGGCCCCGTCGAGACGGGCGGCCTCGATGAGTTCGCGCGGGATGCTGCGGAGGGCGGTGTAGATGACGAGCATGTTGAAGCCCACCCCTCCCCAGATGGAGATGTTCGCGAGCGCACCGTAGATTCCCTGGGGCTCGAGGAACGGAATCGCGCCGAGGCCCAGCTGCTCGGTGACGTACGAGAACGGGCTCGTGCTCGGCAGGTACATGAACCCCCACATCAGTGCGGCCACGACGCCGGGCACGGCGTAGGGCACGAAGATGGCGGTTCGGCCGAAGCGCTGGAGCCGCACACCCGGCGAGTCCAGGAGCAGCGCGAACAGCAGGGCGAGCCCCAGCATGATCGGCACCGCGATGATGCCGTAGATGGCCATCCGGCCGAGCCCGGCGATCAGCTGGGAGTCGGAGACCACGTCGAGGTAGTTCTCGAACCAGACGAAGGTCGTCTCGCGGATGCCGAGGGTGCCGCCTCCGGTGAGCCGCTCGGCGAAGAAGCTGATCCCGAGGGTGTAGACCACGGGGATCACCGTGAAGGCGATGTACAGCACGATCGCCGGCGCACTGAGGAAGTAGGGCGCGAGGCTCGGCCGGCGACGGCGCCGCTTGGGCGTCGTCACCGCCCGCGCGGCGACCGGAGCAGTGATTGTTTCGATCACGTCGACGTGTCCTTTCTGAGTCGGGGTGGGGGTGACGTCGTCAACCTTCGGCGACCTCGTACCCCTTCTTCTTCAAGTCGTCCACGACGGCCTTCTGGGTGGTCGTCAGCGCATCCGACCACGACGTGCCGTTCTGCACGGCGGCGTTCAACGCGTCGGTGAGTGTGCTCTGAGCCACATCGGTGTTCGGTCCCCAGGTGACCGGCACCGTGTCGGCGGCGATGTCGGCGGCGACCTGGTAGTAGTCGGTCTGCTGCGGCATCAATGCCGGCGGCTTCTGCTCGGTCGCGATCTCCTGACCGGACAGGGCAGCCGGGTAGCCGTTGGCGACGTTGAGGATCATCGTGGCGCCCTCTTCGGAGGCGTTCTGCCACTTGACGAACTCAGCGGCTTCCTTCGGGTGCTTGCTGCCGGAGATCACGGCGACCGACGACCCGCCCTGGAACGAGACGGCCGCGTCGTCGGCGTCCCACCGCGGAAGCGGAGAGAGCTCCCACTTGCCCGCGGTCTCCGGCGCGACGCCGTAGATCACGCCGGGCGCCCAGACGGCCGAGGGCCAGGAGAGCATCGTGCCCTCGTTCAGCTGCTGGTTGTAGGTCGGAGTCAGGATCGGGTCGGTCGAGATCAGCCCGTCGTCGTACATGCCCTGGAAGAAGTCCATGACCTTCTTCGACCCGGCGCCGTCGATATCGACGGTCCATTTGCCGTCCTTGACCGACCACCAGTGGTCACCGGCTTGTTCGGCGACCGCGGCGAACCAGCCCCAGCCGTCGGTCGTGATCGACGCCATGACGAGATCGGGGTTCTGCGCCTTGATGGCCGCGGCGTCGGCCTTGTAGTCGTCCCAGGTGACAGGCGGTGTCGTGATGCCGTACTGGGCGAAGATGTCGGAACGGTACAGCAGCGCCATCGGTCCGATGTCCTGCGGAACCCCGTAGGTGTGGCCGTCGAAGGTGGTCTGCTCCCAGGTGCCTGGAGCGAACTTGTCCTTCACGTCGGCGACCTCGTCGGTGATGTCCATCGGCACCCCGGCCACGATCAGTCGCGGCAGCGCGGTGTTCTCGATGGCGGCGATGTCGGGAGCGTTGTTCGCCCGCACCGCGGTGAGCAGCTTGGCCGAGGACTGTTCGCCGCCGCCCGCATCCGTGTGCACCACCTTGATATTCGGGTGCGAGGCGTTGAAGGCCTCCACCATCTCGTCCGAACCGGGAGCCCAGCTCCAGAACTGCAGGGTCACGACGCCACCGTCGTCACCCCCGCCGTCGCTCGCCGTGCAACCGGCCATCGTGATGGCGGCTACCGCCACGACTGCTGCGGTAGCCAGCTTTTTCGTCTTGCGCATGAAGTCTCCTTTGACTCGAATCAGGGGATCAGCGCCCGCCAGCCTGGCGAACGGCTCCCAGCATCACCCGAGCCCCGCGACTTTGTCAAGTGGCGGTACAAAGTCGATTTCTAAATGCCGTCTCCACCGAGAGTCCGGTAGAGCCCGAGCGCCGCGGCCGCACGGGCCCATTCCGTGAAGCCGAAGTCGGCCAGCTCGACGAGCGGAAGAGCGCCCAGAGCGACGTCGTGCAGGCCCCCCGCGAACTCGTCGTCGCGGCCTTCGAGCAGCTGTCGCGCGTCGCCCGTCAGAACCACTTTGTCGGGGTCGACGAGATTCGCGACGTGACCCACGGCAGCACCGAGTCCACGGGCCGCAGCACTCAGGATCCGGTCGGCATCCGCGTCGGTCGCAGCCCGTTCCGCCACCTCCTCGAGCGACCCCGCTCCGCTCTGGGCGAGGATGGACGCGACCGATGCGACACTCCAGAGGCAGCCGCGATGACCGAGCGGGCACAGCGGACCGTCGGGCGCCACCGGCACGTGCGCGAACCGGCCCGCCGTGCGGTGGGCGCCGACGATGATCTTGCGGTCGGCGACGAGGCCGAACCCGATCTGAGCGCCGACCGAGACCAACGCCAGGCTGTCCTGCCCGTCGTCGAGCCGGGGCCATTGCTCGAACGCGGTCAGAGCCACCATGTCGTCCTCGACCCAGACCGGACCGCCTATGCGCTCGGACAACCGGATGCGATCGCTCTCGCCGATGATGCTGTGCAGATCGAGCCCGACCGGCGCATCGTCCAGCTGCTCGAACGACCCGCAGATGGCGAGGGCCGCCACCCGGAACCCCGAGGATCGTGCTTCCGCGAGCCAGCGTTCGCACTGCTCGAGCAACACCGACGCGTCGAGGCTCGACACGATCGCGTCGGCCCCCCACACCACGACGTTCTCCATATCGATGACGGCCGCCACCAGCTGTCGCGCCCTCACGTGCACGCCGAGGAAATGGTATCGATCGGGCACGGCCACCAGGATGTCGCCCGGCCGGCCGAACGCCTGGTGCGCCCCGCGGCCGCCCGCGCTCACGAGACCCGCCAGTTCGAGCTCGCGACCCACCGTGGTCATCCGGGTTCGGGAGACGCCGAGGCGGCGCGCGACATCCGCCTTGGCCAGACCGTGGTTCCAGAGGATCTGGTTGTAGGCGGCCTGCGTGGTGGGGTGGAGCGTGGGCCAGGCCACGATCGATGACGACTCAGCCGCGGTGTCGCGAGGGGGATGCACGACACCATCCAACCGCGGGTCGCCGCCGCGGAGCGCAGCGACTCGCCTCAATGCATCGCGGCACCTCCCACCACGGCGACGGACTGCAACGCCGGACGCCCGCGCGCGGCGTCGACCTGCACGCGCACGGCATCGACATCCGTCGGTTCGAATCGCAGGATGCGTTGGTAGCCGACCGCTTGGGTCTCAGCCAGCAGCACCTCCTGCCCGTTCCGGATGCCGAGCACGGTCACCCGCTCGAGTCGCTGCCCGAGTGTGATCCGCTCCCGCAGAACGACCGCGTCGACTGCGGCCGTCGAGCGCAGCTCGAGCACGATGCTCGGGGTCTGGTCGTGCTCGGCGGGCCGCCACGATGCATCCGTCAGACCGCGGCCGAAGGCCTGGGTCAGCTCCGGACGAAGCGGCTCGGGCCGCCCGTCGTCGGACTCGATGCCGCCCGAGGAGACCGTCGGATCGGCCGGAAGCACCCGTGCTGCGAACTCCGCGATCAGTCGCCCCACACCCTGCAACGCCTCGACGTCGGGGTCGGCGAGGAGACCGCGCTCGTTCGGTGGAACGTTCAGCAGCAGGGTCGCATTACCGCCCACGGCGTCGCACCAGAGCTCGAAGAGTTCGGTGTCGGTGCGCACGCGATCGTCTTCTTCGCCGTGATAGAACCAGCCAGGACGGATGGAGGTGTTGACCTCGGCCGGATACCAGATGAGCTCGTCGAGCTGACCTTCCAGCGCCGAGCGGCTGCCCAGATCGTCGTCGTCGCTGCGCACCTCGCGCGAGAACTCCCCGTCGTCGACCTGCTGGGACTTGTCGGCGATCTGCTCGATGTCGCGCAGGATGGCCGGCACCACGCTCCACTCGTTGGCGCGCGTGTGACCCGCCTCGTTGCCGCACCAGCGCACGTCGGGGCCGCAGACGCTGATCACGGCATCCGGTTGCAGCCGTCGGATGGTGGCGTAGTAGCGATCCCAGTCGTACTCCTGCACGCGCCCGTTCGCGCCCTCGCCGTTCGCGCCGTCGAACCAGACGGAGAAGACCGGTCCGTACTCGCCGAGCACCTCTTCGAGTTGGGCCACGAAGAAGTCGTCGTAGGCGGTTCCTGATCCGTAGCTCGACTCCGTGCGATCCCACGGCGACAGGTAGATGCCGAGTTTCAGGCCGTGCTGCGCAGCGGAATCGGCCACCAGGCGCAGCAGGTCTCCCCGGCCGTCAAGCCAGGGCGACGCAGCGACGGTATGAGTGGTGACGCGGCTGGGCCACAGGCAGAAGCCGTCGTGGTGCTTGGCCGTGAGGATCACGCCGGTCATGCCCGCAGCGGCGAATGATTGCATCCACTGATCCACGTCCAGCGACGAAGGATCGAAGAGCGCCGGGTCTTCATGACCGAGCCCCCACTCCCGATCGGTCATCGAGTTCATACCGAAATGGATGAACGAATAAAACTCCATCGCCTGCCACGCCACCTGGCGCGGGGAGGGCCGAACGGCGGTGAGCCGGGGATCGTCGGTGGTGATTGCATTCGAGGTCATGCTTCTCCTTCTTCGCCTTCGAAGTGTCTTTCGTGGTCTCCCACGTATTTGTAACGTCAGTTGACAAAGTCAATGCTAAGCCACGATGCTTTTCGCATGGTTCTTCCCGCTCGATTCCTTTTCGGCTCCGCGACCGCCTCCTACCAGATCGAGGGCGCGGTCTCCGAAGACGGCCGGAAGCCGTCGATCTGGGACACGTTCAGCCACACGCCCGGACTCGTCGAGAACGGTGACACCGGCGACGTCGCCGACGACCACTACCACCGTCTGGAGTCCGACCTCGATCTCATGCAGGAGCTCGGTCTGCAGGCGTATCGCTTCTCGATCGCCTGGCCCCGCGTGGTTCCGAACGGCGTCGGCCCGATCAATCCGAAAGGCCTGGACTTCTATTCGCGGCTGGTCGACGGGTTGCTCGAGCGCGGCATCCGCCCGGTCGCCACGCTCTACCATTGGGACCTGCCGCAGACTCTCGAAAACGACGGCGGCTGGCTCTCGCGCAGCACCGCCCAGGCGATGGCCGACTACGCCGCAGCCGCCGGCGAATCACTCGGCGACCGGGTCGACACCTGGACCACGCTCAACGAGCCCTGGTGCTCGGCGTTTCTCGGATACGGCTCCGGCGCCCATGCCCCCGGGCGGCACGGCCGCGAAGAGCCGTTGCGCGCGGCGCATCACCTCAACCTGGCCCACGGCTTGAGCGTTCAGGCGCTGCGGTCGGTGGTGAAAGCGGACGCGTCAGTCTCGGTCTCCCTGAACCTCCACGTCTTCCGACCCGACGGACCGACCGGCGCTGATGCCGTGCGCCGCTTGGATGCGCTCGGCAACGAGATCTTCCTCGGCGCGATGCTCGAGGGCCACTACCCCGAAGCGCTGCTGGAGACCACGGCCGACGTGACGGACTGGGGCTTCGTCGAGGGCGACGACTTGGCCACCATCCATCAACCCCTCGACGTGCTCGGGGTGAACTATTACACGACGAGTCGCGTGCGCCGCTGGGACGGCACGGGCCACCGCCAGAACGCCGACGGCCACCACCCCGCAGCGGGGTCGCCGTGGCCCGGCGCCGAAGACGTCGAGTTCCTCGAGTTGCCCGGGCCGTTCACCGAGATGGGATGGGGCATCGACCCCGGCGGGTTGCACGAGTTGCTGATGAGTCTGCACGCGCGGTTCCCCGAGCTGCCCACGATGATCACCGAGAACGGCGCGGCCTTTCCCGACCGGATGATCGACGGCCGCGTCGACGACCAGGATCGGATCGACTACGTGCGGCGCCACCTGCTCGAAGTCGAGCGCGCGATCGACGACGGCGCCGACGTGCGGGGCTATCTCCTCTGGTCGCTGCTCGACAACTTCGAGTGGTCGTACGGATACTCGAAACGGTTCGGAATGGTGCACGTCGACTTCACCACGCAGACGCGAACCCCCAAGAGCAGCGCACGTTGGTACGCCGAGGTCATCCGTCGCCGCTCGCTCGACTGACGGTTACTTGTTGTCGGAGCCTTTGTCGGGGAGGTAGGGCTCGATGGCCGCGGCGAGCTTCGCCGCCGTCATCGACTGCAGCCAGACATGCCCCGGGCCGTGCAGTTCGGCGAGAAAGAGCGAGTCGCCGAAGAACTTGTTCTTGATGCCCTTCACCGTTGCGAACTCCAGCGGCATCTCGGCTCGGAACATCGCAAGATGCCCGGGGTGGATGAGGAGCGACTGCCCGGCGGCGAGGTCGTATTCGACGAGCTCGCCGGCCAGCTGCACCCAGGCGGTGCCGTTGCCGCTGAGCTTCTGGAACACCACTCCGGCGCCGCCGAAGATGCCCGCGCCGAGCTTCTTCTGCAGGCCCACCGAGACCTCGACGTCTGTGGTGCTCGCCGTGTAGGAGCCGGCCTGGATCATGAAGGTGTCGGCGGGGTCGATCGCGATCTCGCGGATGGTGCCCGGCAGTTGCGCCGCGAATGCGACCATCCCACCCCCGGCCGGCGCCGTGTACTTCGTGAGGAACAGCTGCGCACCTCCGAGCACCCGCTTGAGGCCGCTCATGAAGCCGCCCTGGCCGCCCGTGCCGTGGGCCGTCGAGGTGTCCATGTGGAACCCCGGCGAGAGCCAGGCCACATCACCGCCCTCGGCCACGATCGCCTCACCGGCGTCGAGGGTCAGCTCCAGGATGGGCATCGTCGTTCCGGCGATCGTCGTCTTCATGACGCCACCGTAGCGTGCGCCGCCAGCGCGACGGAAGACGCTCTTCGAGCCTGTGGTGGAGCGTTACTCGAGCAGGTCGTGACGCACGACGATGGCGTCGCGCGAAGGGCCGACACCGATGGCCGAGATGCGCGATCCGCTCATCTCCTCGAGTGCGAGCACGTACCGCTGGGCCGCCGGGGGCAGGTCGTCGAAGGTGCGCGCGCCCGTGATGTCTTCGGTCCACCCCTCGAACTCTTCGTAGATCGGAACGGCGTGGTGGAAGTCGGTCTGCGAGACCGGCACCTCGTCGACCCGCACGCCCTCCACGTCGTAGGCGACGCAGACCGGGATGGTGGGCAAGCCCGTCAGCACGTCGAGCTTCGTGAGCACGAAGTCGGTGACGCCGTTGATGCGCGTGGTGTAGCGGGCGATCGGTGCGTCGTACCAGCCGGTGCGACGCGGGCGACCCGTGGTGGTGCCGAATTCGAAGCCCTGCGAGCGCAGGAACTCGCCCGACTCGTCGAAGAGCTCGGTGGGGAACGGACCCGACCCGACGCGTGTGGTGTACGCCTTCACGACACCGATCACGCGGTCGATGCGGTTCGGTGCGACGCCCGATCCGGTGGCCGCACCGCCCGAGGTGGCGTTCGAGGAGGTCACGAAGGGATAGGTGCCGTGGTCGACATCCAGCATCGTGGCCTGGCCGCCCTCGAAGAGCACGGTCTTGCCGTCTTTCAGCGCGCGGTCGAGCACCAGCGAGGTGTCGGCCACCATGGGGCGGAGTCGTTCGGCGTAGGAGAGCAGGTCGTCGACGACCTCGTCGGCCGCGACGGCCCGGCGGTTGTAGACCTTCACCAGGATGTGGTTCTTGAGGTCGAGCGCGCCCTCGACCTTCTGACGCAGGATGCCTTCGTCGAAGAGGTCTTGGATGCGGATGCCGACACGGTTGATCTTGTCGGCGTAGGCGGGGCCGATTCCGCGGCCCGTGGTGCCGATCTGGCGTTTGCCGAGGAACCGTTCGGTCACCTTGTCCATGGTGCGGTGGTAGGCGGTGATGACGTGGGCGTTGGCGCTGACCAACAGGCGCGAGACGTCGACGCCGCGGGAGCCGAGGGCTTCGAGTTCGTTGAAGAGCACCTCGACGTCGACCACGACGCCGTTGGAGATGACGGGGGTGACGCCCGGCGTCAGGATGCCCGAGGGCAGAAGGTGCAATGCGTACTTCTTGTCGCCCACCACCACGGTATGGCCGGCGTTGTTGCCGCCGTTGAACTTCACGACGTAGTCGACGCGGCTGCCGAGGAGGTCGGTCGCCTTACCCTTACCTTCGTCGCCCCACTGGGCGCCGATCAAGACGATCGCTGGCATGTGGATTCCCTCCGGGTTCCGTGTGGATTCCGATGTCAGTGCCCGACGGACTGTGCCGGTTGACAATCGATTCTATCGTGGGGCGCTTCGGGGAATCCCGGAGGCCCCGCGGCGGTTGTGCATCGCGGAGGTTTGTCATGGCCGAATTGAGCGTCACGCTGTACTCGTCGAGCTTCTGCGGCGCCTGCACCAGTACGCGCCAAACCCTCGACGTCGTCGCGCCGCTCGTCGGTTCACGCGTGGAGTGGCGCGAGGTGAACGTGGCTGATGCCCCCGACGAGAGCGAGGCGCGCGGCATCGTTGCGACGCCGACCATCGTCATCACGGATGCGTCCGGTGTCGAGCGGATGCGTGCATCCGGAGTCCCGACGCCCGAGCAGGTGCTGAAGGCCCTGGCGGCCGCTCTGCCCTGACCCTTCGCCCGTCGCCCGTCGCCCGTCGCCCGTCGCCTCACCCTCCCCTCTCTCCTCCTCGCGACTCGCCAAAATCCGCCCTCCTTTCGGCGCGAAAGGGCGGAATATTGGCGAGTCGCGAGGTGGGTGAGAGGGGTCAGGGGGTGACGGCGAGGAGTGCGCCCGACTCCATCGCCACCCAGACGGTGCCATCGGGGGCGACCGCCAAGCCGTGGGGCTCGGAGTGGGCGCCGGGCAGATCGACGACGTCGATCGTGCCGTCGAGGGCGATGTGGGCCAGTTGGTTCGAGCCCCAGAGGGTGGCCCAGAATCCGCCCGACGGATCGACGCAGATGGCGTGCGGCTTCGACTCCGGCCACGGGAGCGGGAACTCGCTGAAAGCGCCGTTGCGGTCGACGCGGCCGATGGCGCCGGCGAGGATCTCGCAGAACCAGGCTGCGCCGTCCTCGCCCACTGTGATGCCCACCGGGCCCGAATGCGGCGTGGGGATCTCGAACAGCTGCACCGCCGAATCCCCGCCCCGGATGTAACCGATCGCATTGGCTTGGTTCGCCGTGAACCAGAGACTCTCGCCGGAGGAGGCGATCATCGACACGAAGCCCTCCCTCGTGCCGGAGGGGAACTCCGTGACGCGGCCGAGGAGGTCGATGTGTCCGAGGGCGTCGCGACCGAGTTCGGTGAACCAGGTGGTGCCGTCGGCCTGGGTGGCGATGCCGAAAGGCTGGGCGCCGGGGGTGGGCACCTCGATGCGGCGAAGCACGCCGCCTGCGCCGACGAGCAGCACGGCGTCGCCGGCCGTGTCCGTCACCCACACGGTGTCGTCGCCGGCGGCCGCGATCTGCGCGGTCTGCGCTCCTCCGGCGGCGTCGCCGCGGGCGTGGCGGCCGCCGCCCGCACCTGCGCCGGCGTCCCCGCCCGCGCCCGCACTCGCTCCTGCGCCGGCGCCCGTGCCCGCATCCGCACCCGAGTCCGCGCCCGCATCCACACCCGTGCCCGCGTCCGTGCCCGCATCGTGTAGACCTGCAAGCTCGATTCGCGTCACCGTGGGGGAGGCTTTGCCACCTGATGCATCCGGAATCAGCCGCAGCACCGCGCCCGCGTGCACGAGGGTGCACCATACGGCGCCGTCGTCGGTCACGGCCACTCCGTACGGCCCATCGGCGGCGGACGCGACCTCGTGCACGGTGATGGAACTCATCTCCCGAGACTACCGAGCGCCCGCCGCCGCCAGACGCTGAGCTCATGGGATCAGACAGTGGGAGCGGCCGCCAAAACGTATCCGTCGTTCACGGCGATGAGATGCCGATCCAGTTCGTGCGGGGCATCCGGCCGACAAGATGTCGACTTGGCATCGACGGCGCGGCGAAGAGGGCCGAGGAATCGGCAGCCTGTCCGCCGTTCACGGCGATGACGATCCAGTCTTCGCGCGGACGGGCCATCCGGTCGAGAGGATGTCGAGTTCCCACCGACGGCGCGGCGAAGAGGGCCAAGGAATCGGAAGTGGACGTGTGAGGTGAGCTTCGCCACCCGTGCTCAGCCGCTGTGGGCGCGTGGGGGTGCGGTGTGGTGGTGGCGGCCGTGGGGGCTGCGCCAATTGAGGTGTCTGGGTCGGTCGGGGTCGGGCTCGACGGTCCATCCGGTGTCGTGTTTGAGGTGGTGGTGGCGGGGGCAGAGGTAGGTGAGGTTCTCGGCGGTGGTGCCGCCGCCGTGGGCCCAGTCGCGGGTGTGGTCGAGTTCGCAGCGGTTGGCGCGGCGCCCGCAGCCGGGGAATCGGCAGGTCTGGTCGATCGCAGCGAGCACGAGTCGCAGTTCGGGTGGGGCGCTGTAGCGGTCGCGCCCGGCCTCGTCGTGTCCGTCGGCGCCGGTCGTGGGGTGGGTGTTGTCGTCGGTGTGGCGGCCGGTGCCGGTGGTGGGGTGGGTGGTGCCCTCGGTGTGGCGGCCGGTGCGGGCGGTGGGGCGGGTGGCGCCAGTGGTCAAGGGGGCAGCAGCGCCAGTGCGACGGCCGGCGCCGGTCGTGGGGCGGGTGACTGCGTCGCGCGTGGGCAGGTGGTCGGCGGCCGCGCGGCCCCAGTGCCGGGTGACCACCGTCGGCTCCCCCGTCACCGGGTGGGTCAGCACCCGCAGGAAGGTGGGTGCGGTCGCCGCGATCTGTCGGGCGGTGTCGGCGTCGATCGGACCGTAACCGTGCAGCTCGCCCGGTTCATCCGACACTCCCGCGACGGTTGCCGCCCGCACGGTCACGAGCACGGCCGCGGTGATGGATGCGGGCCGGGCCGGGTTGTCGGGGGTGAGGATGAGGCGGGTGAGGGCGTCGGCGCGGCGTTGCGGGTGGGTGCGCGGGTCGGTGTCGGAGCGTTCGGCGCGGGCGATCTTATCGAGCAGGTCGTCGATCGCGACCGCGTCGACCGCGGGCAGGTGATGGGTGAGGGTCGCCATCCCGTCACACTCGGGCGAGAGCCACACGCTCCGCTCCTCCCGCGCCTGCCGGTGACGCACGACGATCGACTCGGGGTGGGCGGTTTCGCGCATCCGGCGGGCCCGTTCAGCGAAGCGGTGCGCCGGCAACACTGCCGCCTCGGCGAGCAGCCGGGCTTCGAACTCGGGCCGGGCGTCCGCGGGGAGAGTGCAGGCGTGCGCGACGAGGTGCCGGGTGTGCAACGCCGACACCGTCCCGTCTTCAAGCGCGGCCAGGGTGGTGGGGTAATCGCGCACCAACTGCTCGGCCTCATTGATCAGCCGCGCCACGGTGCGCTCCGACCGCAATGTCGCAGTGGCGATCTCCACCGCGACCAGTGTGCGCTCACCCTCCCGGGCAGCCGAGAACTCCCGGCCGACCGGCGACACCAGAGCCGCCCGCTCGTCAGCGATCTGGGCCGTCGCGGCCAGGCCCCGGGCCCGCCGCGCATCCAACCCGGCCGTCAGGAGGTCGACCTCGCGAAGCTCGTCGATGACGGCATCGAGGCGGGCGTCGAGCTCCTCGGTGCGGGCCACGAACAAGCTCTTCATGAGATTTATTCAATCACGTGCCACCGACACTCGACCCGCCAAGCCGACCCGCTGCCGCGCGCTCCGCGCTTGCCCGAAATGGACCGTGGCCGGGACGAACAGATGGATGCCTACACGGCCAAGCTAAACGCATCCGTCACTTCCTAGGAACCCAGCCACGACCCACCGTCGGCAAGCGCGAAGCGCGCGGCAGCCCCGTGAAAGGTGGACCAGAAGCTCACCTGCCCGCGACCACCGCATTGTTCAGCTCATCGGGGTCGACCCCGTAGAGACGCACGTCGAGGAGGTTCGTCATCAGCACGAAGCAGAGGTCGAGCTCGGGGTAGATCCACCACTGCGTACCCGACCAGCCCTCGTGCCCGAAGGCGTTGCGGTGCAGCAGCGCCGTCGAGGACTGCCGGATGTTCCAGACCAGCCCGAAGTCCCGCCGCGGATCACCGGGGATCGGCTCGGGCACCCCGATGGTGCGCGGCACGAGCATCCCACGCAACGTCTCGGGGTGCAGCACCTCTCCGCGAGCGCCGCCGTGCGCCCGCAGCAGCGAGCTGCCGAGTTCGAGCAGGCCCGCCGCGGTTCCGTTCACGCCGGCGGCCGGATGCCGGTGGCGCGCCATCGCGGCGTAGTCGAGCCCCCCCTCGCGCTGACCGTAGACCTCGTGCGGATCGCTCGCCGAATCGAAGGTGAGCGCTGACCCGCCACCGACCGGGCTCAGCGCCTCGATCTCGTCGTGGAGGTCACGGCCCGTCGCGGCAGTCAGGATGCGCGCAGCCCCGTGAAAGGCGATGTTCGAGTAGCGCACCATCGAGCCGGGCAGGAAGTCGGGTCGGGCGAGGTCGAGCTGCTCGTCGAGGTCGAGGGGCGAGTCCAGCGGCGGCTCGCTGAGCCCTCCGGTGTGCGAGAGCAGGTGCTCGAGCCGCACGCCCGCTCGCCAGGGCTGCGCCGCGGTCGAGCCGGGCGCATCCGGGAACGCGGAGCCGAGCGATGCCCGCAACGACAAGTCTCCCCGCTCGACGGATCGCGCCAGCGCGATGCCCGACAACGGCTTGGTCACCGAGAACAGGGCGTAGTGGTCGTCGACCTCGGCGATGCGCGCGTCGCGACCGGTGAAGGCCTCGACGTGCTGCGGACCGGCGGATGTCGCGACCCCGAACACCGCCGACGGCAGAGGCCCCTCCTCCACCTGACGCTTCACCCAGCGAACGGCGTCGTCCATCACCAGCGATCCCATGCATCCTCCTCGGTCGGCCCTCGTCGATTACACCGCACCGGCGGCTCGGGACACCAATCGAAACGGTCAGCACACGCCGAAGCGGGGTGCCCTCTCGAAAGGACACCCCGCTCGTGCACCGCCTAGCGGAACCGCACCCCTCAGGCGCGGCGCCGCCGGCTGCGCACCAGCACCGCCGTTGCTCCCGCGAGGAGCAACACGATGCTCGCGATCACGCCCGAGAGCGCACCCGAACCGGTGGCCGCGAGGTCGCCGGATGCCCCGCCGGCACCGACGCTCCCCTGGCCCGATCCGCCCGCACCAGGCAGATCCGCACCCGGATCGCCGGCACCCGGCCCACCCGGGTCGCCCGGCTCACCGGGCTCACCCGTGCCCGGCCCGCCCGCATCCGTCACCGGCTGCAGCATCGCCAGGGTCACCGGCAGCGCGTAGATCACCCGGTGGGCGGTGAGGTGGATGTCGGGCGACGACGATTCGTAGAACGCCCGCGTCCAGATGGCCTCGTTCTCCGGCACCGACAGCGGCACCGTCACCACCAGGCTGGGCTCCGTCACCAACTCGTGCGGCGTCTGCTGGTAGTAGAACTGGCCTTCCCGGATGCTGTCGCCGACTCCTGCACTGAAGTCGAAGCCGTGGCTCCAGGTCGCGACGCGGTTGCTGAAGACCATCGAGACCGGCTTGCCCTCTTCGGTCACGGTCGGCGCTTCACTGAACGTCACCCACCAGTCCTGCGAGATCTTCGGCTCGTCGGCGCAGCGCGCCGGACCGCTGTTCTGGTAGGTCGCCAGCACCACGCCGTCGGCCCGGATGAGTTCCACGTACGTGGCACCCGTCATGTCGAAGGTCTTCTCGATCCGCTCCTTGTTGATGTCGACGGTCGAGAACACCACGGGGCCCGAGCAGAGCTTGTAGCGCAACCGCACCTCGAAGTAGTTGCCCGACCGGTTGGTGAAGGCGAGGTCGGCGAGGTTCGGGTCACCCGGGTTCTGGGTGATCGTGACATCGCTCGGCTTCGACGCGGCCACCGTGAACACGTAGTCGAAGTGCTGGGTGAGAGAGCCGTCCTCCGCCACCGCCCACACGTCGGCGGTGTACACACCGGCCGGGGTGTTCGCGGCCGAGGAGCGCACGGTGTCGGCCCAGAAGATGGGATCGGACGACACCGTGATGCGCTCGTCGAGCACGGTTCCGGCCGCTCCGGTGAGCATCACCCGCATCTCACCGGTGCCGACGTAGCTGGTCTCGAGCGCGGTCGTGGCCGCTCCGTCGGAGTCGTACTGCGTCACCTCGAACGTGCTGTACACGAGGAGCTTCGCGACGTTCACCGTGCCCTCGACCGTGCCGGCCGCGGATTCGAGCGTCACCGGGTAGGCGCCGTCGGCGAGACCGGCCGGCAGCAGCACCGCCTTGTCCGCGCGTCCTGCCGCACTGCCGAGTCCGTGCACGACGACATCCGCGCCGCCACCGACCGTGATCGTGTAGGGCTCGGCGGGGGTGAGGCCGGATGCGTGCACCGCGACATCCGTTCCCGCTCGGGCCCACTGCGGGTCGACGGTCATCGCGAGCTCACCGGTCGGCGCCACGGGGTCACCGGGCGTGGTGACGGTGATGTTCGTGCTGCGGCCGGAGTCGCCGAAGCCGACGCGGCCGAGATAGCTCGCCCCGGGCTCGAGCCCGTTCCACGACGCGGTCACCGCCGCCGGTTCACCCAAGGTCATGTGGAGCTTCTCGGGCGTCACCGCGAAGGCGCCCTCGTTCGTCTCCGAACCGAGGAAGTAGTTCGTGAGCGTGTAGTCGAGATCGCCCTGACCCGAGAAGAAGTCGACCTCCGCGATGTAGCGGCCGGGTGAGAGCCCGGGCACATCCAGCGTCTCGTCGGGGTTCGCGGTGGCGGCCTCGTTGATGGGGGTGACCTGCTCGTTGTCGTCGTAGAGCGACAGGTAGAGGTCGAGGTCGGCCGTGTCATCGAGCGAGTCGAGTGCGAAGCGCGAGAAGGTGGTTCCCTCAGGCACCTGCACCACGAAGCGGTCGCGGGCCGTCGGAGTGCCGTCGGGCGACGCCGTTCCGGTGCCGTGCAGCACGTCGCCCTTCACCAGTCCGGCCTTCGTGACGTCGATGTCGCCGGTCGTTCCCACGGAGACGGGGATGTCGACGGAGGCGTCCGTGCCCTCGGCCGCGACCTCGCGCGGCACACCGAGCGTCACCGGGCGCACGGCCAGAGGCGTGGTGACGGTCTCGTCGCCGTCGGTCCAGATCAGCTGGCCGGTGGCGAACTCGTCGAGCGGCGCATCCGTTCGGGTGAACGTGACCGTGTATTCGAGTTCCTCGCCGGCGGCGGAGAAGTCGAGGGTGCTCGGCGAGACCACCACGTCGATGCCCGGAACCTCGACCGGCGACGCCGTGAAGCTCCCGGCCCGGGTCGACGTGGCCGTGCGGGTGATCGTCTCGGTTCCGGCGAGCGCCCCGACGCTGATCGACGCAAGGTTGAGCTCGGAGGGGCTCACCGTGTCGACACCCAGCTCGAGCCCGGTGATCGCCTCGGCGTAGCCGTACCAGTCGTCGACGTCGTTCAGGAACAGCATGCCCGGGTCGAAGTACCGCGTGGGGTCGACCTGACCGGCGCCCTGGGCGAACGGATCGGTGATCGGTGCGCCCGATCCGTCGACCGTGTCGTAGGCGGTGGTCATCATGGCCGACTTGATCTCGGCGGGGGTGGCATCCGGATGCTCGCCCAGGTAGAGCGCGGCGAGTCCGGCGATGTGGGGGGAGGCCATCGAGGTGCCTGACAGCAGCGCGTACTGGCCGTCCTGACCCTCGGAGTTGGCGAACGCGGCGAGGATTCCGACACCCGGAGCCGCGATGTCGGGCTTCAGGATGTCGCCACCGTCGGCGAGGATCGGCCCGCGCGACGAGAACCCGGCCACCTGGGGCGTGGGGGGCGACGGGAGGGCGTCGGGGTTGCCGTCTTCGAGCGTGACGGTGGCGCCCGTGGTCGCCGCGTAGGCGTGCAGCAGTTCGGCGCCGGCCGAGTCGACGTGCACCGTGGGCACGGTGTGGGTGTCGAGATCGACGGAATCCGGATGCGTGTTCACGAGCACCAGACCGATGCCGCCGGCCCGCTTCACCTCGGCCGACTTCGCGACCCGGTCGACGACGCCGCGGTCGCAGAGCACGATCGCACCCTTCACCTTCGCGGGGTCGAGCGTGTCGGGGCCGCAGAGCTGCGGATCGACCACTCCGGCGGCCGCGGCAGCCGTCGCGTCGACGAAGGCACCCGATACGGGTGCGCCGGTCGGCACCGTGATGGACCCGCCGAGCACGACCTGGCCGTCTCCGAGGCGCACCGTGGCCTCGTAGGAGGGGATGGTCGAGGCGGCGACCGTGGTGATCCACGGGGCCGCGTTGTCGGCGGTCGACGCCTCGGGGCCGTCGTTACCCGCCGAGGCTGCCACGAACACGCCGACGGAGGCCGCGTTCAAGAAGGCCTCGTCGGTGAGCGAGATGGTGGTCTGGGCGGCGCCGCCGCCGATCGAGTAGTTGATCACGTCGACGCCGTCTTCGACTGCAGCGTCGATCGCGGCGAGCAGGTCGCCGGTCTGGCAGCCGTCGTCGTAGGGGGTCGGACCGGTCCAGCAGGCCTTGTACATGGCGACCTTGGCGCCGGGCACGACACCGGAGATGAGACCGAGGTCACGGCCCGCGACCTCGGCTGCGACATCCGCGTCACCGGCTGCGGTGCTCGAGGTGTGTGAACCGTGGCCGCTGCCGTCGCGCGGTGAGAGGTATTCGCCGCGGTCACGGCCGATGGTGTCGGGACCGTAGCTGTCGACGAAGTAGCGCGCCGTGATGAGCTTGGTGGAGCAGTCGTCAGCCGTGAACTGCTCGCCGGTCTCACAGGCTCCGTGGAAGGTGCTGCCGTCGGCCTTGTCGAACACCACGGCATCGCCGTCGAGGTAAGGGTCGGCGCCGGGCGTCGTCGCCAGCGCCTCGCCCGCGAACGAAGCGTTCTCGGGGGCGATGCCGCTGTCGATGATGCCGACCACGATGCCGTCTCCGGCCGATTCGACGCCGCCCGTCTGGGCCCACACGCCGTCGGCGCCGGAAAGGCCGAGGTAGTCGGTCGACGGGGTGGCCGTGAGGTGCAGCAGTTCGTCGGGCACCACGCGAGCGACCCGCGGATCGGCGGCCAGCGTCTTCGCCTGACCGGCGGTGAGGGTGCTCGAGAAGCCGTTGGTGGTGAGGGTATAAGAGGTGGTGATGTCGGCATCCACCGAGTCGGCGACCTGCTCCTGCACGGAAGCGAGGTAGCTCGAGTAGTCGGCCACGCGACGAGATCCGGTGTCGAGGTCGTCGCCGGGCGCCGGCTGGGTGCCGGGGAACTTCGCGAGGCCACCACGGTAGGCGGCGACGGCGTCGCTCTTCAGGGTGACGATGTAGCGGCCGTCGGCGAAGGCAGCGGGGTCGGTGGTGTCGGTGGGGTCGGTCGGTGCCGCCGTCGCGGCCGTCGATGCGGATGACGGCGCGGCGGTTCCCGCTGCCGCCGCGGGCCCGGCCACCATGGCGCCGGCTCCGATGCCGGTGGCCAGGATGGTGGCGGTCGCGGCAGCCCAGAAGCGGAGGCCGCTTCGTCGGGAGGGCCGGGAAGGGCGAGAGGCACGGATCGGTGCAGGAGACGTGTTCACGGAGTCCTTTGGTCGAAGGATGCGGGTGGCGGAAGGCACCCCCGCTCGGGGGGTCGGGTTCGCCGGTCGTCCTATTGTGGGCAACGGCGTCGAGGCCGTGTTGGCCTAGCTAGGCCATCTGCCGCAAGTGGCCAGGTGCGGAAACGCGATCGTTACACGGCGGAAACGCAGCGCTACAGCCAGCCCCGCCGGGCAGCTTCGAGGCCGGCCTGGAATCGTGTGCTCGCCTCGAGCTCGGCCATCAACTCCTGGCTGCGACGACGGAGCGTGCGCGGCGAGATCTGCAACTGCCGGGCGACCGCGTCGTCTTTCATGCCGACGGCCATCAGCGACAGCAGGGTGCGCTCCTCCGCCGTGGCGGAACGGATGCGGCCCGCGCCTTTCACCGCCCCTTCCGCGGGCGCCGATCCGTTCTCCAGCTGCGCCAGGGCGTCACCGAGCGGCAGCGACCTCGCCCAGTGGAACTCGAAGAGCTGGCGCAGCGAATCGACGAGTGGCTGCGAGGAGGTGACGAGAGCGGAGATGCGCCCCGGTTCCAGCGTGAGCGAGACGAGCGCCGTGCGGCGATCGACGATGGCGAGCTTGGTCGGCAGGTCGGGGGCGATGCGGGCTTGCTCCCCCTGCGCGGCGAGGTCGGCCACCTCGTCCCAGGTCGTGCCGTCGTCGAAGCTCTCGATCGTGTAGATGGCGCGCCACTCGACGCCGCGACCGAGGGCGGTGGCCTCGACGGGATCGAGCGAGGCCGACACATAGGGCGGCCGGTCGAAGGCGAGGAACTCGGTGCGCGCCTGGTGCTGCAGGCGGGTGTACCACGCGGCCACCGCATCCGCGTCGGCCAGCACCGTGGTCTGGGTCTGATCGATCCCGGTCGGCGGCACCCGCTCGAACAGTTCGACCAGCTTCGGCAGCGATTCGCGGATGCGCAGCACCTGATCGCCCATCCGGTCGGCGATGGCGCGCAGCGAGTAGCCCGGGTCCACCGGCGTGTAGTCGCGCTCCGCGCCCTCCAGGCGTGACGCCAGGCCGAGCTCGCGCAGGTCTTCGAGCATCGCGGATGCCGCCGGCAGCCCGAGATCGAACTTCTCCGACACGTGCGCGGCGTTCGAGCGACCCTGCGTGAGCAGGTCGAGGTACACGCGTTCGCTCAGCGGGTCGAGCCCGGCCACATCGAGGAAGGGGGTGTCGTCAGCCACCCCTCAAGGGTACGGTCGTCGGCGCCTGGCTCTGGGCCGCCCGAAACGACGGGCTCTCTGCCTGTCAGCGGACTGAGACTCCGTCGTTCGCGCAAATTCGCGCGAAACTCCGTCGATCGAGATGCGCATTTCGGCCGTCTGGACGGCCCGCGGGCGCCCCGGCATGACCGCTGCCGCGGCGCTTCTGACCGACCCCCGGTAGACTGGGGGCCTGCCCCTCTCCCCGACACGAGGAGATCCGCGTGATCCTGGTCCTGCTGTTGTTCGCAGGGCTTGCAGCGCTCACTCCGTTGCTGACGAGGCTGCTCTCGACCCGGGTGTTCTACCTCATCGCGGCCCTTCCGGCGGCGGCTTTCGTGTTCACGCTCACGCAGACCGGCACGGTTCTGGCGGGCGGGGCGACGACCGAGACGGTGGAGTGGATTCCGCAGCTCGGCATCGCGCTGTCGTTCCGCGTCGACACGCTCGCCTGGCTGCTCGCGCTCGTGGTGACCGGTGTCGGCGCCCTCGTGCTGATCTACTGCGCTCGCTACTTCTCGCCCCGCGAACCTGCCCTCGGCCGCTTCGCCGCCCTGCTGCTCGCTTTCGCCGGCACGATGTACGGTCTCGTCACCGCCGACGACATCTACATCATGTTCATGTTCTGGGAGATCACCAGCGTGCTCTCCTACCTCCTCATCGGTCACTACACCGACCGCAAGGAGAGCCGTGGCGCAGCACTGCAGGCGCTGCTGGTCACCACCTTCGGCGGCCTCGCCATGCTCGTCGGCGTGGTGCTGCTGACGGTGGATGCCGGCACCAGCTCGATCGCGCGGCTCGTCAGCGACCCGCCGCCCGGGAGCGCGCTCGTCACCACCTCGATCATCCTCATCCTGGTCGGTGCTCTCTCGAAGTCGGCGCTCGTGCCCTTCCACTTCTGGCTGCCGGCCGCCATGGCCGCACCCACACCGGTGAGCGCCTACCTGCACGCGGCGGCCATGGTGAAGGCGGGCATCTACCTGATCGCCCGCCTCGCCCCCGGTTTCGCCGACACCCCGGGGTGGACACCGCTTCTCGTGAGCCTCGGCGTCTGGACCATGCTCCTCGGCGCCTGGCGCTCCCTCCGCCAGAACGACCTCAAGCTGCTGCTCGCCTACGGCACCGTGAGCCAGCTCGGCTTCCTGACCGTCGTCGTGGGCTTCGGCACCAGAGATGCCGCCCTGGCCGGAGCTGCCCTCCTCCTGGCCCACGCCCTCTTCAAGGCCACGCTCTTCCTCGTGGTCGGCATCGTCGATCACGACGAGGGCACCCGAGACCTCCGAGAGATCTCAGGCCTCGGCCGCCGCAGACCCTTGCTCGCGGCGGTAGCGCTCATCGCGGTGGCCAGCATGGCGGGCATCCCCCCACTCCTGGGGTTCGTAGCGAAGGAGGCAGTCCTCACCGCCTTTCTCGAGGCCGACACCCCTTGGGGCTGGGTAGCCCTCACCGGCGTCAGTCTGGGCTCGATCCTCACGGTCGCCTACAGCGCCCGGTTCTTCTGGGGCGCTTTCGCCTCAAAACCGGCTCCGGCTGCAGCTTCTGGGGGCTCCGGTGTGGTGGGCGTTCACGGGCAGAGCCCCCAGAAGCTGCAGCCGGAGCCAACCCCCCAGAAGCTGCAGCCGGAGCCAACGACCCACAAGCCAGACCAGCTCATCCTGATCGCCCCCATCATCCTCACCTTCGCCACCATCGCCGGCGGCTTCGCAGCCGCCCCCATCGGCCACGCCCTGGAGACCTACGCCGACACCGTCCCCGGCGGCGGCGACTACCACCTAGCCCTCTGGCACGGCCTCGAGCCCGCCCTCGGCATTTCGGCCCTCATCATCGCGGCAGGCCTGGCGCTTTTCGCCCTCCGCAAGCCGGTGGCAAAGCTGCAGAAGAAGGTCCCGCCCCTCATCGACGCCTCTCGCAGCTACTGGTCGATCCTGCGCGGAGTCGACCAACTCGCCGCCCGGGTCACACTGACGGCTCAGAGGGGCGGTCTGCCGCAGTACATCGGCACGATCCTCCTCGTCTTCGTGCTGTGTCTCGGCGCCGCGACGGCGTTGAACCGCACCTGGCCGACCGAGTTCGTGGCGTGGGACTACCCGGCCCAGGTGTTCGTGGCCGCCGCGATGGCGGTCGCCGCGGTGATGGCGGCCCGTGCCTCGCACCGACTCGCCGCCGTGCTGCTGGTGGGTGCGACCGGCTTCGGCCTGGTGGTGCTCTTCGCCTTCCACGGGGCTCCGGATCTCGCACTCACCCAGGCCCTCGTCGAGAGCGTCACGATCGTGGTGTTCGTGCTGGTGCTGCGGCGGTTGCCGGTGAAGATCGCGCAGCACAACACCCCGGTACGAAAAGGCTGGCGCATCCTGATCGGCACACTCGTCGGCGTGACCATGGGGCTCGTTGGCCTGATCGCGCTCGGCGCCCGGCAGGCACCCGGCCTCGGCGAAGAGCTCGCGCGTCTCGCGGTCGACGTCGGACACGGCAAGAACGTGGTGAACGTGATGCTGGTCGACATCCGCGCCTGGGACACCATGAATGAGCTCTCGGTGCTCGTCGTCGTCGCCACCGGTGTCGCCAGCCTCATCTTCGTCACCGGCCGCAACTTCACCGTGCCGCGCCTTCGCGAGTCGCGGAAGCGCCGCAGCGGCGGGCAGCGCACCCGGCTGGTCGACGACCCGCACACCTCGACCGAGACCGACGACCCGGATTCCCGTCAGCACTCGTGGCTGCTGGGCGGCAAGACGCTCTCGCCCGAGAACCGGTCGCTCATCCTCGAGGTGCTCGTGCGGCTCATCTTCCATCCCGCCATCGTGGTGTCGATCTTCTTGCTCTTCGCGGGGCACAACGCCCCGGGCGGAGGCTTCGCCGCGGGCATCCTGGCCGGGCTGGCGTTGATCGCGCGGTATCTCGCGGGCGGGCGCTACGAGATCGGCGAGACCCTCCCGATCGGCCCGGGCGTCATCCTCGGCGCCGGAATGCTGCTCGCGACGGGCACGGCGGTGGGGTCGCTGTTCTTCGGCGGCGAGATCCTGCAGTCGGCGTATTTCGAGGCCGACGTGCCGATCCTCGGGCACATCTCCTTCGGCACCTCCACCATTTTCGACATCGGCGTCTATCTCGTGGTGATCGGTGTGGTGCTCGACATCCTGCGAGCACTCGGCGGCGAGGTCGACCGGCAGCTGGCCGAAGACGACGTGGCGGCCGCGCCCGACGACCACGCGGTGGTGGCCGACGAGGCCGAAACCCGCGGTCGCGTCGCGGGGCGCGCGACGAGCGCAGGTGGTGGCTCGTGAGCGCCTCCCTCACCCTCGTGGTGCTGATGGCCGTGATGTACGGCGCCGGGGTCTACGTGATGCTCGAACGCAGTCTCACGCGCATCCTGATCGGCTTCCTGCTCGTCGGCAACGCCACGAACCTCCTCATCTTCTTGATGTCGGGCCGCTCGGGCGAATCACCGATCATCGACGGAGCCACCCAGCCCGCCGACATCGTCGACCCCGTGCCGCAGGTGCTCATGCTCACAGCCATCGTGATCAACTTCGGCGTGACCGCGTTCATCCTGGCTCTCATCTACCGCTCCTGGTGGCTCTCGAACCTCGGCGACGAGGGCGACGACGTCACGAGCGACGAAGAGGAGATGGATGCGGCCGAAGCCGACGCGGCGCTCGTCTTCCACGCCAACCTGGAGGGTGACGACGAGGCGGTGCGCACGGTGCTCGGCAGCGACCACGACGACAGCGACAGCGACGACACGGATGCGTCGGGCGGCTCGGGCGGCTCGCCGGATTCCGCTGACCCCAGCGAGCGCGACCGGGACGTGATGCGATGAACGCCCTCGTCCCCCTGCTCGTCATCATCCCGCTCGTCGGAGCGGCGATCACGCTGATCCTCGGTCGCTACCGGCGCCTGCAGATCGCGATCAGTGTCACCGCGCTGAGCGCTGTCACCGTGACGGCCGCCATCCTCCTCGCCTACGTCGATCGCACCGGCCGGCCCGCGGTGGTGGAGGTCGGCGCCTGGCCCCCGCCCTTCGGCATCGTGCTCGTGGTCGACCGGCTGGCCGCGATCATGGTGGTGGTCTCGGCCTTGATGCTGCTCGGCGTGCTCGTGTTCGCCGTGGGGCAGGGCATCGCGGATCGGGACCGCGACACCCCCGTCTCGATCTTCCATCCGACCTACCTGATCCTGGCCGGCGGACTGTTCGACGCCTTCATCGCGGGCGATCTGTTCAACATGTACGTCGGGTTCGAGATGCTGCTCGCCGCCAGCTACGTGCTGCTGACGCTCGGCGGAACCGGGTCGCGCATCCGGGCGGGCGTCACCTACGTCGTGGTGAGTCTGGTCTCGTCGCTGCTGTTCCTCGGTGCGATCGCGCTCATCTACGGCGCGACCGGCACGGTGACGATGGCGTTGCTCTCGGATCGCATCCGGGAGCTCCCGCTCGATGTGCAGGTGATCCTGTGCGCCGCTCTGCTGATCGGATTCGCCGTGAAGGCAGCCGTGTTCCCGCTGTCGTTCTGGCTGCCGGATTCGTATCCCACCGCGCCCGCACCCGTCACCGCCGTGTTCGCCGGCTTGCTGACGAAGGTGGGTGTGTACGCCATCATCCGCACCGACAAGCTGCTCTTCTTCGACGTGCCCCTGACGGTGCCGCTGCTCATCATCGGCGGGTTGACGATGCTCGTCGGCATCCTCGGCGCCCTCGCGCAGGCCGACGTGAAGCGGCTGCTCTCGTTCACGCTGGTGAGCCACATCGGCTACATGATCTTCGGCGTCGCGATCGGCACCGAGCTCGCCACCGGTGCCACGATCTACTACATCGTGCACCACATCACGGTGCAGACGGCCTTGTTCCTCGTGGTGGGGCTGATCGAGCGGGTGGGGCGGTCGACGTCGATCACGCGGCTCGGAGGTCTGCTCAAGAAGGCGCCGTATGTCGCGATCCTCTTCTTCATCGGAGCGTTGAATCTCGGCGGCATCCCGCCGTTCTCGGGCTTCCTCGGCAAGATCGGCCTGTTCGAGGCGGGCGCTGAATCGCCGTCGCCTCTCGTGTACGTGCTGATCGGGGCCGGCGTCGCCACCTCGCTGCTCACGCTTTACGCGCTGATGCGGGTGTGGAACATGGCGTTCTGGCGGCCGAAGGAAGACGTGGAGGGCTACGAGTCGCCGCTCATCGAATCGCTGCAGGAGAGCCCCGAGTCGACCAACGGCACCGCGACGGGCGTCGCCACCGCGGTCGGCACCTCCCGCCTCATGGTGGGCGCGGCCACGGGGCTTATCGCGCTGACCCTCTGCCTCACGGTGTTCGCCGGGCCGCTCTTCGACCTCGCCCAGCGGGCGGCCGGAAACGTGGCGACGCCCGAGACCTACGTCGACTCCGTGTTCCCCGCCGGGGTGCCGGGGAGCCTGACAGGGGGTGCCCCGTGAGAGCGCGCATCGCCAGCAGCCTGGTGCCCTTCCTCGGGCTCGTCCTCCTCTGGATGCTGCTCTGGGGCGAGTTCACCTGGCTCTCGCTCCTGACCGGTCTGCTGCTCGCGCTGCTCGTGTCGATCGTCTTCTACCTGCCGGCGGTGGCGCTCAGCGGGCGGTTCAACATCCTGCGTGCGGCGGCTTTCGTGCTGAGGCTGCTCGCCGACATCGTGCTGGCGTCGCTCCAGATCGCCTGGTCGGCCATCAAGCCGCACTACCGGCCGAGCAACGCCATCATCGCTGTGCCGCTGCGCACGCGATCCGACCTCGTGATGACCTTCACGGCCGAAGCGGTTTCGCTCGTGCCCGGATCGATCGTGATCGACGTCGACCGTGAGGCGGCCATCCTCTACCTGCACGCGTTCAACGTGCGGTCGGTCGACGACCTGCCCGCGCTGAAGCGCTCGGTTCTCGCCACGGAGCGCCGGCTGATCCTCGCGGCGGGGTCGTCCGACGACCTGGCGCGACTGGATGCGCCAGAAGGGAGCACCCCATGATCGTCGTCGTCGTCATCGCCGGGCTTCTGTTCGCGGCCGGGGCCGTCGGGGCGGTCTGGCGCATCATCCGGGGCCCCTCGGCGCTCGACCGGATCATCGCGTCCGACGTGCTCGTCGCCACCTCCATGTGCGCGATCGGCGCCGAGATGGCGATCAACCGGCACACCGACACCCTGCCGGTGCTGCTCGGACTCGCCCTGTTCGGCATCGTCGGATCGGTGAGCGCGGCCCGTTTCCTCGCCTCGAGGGACGACACATGACCGGCCCGCTCGACCTCGGTTTCGACTTCGACCTGCGCGACGTGATCACGTCGGTGCTCGTGCTGCTCGCGGCGGTCATGTGCTTCGCGGCGGGAGTGGGCCTCCTCCGTTTTCCTGACGTGCTCTCGCGGTTGCACGCGGCCACGAAGCCGCAGATCCTCGGAATCATCGCGATCGTGGCGGATGTCGCGGTGACGAACCCGTCGGTCGGCACGATCACGCTGGCGCTCGCGATCATCTTCTTCCAGAGCCTCACCGCGCCCGTCTCCGCGCACATGGTGGGGCGGGCGGCCTATCGCTCGGGGCACTTCCGCGCCGACACCCTGCTGGTCGACGAGCTGAAGTCGGCGTCGGATACGGGCACCGGCCCGCACACAGATCGTCAGTTGTAGCGAAGCCGTCTCCGGGAGATAGGATCTGGCCAGCATCAGACACGACCGGGGGAACTTCCATGCAGCACCAGTACTTCGGGCGCGTCCCGGCGAGGCGAATCGGATTGATCGCGACGACGGCGATCGCGGCGGTGCTCATCAGCGCCCTCGGCCCCCTCGGCTCGAGTCCGGCCGAGGCGTCGACCGGGACGGTGGTGCTGCCCGATCGACCCGACACCTTCTTCCTCGACGCGTCGTACGACACGGGCCCAGGCGACGTGCTGCCTGCGATCCCGAGCTCGGTGGAGACGTTCACCCTCCTCCTGCCGGCGCAGACCACACTCTTCGATCTCGACTCGATCGACGTCGGATTCGCGAGCGACCAGTACACCGCGACCATCCCCGCCACCATCGACCCGGCCACGAACTCCGTCACGGTGCCGATCCCGGCGGGCGCGCTGACGTCGATGGCGACCCCGGAGGGAACGTCCCAGCTCCGTTACGGGGTGTACGAGCAGACCGCCGATCCCGATGATCCCCTCGCCAAGGTCAGCCACGTCGGGCTGGGTGGTTTTCTGCGGATCGTCCCGGCCGACGGCACGACGTCGTTCAGCAAAGACCTCGCGCGGGCGGAGTCGAGCGAGTTCTCGCTGCTCAAGCAGTACACCCTCCCGGAGAACGACGACTGGGTCGTTCCCGGAGGCGCGATCAAGATCCAGACGCCGACGGGCATGACCTGGAACCCCGACAACGAGGCCGAGCTCGCCTCGGCCACCGACGAGCGCGAAATGGGGCAGATCTCGCAGCCACGTGGCCCCGCACACTCCGGTCTGCACCTGAGCACCTCGCTGAACGAGGCGGGATTCGTGCTGACGGCACGCGCGCCCGTGGACCCGCCGCTGACGTCGGTCTTCACCGACCACGACGGCTTCACGAACCTCCATCTGGTGTCCCGCGCCACCGACGACCCGTTCGCCGCCGACATCGACCTGATCATGACGGGCACGTTCGCCGACACGACGACGATTCCCGGCGTGCTCTCGAGCCGCACCTCCGGACCCGACCGCTTCCGCGGCGCGATCGCCATGTCGATCGCCGCGCACCGCGAGTGGACGTATTATTTCGATCCGGTGCCGGTCGTCTACATCGCCTCGGGCATGAACTTCCCCGATGCGCTGAGCGCCGCGCCGATCGCCGCCGCGGCCGGCGGACCTCTGCTGCTGGTGCCACCGACCGTCGACGACTCCGTCGACGGGGAGATCAACCGGCTCGGAGCCCCCCGCATCGTCATCGTCGGTGGGGAGAACTCCGTCTCCGCCGAGTGGCAGGCCCACTTCGAAGCGAAGTTCTACTCCGACAGGGTCACTCGGCTCTCGGGGCCCGATCGATACGCGGCATCACGCGCGCTCGCGGCGGCCAGCTTCCCGAGCGGCGCATCGACGGCCTTCCTCGCCACCGGCGCCAACTACCCGGATGCGCTGTCGGCCGTCTCGTCGGCGGCCTCCATCGGCGCCCCGGTCATCCTGGTGCCGGGCACCGCGGCCACCCTGGATGCCGCCACCGCGAGCCTGCTCGAGAGCCTCGGTGTCTCGCACGTGACCATCGTCGGCGGGCCGGCGAGCGTGTCGCCCGGGATCGAAGCCGACGTGACCGCGCTCGTTCCCGACACGATCCGGCTGGGCGGCTCCGACCGCTTCGAAGCCGCGACCTCGGTGAACGCGCACTACTTCAGCACGGCGACCCGCACCTACCTGGCGTCGGGACTCACGTTCCCCGACGCCTTGGCCGGCGGGGTGCTGGCGGCGGTCAACCATGCTCCCCTGCTGCTCGCGCACACCGATTGCGTGCCCTCGACGACTCTTCAGACCATGGCGCACTGGGGCACCAGCCAGGTCTCGGTTCTGGGAGGAACGGCCACGCTCAACCGCGCGGCCGCGGCCCTGACCGCCTGTCACTAGGGTTCGCCAGGGTCTTCGCCGTCCGGCGCGCGGGTGATCGACCGCGTCCGGTCACCGATCACGCGTCCGGTCACAGATCAGGGGGCTGCCCGGTCGTAGCTGGCGTCGGCAGCGGAGTGGCCGCCGCCCTCGACCGGAAGGACCAGATCATGTCGAAGATCGTCGTCGTAGGCGGCACCGGGCTCATCGGCGCCAAGACCGTCGCCCTGCTGCAGGCGGGCGGACACGAAGGGGTGGCCGCCGCGCGTGCCACCGGCGTCAACTCCTACACCGGCGACGGACTGGCGGATGCCCTCGAGGGCGCCCAGACCGTCGTCGACACCTCCAACTCCTCCTACACCGACGAGGCCGGCGCACTCGACTTCTTCGAGACCTCGACGCTCAACCTGCTGAGCTACGGCGCGGCCGCCGGGGTCGCCAACCACGTGGCGCTCTCGGTGGTCGGCACCGAACGCCTCGCCGCCACCGAGGGCGGCTACTTCCGGGCCAAGCACGCGCAGGAGCGGCTGATCCGCGAGTCGGGGCGGGCCTTCACCATCGTGCACGGCACCCAGTTCTTCGAGTTCATCGGCAGCATCGCAGATGCCGCGGTCGACGGCGACCGGGTGCGGGTGGCGGAGGCGTTCATCCGGCCGATGGCGGCCGATGATGTGGCGGCAGCGGTCGTGCGAGCGGCCCTCGCGGCCCCGGTCGGCGGCATCGTGGAGAACGCCGGACCCGAGGAAGGGCAGCTCGACGGATTCGTGCGGCGGCGCCTCGCCTTCGCGAACGATCCGCGCGAGGTCGCGGCCGATCCGCTCGCCGCCTACTTCGGCAGCCGCCTCGGCGCACGCGACCTGCTGCCGGGCCGGGATGCGACGCTCGCGACCACCGACTTCGACACCTGGAGCCGCGCGGCCCTGGTGCACTGACCCGGCCGCTCGTCGAAACGACGGAGCTGAAACGACGGAGTTCGGGGCCGGCCGACGGAATCGACGGAGTCACAGACCGGTTCTCGCCGAGCCCTCCGTCGTTTCGGCGCACCTCAGGGCGCGGATGGCGGCACTCAGGGCGCGGCGGTGCAGCGCGACTCGCTGTGGATCGTCGCCTGCAGCGTCGTGCCGTCGGGCACCAGAGTGAGTTCGATCGGCACGAGGTTCTTGCCGATCAGGAGCGCCTCGCGACCACCCTCACTGCCGAAGGGCGAGGAGCTGACCTTCCACTCGCGCTGCTCGTAGGCTCCGGTCACCACGTCGATCGCGTCGCGCGGATTGACGGAAGCGGGCAACGACTCGGTGCGGGTGACGACGTACTGCTGACCCGCGCCGCCGTCGGGGCACGGGATGACCTGGGTCGCGTCATCCGCCGGCTCGACCGGGTCGCCGAGCAGACCCGTGACGGTGTCGACTTCGGTCATGACCTCGGCCGTCACGCCCTCGAGCGTCGTGGGCGCGGTCGGCCGCGAGACGGCGACCCCGATCCAGACCGTAGCGATGATGGCGCCCACGATGCCCAGCGTGATCAGGGTCGCAGGCCGCAGCATCCCGCCCCATCGCTCCCCCTTGGGCGGCAGGCGCGGCGGCTTCTTGGGCGCGAGGAGCCGCCAGGTGCGGGAGTCGGGCGTGGTCACCCATCCAGGGTACGGGTCAAGGCTGCGAGATTCCGGCGGTGGAGCTGCCGCCCGGGTGAGAGCAGGCTGCAAGAAATTGCGCGGATTGCGTAAGATTGCAGCATGTCGCGACGACTCGCCGAGGTGGCCCGCAAGGTGGGCGTGAGCGAAGCCACGGTGAGCCGCGTGCTCAACGAGAAGCCCGGGGTGAGCGAGAGCACCCGCCAGGCCGTGCTCACGGCCCTCGACGTGCTCGGCTACGAGCGACCGAGCAAGCTGCGGGGCGAGCGGGCGCGGCTCGTGGGGCTCTTCCTGCCCGAGCTGCAGAACCCGATCTTCCCCGCGTTCGGCGAAGTGGTGGGCATCGCACTCGCCCAGCACGGGTACACCCCGGTGCTCTGCACGGTCACCGCGGGCGGCATCTCCGAGAGCGACTACCTCGATCTGCTGTTGCAGCAGCACGTCTCGGGAGTCGTCTTCGCCGGCGGCCAGTACACCCAGAGGGATGCGCCGCACGAGCACTACCGCCGCCTGATCGACCTGAAACTGCCGACCGTCGTGACCAACGCGCCCATTCCGGGGCTCGGCTTCGCCACCGTCTCCACCGACGATGCGGTCGCGCTCGAACAGGCCTGGGGGCACCTCACCCAGCTCGGCCACGAACGGATCGGACTCGTGCTCGGCCCCGCCGACCACGTGCCCTCGCTCCGCAAGCTCGCCTCGGCCGACCGGCTCGCCGGCGGCACCTTCCCGCCCGAACTCGTGGCCCACTCCCAGTACTCGCTCGAGGCCGGGCAGGCGGCGGCGACCCGCCTCGTGAAAGCCGGAGTGACCGCCATCATCTGCGCATCCGACCCGCTGGCGCTCGGCGCGATCCGTGCGGTCAAGCGCGCCGGACTCTCGGTTCCGGGCGACATCTCGGTGATCGGATTCGACGACTCGGCGCTGATGACGAGCACCGATCCCCCGCTCACCACCGTGCGCCAGCCGATCGAGGTGATGGGGCGGATGGTGATCGACCTGCTCGTGGCGCAGATCGACGGCACAGCCACCGACCCCGACGAGTACTTCTTCGAGCCCGAGCTCGTGGTGCGCGGCTCCACCGGGCCCGCCCGCCCCCGCGTCTGATCGCCGATTCGGCCGGTTTGCCTCGGACTTCTCCAAACGAGCTGCGAAGCCCGACCACATAGGGGCGCGGGGGCCACCCCGTTTGGAAAAGTCCGGGGCCCCGGCGAGGCCAGAGTGCGCCGCGAAGCGCAAGCAACCGCAAGAATGCGTAAGTTGCTTGCTTTTTGTCGAGTTCTTGCGCTCGATTAGTCCTGAAGCTACATTCGGGGCGTGACCACGCAAACCCTCCCCCCTGCGGCTGCGACGACGGCGGCGACCGACGCCGACTGGTGGCGCAGCGCCGTCATCTACGAGGTCTACGTGCGCAGCTTCGCGGATGCCGACGGCGACGGCACCGGAGACCTCGCCGGTGTGCGCAGCAAGCTCGGCTACCTGAAAGACCTGGGCGTCGACGCCCTCTGGTTCACCCCGTGGTATCCGTCACCGCTCGCCGACGGCGGCTACGACGTGAGCGACTACCGGGCCATCAACCCCGCGTTCGGCGACCTGGCGGAGGCGGAGGCGCTGATCCAGGATGCACTCGAATGCGGCATCCGCACCATCATCGACGTGGTTCCGAACCATGTCTCGCACGAGCATCCGTGGTTCCAGGAGGCCCTCGCGTCTGCCCCCGGCAGCCCGGCCCGTGCGCGATTCTGGTTCCGCGAAGGCCGGGGCACCGGCGGCGAGCTGCCCCCCACCGACTGGGTCTCGAACTTCGGCGGCACCACCTGGACCCGCACCACGAACCCCGACGGCACCCCGGGCGAGTGGTATCTGCACCTGTTCTCTCCCGAGCAGCCCGACCTCAACTGGGACCATCCCGAGATCCGCCGCGAGCACGAAGACATCCTGCGCTTCTGGTTCGACCGCGGCGTGGCCGGCGTGCGCATCGACTCCGCCGCCCTGCTCGTGAAAGACGCGACGCTCCCCGAGGTGCCGGAGAATCCGGGCCCCGGCGAGCATCCGAACACCGACCGCGACGAACTGCACGACATCTACCGCGGCTGGCGCGCCGTAGCGGAGGAGTACGCAGGGAGCACCGAGGGCAGCCGCGTGCTCGTGGGCGAGATCTGGCTCCCCGACTCGGAACGCTTCGCCAAATATCTCCGGGCCGACGAGATGCACACCGCCTTCAACTTCGACTTCATGAGCCGCGCCTGGAGCGCCGGCGAACTGCGGGCATCCATCACCACCATGCTCGCCGCCCACGCCCCCGTCGGCGCCCCCTCCACCTGGGTGCTGTCGAACCACGACGTCACCCGACCGGTCACCCGCTACGGTCGCGCCGACAGCGCCTTCGCCTTCTCCACGAAGCGCTTCGGCACCCCCACCGATCTCGCGCTCGGTACCCGCCGGGCGCGAGCGGCCGCCCTGCTCACGGCTGCCCTCCCCGGATCGCTCTACCTCTACCAAGGCGACGAACTCGGCCTTCCCGAAGCCGAGAACATCCCTCGCGAGCTGCTGCACGACCCGATGCACGCACGCTCGGGAGGCGTCGATCCCGGGCGTGACGGATGCCGCGTCCCGCTCCCCTGGGCGGGCACCCACCCTCCTTTCGGCTTCAGCACCCCACAGGCCGAGGCGCAGGCCGCGACCGATCGGCCTGCCGTCGCCCCGCACACCCGGCTCCCCGACGACACCGCGCCCCCGGCGGGCACCCACCGTACCTGGCTCCCTCAACCCCTCGACTGGTCCGCCTACACGGTCGAGTCCGAGTCGGCCGACCCCGCGTCGATGCTCTCCCTCTACCGTGCAGCCCTCCGCATCCGCCGCAACGAACCCGACCTCGGCGACGGCCTACTGCAATGGCTCGATGCCGCGCCCGAGGTGCTCGCCTTCTCGCGCGGTGACGTCGTGTGCGTCACGAACTTCGGAGATGCGCCCGCCGCGCTCCCCGCACATCGCGAACTCCTGCTCGCGAGCACCGACCTCATCGACGGGCAGCTCCCGCCCGACGCCACCGCCTGGCTCCGGCCGGCCCACCATCCCGCCTAGCACGCGCATCCGCGCACCACACCAACCCGGCACCACGCACCACGCACCACGCACCATCCGCAATCCACGCACCACACCAAGAAGGGCACAGACAATGAAGTCTCCACGAAAAGCCATCGCGATCGCCGCGGTCGGCCTCGCCTCCGCCGGTCTGCTGAGCGCCTGCTCGGCCGACGCCGGAACACCCGACGACGGTAAAGTCCGCATCTCCGTCGCCTCCCTCATCCCCGGCACCGAGCAGGCGGCGTTCGACGCCTTCGACGCCCGGGTCGCCGAGTTCGAGGAACTCAACCCCGACATCGACGTCGAACCGGTCGAGTACGAGTGGAAGGCCACCACCTTCACCGCACAGCTCGCGGGCGGCACGCTGCCCGACGTGTTCCGCATCCCCCTCACCGATGGCCGCACCCTCATCGCGAACGGACAGCTCGCCGACCTCACCACCCAGGTGGAGGCGCTGCCCTACTTCGATCAGTTCAACCCCAGCGTGCTCGCCACGGCGCAAGACGACGCGGGCAACATCTACGGCATTCCCCGAGAGGCATATGCCATCGGCCTGCACTACAACCGCGACCTGTTCGAGCAGGCCGGCCTCGACCCCGACGACCCGCCCACCACCTGGGACGAGGTGCGCGAAGACGCCAAGGCGATCGCCGAGAAGACCGGCCAGGCCGGTTACATGCAGATGACGCAGAGCAACACGGGCGGCTGGCAGACCACCGCCGCCGCCGTCTCGCGCGGCGGGCGCATGGAGGAAGGCGAGGGCGACACCACCACCGTCACTCTCGACAACGACGCCACGAAGGAGACGCTGGAGTTCCTCAAGGAGCTGCGCTGGACCGACAACTCCATGGGCTCGAACTTCCTCTTCGACTGGGGCACCATCAATCAGGCCTTCGCGGCCGGGCAGATCGGCATGTACACCTCCGGGTCAGACATCTTCACCAGCCTCACCCGCGAGAACAACCTCGACCCGGCGATCTACGGCCTCGCCGCCATCCCGATCACCGACTCCCCCGACGCCGCCATCATGGGCGGCGGAACGCTCAACGTGGTGAGCGCGAAGGCGACCGACGAGCAGAAGGACGCCGCGGTCAAGTGGATCGACTTCTACGACGTGTCGAAGCTGGTCGACCAGGATGCGGCCGTCGCGGATGCGAAGATCCTCGCCGACCAGGAGCAGGCGGTCGGCACCCCGGCGCTGCCGATCTTCGACCAGGCCACCCTCGACCAGTCACGGGAGTGGATCGCCGACTACATCAACGTTCCGCAAGACCAGGTGTCGTACTTCGCCGAGGGCAACGAAGGCCGCACCCTCGTGGGCGAGCCGACGGTGAAGACACAGGAGCTCTACGCGGCGCTCGACACCGTGGTGCAGGCCGTGCTCACCGACCAGAACGCCGACATCGACGCACTGCTCGCCCAGGCGAACTCCGACGTGCAGGCTCTGGTCGACGCCGGCTGATGACCACCCTCCAACGCCCCGCCCGCACCCCGAGACGCACCCCCGTCTCGTGGGTGCGGCGGGGCGGCCTCTCGAACCTCCTGTTCATGCTGCCGCTGCTCGTCATCTTCGGCGTCTTCTCCTGGAAGCCGATCGTCGAAGCAGTGGTGATGAGCCTGCAGAAGACCAACCTGGTGAGCCCGGCCACCTTCATCGGGCTCGACAACTACGTGAAGGTGCTCTCCGATCCGCAGCTCGGGCAGGCGGCACTGAACACCCTCTACTTCGCTTTTCTCGCCCTGCTCTTCGGCTATCCCGTTCCGCTCGTCGTCGCCGTTCTGATGAGCGAGGTGAAACGGATGCGCGGCCTCTACAGCGCGCTCGCCTATCTTCCCGTCGTGGTGCCGCCGGTCGTGGCGGTGCTGCTCTGGAAGGTGTTCTACAACGCCGACCCCAACGGGCCGTTCAACACGGTGCTCGGCTGGGTGGGCATACCGCCTCAGCCATGGCTGCAGAGCGCGGCATCCGCGATGCCCTCACTCGTGCTCGAAGCCACCTGGGCGGCGGCGGGCGGAACGATCATCATCTACCTCGCAGCGCTCACCAGCGTGTCACCGGATCTCTACGACGCCGCCGAGATCGACGGCGCGGGCATCTGGAAGAAGGTCTGGCACGTCACCCTGCCGCAGTTGCGCGGGGTGCTGCTCATCACCTTCATCCTGCAGATCATCGGCACGGCGCAGGTCTTTCTCGAACCGTTCCTGTTCACCAACGGCGGGCCGGCGAACTCGACGTCGACGATCCTCTTGCTGATCTACCGCTACGCCTTCCAGAACTCGCTCGGCGGCAACTACGGGGCGGCGACCGCGTTGAGCGTGATGCTGGCCGTGTTCCTGGCGATCTTCTCGCTCATCTACTTCCGTCTCACCAAGTCTTGGAGCTCCAATTGACTTCGACCACCGAGACCCCGGCGCCCCCTTTCGTGCCCCTCGAGGCCACGATCATGAACGAACCGCCCGGCGACGGCGGGAACGGACGCGGCCGGCGGAAGCGCCGGCGCGGCAAGGGCGGCGGCCAGGATGACGGAGGCGGCTCGGGCGATCGCGGCATCATCTCGATCTCCGACCGGCGCCGCCCGTCGATCCGCCGCACCACGCGCACGATCCACGGTGTGCTCCTGGCCCTGCTCGTGATCGCCGGGCTCGGGCCGCTGCTCTGGTTGCTGAAGGCCGCGGTCACGCCGACGCAGGACACACTGCGCACGCCGATGGCCATCTTCCCGAACGGCATCGACTGGCAGAACCTGGTCACGGCGTGGACCACCATCCACATCGACGTGCAGTTCATGAACACGGTGATCGTGGCGGCCGGCGCGTGGGCGGTGCAGCTGCTGGTGGCGGCAACGGGCGGCTATGCATTGAGCGTGCTGCAGCCCCGCTACGGTCGCATCGTCTACGGGCTGGTGCTCGCGACGCTCTTCGTGCCGGCCGTGGTGCTGCTCGTGCCGCTCTACCTCACGATCCTGCATCCGCCGCTCATCGGCACGTCGCTCCTCAACACTTTCTGGGCCGTGTGGCTGCCGGCCGGGGCCTCCGCGTTCAACGTGGTGCTGGTGAAGCGCTTCTTCGACAACCTGCCGCGTGAGATCTTCGAGGCGGCGCGGATGGACGGGGCGGGCCCTTTCCGGCTGTTCTGGTCGATCGTGCTGCCGATGTCGCGGCCGATCATCGGGGTGGTGTCGGTGTTCGCCATCATCGCGGCCTGGAAGGACTACCTCTGGCCGATGCTCGTGCTGACGGTTCCCTCCATCCAGCCGCTCTCGGTGCGGTTGCCGGCGCTGCAGCAGACGATCGAGCTCGACGTGTATCTCGCGGCCCTCGCGATCTCGACCCTCATCCCGATCGCCCTGTTCGTGGTGTTCCAGCGCCTCTTCCTCCGCAGCGCAGGCCTCGGCGGCGCCATCAAGGGCTGACGCCGCCCTCTTTCTCGCCCGCCTCCCGGCAAGGGAGAATGGAGGCATGAGCGCACAGGTCCAGTACAGCGAATTCGGCGGGCCGGAGGTGCTCTCGTTCGTCGAGGTGCCGATGCCCTCTGCGCCCTCGGATGGCGTCGTCGTCGAGACGCGGGCCATCGGGGTCAACCCGATCGATTCGATGCTGCGGTCGGGCGCCCGCTCCAGCGCTCCGTTGAGGTCTCCGCGCGTGCCGGGAGCGGATGCCGCGGGAGTCGTCGTGGCCGTCGGCGCCGACGTCGACGACTGGGTCGTCGGCGACGAGGTGGTGGTGCAGAACGGGCACAGCACCTACGCGACGCACATCGTCGCACCCGCGAGCCGTCTGGTGCGAAAGCCCGCCGGCGTCGGGTGGGACGAGGCGGCGGCCATCGGCGTGCCCGCATCCACCGCTTACCAGGCGTTGCGCACACTCGGCGTCGAGGTGGGCTCGGTGGTGCTCATCCACGCCGGATCGGGCGCGGTCGGGCAGGCCGCCATCCAATTCGCCCGCAACTGGGGCGCGACCGTCATCGCCACCGGCGGTGAGCGCAACCAGGCGCGGATGGGCGAGCTCGGCGCGATCCCGGTGGAGTACGGCCCCGGCCTGTTGCAGAACATCCGCGCCGCCGCTCCCGGCCCGATCGACGTGGTGCTGGATGCGGCCGGCACCGACGAGGCGCTGGAGGCCTCCTTCGCACTGGTCTCGGACCGTTCGCACATCGGCACCGTCGTGGTGGGCGCACGGGCCGCCGAACTGGGCATCCAGGCCTGGTCGGGCGGCAATCCCCTCCCGCTGACGCCCGAGGAGCTGCGGCTGCGCGCCGAATCGTATGCCGTGACCCTCGAGCTGATAGAGCTCGGCGACTTCGAGGTGGAGATCGGCGCCCGCTATCCGCTCACCGCCGCCGCCGAGGCGCAGCGCGCGAGCATGTCGGGCGAGCACCGCGGAAAGATCATCCTCCACCCGTCGGCCTAGGCCTGGCCCTCGACCTACCCCTACGCGTAGGCCTGGGTCACCAGAAGCGGGCCACCGGGAGCCGAGCGACGGCAGCGCACAACCCAGGCGCCGTGGGCGAGCAGTCCGCGGTCGAGGGGCAGAACGTCGGAGCCGGCATCGGCCGAGGCGGGGCGGGCATCCACCACACCGTGCGCGCTCTGCCATTTCACGAGCAGCGCAGGGCCCGCCGCCACGGCCACGTCACGCGAGCGGTCGCCGAGCAGTTCGGCGGCGACCACGCGTGCGGCGGGATGGTCGGCCGCGAGAGTCAGCTCCTGCACACCGATCGCGAGCAGCGCCCGCGCCACGACCTCGGCATCGTCGTCGTCGCCGAGCAGCACGACCCGACCGCCCAGCACGAGCTCTCCCTGCCCGCGGAGCACCGAGCGGAACGCCACGAGCTCCTTCGCCACCGACGCCACTCGCGCGTCATCCGCGTCACCCGGTGCGCCGGCGCTCGCTGTTCCGGCACTCGCAGTCATCGGTGTTCCCGTTTCTTCGACGATCGTGGCATTCGCCCACAGGGTGCATCATTCGCTCATCGGGTGCACGCTGTCAATCCGGGCACCGCGAACTCACAGCCGGCCACGCGCACCGCGGCCGCCATTCGGCCGCGGTGACGCTAGAAGTCGGTGTGACCCAGGTCGGCTGCCGGCACGAAGCTCGCCGCCGATGCCGCCGAGTGCAGCTCGAACACCACGATCTCGTTGCCCGACTCCCGCAGCACGGGGGCGGGCACGTAGAGGGTGTGCTGCGGCCCGCGCGACCAGTAGCGGCCGAGGCAGAATCCGTTCACCCACACCACGCCCTTGCCCCAGGAACGGGTGTCGAGGAAGAGGTCTTCCGACTGGCCCGCCCGCACCGGCGGGAGATCGAAACGACCCAGGGCGAACGCGGGGCCGGAGACGACGGATGCCTCGCCCGGGGCCACGGCGGACAGAGCGGCGATGACATCCGCGAACCCTCCGGACGCGTTCTCGGCAGATGCGTGCGTCTCATTCGACACCGACGATCCCGCCGTCGGATCGAGTTCGAGCGGCAGCACCAACCAGCGCAGCAGTGGCTCGCCGTTGATGCGCGCCCCGCCGATGAGCCCCTTGGGCTCGCCGATACGGGGCCCGTAGTCGACTCGCCCCTGGTCTTCGACCAGGATCTCGAGCACGCCTCGCGCATCCATCGGAAGCGCGATCGACCGGTCGTGGTGGTCGCGGGCGAACACGCCGATCGGCGTGCCGTCGAGGAACACCTGGGCCCGGTCACGCACCTCGTCGATCTCGAGCACCGCGGCGCCGACGATGTCGATCTCCGCACGGTAGATCGCGAATCCGGTGTAGCGGCCGAGCGAATCCATCGTGGGCAGCTCTTCGCGCGGAGACCACGAACCGAGACGGTCGACCACCGATGAGAGCGCCACCGAGCGCGCGAGCGGCACGTCGAGAGCGCGCGCCGGGCCGGCGACCTCCGGGGCGCTGCCGGAGACCGAGCCGTACTTTGCGAGCACCTCGCGGAAGGCGTGGTACTTCTCGGTCGGGTTGCCCGCCTCATCCAGTGGGGCGTCGTAGTCGTAGGAGGTGACGATCGGCTGGTAGACGCCCTTGTCGTTGGCGCCGTTGGTGAAGCCGAAGTTCGTGCCGCCGTGGAACATGTAGATGTTCACGGAGCCTCCGGCCGCCAGCAGGTCGTCGAGGTCCTGGGCCGACTGGCCGACCGACGTGGTGTGGTGGTGGGCACCCCAGTAGTCGAACCAGCCGTCCCAGAACTCGGAGCACATCAGCGGGCCGGTGGGCTGGTGCTCGCGCAGGGTCGCGAGCCGCTCCAGCGAACGGGAGCCGAACGAGGCCGTCTTGTGGAGGCCGGGCAGGCTGCCGTCTTCGAGCATCTGCGGCGTCGGCTGGTCGACGGTGGTGAACGGCACCGTGAGACCGATCTTCCGGTTCATCTCCACCAGCTTCTGCAGGTAGACCGGGTCTGACCCGTAGGCGCCGTACTCGTTCTCGATCTGCACCAGGATGATCGGGCCACCCTGGTCGATCTGCCGCGGAACGAGCACGGGCGCGAGCTGCTCGAGGTAGTTCTCGACCGCCGCCAGGTACTGCGGCTCGTCGCGGCGCACGCCGACCGTTCCCGACTCGAAGAGCCAGGCCGGCAGGCCGCCGTTGTCCCACTCGGCGCAGATGTAGGGGCCGGGGCGCACGATCGCGTGCATCCCCTCGGCCGCGACGTCGTCGAGGAAGCGGCCGAGATCGAGCGAGCCGGTGAGGTCGAACTCGCCCTCACGGGGTGCGTGCGCGTTCCAGGCCACGTAGGTCTCGATGGTGTTCAGGCCCATCTGGCGGGCTTTGCGGATGCGGTCTCGCCAGAGATCCGGATGCACGCGGAAGTAGTGCAGGGCACCCGAGAGGATGCGGAACGGTTCGCCGTCGAGCAGGAAGTGCTCGTCGCCGATGCGGAATTCAGACATGGTCGTCCTCGGTTTCGGGGGCGGAAGAGAGTTCGATGGCCGACCAGGAGAGGGCGGGCACCGTGAGGTGGAGAACGGATGCGCCGACGCCGGAATCGGAGTCCGCAGCGGGGGCGATCCGCGCGTCCTCGCCGAGGTCGGTGAACCCGACCGGCTGCGAGTCGGCGTCGTTGATGGTGTGACGGTCGCCGCCCGGCGGAGTGCTGAGGGTCTGGGCGCGCACGATCCGCACCCCCTCCGCCGCGATGGTCACTGAGACCGACGCAGCCTCCGTGAGCGATCGGTTGGTGACGAAGAGCGCGATCGTGCCGTCGTCGGACACGGTCGAGACGGCGTCGAGCAAGGGTGCGGTGCCGTATCGGGCGGTCTCGTGCACCGGAACCACGGCATCCGGATGCGCCGCCGGGTCGACCACACGACCCTCGGCCAGCTGCGCGGTGCGCTGGAACGGGAAGAAGGTGCTCTGGCGCCAGGCGGGGCCGTTCGGCTCGCTGCGGATCGGGGCGATCACGTTCACGAGCTGCGCGAGGTTGGCCATCGACACGCGGTCGGCGTGCCGCAGCAACGAGACCAGCAGCGAGCCGACGACCACCGCATCCGTCACCGAGTAGGCGTCTTCGATGAGGCGCGGGGCCTCGGGCCACTCACCGGTCATCACGCGGGGCTTGTCGATCTCGTTCCAGCGCCGCTGGTACCAGACGTTCCATTCGTCGACGCTGATGCCCACCGGATGCTCGGAGCCCGGCCCCGCACCCGCCTCGTCGATGATCGCGGCGACGGTCTCGAGGTAGCGGTCGAGGCCGGTGCCGGAGGCGAGGAAGCTCGCGGCGTCGCCGTCGGACTCCTCGTAGTAGGCGTGCACCGAGATGTGGTCGACGAGCCCTCTGGTGTGCTGGAGCACGGTGCGCTCCCACTCGCCGAAGGTCGGCATCTCGGCGTTCGACGAACCGGCGGCCACGAGTTCGATGTCGGGGTCGATGAACTTCATCAGCCGCGCACTCTCGGCCGCGATGCGGCCGTACTCGTCGGCGGTCTTGTGGCCGATCTGCCACGGCCCGTCGACCTCGTTGCCGAGGCACCAGAGCCGGATGCCGAAGGGCGCGTCGCTGCCGTTCGCCCGCCGGCGCTCGGAGAGCTCCGTGCCGCCCGGGTGGTTCGCGTACTCGAGCACGTCGGCCGCCTCCGCGATGCCGCGGGTGCCGAGGTTCACGGCGTACATCAGTTCGAGCCCGGCCTGGTCGGCCCAGTCGGCGAACTCGTGCAAGCCCACCTGGTTGGTCTCGGTGCTGTGCCAGGCGGCGTCGAGCCGCACGGGCCGGGACTCGCGGGGGCCGACGCCGTCTTCCCAGCGGTAGCCCGAGACGAAGTTGCCGCCGGGGTAGCGCACGGTCGTGGCGCCGAGTTCGCGCACCAGCGCGAGCACGTCGCGACGGAAGCCGGCGTCGTCTGCGGATGCGTGCCCGGGCTCGTAGATGCCTTCGTAGACGCTGCGGCCCATGTGCTCCACGAAGGTGCCGAAGATCCGCCGCGGAACACGGGCGAACGCGGTGCCGGGGTCGATCACGAGTCGGGCGGAATACATCCTGAAGCCTTTCGAAGGGGGCGAGGCGCGACGGCCGGAAAGACCGTCGCGCCTCGAGGGTGTTACTTGACGGTGAAGCCCTGCTGGTTGCCGTAGGCCACCAGCTGGTCCTGCCAGGTCTTGAGACCCTTGTTCAGATCGCTGTTGTTCACGTAGGCCTGACCGACGGTGTCGCCGAAGATGCTGTTCGCATACACCTGGTAGGGCAGGTAGTGCCATCCGCTGGGCACGTTCTTCGACGCGTCGACGAGGGTCTCGTTGATGGTCTGGCCACCGAAGTACTCGGGGGCGTCGGCGAGGAACTCGGGCGACTCCAGGTCGGCCGTGGTCGAGGGGAATCCGCCGGAGGCGAGGAAGACCTTGATCGACGCCGGGTCGTGGTTCAGCCACTGCAGGAAGCCGGCCGCGAGAGCCTGGTTCTTCGACTGCTTCAGCACGACCTGGCCGCCACCACCGTTCTCAGCGGTCACCGGGGTGCCGTCGTAGGTGGGCATGGGGGCCACGCGCCAGTTGCCGGATGCCTGCGGCACCGACGACTCGAGCACGCCGGGCATCCACGCACCGGTCAGCAGCGTCGCGATGCTGCCGTCGCCGAGTGCCTTGTACCATTCGTCGCTCCAGCTGGGAGTGGTGGAGAGGAGCTTGCCCTCGTTCAGCTTGTTCCACTCGTCGGCCCACTTCTTCGAGCCGTCGTCCTGCAGGTTGATCGAGACATCCGTGCCCTTGGCGGTGAACGGCTGGCCGCCGGCCTGCCAGATCATGCTCGTGGCGAAGCCGGGGTCGCCGGTGTCGGAGGTGATGTACGCGTTCGGGTCGGCGGCGTGCAGCTTCTCGGCGGCCGCGATGTACTCGTCGTACGTCGTGGGCACCTCGATGCCGTACTTGTCGAAGACCGTCTTGTTGTAGAACATCGCCATGGGGCCCGAGTCCTGGGGCAGGCCGTAGACCTTGCCGTCGAAGGCCACCGAGCTCCACGGGCCCGCGCTGTAGTCCTTCTCGTAGTCGGCGAAGCCGTAGGAGCTGAGGTCGACGAGGGAGTCGGAGAGGGCGAACTGCGGGATGGCGTAGTACTCCAGCTGTGCGACATCCGGAGCGCCGGAGCCGGCGGTGATGGCGTTCTGCAGCTTGGTGTACTCGTCGGTGTTGGTGCCGGCGTTGACGTAGTTGACGTCGACGTTCGGGTACGCCTTCTCGAAGGCCGCGACCTGGGCCTCGGCGGAGGGGGTCCAGCTCCAGTAGGTGATCGAGCCGCCCTTTTCGAGCGCGGCCTGGATGTCGTCGGCCGAGCCGCTGCCACCGGCCGAGCTGCCGCCGCCCGAGGCGCAGGCAGCCAGGCTCAAGCCGAGCGCCAGGGTCGAAGCCGTGGCGAGTGCCACGCGGCGCAGAGTCATTTTGCGCATCTGTGTTCCTTTCGGTGCTTTCACTTCGTTGGGAGTGTTCTTACTTCGTTGTAGGGGTTTGGATTGCCGTCATTGCTTGACGCTTCCCGCGCTGAGGCCGGACTGCCAGAAGCGCTGGAGGAAGAGGAAGGCGATCACGATCGGCACGATCGTGAGGAGCGCGCCGGTGATGACCAGGTTGTAGATCGGCTGCGCCGCGACACCGGAGGCCTGCGCGCTCCACTGGCTGAGGCCGACGGTGAGCGGATACCAGGTGGGGTCGGAGAGCATGATCAAGGGCAGGAAGTAGTTGTTCCAGGTGGCGACCACGGCGAACAGCAGCACCGTCACGATCCCGGGGGCGAGCAATCGCAGCGAGATGGTGAAGAAGGTGCGGAATTCGCCGGCCCCGTCCATCCGTGCCGCCTCGAGCACTTCGGTGGGCACCGCGTCTGAGGCGAAGGTCCAGACGAGGTAGAGGCCGAAGGGGCTGATCAGCGAGGGCAGGATGACCGCCCACGGTGTGTTCGTGATGCCGATCTGGCTGAACATGAGGAAGGTCGGCACCGCGAGCGCGGTTCCCGGGATGGCGACGGCGCCGAGCACCACCGCGAAGACCGCTTTGCGGCCCGGGAAGTTGAACTTCGCGAGGCCGTAGCCCGCCAGGGTGGCGAGGAAGGTCGCCCCGCCGGCGCCGACGATCACGTAGAGGAGCGTGTTTCCGAACCACTGCACGAAGATGCCGTTGCGGTAGGTCAGCGTCTCGCCGATGTTCTGGAACAGGTTGAAGTCGGGGCCGAACCAGAGACCGAAGGTGGAGAAGAGATCACCCTGGTCTTTGGTGGCGTTGACGATCAGCCAGACCAGCGGCACCACGGAGTAGATCACGAAGATCGCCATCAGGATGGTGAGGGTGATCGACTTGCGGGTGCGGGTGTGCTTCGTGGGCTTGCGGTTCTGCACGAAGGCCGGGCGGCGGCGCGTGCGGGTTCGGGGTGTGGTGACGGCGCTCAACTCAGCGCACCTCCTGACGGGAACCGCGCAATTGCACGATGTAGGCGATGACGGCGGTGATGATTCCCATCACGATCGCGACGGTGGCGGAGTAGTTGAACTGCTGGCCGGCGAACGAGAGGTTGTAGGCATACATGTTCGGAGTGAAGTAGCTCGAGATGACGTTGGGCGCCAGCGCCTTCAACAGGTTCGGTTCGTTGAACAGCTGGAAGCTGCCGATGATCGAGAACACGGTGGCGATCACGATCGAGCTGCGGAGGGCCGGCAGCTTGATGCCCGAGATGATGCGGAACTGGCCCGCACCGTCGAGCTCGGCGGCCTCGTAGAGGTCGGTCGGGATGACCTTCAGCGCCGCGTAGAAGATGAGCATGTTGTAGCCCAGGAACTCCCAGGTGACGATGTTGCCGATCGACGCGAGGATCCAGTCGGAGGAGAAGGGCTGCAGCAGGTCGAAGCCGATCAGGTCGTTGATGCTGCCTGTCAGGCCGAACTGGTTGCCGTAGATGAAGCCCCAGATGAGGGCGGCGACGACACCGGGAACGGCGTAGGGCAGGAAGATCGCGATGCGGAAGAAGCTCGATCCGTGGAGCCTCGCACTGTCGATGGCGAGGGCCACGAAGAGCGAGAGGGCCAGCATGATGGGCACCTGGATGACCAGGAAGAGCGTGACGCGGAACAGTGACTCCCAGAACTTCGGGTCTTGGAAGAGCTGACCGTAGTTGCCGAGGCCCACGAATCCCGATCCGCCGACCAACTGGGTGCGGAACAGGCTGAGCACGATCGCATAGATCACGGGAGCGACCAGCACCGCCAGGAAGACCACCATGAAGGGGCCTACGAAACCCCAGCCGCGCCAGTCCCGTCGCGCACGGCGGAGGGGGCGGGATCGTGTGACACTCACCGACGCCATTGTCCAAATCCTCTTCTATGAAAAACTGTGTGGGATCATGTTTACGTCAACATAACCGGAGCGAGCCTAACATGTTCACGTAACCATGCAAGTTGACCAGGCAAATCACAGCAAATCCAGACACACAGGAGTGCATCACGTGACCGACACAGTCCGAGCCGGCTCGGTAAGGCATCGCGGGCCGTCCATGGCCGATGTGGCACGCCACGCCGGCGTCTCGACCCAGACAGTGTCTCGGGTGTCGAACGGCCTCTCCAACGTCGAACCGGCCACGCGCGATCGCGTGCTGGCGTCGATGCGGGAGCTCGGCTACCGCCCCAACCGCGCAGCGCGCGCCTTGCGTTCGGGCCAGTACCGCACGATCGGCGTGATCATGTTCACTCTGTCGTCATTCGGCAACATGCGAACGCTCGAATCCATTTCCATCGCGGCCGCGCAAGCCGGATACTCGATCACCCTCATCCCGGTCGAGGAGCCCACCCAGGAGCACGTCACCAAGGCCTTCGCCCGACTCTCCGAGCAAGCGGTCGACGGCATCGTGATCGTGATCGAAGCGCACTTCGTGAGCCAGGCCGACGTCGAACTGCCGGTGGGCCTGCCCGTCGTCGTCATCGACTCGAGCGGGCGCGACGACTACCCCGTGATCGACACCGATCAGGCGATGGGCGCACTGCTCGCCACCCAGCACCTGCTCGACCTCGGGCATTCGACCGTCTGGCACGTGGCCGGCCCCGGCGACTCCTACTCCGCGACACGGCGTGAGGCCTCCTGGCGCGCGACGCTGGAGAAGGCCGGATGCTCCGTGCCCCCCGTGGTGCGCGGGGACTGGACCACCGCGTCCGGCTACGAGGCGGGCGTCGAGTTGCTGAAGCGCGACGACGTGACCGCGGTGTTCGCCGGCAACGACCAGATGGCCCTCGGCATCCTGCGCGCGTTCCACGAAGCCGGGCGGCGGGTGCCCGACGAGGTGAGCGTCGTCGGCTTCGACGACATGGCCGAGTCGGATTCGTTCTGGCCGCCACTGACCACCATCCACCAGCGCTTCGACGTGGTGGGGCAGACCGGCATCGAGGTGCTGGTGGCCGAGATCGAGGGGCAGGAGACGCCGCCGGAGACGTTCATGGTGGAGACGCGACTCGTGGTGCGGGAGAGCACCGGACCGGCGCCGGCGCGCTCGGCGGAGTGAGCGCATCCGTTCGCCTGGCATGATCGAGAGGGGTCGATTTCGACCCCGCACCACTGGAAGGACAACCGATGCCTGACGGCAGCTACCCCGCCGCCCCCACCCGTTACGACCGGATGCAGTACAACCGCTCGGGCCGCAGCGGCCTGCTCCTGCCCGCTCTCTCGCTCGGTCTCTGGCACAACTTCGGCGATGAGCGCACGACCGATTCGCAGCGCGCGATCCTGCGCCGCGCTTTCGACCTCGGCATCACGCACTTCGACCTGGCGAACAACTACGGACCGCCTCCCGGATCGGCCGAGTCGAACTTCGGGCGCATCTTCGCGGAGGACTTCGCGGCGTATCGCGACGAGATCGTCGTCTCGTCGAAGGCCGGATACCTCATGTGGCCCGGCCCCTACGGCGAGTGGGGCTCGCGCAAGAGCGTGCTCGCCTCGCTCGACCAGTCGCTCGGGCGGCTCGGGCTCGACTACGTCGACATCTTCTACTCGCACCGCTTCGACCCGTCGACGCCGCTCGAGGAGACCATGGGGGCCCTCGCCACCGCCGTGACCTCGGGCAAGGCGCTCTACGTCGGCGTCTCGAACTACTCGCCGGAGGACACCCGCCGGGCCGCCGACATCCTCGCGTCGCTCGGGGTGCCGCTCACCATCCACCAGCCCTCGTACTCCATGTTCAACCGGCACGTCGAAGGCGGGCTGCTGCCGGTACTCGACGAGGTCGGCGCGGGCAGCATCGTGTTCTCGCCGCTGCACCAGGGCATGCTCACCGACCGCTACCTCGACGGCACCGTGCCCGAGGGTTCGCGGGCGGCGACCTCGCGGTTCCTGCCGGCGTCGCGGATCGACGAGACCTACCTCGCGCGCGTGCGGGCGCTGAACGAGATCGCGGCCGGCCGCGGCCAGACGCTGGCGCAGCTCGCCCTCACCTGGGTGCTGCGGCACCCGCAGGTGACGTCGGCGCTGATCGGCGCCTCGAGCGTCACGCAGCTCGAGCAGAACGTGGCAGCGCTGGATGCGGCGCCGCTCACGCCGTCGGAGATCGCGGCCATCGAGCCGCACGCGGTCGACGGCACGGCCAAGTAGCGCGGCGTTCCTTCCGAAACGACGGAGGCTCGGCGGCAATACGGACCGAGCCTCCGTCGGTTCCGTTGCAGGGCCCGAAACTCCGTCGTTCGGTCACGCCTCTCAGGGGGCGATCTCGAGGCGCACGATGACCCTCCGCGAAGCAGCGCTTGCTCCTACTAACTTGCACACGTGTGTGAACGTTAGTAGTACAGTGGATACATGCCGACCGCCCTCCACTCCCCCCGCGCCCCACGACGTGATGCCGCCGAGAATCGCGAAGCGATCGTCGCCGCCGCGGCCGTCGTGTTCCGCCGCGACCCTGAGGCGTCGCTCGACGCCGTCGCCACCGAGGCGGGTCTCTCGCGGCGCGCACTCTACGGGCACTTCGGCTCGCGCGATGAGTTGCTCGCCGAACTGCTCACGCGCGGGGGTGCCCGCATCTCCGCGGCGCTCGCCGACGTGCACGACCCCGATCCGCGCATCCATCTCGCCCTCATCGGCGCCGCGATGTGGGGCGAGGTGCAGCAGGTGCGCGTGCTCGCGCAGCTCGCGGTGCACGGCCCGCTCGAGAAGACCGTGGCCGATGCGCTCGGCCCCGTGCGCGCATCCGTTCGCCGGGCGGCCCGCGACGGTGTCGGGCGCGGCTGGTTCCGCGACGACGTTCCGGTCGAGAGTCTCGCCCGGCTCATCGAAGACGCCGCGATCGCCGTGCTCGACGAGGCGGTGCGCACTGACCTCTCCGAGCAGGAGGGGCGACGCCTCGTGATGGCGGTTGGGTTGTCGGTCGCCGGGCTGTCGTGGCGCGACGCGAACGAATTGATCGAATCCACCGCGCAGCTGTGCGCCCCACGGGCGACCGCTCCTCAGACGAAAGGCCGCACGGCATGAGAATCGTCGTCGAGGCCGTCAGCAAAGGGAAGAACGGCATCCCGCTGCCCGAAACCTCTCTCGTGTTCGAGAGCGGAAGGGTCACCGTCGTCGCGGCCGAGACCGGCGACCAGCCCACCGTGCTCTCGCTCATCGCGAGCGGAAGAATGGTGCCCGACAGCGGCTCCGTCACGCTCGACGGCGTCGCGGATGCCGCGTCGGCGCGTGAGCGGATCGCGCTCGTCGACGCACCCGATGTGAGCGACCCGTCCCCCGATCTGCTGCTGCGCTCAGTCGTGATCGAAGAGCTGATGTATGCCGGGCGGTCCACCTCGCGCGACACCGTCGCCGCGGTCATCGATCAAGCCGGCGGCGCGGCCTTCGCGGCGGTGCGGATGGGCGACGTGCCCCCCGCTGTGCGCGTGCGCATCCTGGCCGAAGTGGCCGCGTTCCGGCGCGGGGTGCGGGGAGTCGTGATCACGAGTCCCGACCGGCACGGCGGCGACCCGCGCGAATGGCTGGCGGTGGCGACCGACCTCGCCGACCGCGATTTCGCAGTGCTCGTCGTGTGCGGTGCGGCCTCGGCCGAGATCATCGCGCCCCTGCTGCCGCCGCGCCCGGCCGCCTCCGAGCCCGAAGCTGCGCTCGCAGTCGCACCTGCCGAAGCCACAGCCGCAACCGCGTCGCCCGCACCCGCACCCACACCCACGCCCATTGGGACTGAACCCACACCCACACCCGCACCCGCATCCCCGGAAGCCACACCTGCACCTGCCGATGCCGGGTCCGCCGAAGCCGGTGAATCCGCAACCGCGTCACCCGCACCCGCCGGGGCCGCGCCCGAACTCGCACCCTCCGAGGCCACGCCGCCTCACACTGCCCCCACCCCGCCTGCACGCGCCGCGCACGCTGCTGCACCCCCCGCGGCCGCGCCGGCCGAGACCGCACCCGCCGCACCTGCGCCCGCCGCACCCGCATCCACCACGCAACCCGAATCGGAGCCTTTCGCGTGAAGATCGTCCACCTCGTCGCCTCGGAGCTCAAACGCCTCACGGCCTCCTCCATGGCACGGCTCGCCCTCGTGGCGCTGATGCTCGTGCCCGTGCTGTACGCGGGCCTCTACCTCTGGGCCAACAACGACCCCTACGGAAACCTCAAAGACGTGCCGGTCGCACTCGTGGTCGAGGACACCGGCGGCACCCTCGACGGCAAGGCCGTGAACTATGGCGACGAAGTGCGCGACCAACTGCTGAAGGATGCCTCCTTCGGCTGGCAGGTCACCACCGCCGCCGACGCCGAACAAGGCGTGCGCGACGGCGAGTTCGACTTCATCCTCACCCTCGGCGCCGGGTTCTCGAGCGCGCTGACCTCGGCGAGCGGCAACGCTCCCGAGCAAGCCGTCGTGAAGCTCACCACCAACGACACGAACAGCTTCCTCGCCACCACGATCGCGGGCCAGGTGGCGGAGAAGGTGCGTGCGAGCATCACGGAGCGCGTCGGCAAGCAAGCCGCTCTCACCCTCCTGAACGGCTTCGCGACAGTGCGCACGAACCTCGGCGAAGCCGTCGACGGCGCCTCGAAACTCGCCGATGGCAGCACCACCGCGGCCGAAGGCGCGTTGACGTTGGCCGAGGGCTCCGGATCGGCGAACATCGGGGCCTTGCAACTGAACGACGGCCTGCAGCAACTGCAGGCGGGCTCCGCCGACCTCCCCGCGCAGGCCGCCGCGCTCAACGACGGTGCCCAGAAGGTCGCGGCCGGCGCGCAAGACCTCACGGTCGGCGCCCAGCAGGTCGCCGACGGAAATCGGCAGCTGGCCGACAAGGCGGCCCAGATCGCATCGGCCACCGGCCAGGCCGCGGCCGACGTACCTGCCGCGCGGGCCGACATCGTTCAGCAGCTCACCGATGCGGGCTTCAGTCAGGATCAGATCGATCGGGTACTCGCCGTACTCGACCCACTCGGCGACGCGGTGGTGCAAGGAAACGCGCAGGTGCAGACTGTCAACAGCCAGATCGATCAGCTGGCCGACGGCAGTAGCAAGGTCGCGGCCGGCGCCCAGGACCTGGCGAGCGGCAGCAGCCAGGTCGCCGCAGGAACCCAGAAGCTGACGAACGACGCGCCGACCCTCGCGAACGGCATCGCCAGCGCGGCGTCCGGCGCCTCCGAGCTCTCGACGGGAATCACCCGGATCGCCCAAGGCTCACTCGACCTCTCGAACGGACTCAACGCGCTGAACGGCGGGGCCGACACGCTGCGGGACGGACTCGCATCCGGCCTCGCCGACGTGCCCGACCAGACCGCCGACCAGCGCGAGGCCGCCGCTCAGACCATCTCCGATCCTGTAGCGCTCGACACCAGCGCTGTCACCAAGGCGAGCAATTACGGTGCCGGCATGGCTCCGTTCTTCATCAGTCTCGCGGCGTGGATCGGCATCTACGCCCTGTTCCTGATCGTGAAGCCGCTCTCCCGCCGGGCGCTGACGGCACTGAAGAAGCCGCTCACCGTCACCACCGCCGGCTGGCTCACGCCCGCCATCCTCGGCGCCCTGCAGATGACTGCCGTCTTCGGCATCATCACCCTCGCCCTTGGTTACCACGTGGAGCACGGCTGGGGCATGTTCGGCTTCATGGTGCTCACCTCGGCGACGTTCGCGACTATCATCCTGGCGCTCAACATCCTGCTCGGCAGTGTGGGCCAGTTCCTCGGGCTCGTGCTGATGGTGCTGCAACTCGTGACCGCGGGCGGAACCTTCCCGTGGCAAACACTGCCGGGGCCATTGCAGGTGCTGCACAACATCCTGCCGATGAGTCACGCGGTCGACGGCATCCGGCAGCTGATGTACGGCGGCAACCTCGACCTCGCCGCGGGTGACGCGACCGCCCTGCTCTGCTGGTTGCTCGGCGCGCTTCTGGTCTCGCTCCTCGGGGCGAGACGGATGACGCGCCACCGCACCTTGCGTGACCTCCGCCCCTCCCTCATCGGCTGAGGCAGGAAGGCGGAGGTCGCGCCGGGCGATTGCCCGGATCAGCCCAGGTGCGTCGCCAACTGCGCGTAGGTCGCGTCGGAGATGGTGTTCGTGCCACCGAGCACGACGATCCGCGTCGGGTTCAACCGGTCGAGTTCGGTCGCCACCTGCGTCGAGATCGCATTCTTCGTGACGAGCAGCACCGGGGCGTGGTTCGCGATCGCTCCCGCAGCACCGGAGAGGGCATCGGGGAACACCTCACCCGACGCGACGAACACCGTGTGGGTGTCGGCCGGCATGAAGGCACCAGCCGACACGTTGGCCGAGACCACGAACCGGTCGGCGCCCGCGACACGGTTGGTGACCGCGGTCATCTGCAGCGTCGCCACGACGGAGTCGGCGATCGTGTTCGTGCCACCCAGCACCACGATCTTGCTGGGCACGAGTCGCGCCAACTCGGTCGCCACCACGGCCGGGATCGAGTTCTTCTGCACCAGGAGCACCGGCCCACCCAGAGTTCCAGCGGCCGCAGAACCCGACAGGGCATCGGGGAAGACCTCACCCGAAGCGATGTAGGCGACCGGACGGTTCGGTCCGAAGGTCGCCAGCGAGATGCCCGCGGAGACCGCATAGCGGTCGGCTCCGCTGATTCGCGTGACCGCACCCGTGGTGACGTACGCATCGAGCGCGGTCTCGACACCGGCGGTGATGGTGTTGGTGCCACCGAGCACGACGATGTTCTGCGGCTTCAGCCGGGTGAGTTCAGCCGTGATGACCGCGGGGATGCCGTCTCGACCGACGAGCAGGACGGGCGCGCCGCCGGCACCGGCGGCCGCCGAAGCCGAGAGCGCATCGGGGAACACCTCACCGGACGCCACGTAGGCGGTTGCGACCCCGGGGGCGAACTCCTTGGCCGACACACCGGCGGAGACGGCGTAGCGGTCGGCGCCGCCGATTCGCTCGATGGCGCCTTCGACGTGCAGCGTGACCGTGGCACTGAGGCTGACACAGGGCAGCGTCTGTTCGATCTTGATGCAGTAGCTGAAGGTGTCGTCACCGACGAACCCGTCGGTGGGTGAATAGCTGAACGCGCCGTCGTTGCCGATCGACGTGATCGCGCCGTGCACCGGGTCGCCGCTGATGGAGATCAGCACGGTCGGGTCGAGCTCGACGTCGTTGGCCAGGAGGCCGACGGCCGCGGCGGCAGTGAACACGGAGCCCGCGGGCACGGTGTAGACGTCGTTGACGGCGGTGTTCGGCGCGGCGTGAGCGGCTGACGGGGCAGCCAGTACGGCGAGGCCGAAAGCCGCCGCGGCGGTGACGGCGGCGAACCGGGCGCGGCGCCCGGATGAAGTGGGAAGGGTGTGCACGGAAGGGCCTCTCGTCATGAAGATGATTTATTCTCATCCATCATGACATGAGGTTTACTCGAGCACCAGGGCCGACTTCAGCCTTCCAGCAACCCGCGCTCCGCAGCGGCGACCAGCGCCTCCTCCCGTGAGGCGACGCCGAGCTTGCGGTAGAGGCTGCGCAGCTGGCTCTTCACCGTGTTGATCGACACGAACAGCGCCGACGCGATCTCGGCCGTGCTGCCGGTCTCGACGAGGTGGTGCAGCACCGTCGCCTCGCGATCGGTGAGCCGCGTGCGCGCGAGCACCGAGGGCAGGAACGACCGCTGCCCGGCGACCGAATCGAAGAAGGAGACACTCGACACCAGCTCGTGCGCGCGGGCATTCGCGGCCAACGCCTCACGGTCGACGTCCGGGATGAACACGATGTCGAACCGCAGGTCGCGATCGAGGATGAGCGCCACCGTCTCGTCGGTGACGTCGGCCGCCAGGTCGACGTTGCCGAGACGGAGCAGGGCCGCCGCCCGCACCAGGCTGTGGGCCACTTCGATGTGCCGGCTCATCCAGCCGCGCTGCCGCACACCGTTCAGCAGTCGCAGGGCCTCAGCGGGGTCGTCGCCGAGCAGTGCTGTCAGAGCACGCACCAGGATGACGGCGGGTGCCTCCGCGGGCTGGCCTGCGAGCACCGCCTCTGCTCGCGCCGGCCGACCGGAGGCGAGGTATTCGACGGCGAGCAGCGCCGACAGCCACTCACCGATCACGCGGGGGATCTCGCTGCCCGTTCCGCGCTCGAGCGCCACCTGCAGCTCGACACTCCCGGCCCGATGCCGGTGCGTCGCGAGGTCGATGAGCGCCTGCAACAGCAGGAAGGCTCCCCGATGCTCGCTACCCGGCAGGTACCGCTCGACGGCATCGACGTGGGCCTGTGCCGCGGTGGGATCGAATCGCTCGAGGGCCTCGAAGCCCTGGGCCAGCCGATAGAGGGCACCCGGATGCCCCGTCCGCCAGCCCTCGGGCCAGTCCATCCGATTCAGGCGCGAGATGGGTTCGCGCGCCTCCACCATCTCGCCACTCAAGGCGAGGGTGCCGGCGATCAACGACAACGGGCGCAGGCGGGCGCGCAGCTCGGGCACCTGCATGCTCGCACTGTAGGCGGCACGGAAGGCTTCGAGGGCGCGATCGGGTCGTCCGGCGTAGAGCAGCGAGACGCCGGCGTGGGCGAGCAGATGGTAGGCGTTGCGTTCCAGGGCATCGCGATCGGCGGGCGCGAGCTCCTCGAAGATCTGGAGGGCGTTCTCCCCCGACTTGCCGGCCTGCTCGAACCGGCCGCTCAAGCGATAGGCGGCGCTCTCGCCGGCCACCAGCACGAAGCGTTCAGCCGAGTCGGTCTTGCTCGCCCGCACCCGGGAGGCAGCGATCGCGAGCGTGAAGAGCTCGATCGCGCGCATCCGGTTGTCACCGAGCGCGTCGTAGCCGAGGCCGAGCACCATGGCCAGGAGCGGATAGTGCCGGATGGAGCGCAGCGGAACCCCGCGCAGCACACCGACCGCCTCGATGAGGTGCACCTCGAGCAACTGCGCCCACCACTCGAGCGCGATGCGGGACGCGAATTCGAGGTCGCCGGCCTCGACGGCGTTCGACAGCGCCACGAAGGCCAGCCCTTGCGAACGCGCCCAGGCCGCATAGCGACGGCGCAGCACCGGCACCTGTTCGGGCAGTTGCGCCACGAGTTCGCCGTAGAGCGCCGACCGCACCACGCCCGAGAATCGGAAGACCAGACCCTCGGGCCCGCTCGACCAGAGGCCCAGGCCGTTCGACTCGGCTTGGTTCAGGTACTCCTCGGCGTGCTCTTCGCCGGTGAGGTCGCGGGCCAGGCCGACGCTGACCCCCTCGGGCACGGAGACCTTGAGCAGGAACGAGCGCACCCGCTCGTCGGGCGCGACGTGGGCCACCGTTTCGGCGATGTAGGCGACCACGGCATCCGGAACCCGCACATCGCGCGGCTCGAGGATGCGTCCCTCGCTCACGAGCGTCGTGGCCGCCGCGCGCACCGGCAGGGCGAGCCCGTCGGTGGCGTGCTGCACGGCGGCGACGACCTCCGGCGACGCGGTGGTGCCGGCGCTGACGAACAGTTCCGCCACCTCCTGGTCGCTGAACCGCAACGCCGCCGGCCCCACGATCTCGGTGTCGACCCGCAACGACAGCAACGCGGCATCCAACCCGGCCATCGACCGTGTGGCGAGAGTCACGCGCACGTCGTGGCAGTGCTCGAGCACGTCGAGCAGGTCGAGGTGCACGTCGCTGTCGTCGACACGCTCGTAGTTGTCGATGACGAGATGGATGCCGTCGGGCAGCCGCGAGAAGGCCCGCACCAGCGTGGCGCGCGGGTCGTCGGAGCGGCTGAGCGACGCCACCAGGTTCGCGAGCGTGGAGTCGTCGGTCTCGATGCCGGAGTCGATCACGGCGTCGACGACATCGCGCCAGAAGGAGAGCCGGGTGGAGGGTTGACGTCGGAGCGACACCCATTGACCGGGGCGGTCGGATGCCGATCGAGTGCGCGCCCACTCGGCCATCAGAACGGTCTTGCCCGCGCCTCCCACCCCCCGCACGATGGTGAGCGGCGCATCCGAGTCGAGTCGTCGCACCAGTCGCGGCCGGTCGACCAGCTGCCGGGGCAGTCGAGGCGCACCGGCGAAACCGGGTCGGCGACGACTCGTCGTCGCGCCCTCATCGACTTCCCTCACGTCCCCACCTCGTGACTACTCTAGGGAATGCCGACGACAGGGGTGGATGGGCTCAGTTCACCCTGACGCTGACTGTGTCCCAGCCGGTCGCGCCGTCGGGAGCCGGAGGCGCCTTGTCCGAGGTCTGCGTGGCGCCGGAGCTGTCGGTCGCCCGCACCGCGATGGTGTGGGAGCCGGGCTTCGCGTCCCACTCGTAGACCCATTGCACCCAGGTGTCGATGTTCGCGGTGTCGGCCAGGCGGGCCTCGTTCCAGTCGGCGCCGTCGATCTGCACCTCCACCTTCTCGATGCCGGTGTGCTGCGCCCAGGCGACGCCCGCCACCGCCACGGTGCCGGCGGCGACCGATGCGCCGGCTTGCGGCACGTCGATGCGCGACTCGGTCTTGATCGGGCCGAGCGCCGACCAGCCACGCGGAATCCAGTAACCCTCCGCGTCGGCGAAGCGCGTGACCTTCAGCTCGATGACCCATTTGGTGGCGGAGACGTATCCGTAGAGCCCCGCGACCACCATCCGCACCGGGTAGCCGTGCTCCGTGGGCAGCGGTTCGCCGTTCATGCCGACGGCGAGGATGCCGACCCGCTCCGGGTCTTGCAGGACCTCGAGGGGGGTGCCGGCCGTGAAACCGTCGGTGCTCGTGGAGAGCACCATGTCGGCACCCGCGGTGGGCTTCGCCTGAGCCAAGAGCTCGCGGATCGGATACCCGAGCCAGACCGCATTGCCGATGAGGTTGCCGCCCACCTCGTTCGAGACGCAGGCCAGAGTCACGACGTGCTCTTCGAGCGGGAGGGCGAGCAGCTCGTCCCAGCTGAGTTCGATCTCCTGCTCCACCATGCCGGTGACCTTGATGCTCCAGCCCTCGGCCTCGACCTGAGGAACCTGCAGCGCGGTGTCGATGCGGTAGAAGCTGGCGTTGGGTGTGACGTACGGAACGAGGCCCTTCAGCCCGAGGTCGGCGCCGGCGGGGATCGCGGGAGCGGGCGTGGCAGGGGGCGGGAGCGTGATGGCGGCGCGCGCCGCGCTCACGGCGCTGGCCGCCGCGTTCATCGTGCGGGAGACGCCCCCCACCACGAGGGCGGCGACGGCGGCGATGCCGGCGCGGATGAGGAAGCCGCGCCGGTCGACCGCTGCCTGGGCGCGGATTGGCGCCTGCACGGGCGGAGTCGGCGAAGTCTGCGACGCCTGTGAGGTCTGTGAGGTCTGCGACGCCTGCGAGATCTGCGACGTCTGCGACGTCTGCGAAGCCTGCCAGCGGCGCAATCGCCCGATGAGCATCCGGAGCACCAGCACGCCCACGATCATGCCGATGACGGTCGGGATGGCCGAGAGCCCGCTTGCGCCGGCCCGCGTGGTGACCGCCAGCACGGCCACGCCGGACACCACGATCAGGAGCGCTGTTCCAAATGGTGGGCGGCGGAGTTCGAGCAGGCCGACGAGCCCGGCGAGCACCAGCACCACGACGCCGAGGATGATGAGCAGAACGGCCTTGTCACCGGTGCCGAAGAGCTGGATGACCGTGTCTTTCACACCCGCGGGCGCGAGGTCGATGACGAAGGAGCCGACGGCGAACAGGGGGCTCGTCTCCGAGCCCGCGAACAGGGCGATCAGTTCGGCGGTCGCGAGCTCCGTCCCTGCGGCGACCACTCCCGACGCCGCGGCCCACAGTCTTGGTCGCATGCCTCATCTTAGGAACGCGCGGCTGTGCGCGGGCTGCGCATACGGAGCGTTGTACGCGGCGGTCGTCGTTTCGGGAGGAGCTGCGACGAACGAAGCACGCAGAGGGCCTTCGTTACGTGCACCTCCTCCCGAAGCGGAGGCTAGCGGCGACGGATGCGACGCACCAGCACCGCGACGGCACGCCAGCCCACGAGGAAGACACCGAGCACCACGGCGGTGACGATGACGAAGCTCCACTGCACGCCCTGCCCCGAGAGGATGCGCAGCAGCATTCCGGCGACCACGGCGGCACCCCAGACCACGACGCCGGTGGGCACCAGGCGGAGCGGCGCCCGCCAGGCGAGCGACGCGACCCAGCCGATCGCGGCGCCCGCGAAGAAGGGCCAGAGGGTGGTGAGGAAGCCGACGATCGCGGAATCCTCGTCGTGGCTCTGCCTCCCGATCGCCACGAACAGCACGATGAGAGCCGCGTCGAGAACGATGGCAAGCACGACGGGAGCGGTGCCGGTGCGCCGCGCGCCTCCGGCCTGCGGGGACACGGATGCAGAACTCACCCGAGGATTCTAGGCGCCGCACCTGGCCCTTCGACGCCGATGCCCCGAAGATGGAGAGGTGACCAACACCGAAATCACCATCCTGAACTACACCGTCAACGCGGATGTCTACGCTCGCTACGGCGCCGATTTCGACGCCGAGGCCGTGAACGACGAGATCCTGCGCATCCTGAACGACGTCGCGCCCGCCGGTGTGACCATCGAGCGCAACGGCAAGGTGCTCGCCGAGGACTCGGCGATCGATGCGGCGCGTGAGTTCGACTGGACCGGAACGCTGAAGCGCATCGACCTCGACACCATCCTTGCCAAGCACGGAAGATGAGCCCCGTCCGCGCCGCCAGCTCTGATTGAAGCTGCGCCACATCCTCGGTGTAGCAACGGTTGCTTGTGGGGCCGGAGTGAGCGCGCGAGGCTGAAGGCATGCCCCTCCGCGATCGACTGCTTGCCGGACTCGTCGCGCTGCTCTGGGGCGTGAACTTCGTCGCCATCCACTTCTCGCTCGAGCAATACCCGCCGTTCTTCCTGGTGGGGCTGCGCTTTCTCGTGCTGGCGATCCCCACCGTGCTGTTCGTGAAGTGGCCCGGGGTGAAGGTGCGCTGGCTGCTCGGTTACGGGCTGGGCTTCGGCATCCTGCAGTTCGCGTTCCTCTACGCAGGGCTCGCCGCCGGGATGCCGCCGGGGCTCGCCTCTCTCGTGCTGCAGGCATCCGCCCCGTTCACCGTGGTGATCGCGGCCGTCTGGCTGCGCGAGCGTCTGAGCCTGGTGCAGGGTGTCGGCATCCTCATCGCCGTCGCCGGGCTCGGCATCATCGCCGCGGAGCGGGCGGGGGCGTCGGCGTTGCTGCCGGTGATCCTCACGCTCTGCGGAGCGCTCGGCTGGGCATTCGGCAACGTGTGCAGCCGTCAGGCGAATCCGGTGAGCCCACTGGGGCTGACGCTGTGGATGTCGGTGGTGCCGCCGATTCCGATGATCGCCCTGTCGCTGCTGATCGAGGGGCCGGCCCGCATCGGCGCGTCCCTGGCGACGACATTCACGCTCGAGGCCCTGCCCGCGGTGCTCGGTCTGCTCTACACGGTGGTGCTCGGCACCATCGTGGGGTCGGGCATCTGGGTGACGCTGATGAAGCGCAATCCGTCGAGCCGGGTGGCGCCGTTCTCGATGCTCGTGCCGGTGGCGGGGTTCATCAGTGCGTGGTTGATCCTCGGCGAGGTGCCGACGGTCGGCGACCTGCTGGGTGGGGCGGTCGTGGTGGCGGGTGTTCTCGTGGCGACGCTGGTCTGGCGCCCCCGGTCGCGCATCCCGGCCGACGTGGAGCCGGAGGAGTCCCCCACCGCCACCGCGGGGTGAGGCACTAGAAGGCGACGTGCTGGGTGATCCAGGCGTGCATCGCGACCGCCGCGGCCGCCGAGGCGTTGATCGAGCGGGTCGATCCGAACTGCGAGATCTCGACCACCGCATCCGCCGCCGCCAGCGCCTCGGGCGAGAGGCCAGGGCCCTCCTGCCCGAACAGCAGCACGCAGCGCGACGGGAACACGAAGGTCTCGATGATGACGCTTCCGGGCACGTTGTCGATGGCGACGATCGGCAGCCCGGCGTCGCGTGCGAAGGCGACGAACGATGCGACATCCGGATGATTCGACACGTGCTGGTAGCGGTCGGTCACCATCGCGCCGCGCTTGTTCCAGCGCTTGCGGCCGATGATGTGCACCGTGTCGGCCGCGAAGGCGTTGGCGCTGCGCACGATGGACCCGATGTTGAGGTCGTGCTGCCAGTTCTCGATGGCCACGTGGAACGGATGCCGGTGCTCGTCGAGATCGGCCACGATCGCGTCCATGCGCCAGTAGCGGTAGCGATCGATCACGTTGCGGGTGTCACCCCGGGCGAGGAGTTCGGGGTCGTACTGCGGCGCGTCCGGCAGCTCCCCCACCCACGGACCCACCCCGCCGGCGCTCAACTCGACGCTCGGGTTGGGCGGCGCGCCCCCGCTCTCATCGCTCACGCCCCCAGGCTATCGCCGCCCGGCGCGGGGAGCGCACCTCGCGAAGGTCAGAGCCAGCGGTTGCGCTTGAAGACCTTGTAGAGCACCACGGCCATCACCACCATGGCCGCCAAGGCGAGCGGATAGCCGAAGACCCAGTGCAACTCCGGCATGTGGTCGAAGTTCATGCCGTAGATGCCGGCGATCAGGCTCGGCGCGAACAGGATCGCCGCCCACGCCGAGATCTTCTTCACCTCGTCGCCCTGCTGGATGCTCGCCTCCGAGAGCTTGCGCGTGTCCTCCGCGAGGGTCAGGTTCGCCTCCGAGATGCGCCGCATCTCGTCGTTCTGCCGCTGGGTCGTGAGGGTGGAGTGCACCGTCAGGGCGTTCTGCAGGGTCGCGCGGAACGCATCCGCTTGCCCCACCACGGCGAGCACGTGATCGAGCACGTCGCGGAGCCCCCGCTGCACCTCGAGGTCGACCTGGTACTTCTCGGCCCCACGCAGCAGGGCTTCGAGCATGCCGGCGAGCGGATGCGCGGCCCGCTGGAACTCCATCACCTCACCGAGCAGGTCGTAGATGCGGCGCGAGACATCCGCCTCGCCGCCGAAGAGCTGCTTCTCGATCTCGTCGATGTCGTTCTGAAGGCCCGCCACCACGGGGCCGTACTCGTCGACCACCTCGTCGACGATCGCGTAGAGCACCGCCTCCGGGCCGAGCGCGAGGAGGTCGGGGTTCGCCTCGAGGCGATGCCGCACCGCGCCGAGGTTCGGCGATTCGGCGTGCCGCACCGTCACCACGAAGCCCGGTCCGATGAACACGTGCACCTCGCCGAACTCCACCTCCTCGGCGGCGTCGAGGTAACGGGCCGGCCGCAGCACCACGAAGAGGGTGTCGCCGTAGCGCTCGAGCTTGGCGCGCTGGTGACCGGTGAGGGCGTCTTCGACGGCGAGGTGGTGCAGGTCGAACTCGGTCTCGACCGAACGGATCTCGTCGGCATCCGGCCGGTAGAGCCCGATCCACGCCATACCGTGCAGGCGGTCCATCAGCTCGTAGGTCTCGTCGAGACTCTTCGGGTCGTCGGCACGGCGTCCGGTCACGTAGACCGCATTGTCGATGAGGGGCATGGATGCAGACGATACGTCCAAGTGGTGAACGGACGGTGTCGGATGCGCTCGGGTGCGGCCGGTCCTCACGGAACCCTGACGGCGGGTGCCTTCAGGCCGCGACGCCCGCCCCCGTCACCGTGAGGAAGATCAACACGACGTTGAGGCACACGATGAGGGCCACGACGGTCCAGGCGACGATGCGCACAGGCATCCGGTCGGCGAACTCGCCCATCAGGGCGCGGTTGCCGGTGAGTCGGATGAGCGGGATCAGCGCGAACGGGATGCCGATGCTGAGCAGAACCTGGCTGAGCACCAGGGCCCAGGTCGGGTCGATGCCGACGCCGAGCACGATCAGCGCGGGGATGAGCGTCACCACCCGGCGGGCGATGATGGGCACCCGGATGCGCAGCAGCCCCTTCATGATCACCGAACCCGCGTAGGCGCCCACCGAGGTCGACGCGAGACCGGATGCGAGGAGCCCGACCGCGAAGATGGTCGCGATCGCGGGGCCCAGCGCGGACTGGATGGCGGCGTAGGCGCCGGGGATGGTGTCGGTGCCGTCGACGCCGCGCAGGCTCGACGCGGCGAGCAGCAGCATGGCGATGTTGACCGCGCCGGCCAGAACGAGCGCCACCACGACGTCGGCGCGGGTGACGCGGAGCAGGCGGTGGAGGCGCTCGTTCGAGGCGCCGTGCGTGGGGGCGGGGGGCGGGGTGGGGGCCTCGGCGAGGGGCGGGGTGGGGGCCTCGGCGGGGCGGGCTTCCTCGCGGGCTGGCACCGGCGCATCCGCTCGCACCGGCGCATCCGCTCGCACCGGCGCATCCGCTCGCGACGCCCGCACTGCTTCGCCCGTGAAGTCGCTCTTCTCGGCGAGCGCCGCGAACTCCACATGGTGGCGGTCGCGGGCGAGGGCCGAGTGCAGGTAGATGGCGTGCGGCATGACCGTCGCTCCGAGCATGCTCGCGGCGAGGAGCACCGTGGGGGCTCCCTCGAAGCGCGGCACGAGGCCGTCGGCGGCCGCGAACCAGTCGACGTTCGACACGAAGACGCCGGCCAGGAAGCCGAAGGCGATCACGGCGAGGAGTCCGATGATCATGAACTCGAAGGTGCGCTGCCTCCGCGCGTTCTGCACGAGCAGCAGCCCCATGGAGACCAGGCCCACGATCACCCCGCCCATCACGAGGGGCACACCGAAGAGCAGGTTCAGCGCGATGGCGCCCCCGAGAACTTCGGCGATGTCGGTGGCGGCCGCCACGATCTCGGCCTGCAACCAGTAGGCGCGACGACCCCAGGATCGCGTGCGCGCACCGACGTGCTCGGGCAACGTCTTGCCGGTGACGATTCCGAGCTTCGCCGACTGGAACTGGATCAGCACCGCCATCGCGTTCGCCAACACGAGCACCCAGACCAGGAGGTAGCCGTACTGCGCGCCCGAGGTGAGGTTCGCGGCGACGTTGCCGGGGTCGACATAGGCGATGGACGCGACGAAGGCCGGCCCGAACATCGCGATGCTGTGCCACCAGCGAGGGCGCGAGCCGGGCAGGTCGCGCGCTCTCGGCGATCTCGCCGCCTTCTGCGCCATCGCATTTTTAGGCATGCCTAAAAATTAGCACAGGCATCCCGTTGCCGCATCGGGCGGGCTGCGATAATGCCGAGATGGGATTGCTGAGCGCCGAAGGCGACGAGTTCGTGCGCGACCGACATCTCGCGACCCTGTCGACACTGCGCAAAGACGGTTCACCGCACGTCGTGCCGGTCGGTTTCACCTTCGACGGTGCGACGGTGCGCATCATCACGAACGGTCCGAGCCAGAAGGTGCGCAACGTGCTGCGCGACGGCCGCGCGAGCGTCAGCCAACTCGACGGCGCACGCTGGCTGACTCTGAGCGGTACGGCGCGCATCCTCGACGACCCGTCGGCCGTGGCCGATGCCGTCGCGCGGTATGCGGTGCGCTACCGTCAGCCGCGCGAGAACCCGCAGCGGGTCGTGATCGCGATCGACGTGACGCACGCGATGGGGTCTGGCGGGATGCTGCTGCCGCGTGACGAGGCGACGAGCGAGGTCTGAGGCCGTTCGTTCCGACGTCCTAGGCTGGAGCGATCATGACGACCTCCGCATCCGATTCCGCCGCCCACGCCTCGCGGTATGTGGCCGGACAGGACGTCGCGGCCGAGAACTACCTCAAGACCATCTACGCGCACACCGAGTGGCAGCCCGATCCGATCAGCCCGTCGGTGCTCGCCGGGCGACTCGGCGTCGCTCCGTCGTCGGTGACCGAGATGGTGAAGAAGCTCGCGGCCGGCGGACTCATCACGCACGTGCCCTACGGTCCGCTGACGCTGACGGCTGAAGGGCGGATGCGCGCGATGGGCGTGGTGCGGCGGCACCGGCTGATCGAGAGCTGGCTCGTGCGCGAGATGGGATACGAGTGGCACGAGGTGCACGACGAAGCCGAGGTGCTCGAGCACTCGATCAGTGAGAGGTTGCTGGACGCGATCGACGAGCGGCTGGGGAGGCCGACGCAAGATCCGCACGGCGATCCGATCCCCTCGGCAGCGGGCGTGGTGCCGGTGTTCGAAGCGGTGCTGTTGGAGGACGCGCCGGCCGGACACGAGGGACTGGTCGTGCGCATCAACGACCGCGATTCGTCGCTGCTGCGCCGCCTCGCCGAGGGCGGGGTCGGGCCGGGCACGCGGGTGCGGGTGGTAGATGTGGTGGATGCGGTGGCGGGTGCGACGCGGGGGCTCGAGGTGCTCGACGTGAACGGTGCAACAGGTGCGCCTGCGGCAGGTGCACGCGGTGCGGCAGGTGCACACGATGCGGCGAGTGCACCTGGGGCAGGTGCACACGGTGCGGCCACCACGGTCGAGGTCGACGCGCCCGATGCGGTCTGGCTCACCGCCTGACCCCGTCGTGCACGGCGCGCACCCATCCGGGCGGCTGCGCACATCGTCATGGACAACTCCAATCGTCACCGTGACCTCGCCCCTATAAGGCGACGGTTGCCAGCACGTTTGGAGTTGTCCGGAGTGGACGACGCTCGGGCGGACGGACGCGTCAGCGAGGAGGGTCGGCGTCAGCGCGGGTGAGAGCGGCGAGGGCCTTCACGAGCCCGGACAGCTGGGCGGTGCGGGTGTGGTCTTCGGTGTGGAACACGGCGAGCGCCTCGTCGGCACGCTTCGCCGCCTTGGGCGAATCGGCACGGGCGAACGCGGTGCGGGCGAGCTTCTCCATGTGGAGGCGGTCGGCTTCACGAGCGGCCGGATCGTCGGCCCGCGCGAGAAACTGGCGCAGCACCCCCACGGCCTCGCCGGGTCCGTCATACGCGGCGACGAAGGATGCGCGGGCCGCCACCGAGTGCGTCACCGCCTCGAGTGCTCGCCGAGCCGCAAGCACGTCGATCTGCGTGCTCGGGTCGGACATGCTCCGATGCTACGGCGCACCGCGGTGTGCGCCGCGACCGGTCACTCGGCGTTCATCCACCCTTCGCCGGCCGTCCAACCGGGCCCCGCCGCCGAAGGATGCCGCCCCGAGTGCGCGCGGTCAACCGAGCGATGCGACCTCCGCGACCGACGCACGGAGCGCATCCGCTGCCGCCGCCAGCTCGTCGGCGGTGGTGTCGGGCGAGAGCGTGAAGCGCACCGCGGTCTGCGCGACCTGCGGCGACAGGCCGAGCGCGAGCAGCACCGGCGAGGGGTCGTCGCTGCCGGCTGCGCAGGCCGATCCGCTCGACACGATCACACCCCGCTCTTCGAGCTGCAGCAGCACGGCCTCTCCACTCGTGCCCGGAAAGCAGAACGACGCCACCGACGGCAGCCGCGACGACGGATGCCCCGTCAGCTGTGCACCGGGAACCTCGGCCAGCACCCGTCCGATGAACTCGTCGCGCAGCCCGGTGGTGCGCGCCGCTGCCGAAGCCACCTCTGAGGGCGAAGCCAGCTGCACCGCCGCTGCCAGCCCTACGGCGAAGGCCACGTTCTCGGTGCCCGATCGGTGTCCGCGTTCCTGCCCGCCGCCGTGCACCACCGGTTCGAGGGGCAGCCGCTGCCGCACCGCGAGCACACCGATGCCCTTGGGTGCGCCGAGCTTGTGACCGGAGAGGCTCAGGGCGTCGACCCCGAGCGTGTCGAGCCGGGTGTCGAGCCACCCGGCTGCCTGCACGGCATCGGTGTGGAACGGCACCCCGGATGCGTGAGCGAGCTCCGCCAGGCGAGCCACCGGCTGCACCGTGCCGATCTCGTTGTTCGCGTACATCACCGTGGCGAGTGTGGTGTCGGGGCGCAGGGCCGCGGCGAACGCATCCGGGTCGACGAGTCCCTCCGAATCGACGGGGACGACGCTCACTTCGAAGCCGTGCACTCTCCGCAGGTGGTCGACCGATTCGACGACCGCCGGATGCTCGATCGCACTCAGCACGACGTGCCGCCCGCGCGGGTCGCCGAGCGCGATGCCTTTGACCGCGAGGTTGTCGGCCTCGGTTCCACCCGAGGTGAACACGACTTCGCTCGGCCGGCAGCCGAGCCACTCGGCCACGGTGCGGCGGGCTGCGGCGAGCGCGCGTGAGGCCGACTCTCCGACCCCGTGATGACTCGACGGATTTCCGAAATCTCCGGTGAGATAGGGCCACATCGCCTCGAGCACCGCCCGTTTGACGGGCGTGGTGGCGGCGGCGTCGAGGTAGATCATGGGCGGGTCCGGATGCGCCGCGCGGCCGCCGCTCGGCCGCGGGCTTTGGTGCGAATCGCACGGCCGCGATCCGCCAAAGCCCGCGGATGAGCGACGAAACGCAGAAGTGTACGAGGCGCCATGGGCGAAGACTCGGCGCGAAGCCCCCGCCGAGGGCGAGGGCGCGCACGCAGTGCGTGACGGCGACGGGTCACAAACGATGTGGTCACGACCGGAAACCCACGTCGAGGCCGAGATCGAGGGAGCGCACACTGTGGGTGAGGGCGCCGACCGAGATGATGTCGACCCCGGTCTCGGCGATCGCCGCCACCGTGCCGAGGTTCACGCCGCCGCTCGCCTCGACGAGCGCACGACCGGCGATGTGCGCGACTCCGGTGCGGAGGTCGGCGAGGCTGAAGTTGTCGAGCATGATCGTGTCGACGCCGGCCTCGAGCACGGCGTCGATCTGGTCGAGCCGGTCGACCTCCACTTCGAGATGCATGGTGTGCGACATCCGCTCGCGCACCGATAGCAGTGCGGCCGTGACATCGCCACCGTGCTGGGCCGCGAGCACGGCGAGGTGGTTGTCCTTCGCCATGACGGCGTCGGAGAGGGAGTAGCGGTGGTTGTGCCCGCCGCCATCGCGCACTGCCGCGCGCTCGAGCGCGCGGAGGCCGGGGGTGGTCTTGCGGGTGTCGACGATGCGGGCCTTGGTGTGCGCCACCAACCCCACGTACTCCGCGGTGAGTGTGGCGATGCCGCTCATCCGCTGCACCAGGTTGAGAGCCACCCGCTCAGCGCGCAGCACTCCGCGCGCCGGCCCCGCGACGGTGGCCAACACGGCGCCGATGCCGAACGGCTTGCCGACGGGGGCGTGCACGGCCGTGACGATGCGCGGATCGACCGCCGTCATCGTCGCGGCGAACACGTCAGGGCCGCTGAACACACCGGGTTCGCGGGCCTCGAGCCTGGCCTCCACCACCGCATCTGCGGAGATCAGCAGCTCCGAGGTGATGTCCCCCCACGGCGCATCCTCAGCCAGGGCGCGCGTGACGACGTCGTCGATGATCTGGGCGGTGAGCACTAGACGGTGACCTGTTCTCGCGGGGGCGGGGCTGACGGATGCGGGCGCCGGCGCGGGGGCGGGGGTGACGGATGCGCCATCGGGAGTGGGAACCGCAGGCGTGCGGGCGGATGCGCGGTGTGGCGCCGGCGCCGGCCCGGTCGCGGCGGCGACGGACGCGCCATCGCCGGTGGGAGCCGCGGATGAACGGGCGTCAGCTCCGTCCGATGCGGGCGCCGGCGCGACGACTTCGGTCGCGGCCCCGACTGAACCTGCGGCCTCGAACCCGGAGGCGGGGTCAGCGGATGTGAGGCGCGGGGCCACCTGCACCGTGATGTGGTGCGCGAACTCGACCTCCGCATCCGGGTGATCGGCGCGGAAGTGCGCGCCACGCGACTCCTCGCGGGCGAGCGCCACTTCCACCAGCACACGAGCCAGCTGCAGGAGATTAGCGGTCTCCCGGCGTTCGACGGATGCGTCGGCGTCGACCGGCAGATCCCACCCGGCCAGCACGTCACGGGCCTCGCGGAGTCCGTCGGCGTCGCGGTGCACGCCGGCGTTCCGCCACATCAGCGCGTGCAGTTCCGCGCGACTCGGCTCGCGCGTCGGCGAGCCATCCTGCGAGCCGCCCTGCGACCCGTTCGCCGAGTCGCCAAAACACGCCGTATCGGCGACGGGCATTCCGTCGGATTCTGGCGATTCGAGGTCGCCGGGCACCGCGGTGTGGGCGAGCGACGCGGGCGCGAGCTGCTCGAGTGGCACCGTGTTCGGGAGGCCCGTCCACGAAGGCACGCCACGCGCCGAACCCGAACCCGCCGCATCCGCCCGGATCGCCGCCGCCGCGCGATGCGCGAACACGAGCGACTCGAGCAACGAGTTCGACGCCAACCGGTTCGCGCCGTGCACCCCCGTGCACGACGCCTCGCCCACCGCGAAGAGCCCGGGCAGCGAGGTGCGCGCATCGAGATCGGTCGCCACCCCGCCCATCCAGTAGTGGGCGGCCGGCGCCACCGGCACCGGCTCGTGGGCCCAGTCGAAGCCGTGGTCGCGGCTGGCGGCGGAGATGGTGGGGAACCGTCGTTCCAGCTCCGAAGCCCCGATCGACGTCGCGTCGAGCACCACCGGCGCTCCCGTGCGCACCATCTCCGACGCGATCGCTCGCGCCACGATGTCGCGCGGCGCGAGTTCGGCCAGCGGATGCTCGCCCACCATGAACCGCTCCCCCGCCGCATTGAGCAGAACCGCGCCGTCGCCACGCACGGCTTCCGACACCAGGAACGAACCGGGCACGGCGAGCGCCGTCGGGTGGAACTGCACGAACTCCACGTCGGCCAGCACCGCCCCCGCACGGAGGGCCGCGGCGGCGCCGTCGCCCGTGGTCACCGAAGGGTTCGTGGTGTGCGGGTAGAGCTGCCCGATGCCGCCGCTCGCCAGAACCACCGCGTCGGCCGACACTGTCTCGGTGACGCCGTCGCGCAGCACGGTGAGCCCGGTGACGCATCCGTCGGTCACCTCCAGATCGGCCACGAAGGTCTGCTCGAGCACCCGGGCGGCGGAGGCGCGCACCGCTCGCACGAGCGCCCACTCCACCTCGTATCCCGTGGCGTCGCCGCCGGCGTGCAGGATGCGGTGGAAGGAGTGCGCGCCCTCGAGTCCGGCGTCGAAGTCGGCGGTCGGGTCGTCGTGCTGCCGGTCGAAGTCGACACCCCAGCGGATGAGGTCGCGGATGCGCTCGGGCCCCTCCGCGCAGAGCACCTGCACGGCCGCAGGGTCGCTGAGCCCCGCACCGGCCACGAGGGTGTCGGCCACGTGCGAGGCCACGGTGTCGCCCGGCATGACCGCCGCCGCGATGCCGCCCTGCGCGTAGCGCGTGTTGCTCTCGTCGATCGTCGACTTCGTCACGATCGTCACGTCGTGCCGGTCGCCCAGCGCGAGCGCGGTCACGAGCCCGGCGACGCCGCTTCCCACGATCACGACGCGCATCCGCCGCTCCGGCGCATCCGCACGCTGCGTGCTCATGGCCGGGCCGCGAGCATCCGCTCGAGGGCGACGCGTGCGGGAACCGCCACGTCGTCGCCCACCGTGATCTGGTTCACGACGCGTCCGGCCACGAACTCCTCGAGCACCCAGGCGAGGTAGCCGGGGTGGATGCGGTACATCGTCGAGCAGGGGCAGATCACGTCGTCGAGGCAGAAGATGGTGTGCTGCGGGTACTCGTTGGCGAGGCGCTGCACGAGGTTGATCTCGGTGCCGATGGCGAAGGTCGAACCGGCCGGAGCCGCCTGGATGGCCTTCACGATGAAGTCGGTCGAACCGGATGCGTCGGCCGCGTCGACCACGGGCATCGGGCACTCGGGGTGCACGATGACCTGAACTCCCGGATGCGACGCCCGCGCCTTCTCGATCTGCGCCACCGAGAAGCGCTTGTGCACCGAGCAGAAGCCGTGCCAGAGGATGACCTGCGCGTCGAGCAGTTCAGCGGCCGAGGAGCCCCCGAGCGGCTTGCGCGGGTTCCACATCGGCATCCGCTCGAGCGGAACACCCATCGCCTTGGCGGTGTTGCGGCCGAGATGCTGGTCGGGAAAGAAGAGCACCCGCTGCCCGCGCTCGAAGGCCCACTCGAGCACCGTCGCGGCGTTCGACGAGGTGCAGACGATGCCGCCGTTGCGGCCGCAGAAACCCTTCAACGCGGCCGAGGAATTCATGTAGGTGACCGGGATGATCGGAACCCGGCCGTCGGCATCCGCTTCGGTTCCGTAGATCTCGCCGAGCTGGGCCCAGGCCTCCTCGACCGAGTCGATGTCGGCCATGTCGGCCATCGAGCAGCCCGCCGCGAGGTTCGGCAGGATCACGGCCTGCGACGGCCGGGCCAGGATGTCGGCCGTCTCGGCCATGAAGTGCACTCCGCAGAACACGATCGCCTCCGCCTCCGGCACGGTGAGCGCGGCGTTCGCGAGCTGGAACGAGTCGCCCACGAAGTCGGCGTACTGCACGACCTCGTCGCGCTGGTAGAAGTGGCCGAGCACGACCACGCGGTCGCCGAGGGTCTCTTTCGCGCGGCGGATGCGCGCATCCAGTTCGACCTTCGAAGCCGACTTGTACTCCTCGGGCAGCTGCCCCTGCCGCGGAGTCTCCGCCGGGATCGGGTCGGCCATCGAGGCGCCCGGCCCGTAGGAGGGCGCCTGCAGGTCGAACACCCAGGGGCCTTCGGCGAGCTCGGGCGTGCAGGTCGAGCCGGAGGCCCCGGGGGTGCCCGCGGTGATCAGCTGGATTTCGTCGTCGACCGACAGGGTGGAGGTCATGATCGCGGCTTTCTCGAGGTGATGTCGGTTCGCACCAGCGGCCCGCGATCGACGGGTGCGGCGCTGTTGTTGTAGCGATACAGCTTGGGCGGGCGGTAGCTGGTGCCGGTGACCCGCTTGCCGGTGGGCACGATGGTGTTCGACGACTCGAGCTGGCGCCGGAAGTTCGCCGGATCGAGCGAGCGCCCGAGCACCGCCTCGTGCACCTCGCGGAGTTCGGCGAGGGTGAAGGTGTCGCCGAGGAAGGCGTGCGCGATGCGGCTGTACTCGACCTTGGTGCGCAACCGCCAGAGCGCGTACTCGATGATGACGTCGTGGTCGAAGGCCAGGTCGGGCAGGTCGTCGACCGAGAACCAGGCCACGTTCTCGCTCGCGGAATTGCCCGCGGACTGGGTGACCTCATCCGAGTTCACCAGGGCCCAGTAGACGATCGAGACGACCCGCTCCTGCCGGCCCTGCTCGGCGGCGAGCCGGGCCTCGATCGGCGAACGGTCGAGGGTGCCGAAGGCGTAGAGCTGCTCGAGGTAGCTCGGCGCGAGCGCCGTCGTGGCCGCGAGGGTGCGGGCGGCCGACGATTCGAGGTCTTCGTCGGCCCGCAGCGGGCCGCCGGGGAGCGCCCACTGACCTTCGTAGGGGGGCCGGATGCGCCGCACGAGCGGCAGCCAGAGCGACGGCAACTCGGTCGGTCGGTCGGGGCGGAGGGCGAAGATCACCGTCGAGACGGCGAGCGAGATCATCGCTTCGCGGTTCGTGAGATCGGTCATCGGGAGCCCTTCGGGAGGGATGAATCTAAAGGTTCTACTGACTATAACCCTTAAGGTCGTAATGACCTAAACCACTCCCAGCGGATTCGCATTCCGTCGCCACGGGAACTTGCTTAACGTCCGGTGAATTCTCCGCGAGCGTGGGACGAATTAATTAGCTAATGGCAACTAACTATCGCGGCCGGGACATAGTTTTGCCTTCGCCCCGTCGTCGCGGCATCCGCTCCCCCCGTCCGAGAGGTTCCCGATGTCGCACCCCCAGCTCGATCGGCGCGCATCGCGCCGGCCGTATCTGGGGTTGCTCGCGCTCGTTCTCGTCGCCGGGAGCGCCGTGGGGATCGCGACGAGTGTCGCGGGCCGCTCCGCTCCCGGGGCGCCGTCGCACGACACGACCGCCGACGGCTCGCCGCTGGTGCCCGTGAGCGCCGGCTTCGACGACTGCGGCGCAGGCTGGGCGTCACCGCACGGCGGCGCCACCACCTTCTCGGTGTCGAACTCCACCAACGGCAGCGAAGACGTGTACCTCACGGATGCCGGCAGCGGCGCCGTCTACGGCGAAGTGGAAGCCCTGGCGATCGATGCCACGCGCACGCTCTCGGTGGTGCTGGGCGACGGCGACTACCGTTTCGTCTGCATCCCGGCCGAGAACGATCCGGTGCCCGGGCCCGACGTCACCATCGAGGGTGCAGGCACGCCGGCCGACGCGACGCCCGCGATCCAGCTCGTCACCCGCGCCGACCTGCTTCCCGCAGCCAAGCAGTACGCCGCCTGGATAGCCGCACGACTGCCCGTTCTCGCCGCCGATTCCCGCGCGCTCGACTCCGCCGTCGCATCCGGAGATCTCGCGGCCGCGCGCGGCGTCTGGCTCACGGCGCATCTCGAATACGAATCACTCGGGGCGGCGTACGGCGCTTTCGGCGACGCTGACGGCGCCATCAACGGAACCCCTGCGCCGGGGATGTCGGCGCTCGACGACCCCTCGCTCACCGGGTTCCACAAGGTGGAGGCCCTGCTCTGGAGCGGTGCGCCCGCCGCGACGATCGCTCCCGTCACCGCGCAGCTGGTGAACGACGTCGACGCGCTCGGCGCCGCGTTCGCCGAGAGCCGGGTGAACGCCCTCGACGTCGGGCTGCGGGCGCACGAGATCCTCGAGAACGCGATCCAATTCGAACTCACCGGATCGACGGATGCGGGCTCGCAGACGAACCTCGCCACCATCGGCGCGAACGTGGCCGGAACCGTCCAAGCGCTCGCACCCCTCGAAAGCATCCTGTCGACGCGCTACCCGGCGCTCCCCGACACGAAGGCGGCGCTCGCCCGAGTCGCCGCCCTCATAGCGTCGTACCAGCACCCCGATGGCAGCTGGACCCCGCTCGCGAGCCTCGACCGCCCGTCGCGGGCAGCGCTCGACGCCGCGCTCGACCAGACGGTCGAGCTGCTCGCCCCCATTGCCGCCATCTGCGACCCGAGAGCAAGTGCCCGATGACCCGACCCGACCCCGCTGCCGACCCCACACGCTTTCCCGACGACGACGCCGCCGCAGCCGCGACGACGCCAGCCGGACGTCTCGGGCGAACCACAAGCGAAGCAAGCCTCCAGGAGCCTTTGCCTGCGAGCAGATTCGCCCGCAATGACGAAGCCATGCCGAACGACGTCTCGAAAGCCGACATTCCGGGCCCGGACACGGCTCGCACTGCTCCTGAAGGCACCAAGCGCGGCCGTTTCGGGAGGAGGAGCAGCGAACGAAGCCTCCAGGAGGGCGTCGCCGCCGGCAGCTCCTCCCGAAACGAAGGCGAGAGCGCGCGCAGGGCGGCAGATGAACAGGGTGCGGCTCGTGGCGGCGTAGGGCGGCGGGGATTCCTCACCGGACTGCTCGGGGCCGGCGTCGGCGCGGGAGTCGCGGCGGCCGGCGCCATCGCCGTGGCTCCCGCGGCACCCGTCTGGGCGGTTCCGCACCCCGGAGCGCCCGGCCACGCCCCGGGCACAGAAGCCGCGCCGCCCACGGGCGCCGCCACCGCGGCTGCGCCGTCGGCGTCCTTCCCCTTCGAGGGCCCCACGCAGCAGGGCATCCTCACGCCGCCTCAGGCAGCGGCCGCGTTCGCAGCCTTCGACGTGACGGCCGCCGACCGCGGAGAACTCGAGGCGCTGCTGCGCACACTCACGGAACGCGCGCGCTTTCTCACCACGGGTGGGGCGCCGGCCCCCGTCGGCATCACCGCTCCGCCCGCGGACTCCGGCGTGCTGGGGCCGGTGATCGACCCCGACGGGCTCACGATCACGGTCTCGCTCGGCGCCTCCCTCTTCGGCGGCGGTAGCGGCACCAACGGCAACGGCGGCAGCAGCAGCAGCGCCAACGGCAGCGCCGGCGGCACCAGCACCACCCCCACCGCCCCCGACCGCTTCGGCCTCGCCGCCCAGAAGCCGCGCGCCCTCCGCACCATGGAGGACTTCCCGAACGACGACCTCGACCGCAGCCAGTGCGACGGCGACCTCCTGCTGCAGATCTGCGCGAACAACCGCGACACCGTCACCCACGCGCTCCGCGACCTCATGCGCACCACGCGCGGCGGTATGCAGCTGCGCTGGCGCACCGAGGGATTCGTGTCACCACCGCGCCCCTCGGGCACCCCGCGCAACCTGATGGGCTTCAAGGACGGCACCGCGAACCCCGATCCGAGCGACCCCGACGAGATGGCCGCCCTGGTGTGGGCCGCGACCGACGGCAGCGAACCCGCCTGGACGGCCGGGGGCACCTACCACGTCGTGCGGCGCATCCGGATGCTCGTCGAATTCTGGGACCGCGTGAACCTGCGCGAACAGGAGGGCATGATCGGGCGCAGCCGCGACGTCGGCGCGCCCCTCACCGGCAAGCACGAGTTCGACGAGCCCGACTTCTCGTCCGATCCGGCGGCCGACTCCATCCAGATGGGTGCGCACATCCGCTTGGCCAATCCGCGCACGCCCGAATCGACGGGTTCACGGATGTTCCGCCGCGGTTACAACTACGACGCCGGTCTCGACGTGAACGGCAACCTCGACATGGGTCTCGTGTTCACGACCTTCAACCAAGACCTCGAGCGCCAGTTCGTGACCGTGCAGAAGCGTCTCGCCGATGAAGCGCTCTCCGACTACATCTCGCCCTTCGGCGGCGGCTATTTCTTCGCGCTCCCGGGCGTGCAGGGCGCCGACGACTGGTTCGGCAGCGGCCTGCTGGCCTGATGCCCCCTCGAAACCCGATCCTCTCCACGACCGACACGAACACCACCAACACCAACACCAACACCAACACCACCATCACGAAAAGAGAAGAAATGCCCCGTCCCCCTCGCCGCCGCGGAGCTGTCGCGGCCGCTGCGGTTCTGGCTCTCGCCGGAATCGCCTGTCTCGGAACGAACGCCGCCGGCGCGTTCGCCGCCGAGCCGACCGACAACTCGGCCGCCACGACGACCCCGATCAAGCACGTCGTCGTGATCTACAACGAGAACGAGTCGTTCGACCACTACTTCGGCACCTACCCGAACGCGGCCAACACCGACGGCACCCCGTTCACGGCCGCCGCCGACACACCGATCCCGAACAACTACGTCAGCCACCCCGAGCTGCTCACCGCCAACCCGAACGCGTTCCAGCCGCAGCGCCTCGACCAGGACCACGCGCTCACCTGCGACCAGAGCCACTCCTACGGCTCCGAGCAGAAGGCCTACAACGCCGGCGCCATGGACAAGTTCGTCGAGTCGACCGAGAGCTCCTGCTCCACCCTCGGTCTCTACTACACCGACGGCATCGTGATGGACTACTACGACGGCAACACCGTCACCGGCCTCTGGAACCTCGCTCAGAACTACTCGATGAGCGACAACAGCTTCTCGACCGGCTTTGGCCCGTCGACCCCGGGTGCCCTGAACCTCGTCTCGGGCAACACCAGTGGCGCGCTGAGCGTGAACTCGGTCACCGGCGCGCCGGTGTCGGATGCGACCAGCACGGTCACGAGCGACCCCGACCCGTTCTACGACGACTGCGCCGACTCGAACCACACGAAGACCGGCAACCTCACCCAGATGCAGGGCAAGAACGTCGGCGATCTGCTGAACGAGCGCAACGTGAGCTGGGGCTGGTTCGAAGACGGATTCGCCCCCTCGGTGACCGCGGCCGACAGCCCCTCCGGATACGCGGTGTGCGGCAACACTGTGCCGATCACGGCCGAAGGTGTGAACGTGGCGATCCCGGCGTACTCCGCCCACCACGAGCCCTTCCAGTACTACGAGTCGACCTCCAACCCGCACCACCTGCCGCCGGCGTCGCCCGCCGAGGTGGGCCACGACGGTCAGGCCAACCACAACTACGACATGAGCCTGTTCTACCAGGCGCTCGACACCGACACCCTTCCCGCGGTGTCGTTCGTGAAGGCAGCGACTGCCCAGGACGGCCACCCCGGTTCGTCTAACCCGACCGACGAGCAGATCGCGGTCGTCAAGGAGGTCAACGCCATCGAGCAGTCCTCGTCGTGGCCCAGCACCGCGATCGTGTTCGCCTATGACGACTCCGACGGCTGGTACGACCACGTGGCATCGCCGATCCTCAACGGTTCGGCGGCATCCGGCAACTCCGCGATCTGCACGGATGCCGCGACCGTCGACCTCGACGGACTGGCCAACCGCTGCGGCCCCGGCCCGCGCCAGCCGCTGCTCGTCATCTCGCCCTTCGCGAAGCAGAACTACATCGATCACACCGCTACCGAGCAGACCTCGATCCTGAAGTTCATCGAGGACAACTGGTCGACCGGACGCATCGGCGACTCGTCGTTCGACGAGCGCGCTGGAGTGCTCGACGGGATGTTCGACTTCCAGCACCCGCAGCAGCGCGCCGTCGTTCTCGCGGGCGACGGATCGGTGGCCCAGGTGCTGCCCGTGGAGGTGCCGGTGCCCGGCTCGGGCGAGGGTGACGGCGGCTCCACCCCGCCGGCCACGACCCCGGCCGGCGACGGCTCGACCCCGACCCCCGCGGCGACGGCCTCGGCCGCCGGTTCGGGTGACGGCAAGTCGCTCGCGGCCACCGGCCTCCAGGTCGCGCTGCCTCTCACCGGTGCGGCACTGCTCCTGGCCGCAGGTGTGACGCTCTACCTGGTGCGCCGCCGCCGCGCCGCGTAGCCTCGACGCTGTATCCGACGCCCCTGCGTCCGGCCCTCTTCCTGAGGCGCTGGGCGCGGGGGCGTCGTCGTTCAGCTGCCCCTCACTCCACCGGCACGAGCGGACCGACCGGCAGGCAGTAGTCGGGGCGGCCGGGGTCGGGGCAGTACGTCTCCGACCCATCCTCGCCGGCCGGTGGCGGGAAGGTGTGCATGGCCGGCGCATCCATCGATCCCCCGCCATCGGGCCGTTGCTCCTCGGCCGGAGCCTGCTGCGCGGCGAAGATCGCCTCCGAGTCCTGCACGGCAAGCAGCTTCAACACGAGGTCGAGCACCTGGCGCGGGGTGTCGGCCGTTGCTGCGGTCTGCGCCTGCTGATCGGTGATCGCGAGGAAGAGGTCGTCGCGGAGCGCCTGGTCGGCGTTCCGGGCTTCGTCGTTGACGACCCGGATGGCGCTCTCCACCACTCCTTGGCGAACGGCATGCGTCGACGCCAGCAGTCCGTCGATGTCGGCGGCGATGCGCGCCTGGTCGACGCGTGCGCCGGACGCGCTCATGGCGCCGATGTCGGCCTCGAGCGTCGCGGTCGCCTGGTCGAGGGCGGCGCGGGAGTCGAGGGAAGCCAGCCCTGCGGTTCCCTCCGAGAGGGACCGTCCAGCTGCCACCAGCGGTTCGGCGACCGGATCGATGGCGACGGGCGCGCTGCTCGGCCCGGGCGTCGATGTGGGGGTGGGCGTCGGCGTGTCGCCCGAACCCGGCGCGCGGGTCGAGGGCGCGACGGTGGCCGGCGCGGCCGGGCCCGTCGGTGCCGGTTCGGCGGAACCCGGCCCGACACATCCGGAGACCGCGGTCGCGATCGAGAACGCCACGATCGCGGTCAGCGCCAGGCGATGCCCTCGATGCCGGCGCGGCGGCGGGGTGGGACCTGCTGCCATCGGTTCTCCTCGAATCGGAGCGGCCCCACGCATGCGTACTCTATCGCCAGCCGACCTCCGCTCGGAAGAGGGAGCCGTCACCTCCGCGCGAGGCAGCCGAGCAGGCGTCAGGGATGTCGCGGCGGCTGCGGCGGCTGCGGCTGCTGCGGCTGCCGCCCGCCTAGCCGCACTGCGGGAAGCGGAGTTCCTCGGCGCAGATCATCTCGAGCGTGGTGGGGTCCTGGTGGCAGATCGGCCAGGTCAGGCCGCGGCCCCAGTCGCAGATGTCGAACTCCGGAATCGAGGGGAAGACGGGGATGGGCATCGACGATCCGGAACCGCCCGACCCGCCGCCGTCGCCGCCGCCGGACGAGGCCGCCTGGCGCGCTTGCTCGGCGACGTAGGCTGCCTGCGAGTCCTGCGCCGCACGCACCTTCGCCACCAGTTCGAGCACCTGGCGCGGGGTGTCGTCGGTCGCGACGGCCTGGCTCTGCTGAGCGACGATCGCGAGGTAGAGGTCGTCGCGCAGGGCGGGGTCGGCGTCGGGGGCTTCGTCGTTGACGACCCGGATGGCGGTCTCCACCACGCCCTGCCGCACCGACTGCGCAGCCGCGAAGAGGGCTGCGATGTCGGCCGTGATGCGCGCCTCGTCGACCGGAGGGGAAGCCTGGCTCGCGGCCGGGCCCCCGGCCATCGACGTCTGCACCACGAGCACGTCGGTCTCGAGCGTGGCGGTGGCCATGTCGAGCTGGGTGCGTGCCTCGACCGGGGCGAATCCCTCCGACCCGGCGACGAGCGCGTGACCCGCGCCGACCAGCGGTTCAGCCAACGGATCGAGGGCCACGACCTCCTCGACGGGCATCGGCGACGGCGTTGGTGTCGAGGCGACGGGGGTGGCCGCGGGGGTGCCCGGCGCTGCCGAACCCGACCCCACGCATCCGGAGACCGTTGCGGCCAGAGTCAGCGCCACGGCGCCCGCGATCAGAAGGCGCATCGTGTTGCGCGACATGTGGATCCCCTCGGTGTTCGGTTGGCCCCCCGACCAGGCCGCCTCAGAACTCTATCGGCGAGGCGGAGGAGGGCGCACATCCGTCGCCCGCCGCCTCGATGTTCCGCCCCACAACGCCCCTGTACCCTGGGAGCACGACCGGGAGAAGGAGTTCCAGATGGCGGCACGGGACGAGATCGAATGCTGGCTCACCGACATGGACGGCGTTCTCGTGCACGAGAACGCGCCCATCCGCGGTGCCGCCGAACTGTTGCAGCAGTGGCGCGACCAGGGAAAGCCCTACCTCGTGCTCACCAACAACTCCATCTTCACGCCGCGCGACCTCTCGGCGCGGTTGCGGGCATCCGGTCTCGAGGTTCCGGAGGAGTTCATCTGGACCTCGGCGCTCGCCACCGCCGCCTTCCTCAAAGACCAGATGCCGGGCGGCAGCGCGTTCGTGATCGGCGAGGCCGGCATCACCACCGCGCTGCACGAGGCCGGGTTCATCATGACGGAGACGGCGCCCGACTACGTGGTGATCGGCGAGACGCGCAATTACTCCTTCGAGGCCATCACGAAGGCGATCCGCCTGATCGGCGACGGGTCGCGGTTCATCGTGACGAACCCGGATGCGACGGGGCCGAGCGCCGAAGGACCGCTGCCCGCGACGGGCGCGATCGCCGCGCTCATCACGAAGGCGACCGGCAAAGACCCCTACATCGTCGGCAAGCCGAACCCGATGATGTTCCGTTCGGCGATGAACCGCATCGGCGCGCACTCCGAGAACACCGGCATGATCGGCGATCGGATGGACACCGATGTGGTGGCGGGTATCGAGGCGGGACTGCACACCATCCTCGTGATGACCGGCATCAGCGATCAGGCCGAGATCGACCGCTACCCGTTCCGCCCCGACGAGATCCTCGGCTCGGTGGCCGAACTCCTCCTGACGGAGCCCATCGAGTCCGAGCTCTGACCCCAAGCGGTTCGACCGTGCTCCTCCGTTTCGGGAGGAGCTGCGCGACACGAAGGCCTGCACGTGGCGTCGTCACGCTCTCCTCCTCCTGAAACTGCTTCGTCAAAGCAGCTCTGTGGCCAGGAGGTCCATGAGCAAGGCGTCGTGCCAACCGCGGCCGTCGGGGTCGCGCTCGTAGTGGCGCAGGATGCCGACGGGTCGGAACCCGACCGCGGTGTAGGCGCGGATCGCAGCATCGTTATCGGCCGCGGGGTCGATGGTGAGGCGGTGGTGGCCGCGGTCGCGGATGAGATGGGTCGCGAGGGTGCGCACGGCGTCACGCCCGAGACCCCGGCCGTGCACCGCGGGGTCGAGGAAGATGTCGATCGAGGCGTGCCGGTACGCGGGATCGGTCTCTTCGCTGTACTGGATCATGCCTACGATCACCCCGTCGTGCCGGAGTCGCACGGTGAGCACTACGGTGTCGGGGTCGTCCCACGGCCACGGGTCGGCGGTGTCGTCTGCACCCCACCGCGCCGCGACCTCGGGCGTCAGCCGGATGCGCCGCAGCTCGTCGACGTCGGCCGGAACCACGGGCGCGAGCACCACCCGCGCCCCCACCAGCTCGCTCGCTCCTCCCGCCGCTCCCTCACCCCCTGCGCCATCCTGCGTGTCCATGGCGAACACCGTACCGCCGGGCCGCGACCGAGGGCACTCCCGCCCCGCATCCCACTCGTCCCGAACGGGGCAGGATTCGCGCTTTTCGCCCAGTTAAGGACGAGTCAGAGCGTCATTCCGGGGAGAGTGGGCGTCGGGTCAGGGTTGCGCGAGCGCCAGGGCGAAGCCGCCGGGGCGGAGCCAGACCGTGGTCGGGCCCGCGATCGTGCTCTCTGAGACGAGGGCCCCCGAGGCGTCGTAGCTGCGCAGGGTCTGCGACAGCGAGGAGGCGCCGAGCGTCACCCGCTGCGGCACGCGGAGCGCGTTCTGCGCGAGCTGCGCCGACGAAACAGCACCGGCACCCGACGCCGAGAGCGTTCCGACCGCCGGCCGCACGAGCAGCGCATCCACGTCGACCTCTCCGGCGAGCGCGCGCACCTCCACCTGGTCGCGCGAGGCGGGCAGCGGCACGGTCAGGCGCCCCGGCAGCAGGGCCCCGGATGCCGCGGTGATGCCCGGTTCGCCCACCGACGACGAGAGCACTCCGAGCGGCAGCCATCCACTCCTCCACAGGGAGCGCGGTGTCGGCGCCGTGCCTTTCTCGACGTTCCAGATCACGGGTTCGACGACGCGCGGCAGCCCGTTCGCCGCCGTTCCCAACGAGAAGGTCGCCTTCTGTCCTTGCGTCAGCGCGAGGTACGAGCCGCTCCACGACGACTCCTCCGTCCACGTCGACTCCGGGGTCACGACGGTACCGGTGGTCGAGGGCGCATCCTCCGCTTCCACGACCCGCAGGCCGTCGCGAGCGTCGAGCGTGGTCAGCGACTGGGCGATCGCCGAGACCTCCGGATGCGCATCCAGTGCCAGCATCGACAGCAGCCCGTGAATCGTGCTCTCGGCCCCCGAATTGCGGTTGATCGACCCGTCGGGTTGGATGCCGTCGTAGGTCACACCCGTCGCCGGGTCGTACATCGGCGTCGCCGCCGGGTTCAATCCGAAGAACCAGGCCGCCTGCAGGCCGGCCAGGTCGGCGAGCCCGGGCAGCTCCGCCGCCTCCGCCGTGGCGAGCAGGTTCTGCAGCCGTGAGTCGGCGCCGTAGGCGAGCTGCACCCGCTCGGTGGGCGAGGGGTACCAGGCGTTGTCGGGCCCGCCCGCGGTCAGCAGTGTCGGGGCGAACCGCGCCGACTCGGTGATCGCCGGTTCCAGCAGAGCGCTGTCCTCCAGCACGACGGATGCGCGTGCCAGCGCCCCGGCCATCTGTGACGACCACGCGTGCCACATCGACCGCGATTCGGCCCAGGGCAGGATCGCGCCGTAGGGCCACGACGTCGCGCCGTCGCCGTCGGTCGTGGTGCGGGCCAACTCCGCGACGCCGGAGGCGAGCTTCGCCAGAACGTCGCGCGTGACCGCGTCGTCGGGCGCGGCCGACGAGTAGGCCGCGAGCCCGAGCACGGCCTCGGCCGTCGCATCCGCTCCGTCGACGATCAGCCACGCCGGCACCGACACCCCGTCGGCCACGGCGTACTGCCCGTAGGTGTCGAGAACCTCTCGCGAGACCGCGGCGACACCGAGCTGCATCCGCTCCTGGAGGAACGCCGCGAAAGCGGGGTCGTCGTCGCGGAATGCCGCGTAGCCCTCCCCGAAGGCCCAGAGCGAGCGGGCCAGCCAGTAGCTCTCCTCCGAGTCGCTCGGATCGGGCAGCTCCACCGGCTCGGCGCTGGGGTTCAGCTCGCCGTCGGATTGCATCCACAGCACCACGTTGCCGGCATCCGGTCCGTCGGTGGTCTGGAAGTAGGCCAGCGCCCGCAGCACTTGGTAGGCCTTCTCGCGACTCGCGTCGTCGCCGGTCTGCTGCCAGTGCCGCAGGTACACCACGGCGGCGCGCGAGACGTCGTCGCTGTTGAACGCGCCCTGCCCGTAGTCGCCGGTGGCCGGATCGAGCGGACCGCCGCCCACGCGCTCGAAGGTGCCGCCGTCACGCGCGTCGGCGTAGGTCCAGGGCAGGGTGAGCGCGGGTTCGGTGTCGAGCCGGTAGCTCGAGTGCCCCGCTACCGCGGCCGGCGACACCTCGTCGAGCAGGAAGTCGAGGTGCGCCGTGTTGGTGAGCGACCCGGGCGAAGCCGCGGGCGCGGGCGAAGCGGCGGCGGGCGAGCTCGCCACCGCGAGCCCCCCGATCAGGAGGGTCACGGATGCCGCGCCAGCGGTCATCCGTCGAGCGAGCGAGTTCGTCATCGAACGTGCCTTTCGAGAGGAGCGAGAGGGGTGGGAGGGATCAGGTGTGCACGAGGCGCGCGACCCCGATCTTCGAGTCGGCCATGCCGTAGAAGACGTAGTGCTGGCCGTCGATCTCCTCGATCGCGGTCGGGAAGACGACGTTCGGCACGATGCCGCTGCGCTCGTCTTCGGTCTCCGGTTCGAGCAGCGGAACGTCGGTGCGGGCGATGACCCGAGACGGGTCGTCGGCGTCGAGCAGCATCGCGCCGGCGGCGTAGTTCACCTTCTGCTGCTGCGAGAACGCGCTGTCGATGGTGCCGGTCACGCCGTGGTGGATCAACAGCCACCCCTCCGGCACCCGGAGCGGCGCGGGGCCGCCGCCGATCTTGAGTTCCTCGAACGGGAACTCGGGGCCGGCGAGGAAGCGGTGCCTGGTCCACCGGGTGAGCTCCGCGAGGTCGCGGGCCACGGCTGCGACGGGAACGTAACTGATCCAGATGCTCTGCCGCGCATCCGTCACCCCCGCCGGCAACCGCACACCCTCGCCGGCTTTGGTCTCCCCGAGATCCCACATGGGCCGGTGCAGCACCGCGAACGACAGCGTGCCGTCGGGGGCTGCGACGGGTGTGGGAAAGAACACCGTGTCCTTGTTGTGGAAGAGCCCGAGGTCGATGTCGAGCGCGTCGTCGTAGGCGAAGGTGACCGGCCCGAGCCGATTCCAGGTGCGCAGATCGGAGGAGACGGCGATCGCCGTGCGCGGCCCCAGCGGCCCATAGGCCACGTAGGTCATGACGTGCAGCCCGAGATCGGGCAGGAAGGTGACCCGCGGGTCCTCGACCCCGGCGTTGTGCGCCCCGCGCTCGAAGCCGCGGTCGGGTGCCAGAACGACTCCTTCGCGCGCGACCCCGGTGGGCACGCCCTCCGGGGAGAGCAGCACGCGGGCGAGCCCGACGCGCGAGACGTTGCCCGATGCGACGAGTCGCGGCAGCAAGTACAGCACGCCATCGGGCCCTCGGCCGGAGGCGGGGTTCAGCACCCCCTCGGCTTCGAGCTCGTCGCCGGGCAGAGGCTCCATCACGATCCCGACCCGCTCGAGGCGGTAGGGGACTGTTGTGGTGGTTGCGGGGGTCATCATTATCCTTTCACTCCCGATCCGAGGTCGTTCGAGACGAAGTAGCGCTGGAACACGATGAACAGCACCACGACCGGAGCCGCGAGCACCACCGCGCCGGCGAGGATCGCCCCGAACGGGTTGTCGGTCGACGCGGCGACCGTGGAGATGTAGTTGGCGAGCGACACCGCGAGCGGCTGCAGAGCCGCATCCTTGGTGATGAGGAAGGGCCAGAGGAACTCGTTCCAGGGCCCAATGAAGGTGAGCAGCACCGCGGTCACGAGCGCCGGGCGCACGAGCGGCAGGGCGACGCTCCAGAGCAGGCGGATCTCGCCCGCCCCGTCGATCCGCGCCGCCTCGAACAGCTCCTTCGGCAGCTGCAGGAAGTACTGCCGGAAGATGATCACCGCCGTCGAGTTGATGGCGAACGGGAGGATCATGCCCACGTGCGTGTCGGCGAGACCGTAGTCGCGGGCGATCAGCACGTAGAGCGGGATCTGCAGCAGCTGGAAGGGGATGACCTGCACCAGCAGCGCCAGCGCGAAGGTCGCGCGAGCGCCACGCCACTTCAGCATGGCCAGCGCGTAGCCGACGAGCACACCGAAGATCACGGTGCACAGCAGCACACCGCCGGTGAAGATGCCGGAGTTGATGAGGCCGGTGCCGAGGTTGATCCGCTCGTTCACGTTCACGAAGTTGTCGAAGGTGAGGTTCGCGGGATTGGGGAAGGCGCCCGCGAGGGTGGGGTCGGGATCTTTCTGCAGGGCCCCGACCACCATGTAGTAGAAGGGGAACAGAAAGACGAGCGCGCCCAATCCGAGCACGACGCCACGCAGGACGGCCTGCGGCCTAGAGATGCGGTTCATGAGTCCCTCTCCCCCACGAGTCGGTTCTGCAGGAAGGCGATGATCAGCACACCGATCACCAGCACCACACCGATGGCGGATGCGACATCCGGTTGCCCCTGCTGGATTCCGAGCTGATACATCAGCAGCACCGGGCTGGCGGAGGCGCCGTTGGGGCCACCACCACCGGTGAGCAGGTAGGGCTCGGTGAAGAGGTTGGCTCCTGTGACGGTCGACACCAGCAGCACCAGCAGAGTCGCCGGCCGAACACCCGGCACCGTGACCGAGAAGAACTGACGGATGCGCCCGGCCCCGTCGGTCGCAGCCGACTCGTAGAGCTCTTTGGGCACGTTCTGCAGCGCCGCCAGGTAGAGCAGGATGTAGAACCCCAGCTGCTTCCAGGTGACGTAGATGGCGATCACCGGCATGGCCAGGTTCTCGTTGATCAGCCACGACGGGCTCGGGGCGAGCGGCCCGAGGAGCGAGTTGACGAGTCCGTTGCCGTTGAACAGGAACAGCCACACCGCCACGACGGCGACACTCGCCGTGACGTAGGGCACGTAGAAGCTCACCCGCAGGAAGGTGCGGGCGTGCACCACCTTGTTGAGCGCGCTCGCGAGCAGCAGCGAGAGCACCACCGTGAGCGGAACGTTGATGAGCAGGAAGATGCCGACGTTTCCGAAGGAGCGGATGACCGCCGGGTTGCTGAAAGCGGCGACGTAGTTGTCGAGACCCACGAAGGGGCGGGCCGGGTTGGCGCCGGGGGCGGCGAAGAAGAAGTCGTGGAACGAGATCCAGACCGAGTACACGATCGGGAACGCGAACACTGCGAGCACGAACACCAAGTAGGGGGAGCTGAACAAGAGGCCGAGGGGCTGACGCCCGAAGATGCGGTGCGCGACGGAGCGCTTGGCGCGGTCCTTACCGTTGCCGTTGCCGTTGCCCTTGCCCTTGCTTGAATCCGGGCCCGCGGCCCCGGTGCGCGAGGGCACCGGGGCGCGGGGATCACTGACGGTGGAAGTCATCGCACGGCCTAGGGCTGCGACGCCAGCTGATCGATCTTCGTGGCGGCATCGGTGAGCGACTGGCCCACCTCACCCTCTCCGAAGATCACGGACTTGCTCCAGGCATCCCGGAACGCCTGCATGATCTGCACGGTGTTCGGGCCTCCCGGCACCTCGACCGTGCGGCTGGCCTGGTCGCCGAAGGCCTGGTAGGCCGGGTTCGCCTGGAAGTAGTCGGCGTAGACGGTCGGCAGATCCTGACGCAACGGCATCTGGCCGGTAGCTTCGAGGAAGGCGCCATCCTGCTCCTCGCTGGTGGCGAACTTCAGCACATCCCACGCGGTGCCCTTGTTCTCGCAAGCACTGAACAGGCCGACGTTCTTCGCGTCGCTGAAGGTCCAGACCTCGCTCGCGTCGGTCACCTCGGGCGTCGGCACCGGCACGGAGCCGAAGTTCACGCCGTCGTAGACCGAGATCGCCCACGGGCCCACGATGGCCATGGCGGCCTGCCCGTCGGCGAAGGCGTCACCCTGGAAGGCCTCCTGGCCGGCCAGCTTCTGGTCGTAGAGGTCGCGCCAGAACTGCGCCACTTCGGTGCCCTTGTCATCGGCGAAGGTCGCCTTGCCGTCTTCGATCAACGGCGTACCGCCGGTGGCCGCGGCATAGAGCGGCATGAAGTCGAACTGCATCTGGAAGAACTCGCTCGTCGGAGCGGGCAGGATGGCGAAGGGCGCGACGCCCGAATCCACCAGGGTCTTCGAGGTGGCGAGGAAGTCGTCGTAGGTCGACAGCTTCGGGTTCTCGGCGTCGAGACCGGCCTGGGTGAACAGATCCTTGTTGTAGAAGATGACGACGGGGTTCGACTTCCAGGGGAGCTGGAAGTAGTCGCCGTCGGCGTTCTGATACTGCTTCGCGATGTCTCCGGAGCGCTCTTCGATGTAGGAGGCGCCGTCGTCGAACTCACTGAGGTTCACCAGCCCGCCCTGCTTCTCGAACTGGCCCACCGCGCTCGGGGCGGTGTTGAAGACGAGGCACGGGGCGTTGCCGGCCGTGATGGCGGCGCCGATCACCTCTTCGCTCGACTTGCCGGCCGGGATCTCCTGGCCGGTGATCTCCTGATCGGGGTTCTCGGCGTTCCAGGCCTCCACCATCTGCTTGCCCCACTCGAGCTCGGTGGCGTTGTTGGAGTACCAGATGGTGATGGGGCCGGTGGCGGTGAGGTCGCTTGCGGCGCTGCCGCCCCCGCCTCCGCTTCCGCCCGAACAGGCTGCGAGGCCGATTCCCGCGACGGCCGCCAGGGCGACGGCCAGAACGCGCTTCGACCTCTTCGCTGAGGATTTCTGCACGATGGTGCTCCTTTCGGTGGCGGCCACGGAGGCCGCGATTCGTCAGGCCCGGACGGGCCCGGTCGAGGAACGCGTGATGACACGCGCGGGTTCGAGATCGACGTCGTCGGCGACACCGGTGGTGGTGAGCCGGAGAAGGGTGCGGGCCGCTGCTTCGCCCCAGGCGAGGGGATCGGTGCGCACGGAGGTGAGGGCGGGGTAGACGTACCGGGCGAGCTCGGAGTCGTCGAAGCCTGTGATCGAGAGGTCGCCAGGCAGGTTCAGCCCTCGCTCGTGCGCCACCCCGATGCCGGCGATGGCCATCGGATCGTTGCCGTAGACGATGGCGGTGGGCGGATCGGCCAGGTCGAGCAGGGCCTCGGTGGCGGATGCGCCCTGTGCGGCGGTGAAGTCCGTCTCGATCACGAGGTCGGCCGGCAGCCCTGCCGCCTCGAGCGTCGCGGCGAAGGCGCCGTTGCGACGGGTGGCGTGCAGCATCCGGCGCGGCCCGATGACGTGCGCGATGCGGCGATGTCCGAGATCGATGAGGTGCTGGGCGGCGGCCACGATACCGGGGGTGTCGTCGAGGCAAACCGCGGGGAAGGCATCCGCGTCGCCGTGCTGGGCGCCCTCAGGGCGACCGAGGGTGACAGCGGGCATGCCGAGTTCGCGCAGCAGCGGGATGCGCGAATCGTCGTGACGCAGGTCGGTGATGAAGACGCCGTCGACCCGCGCGTCGGCCGTGAGGGTGCGGTAGACGGTGGCTTCGTGCTGCTCGTCGGCGACGACGCTGAGCACGAGCGCGCGGCCCTCGTGCAGCAGCACGCGCTCGACGCCCGCGATGAAGGAGGGGAAGAAGGGGTCGGCGCCGAGGATCTCAGGATCGCGGGCGATGACCAAGCCGAAGGCGTAGGAGGTTCGGGTGGAGAGCGATCGTGCCGAGAGGCTCGGCCGGTAGTCGAGATCGCGGGCGACGGTGAGGATGCGATCGCGGGTCTCGGGTGAGACGCCGGGGCGATCGTTGAGCGCGAACGAGACGAGGCCCTTGCTGACGCCGGCCGCCTTGGCGACGTCGTTGATCGTCGCTTTGCGCTTCATCGCCGACCTCCCGGTGCTGCTCGGTGCGGCGATCAACTCGCCGTCGAGTTACCGGTCTGAACCGGTTTAGAGCGACGCTATACCGGTTTAGTCACCCCCGCAAGGGGGTCAGGAGGGTCAATGTGCGGCGAAGTGACCTTCCCCGTTCCGCGTGGAGGAGCCGCGAAGCGGGGCTCGACGGTAGCCGTCGAGCGCGACGCTCCGCACGGTGGCGACGATGCCGATGAGGGCCAGGATGCCGAGGACTACGAATGCAACTGTCATGGCAGTAACGCTATGCGCACGGGAAAACCGCCACGAGTAGGCGCAATGCCACCCTTCGTCGAATTCCTGCCAGGGCGTGCGCCCGCGAGGTCGCTCTAAGTCGCCCCTGAGCGCGGTTCAGGCACGACTTAGCGCTACTTGGCGACCGGACACCCGACTGCTCCACCTGGGAAAACCCCCGATGGACTGGCGAATCCGTCGACTATGCTCGACCGTCGAAAAGGATCACAACCGAAGGACACCCATTTGAACGACAGCGGCGGACGCCCGAGGCGGCAGAGCTCCGGGCCCATCCGGCACGGTCGTCAACGCACCCCATCGCCGTTCTCGGCGATTCTGAAGGGGCTCGCCGTGGTGCTCGCCGTCGCACTCGTGAGCATCGGCTCGGTCGCCGCCTACGCGATCAACAACCTCGCCCAGCAGGTGACGGCCAACGCCGTCGACCTCGGCGGCGGAACCGAGGCGGCACCCCCGCCCCCGCCGGTTCTCGGCGCCTTCGAGGGCGGGTTCAATCTGCTCGTCGTGGGCACCGACAACGACCCGAACCAGGGCGACAGCTTCGGCGAGCGGGATGCGACCCTGAACGACGTCAACATCCTTCTGCACGTCTCGGCCGACCACAAGAACGCCGTGGTCGTGAGCTTTCCGCGCGACCTCGTCATCTCGCACCCTGAGTGCACCGACCCCGACACCGGGGAGGTCTTCGATGCGATGAGCGCGCAGCCGCTCAACGACGCCTGGGAGCGCGGCGGCCTGGCCTGCGTCAACTCCACCATCGAGAACCTCACCGGGCTCGACATCAACTACGCCGCCGCCACCTCCTTCGACGGCGTGATCGAGATGACGAACGCGGTCGGCGGAGTGCCGGTGTGCCTCAACGAGCCGATCTTCGACGCCGACTCCGGCCTCGACCTGCCCGCAGGCACCAGCACCATCGAGGGTCAGATGGCCCTGTCGTTCCTGCGCAACCGTCACGGCGTCGGAGACGGCAGCGACCTGGCGCGCATCGCCTCGCAGCAGCAGTACCTCTCGTCGATGGCGCGCACGCTGAAGAGCGCGAACACCCTGACCGACATCTCGAAGCTCTACGGTCTGGCCCAGGCTGCGGCGTCGAACATCAAGCTCTCGACCTCGCTGTCGAGCCTCGACTCGATGGTGTCGCTCGCGCTCACCATGAAAGACGTCGACCTCAACAACATCGTCTTCGTGCAGTACCCCTCGGGTTCCTCGGCCGACTTCCCGGGCAAAGTGGTTCCCTCGCAGGATCTCGCCGATGAGCTCTTCGCGAAAGTGCAGGCCGACCAGCCGTTCACTCTCGCCGACGACTCGACCGGAACGGGGTCGACCGTGGTGCCCACCGATCCGGCGACCCCGGCCGATCCGGCGACTCCGGTCGACCCGGCGACCCCGGTCGACCCGGCCGTGCCATCGACGGATGCGCCGGCCACCGGCGCCCCGGTCGAGGCAGCCCCGGAGGTCATCGACGGGCTCACCGGCCAGACAGCCGCCGAGCAGACCTGCGCGAGCGCCTTCTCCGACTAGCAACCGCCGAAAGAGGTCAATCGGCAGTCCTCCCGGACACCACTTGTCGTTTCGGGAGACCCGCACTCATCCCGCGGTACCACCAGGATGAGTCCGCGGTCGGATGCCCGATGACCGCGCCCTTCGTAGCGTTGAACCATGACGAACAACACCCCCACCCCCGAGTCCCCCACCTCCACCTCCACCGAGACCGGCGCCACCGAGACCCTCGACGGCGCGATGACCGCGACCGCGACTCTGCCGCCCGCCGCGACCGGCACGCTTCCGGCGGCCGCGACCGGCACCGGCACCCCCGCTGCCGCCGGCACCGTTCCCATCTACCCCAGCCACCAGGCCCCGCAGCAGCCTGCGCCGCCTGCCGCTCCGCAGCCCGCCCAGCTCTACCCACCGCAGCCGAAGACCAACATCCTCGGCATCGTGACGCTCGTGCTCGGCATCCTGGGCTTCGGTGTGATCCCCGTGATCACCGGCCACATCGCGCTCAATCAGATCAAGAAGACCGGTGAAGACGGCCGCGGTCTCACGCTCGCCGGACTCATCCTCGGCTACGTCACCCTGGCCGGCTGGCTCCTCATCGCCGCCTTCTGGGTGGCACTGGCCGGGTTCGCCGTCGTCGGCGCGGCACTGGGCGCCAACTGACCCGTCCGCCGCGACCGCGCGAACGCGCATCCCGGGGGGCGAGAGAGGTCGGGGAGTCTGGTCAGGTCAGACTCCCCCGCCTCCACCTCCGCCGCCGCCCCCGCCCGACGAACCGCCGCCGCCCGAGAAGCCGCTCGAACTGCTCGAGGAACTGCCCGAGTAGGCTGACGCGGCACTCGACGAGAGCGCTCCGATGCTCGATGCGAAGAGGTAGGCGTTGAAGGCTCCCGAGCCTCCGCCATACCAGTCGGGCTGGTTGCCGAGGCTCTCGTAGTAGGTGCCGAGCACCTTCGCCCACTCGGCCCCGAGGCCCAGCAACACCGCGTAGGGCAGCAGCTTCTCGTAGAGCTTCACCACCTGGCCCCAGTCAGGCGCGTTCACGCCGGTCTTCAAGGCTCCTTCTGGGGACTGCAGCATCTTGTAGCGGTCTTCTTCGGCCCAGTCGATGTACATCTCGATGCCCCGGATGTAGTCGCGCAGCTCCGAGCCCTTGGCGGTCAGTCGATTGCGGAACGCTGCGCCACCCACCACGAAGACCGCGATGAACCCGAGCACGAAGAACAGCATCGGCAAGCCGCCGCCGTAGGCATCGTTCAGCGAGAGCGCACCACTCACGAAGCCGATCGCCGCCAGCACGATCGTGGCGATGAGCAGCAGGCTGCCGGCGAGGCGGATGCCCGAATTCAGGTAGCCCTCGGCGAGGGCACGCTTCTTCGTGGCCTGCATGACGGCGTAGATCGACTTCGACAGGCTCGTGTCGTTCTTCTTCAGCTCGCGCCAGGTACCGGGCGCGAGCTCGGGCCCGAACAACGCCCGCGCCAACTCGATCTCACTCGGGTTGAGGCCCTGCCAGGTGAGCAGCCGTAGCCAGTAGACGGTCTTCGAGCCGAACACCGCGTCTTGCTCCTGCTCGACGATCTGGATGTTGTGCCGCACCGCGTAGTCGACGAACGATGCCGCGGCAGCGCGCGGGGTCTTCTTCATCACCGCTGAGGCGATGAGGATGTCGGCGCCCGGCGGCGGCGTGTATTCGGGGATGATGACCGGCCGGCCCGGCGCATCCCGCAACCCGATGATGCGGTAGATCACCGCGAAGACGGCTGCCGCTACGGCGAGGATCGTGCTGATCAGCTGCACCCAGCTGGAGCCCGCCGCGAGATAGGACGAGTCGCGCTCGGTGAAGGTGTGCGGCTGGAACGCGATGCCGATGGTCACGTTCTCGCCCGGCGTCAGGTTCTCGTTGCGCGTGGTGAAGATCGCGCTGTCGCCCTGGTCGGTGCGGTCGATGGAACAGGGCGTGGTGGAGCCTTCCGGCCCGACGAAGCAGGCGGTGCTGCCGGTGAGCGCGCCCACGAGGCTCGCCGGGACCGTGGTGGTCGTGGTGTGCACCGCGAAGGGTTGACGCCACAGGGTGCCATTCGTGTCCCAGTAGAACTCGTCGTCGTTCGTGTCGGAGAAGAACGCCGTGACGTCTTTCTGGGTGTAGGTGAGCACGTAGCTCTGCTCGCCGTGCACGTAGTCGGAGCCCCGGATCGTGACGATGAGGTTCTCGTCGTCGGTCTCGCTCTCGTATTCGCGGGGCGTTCCCGACGCATCCGTCACCGACGTCAGCGACAGCTGGGTCGGATGCCCCTGGTAGGTCAGCGGGATGGCTCGCTGGATGCCGCGGTTCTGGTCGATTTCGGGGAAAACAGCCACGAAGGTCTCCACCGTGGTGAGGGTGGAGTGGCCCTCGGCGTCGATGCCGAGGCCGTAGCGGGCGTCGAAGGAGGCGAAGCTGAAGTCGTTGACATCGCCCGGCACAGCGGCCACCGGCGCGACGCCACCGCGGTCGACCGACGTGCTCGACGCATCCGTCTCCGCGCTCGGGGCCCCGCTCGCAGCGAACGCGGCCGGCGCCACTCCGAGGGCGAGCGCGACCGCGACGAGAGCCCCGAACACGGGGACTCGGAGGAGGCGGGCGACCTTATGCATGTGACCTCACTCTAGTGGGGCACGCCGACATTGTGGAGGAAAACTCACCCGGCAGGTGGTGCGACCAACGATGCCCCGAGCGGCTCGCCCGAGGTGCGGGAGAAGAAGCAGAAGTAGGCGCGATCGCCGGTCGCCCATTGGGCGTCGTTCGCAGGGTAGGCGCCTTGCCACTGGATGTCGGGAACGGTCTGCGCCACCGCGTAGTCGAGCACGGTCGGAGCGGTGCAGAGCAGGTTCAGTCGCGAGACCAGCTCGGCTTCGCCAGGAAACGGCGCCGCCGCGTCTTCGGCGAACGCTCCCTTCGACACGAGCTGCGCGTTGTGCTCGCCGCCGCAGTCGGCCACGGTGAACTGCAGCTCCCACGGAGAGGTGTAGCCGCTCAGGCACTCCCCACCGTGCAGGGCGTTCCAGTCGTGCACTCCGGGGGCGAGCGGCCCCGCCGGTGCGGCGTCGGCGGCGGGCGCGGGCGCAGTGGGCGTCGGGGTCTCGGTGGACGTCGGCGTGGCGGATGCTGCGCCGCCGTCGGTCGCGGATGTCGCGGGGGTCTCGCCTGCGGCCGGCGCGGCGTCGCCACTGCTCCCGACCCTCAGCCCGACGAAGAACAGTCCCACGATCACGGCGAGCACCACCACACCGCCCGCGATCAGCAGCCACGTCGTGCGGCTGAGTCCCCCGCCCACCGGCGTGGGTGGGGGCGCCCGGTGCGCGCCGACGTGCGCGGGCGCCGTCGCGGATGCGCCGTGGTCGACCGGCACCCCGTCGGCCACGTGCGCGGCGTGGGTACCGCCGTCGACCGGCGCGTCGGCCTGCCGTGCACCGCCCGGGGCCACGTGCGCCGCGTGGGTACCGCCGTCGACCGGCGCTCCATCGGCCTGCCGTGCACCGCCCGGGGCCACGTGCGCCGCATGGGTACCGCCGTCGGCCGGCGCCCCATCGGGCCGGCGCGCGCCACCGGCCGGCTCGCCACCCGCGGACGGGGCGGCGTGTGCCCCGTGTCCACCCGTGGCCGCACCCGCCGCACCCGCGGGCGGGACGGCGTCGTCGCGGCGCTGCGGGTCGTTCGGGGGCAGGCTCATGTCACTCCAGACCGAGGTCCGCCAATCCGATCGCGTAGTGGTAGGGGTAGCCGGCCTCTTCGATCCGCTCCCCGGCGCCGGTGTTGCGGTCGACCACCACGGCGACGCCAGCGATGACGGCGCCCGCCTTCTCGAGCGCGGCGATCGCGGCGAGCGGCGAGCCTCCGGTGGTCGAGGTGTCTTCGAGCACGATCACACGCTTGCCCGCGACATCCGGCCCCTCCACCTGGCGGCCGCGACCGTGGTCTTTCGGTTCCTTGCGCACCACGAAGGCGTCGTAGGAGAGACCGCGCGCGGCGCCCTGGTGCAGCACGGCGGCGGCGATCGGGTCGGCGCCCATCGTGAGCCCACCCACGGCGTCGACGTCGCGGATGCCGGCGATGAGGTCGAGCATGACCTGGCCGATCAGCGGAGCCACCCGGTGATCGAGGGAGACCCTGCGCAGGTCGACGTAGTACGACGCCTTCTTGCCGCTCGTGAGGGTGAAGTCGCCGTGGAACACGGCATCCGTCTTGATGTAGTCGATGAGTTGGCTTCGCGCGTCGGTCACGGGGCCAGTTTATCCGGGGCCGCGGAACGCGCTTAGCTTGAGGTGTGACAACGACACCTTCCGTGCTCGCTCTGGCGGGCCTCTCCGACACCGCCGAGCAGATCTACCTCTTCGTCATCCACCGCGGCAAGACGCTCCTCTCCGACGTCACGGCGCGGTTCGACCTCGACGACGGCCCCGCCGCAGAGCAGCTCGAGGCGCTCCGGCACCTCGGCCTCATCTCGCGGGAACGCAGCGATGCCGGGTTCTATGTGCCGGTCGATCCGCGCTACTCGCTCACCTCGATGGTCGAGCAGCTGAGCGAGGGGGTGGGGCGCATCCGGCAACTCATCCCCACTCTCGCCGACCAGTTCGACAAGGGGGCGACGAGCGACGAGGAGACCACCGAGACCCGCATCTTGAGCGATCGCGACGCCGTGGCCAGCTGGTACGTGCGGTTGCAGCACCAGGCCACCCGCGAGTTGCTCGTGTTCGACCGGCCGCCCTACGTGTCGTCGTCGTTGGAACCGCTCGAGGCCGTCGTGCTCGGGCGCGGAGTCTCCTGGCGCGCCGTCTACACCGGCGAGAGCTTCAGCCGGGAAGACAGCTGGGAGGAGGCGGAGCGGCTGGCCGAGCACGGGGAGCAGGCGCGCATCGTCTCCGAACTGCCGGTGAAGCTCGCAATAGCCGACCGCACGACCGCGCTCGTCTCGCTGAGCGTCGAAGAGGGAAAGAGCGACGCGATCGTCACCGAGGCGGCGCCGATGGTGGCGGCGCTCTGCGATCTGTTCGAGTTCTACTGGGCGCGGGCGTTGCCGTTGCCCGAGGCGCGCGAGCGGATGCTCAACCCCGCCGCCGCCGACCCCGCACCCCCTCCCGCCCCCACCGCGACCGTGCCCTCCCGCCGCATCACCCGCGAGGAGCAGGCCATCCTGGCGCTGATCGGCGCGGGCCTGAAAGACGAGGTGATCGCCCGCCGGCTCGGCATGTCGACACGCTCGCTGCGGCGGCGCAGCCATCAGTTGATGGTGGAGCTCGGCGCCGACAACCGCTTCCAGGCGGGCGTGGAGGCGGCCCGCCGGGGCTGGGTCTGAGTGCGGACAGACCGCGGGCAGACCCCGATCTGACCGCGTTGTGACCGCGGTGTGACACCGCCGTTACGGCTGTGTTTCAGGATGTGGCAGCCTGCGGCCAGCGGCCGCCGGAGGCCATGAACGGGATGCGTGCGACCCCCAAACTGGGAGGCGCCGCGCGCTGCGGCCCAACACCCCGGAGGTCTCCACCGTGACCGGTTCTCTCGCCCGCACCCGACGCCCGCGTCGATCCCGCCGCCTGACCGGAGCCCTCGCCGCGCTCTCCTCGGCTGCTCTCGTCGGCCTCGGCTGCCTGCTGCCGACGGGTGCTGCCGGCGCTGCGACTCCGGTCGCTGCGACCGCCCTCGGCGCCCCGACGATCGGCGCGGTTACCGCCGCGACCCCCGCCACGCCGCCCGCCGGCGGCTACGAGGCCGGCCGCTACATCGTCACCCTCAAAGACCCCGCGGTCGCGAGCTACGCCGGCGGCATCGCCGGCCTCCGCGCCACCCGAGCCAAGGGCGGCTCCGACCTCGACGCCACCTCCCGCGCAGCGCAGAGCTACTCGGCCCACCTCACCGACACGCAGGACGTCCTCGCGGCCGAGGTCGGCGCATCCGTCACGACCTCCTACACGCTCGCCACCAACGGCTTCTCGAGCGAGCTCAGCGCGGAGCAGGCCCAGAAGCTGGCCGACGACCCGCGCGTGGCGGCCGTGGTTCCCGACGAGATCTTGCGGCTCGACGAGCCGGAGTCGTCGACGCAGTTCCTCGGCCTCGACGGCGACGACGGCGTGTGGGCCGCGATCGGCGGCGTCGAGAACGCGGGCAAGGGCGTGGTGGTCGGCGTGATCGACACCGGCGTCGCGCCCGAGAACCCCTCCTTCGCCGGCGATCCGCTCGGCACCACGCCGGGCGACGCGCCCTACCGAGACGGCGACACGATCGTCTTCGACAAGGCCGATGGCTCCGAGTTCCACGGAACCTGCGTCGCCGGCGTGCAGTTCACGACCGACGACTGCTCCACGAAGATCGTGGGAGCGCAGTTCTTCGTCGACAACTTCGGCGTCGGCAACATCGGCGACCCGGCCATCGGCGAATACCTCTCCCCGCGCGACGGGGTGGGCCACGGCTCGCACACCGCGAGCACCGCCGCCGGACAGCACGACGTGCCCGCCACCGTCGCCGGCACCGAACTGGGTGAGATCTCGGGTGTGGCGCCGGCCGCGAAGATCGCCGCCTACAAGGTCTGCTGGGAGGGTCCTGACCCCGTCTCGCCCTTGGACGACGGATGCGCGACCGGCGACATCCTGCACGCCATCGACGCCGCCGTGGCCGACGGGGTCGACGTGATCAACTACTCGATCGGCGCCGGAGCCGCTGAGACCACCGTCTCGCTCACCGACCAGGCCTTCTTCAACGCCGCGGCCGCGGGCATCTTCGTCGCGGCCTCGGCCGGTAACGACGGCGACGCCGCGTCGACTGCCGACAACGCCTCGCCGTGGATCACCACGGTCGCCGCGAGCACCATCCCCACCCGTGACGCCACCGCCCGCCTCGGCGACGGCCAGGCCTTCGTCGGCGCGTCGATCACGCTGCCGGCCGACGGCACGATCAGCGGACGACTGGTGGCGGCCACCGCCGCCGCCGCGGCCGGCGCGACCGACCCGCAGCTCTGTGGCCCCGACACCCTCGACCCGGCCGCCGTCGCCGGCGCCATCGTGCTCTGCGAGCGCGGAGTCATCGACCGCACCCTGAAGTCGGCCGAGGTCGCTCGGGCCGGCGGCATCGGCATGCTGCTCGTGAACCCCACGCAGAGCTCCCTCGACCTCGACGCCCACACGGTTCCTACCGTGCACGTGAACGCTGACGCCTACGAGGCCGTCACCGCCTACGCGGCGACCCCGGGCGCGACCGTCACGTTCGAGAACGGCAACACCACCGGCACGCCCTCCGCGCCCAGCCCGCAGGTGGCAGGGTTCTCGTCGCGCGGCCCGATCCTCGCCGACGGCGGCGACATGCTGAAGCCCGACATCACCGCACCCGGTGTCGCCATCCTCGCCGCCGGGGCCAACCCCGAGGGCGAAGCGGGCACCTGGGAGTTCATGTCCGGCACCTCGATGGCCTCACCGCACATCGCCGGTCTCGCCGCGCTCTACCTGGGCGTGCATCCGGATGCCGCACCCGCGGAGATCAAGTCGGCGATGATGACCACCGCCTACGACACGCTCGACGCGAGCGGCGCCCCGGCTGAAGACCCGTTCGCGCAGGGCGCCGGCCACGTCGACCCCACGCGCTTCTTCGAGCCCGGCCTCCTCTACCTCAACGACGTCGACGACTGGATGGCCTACACCGACGCACTCGGCTACACCGGCTTCGGCAGCGACCCGCTCGACCCCAGCGACCTCAACCTGGCATCGATCGGCATCGGCGGCCTGCCGGGCACGCAGACCGTCACCCGCACAGTGACGGCCACGGCAGCCGGCAGCTACACCGCCGCGCCCGTCTCGATGCCCGGCATCGACGTGGCCGTCTCCCCCACCACGCTGAGCTTCGGCGCGGCCGGCGAGGAGCAGAGCTACACCGTCACCTTCACCCGAACGGATGCGCCGCTCGACGCCTTCTCGACCGGTTACCTCGACTGGGCCGACGACGCCACCGGAGCCTCCGTGCGCAGCCCGCTGGCGGTGCGCCCGATCTCGCTCGACGCGCCCGCCGAAGCGGTCGGCGACGGGGCCACCGGATCGGTCGACGTGCCCGTGCTCGGCGGCGACACCGCCACCTACGAAATCGCGTCCTCGGGGCTCGCGCGCGGACAGGTGGCGCGCGGCAACGGCGCCGCGGGCAGCTCGACGCAGGCCTTCGTGTTCGACGTGCCCGAGGGCAGCACCTTCGCGCGCTTCGACCTCGACGCTGCAGACGACTCGGCCGACCTCGACCTCAGCGTCTACTCGGTCGACAGCCTGAACCACAGCTACCTGGTCGGGCAGTCGGCCACCGGCTCCGCCGACGAGCGCGTCGACCTCGACGCGGACATGCTGCAGCCCGGGCACTACATCGTGGCGGTGGACTTCTTCGCCGGAACCGGCGACCTCGGGTACACCCTCACCACCTCGGTGCTCGACCCCGCTGCCGCTACCGGGAGCTTCGCGGTAACGCCGACGTCGCTCTCGACGGTCACGGGCGAAACCTCGACGGTCACGGCCTCCTGGTCGGGGCTCGCACCCGGCGGCAGCTACCTCGGCCGCATCTCCTACGGCAACACCGGCCACAACACGGTCGTCACCGTCACGACGCCGGGTTCGCCCGAGGTGCCGCCCGCGTCGGACGAACCCGTCGCATCCGTCGACCCGTTCTGGCTGCGGGCCGGTGACGGCACGTCCGTCCGCGCCGCCGGACTGACCCCGGGTTCCCCGTACACCGTGAAGCTCGACTCCGGCTCGGAACCCGTCACGACCGGTGTCGTCGACGACAGCGGATCGCTCTGGCGCTACCTCGTGCTGCCCGCCGACATCGCGCTGGGCGACCACACGCTCACCATCGCCACGGCCGACGACGCGGTCACCGCCGACTTCGTGGTGACCGACGTGGTCGCGCAGCACCTCGACCCCTGGGTGAACCACGACTTCGACGGCAATCCCACGGTCTCGCTCGACGTCACCTTCGTCGGCAAGGGCGACCTGCGGGTGCGGCTCGAATCCGACTCGGGCAAGGTCTACACCGACACCACGGAGCGGGCGGAAGCGCCTTCGGATGCCCCGAACTACACGTTCCGCACCGGCCCGTTCGCCGTGCAGCCCGGTTCGCTGACGGCCACGCTCTGGGTGGTCGACGCCTCGGGCGCCATGACGCAGGAGATCTCGACGACGTTCACGGCCGACATCCTGCCGCCGTCGTCGATCACCATCACGCCGAACGCCGCGAACCCGTCCACCGTCGACGTCGTGGTCTCGAACGCGGCCACCATGCCGATCGAGCCCCGGGTGCAGTACAAGCTCTGCACCGGCCCGATGGTGTTCGCCGAAGAGTTCTACGACGTGGGCGACACCGCGGAGAACTGGGACCTCACGGGCGTCGCGCACGTCGATGTGGTGTCGGACGACGGATCGGGCACTGTGCTCGCCGCCTTCGACAACGCAGGCCCCAACCGCTGCGCCGAGAACCCGTCGATCGCGCAGGACTTCTGGATGACGATGGATGCGCGCCCCGCCACCGGTGACACCGCGAACCCGATCACCCTGACGGTCAGCAACCGGGTCGACGTGCACAGCCCCGGCTTCGACCTCTCGGCGGGCGTGGGCAGCACCGTGTTCGAGACCGAACCGCTGCTGTACGAGATGATCCCGACGCCGGAACTGGACACCCCGGGCCCGGTCGAGGAGCGCACGCTCGCGGTGGCGGAGAACACGCCCTACTGGGCCACCGCCCGGTACGGACAGCACATGCCGTGGGGCAACCTGCAGAAGAAGCGGGATGCGCTGGTGCCCGCGCTGACGCTCGCGCAGCTCGCCGCCGTGGTTGCGCCCGGCGACCCCGGGCAACCGGGAGATCCGGGCACGCCCGCCGACCCCACCACCCCGGCCACGCCGGCGCCGGCGGCCTCGTCGGGCTCCGGAACGAGCTCGGGCGCGCTGGCCGCGACCGGCCTCACGGTCGGGCTGCCCGTCGCGATCGCGGTGGCGCTCCTGCTCCTGGGTGCGGCGTTCGTGCTGGTGCGGCGTGCTCAGGCTCGCTCGCGCCGGGTCGCGGCTGCGACGTCGACGGATGCCCGCTCGGATGCACACGATGAGGAGTAGCGCGCGGGTCGTGCCGTCGGGGTGGCCGACGCGTACGGCGTACGCCGTTCCGGCGGCGCGCCCGGTGCGCCCGGTGGAGGCGGAGCGCCCAGCGCTCCCCGTCACCGCGGTTCCGGCGGCACGCCCGGTGCGCCCCCTGGAGACGGAGCGCGCAGCTGCCGACACCGGCCGCCCCGCCAGCGCCGCTCCCGCCGCCGGCACGGAGCGCCCCGTCGCCGCGCGATCGGCAGCGCACCCTGCTCCCCAGGCCGAGGAGGAACGGGGCTCGCGCGGCTGGGAACTCACCCTCTTCCGCCACCTCACCTACCCGGCCGCGCGCCGCTGACGCCGGGCTGCGCATCCGGACGCTAGCGGAGGGTGGCGGTCGGCGGGGGCGGGTGCTGCAGCGACTCGAGTTCCTCTTCCGCAGCATCGCGACGCCAGCGGGCAGCGGGTCGCCGCCACCACGACGCGGCCTCGAACGCCTGGGTGGCCTGGCGGAGACGCACCTGGGCGGCGAGCACGAGAGCGTCGTGTTCGAGCGCAGCCTGCTCCTCGGGGGTCGGCTCGTAGAGCGACTGACCCCGATCCTCGACGGCCACCGCGATCCACGACGCCGCCACCAGCGTCACGATGCTCGTGAGCCGAAACCAGAGCAGCAGCGCGATGAACACCACGAAGGTCGACAGCAACGGGTTGCGCGTCGCCCCGCCGAGCAGCTGCCCGCCGAGCACCTGCAGCAGGAGCAGGGCCGCACCGCCGAGAAGGGCTCCGCCCGACATCCGCTTGATCGTCAGGTGGGCGTCGGCGAGAAAGCGGAACAGCACCATCAGCGCGATCATGTCGATCAGGTACACCACCGCCAGGCCTGCGGCGCCCACGAGGAGCGACGACCAGTCCTTGAGGGGTTCGTCGAGCAGGGAGAGCAGCCAGTCGATGGCGGCGGTGCTCGCGACGCTCAGCACGGCGGCGGCGAACAGGGCCGCGCCGAGCACCAGGGCCACGAGGAAGTCGCGCGCCTTCAACAGAACGTACGAGCGGTGATCCTTCGGGAGGCCGAAGATGGCCCGCACGGCCATGCGGGAGTACGTGATCCAGCCGATGGCGGTCCAGACCAGCACGACGAACGCGGCGATGCCCGTGACGGTGAGCACCGACATGCTCGAGCCGGTGACGGTGGTGAGGTCGTCGGCCGAGATGACACCGGGCGAACCGTCGGTGCCGATGAGGCCGGGCACGTAGGTGTTGATCAACTGGATGAGGGCATCCATCGTCTCGGGAGAGCCGGTCAACCAGATGCCCGCGCCGGCGAACACGATGTACACGGCCGCGAACACGGCGAACAGCGCCTGATAGCTCATGCCCGACGAGAGCAGGAATCCGTTGCCGGCGAGGAAGCGCCGCCACACCCGTGTAGGAAAGAGTGCGAGCGTGTGCTGGGTGATCGTGGTGACTCGGGCGATCGGCTCTTCGAAGTGCTGTTCGAGGCGGTCGCGGAGGGTCGGGTCTTCGCCCATGCGGTCAGCCTAGCGATAGCGTGGACGCATGCGTGTTGCCACTTGGAATGTGAACTCGATCCGTGCGCGAGTGGGGCGGGTGGTCGACTGGCTGGTGCGCGAAGACGTCGATGTGCTCGCCATGCAGGAGATCAAGTGCAAGGAGTCACAGTTCCCGTTCGAGGCGTTCCACGACGCGGGCTACGAGGTCGTGCTGCACGGGCTGAACCAGTGGAACGGTGTCGCGTTCGCGAGCCGATTGCCGATGACCGAAATGGCGAACACCTTCACCGGCATGCCCGGGTTCGGCAAGCCGCTCGACGACGGCATGTTGCCACTCGAGGCGCGCGCGCTCGGCGTGACGGTCGACGGCGTTCGGCTGTGGAGCCTGTACGTTCCGAACGGCCGGATGCTCGACGACCCCCACTACGTCTACAAGCTCGCCTGGTTGAAAGACCTCGCCGAGCAGACGAAGGCCTGGCTGGCCGCCCACCCCACGCAGCCGCTGGCCCTGATGGGCGACTGGAACATCGCGCCCCTCGACACGGATGTCTGGGACCTCTCGTTCTTCGAGGGCGCCACCCACGTCTCGCCGCCCGAGCGCGCGGCGTTCGCGGAGTTCGAGCAGATCGGGCTTACGGATGTCGTGCGCCCTCTCGTGCCGACCGGCTACACCTATTGGGACTACAAGCAGCTCCGCTTCCCCCGCAACGAGGGCATGCGCATCGACTTCATCATGGGATCCCACCCCTTCGCCGAGCTGGTGACGGCAGCCCGCATCGACCGCAACGAGCGCAAGGGCGACGCTCCCTCCGATCATGTGCCGGTCGTGGTCGACCTCGACCTGCCGGCCACTGCCGAAGAAGATGACGATCGCCCGATGATCTTCGGTTAGCCCTGGTCGGCGAAACGCACCGCAACGCCGCAGGGGATAGTGCCGAGCATTTTCGGATCGACATGGATCATCGATCCCGGGCCAGGAACCGCTCCAGCGCGGCTTGCACGCCGCTGGACACACTCGTGGTGCCGCCGAGCAAGACGATCGTGGTGGGATTCAGTCTGTCCAGTTCGGCAGCGATCGGTGCGGGGATACTCTCGGCCGTGACGAGCAGCACCGGGCCCTTTCGGACGATTGCCGCGGCACCGCCGGACAGGGCATCGGCGAAGACGGTGCCCGACGCGACGTACACGGTCAAGGCGCCGGTGGGGAAGGCATCGGCGGAGGCCGCCGCCGCGACCGCGAATCGGTCGGGCCCTCCGATTCGACTGGTCGATGCGATCGCGCCGAGGCTGGCGACGACCCCATCGGAGATCGTGGTCGACCCGCCGAGCACCACGATCCGCGTGGGCAGGATCCGTCGCAATTCGTCGCTCACCACATCGGGAACGCTGTTCTTGGAGACGAGCAGAATCGGCCCGCCGAAGTGCCCGGCCGCCGCTGCACCCGCGAGCGCATCAGGGAACACCTCCCCTGATGCCACGTACGCTACCGGCGCACGAGTGGGGATGAGGGCCTTCGAGACACCGACGGCGACCTCGAATCGATTGGCCCCCGCGATCCGGTTGACCGACAGGGAGTAGGCTTTGAGCTGCGCTTCGACGGCCGCCGAAATCGTGTTCGTGCCGCCGAGCACGATGATCTTGCCCGGCCGCAACCGGGCGAGTTCAGTCAGGACCGCCGCCGGGACGGTGTCGTGAGTTGCGAGCAGCACTGGTGCGCCCTGGATTCCCGCCGCGGCCGAAGCCGCGAGCGCATCGGGGTACACCTGACCTGAAGCGACGTAGACGACGGGCACTCCGGCCTTCTGACCGTCGACGGACACGTTGGCGGACACTTCGTAGCGGTCGGCCCCGCTGACCCGAATCACCTTCGGGCCGTCGATCGCACGAACGTAAGCGACGGCGCTTCCGGCGGGTACGTTGCTCGTCGTCAGCCCGGACGACTCGCTGACGAAAGCGATGAGTCTCCCGTCGCCCGAGATCGCCGACCCGTACGACCGCTGGTCGCCGCGCTTCGACGGCTCCGCCACCATCGAACTGACGAGGACAGTCGTCTGCTTTCGCAGATCTCGATGGTAGATCTGATGCCCGGTGGTCGAGCGAGGCTCGATGAGATGATCGGCGAGCGACGTGAACGACGTCGAGAAGCCGTCGGCGGAGATCGCCGGAAGGATGGACTCATTGTTTCCAGGCGACCCGTCGACGTCAACGCTGACCAGGGTCGATTGCACCGATGCCCCCAAGTCGCGAACGAAGACCTGATCGAGAAGCCCGGGATCGAGAACGGCACCGGTGAGATCTTTCGCCCGCGACGCGTAGGCGACCTTCCGCCCGTCGGCCGACAACGACGGTCCATACGACTGACCGCCTGCGCCGCCTCCATGGGCCCCTGCGCTGACGAGCTGATTCGCGCCCGACATGAGATTTCGCACATAGATCTGCAAATTCCCGTGCGTGTCGTCGGGCGTCATGTTCGAACTCGCTGAGGTAAACGCCGCCGTCGTTCCATCGGCAGACAGGGATCCGGCGAATGCGCCGTTGTTCGCCGGTGCGCCCGACAGTCCCGCCCGGCTGACCAGCGCGACCGCAGATGTTGCTGTCAGGGCTGCGTAGACCTGCTGACCGGGGCTGGACAGTCCCGCCACGAGGTCGCCGGCCCACGACTCGAAGAGGACTCGGCTGCCGTCGCCCGAGATCGAAGGCTTGCCACTGAGGGCATCGCCGCCATCCGTGTGCGACGCGTTCACGCTCACCAGACGCGTCGTGCCGGAATCAGCATCATTCACGTAGACCTGGCTGTTCACACTCGTCGACCGCACATCCGTCGAGATGTTCGTCGCCTTCGACGCGAAAGCGACGAACCGCCCGTCCGCGGAGATCACCGGGTCGAACGAAATCTCATTGCCGGCGCGATCCGGGTGCTCGAAGTCCCTCGTCACGAGCCGCGTCGTCTCGTTCTGCAGGTCTCTGACATAGATCTGCAGCCTGTTTCCGGACGGTACCCCCGTGACCGTGGCGGATGTCACGAAGGCAATAAATCGGCCATTCGCCGAGATCGCCGAAGATGCTGCTGTCACGGCGGCGCCGCCCGAGTCGACACTGGCGACGGCGGTGGTTCCGAGGGCGGGCGCTGCGGCCGATGCACTGTTCGTTGCGGCGTTCGCGATCAGGGCCAACGCGATGGCCAAGCCGACTGCAACGCGACCGCGGGCCGAGATGCTTGCACGCATGAGAACTCCTCTTCAAACGGTGGTCGTCTGATAACAGAGTGATGTTTCCTCATTTTCGCGCGAGAGTCAAGGTGCCGTCGGACTCGCGACCGCGGAGTCACCCGGAGCGGGTATACATGGAGCATGTCCTCATCCACGGTCGGCGCCGGCTCGAACATGACACCGGGTGTGCCGCGCGAGGCCCCGGCCGCCGACCCGCGTGCGAGGGCGCGCCTGCGCCGCTGGCTCACCGTCGGCCTCACCGACAACACCGGCCGCCACCCGGGCCCGGGCGCGGCGCGACCGGAGAAGACGCACTCCTGGTGGCGCGTCATGTGCCTCACCGGCGTCGACTACTTCTCCACCCTCGGCTACCAGCCCGCCATCGCCGCCCTCGCGGCCGGGCTGCTGAGCCCGGTCGCCACCATCATCCTCGTGCTCGTCACGCTCGCCGGCGCGCTCCCCGTCTATCGCCGGGTGGCTCGCGAGAGCTTCCGTGGCGAGGGCTCGATCGCCATGCTCGAGCGACTTCTCCCCTGGTGGGGAGGCAAACTGGTGGTGCTGGTGCTGCTCGGCTTCGCCGCCACCGACTTCATGATCACCATCACGCTCTCCGCCGCGGATGCCACGGCGCACGCCATCGAGAACCCTTTCGCCCCGAGTTGGTTCGAAGGCCAGCAGGTCATCATCACCCTCGTGCTGATCGCCGCCCTCGCCGTCGTCTTCCTGCGCGGCTTCAAAGAGGCCATCAACATCGCCGTCGTTCTCGTGGCGGTCTTCCTCCTGCTGAACGCCGTCGTCATCGTGGTGAGCCTCACCCACGTCGCCGAGAACCCGCTCGTCATCGACGACTGGTGGAGCGCACTCACGGCCAGCCACGGCAACCCCTTGGTGATGGTCGGAATCGCTCTCATCGCCTTCCCGAAGCTCGCCCTCGGCCTCTCCGGCTTCGAGACCGGAGTGGCTGTGATGCCGCAGATCACGGGCAGCCCGGGCGACGAACAGAGCTACCCGAAGAAGCGCATCCAGGGCGCCCGACGTCTCCTCACCACCGCCGCACTCATCATGAGCGCGTTCCTCATCACGTCGAGCGTCGTCACGACCCTGCTCATCCCGCAGGCGGCCTTCCAGGCCGGCGGCCCCGCCAACGGCCGAGCCCTCGCCTACCTCGCCCACGAATACCTCGGCGAGGTCTTCGGCACGGTCTACGACATCAGTACCATCGCCATCCTCTGGTTCGCCGGGGCCTCCGCCATGGCCGGACTCCTCAACCTCGTTCCGCGGTACCTCCCCCGCTACGGCATGGCCCCGCACTGGGCCGGACTCGTGCGCCCGCTCGTGCTCGTGTTCACCACGATCGCCGTCATCATCACGCTCTGGTTCGGCGCGAACGTCGACGCCCAGGCCGGGGCCTACGCCACCGGCGTGCTCGTGCTCATCACCTCGGCATCCGTCGCCGTCACCCTCTCCGCCGTGCGCAAGAAGCAACGCGCCGCCGCCGTCGGTTTCGCGGTGGTGTCGGTGGTCTTCCTCTACACGACCATCGCGAACATCATCGAACGACCGGATGGCGTGCGCATCGCCGCCCTGTTCATCATCGGCATCATCGTGGTCTCGATCATCTCGCGGGTGCAGCGCTCGTTCCAGCTGCGCGCCACATCCGTCACCCTCGATCCGGCGGCCGTCGACTTCGTGCTGACGGATGCCGACGAGTACGACTCGATCCGCATCATCGCCAACGAGCCCGACGACGGATCGAGGCGCGAATACAGTCAGAAGATCGCCGAGGAGCGGCGTGACAGCGGCATCCCACAGCGCTCCCCCGTCATCTTCCTCGAGGTCTACCAGTCCGACTCCTCCGATTTCGAGGAAGACCTGGTGGTGCGTGGTGAGACGGCGCACGGCTACCGCATCCTGCGCGTGACGAGCGGCAACATCCCGAACACCATCGCCACCGTGCTGCTCGAGATCCGCGACATCACCGGCGTCGTGCCCAACATCTACTTCGAGTGGACCGAGGGCAGCCCCATCTCCAACATGTTCAAATACCTCGTCACCGGCACCGGAGAGGTCGCTCCCGTGACCCGCGAGGTGCTGCGGCGGGCCGAACGCGACCGGCGACACCGGCCCGAGGTGCATGTCAGCTGAGGGTCGTCTGCGGGCGCCCATCCTGGGCATCCGCTCGACGCCCGGAATTTCGGCGCGGCCAGGTCGTTAATGACGTTATGTCCACTAAGACCTTGACCATTGAGAACCACGACGAGACGGTCGCGGACGGCATCGTCCTGATCGACTTCTGGGCCGACTGGTGCGGCCCCTGTAAGCAGTTCGCCCCGGTGTTCGAGAAGGCTTCGAACGAGCACGGCGACATCACCTTCGCGAAGGTCGACACCGAGGATCAGCGCCAGCTCGCCGCGTCGTACGGAATCACCTCCATTCCGACGCTGGTCGGCTACCGTGACGGCATCCCGATCTTCGCGCAGCCCGGCGCCCTCCCCGGCCAGGTGCTCGAAGACGTCATCTCGCAGGTGCGCGCCCTCGACATGGAGTCCGTGAAGAAGGACTACGCCGAGGCCGTCGCCAAGCAGGCCGCCGGTGACGGTGCCGCCGAGACGACTCCCGCGGAGTAACTCCGACCGACCGACGGATGTGCATCCCGCATCCGTCGCCGGTCGACACCACAAAGGGCGCCCGCACATGATGTGCAGGCGCCCTTTTCGTCGTCCGGATCGAACCGGCGGGTGGTGGTGCCTACGCGGCGACGGCCTCGGACTCGGACTCGAGGTCGGCGACGAACTCCGCGAGGAATACGTTCAGCTGCTCCACGATCTCCGCGTCGTCCTGCGGGTGGGTCTCTGCGAAACGCACGACCGACAGGGGCACGGCGACGGAGGTGCTCTCCACCACGCGTGCGCCGGCGATGCCGTAGGCCTTGCGGGCCTCGTTCTGCGCCCATGCCCCACCGTGCTCGCCGAAGGCGGTGCCGATGATGGCGACGGGCTTGCCGGAGATGGCGCTCGTTCCGTAAGGACGCGACGACCAGTCGATGGCGTTCTTGAGGTTGGCGGGGATGGTTCCGTTGTGCTGCGGGGTCACCACGAGCACGGCGTCAGCGGCAGCGATGGCCGCGCGGTACTCGACGACGGCGGCCGGGAGCTGGCCCTCGACGTCGACGTCTTCGTTGTAGAGCGGCAAGGCGCCGTGGCCCTCGTAGATGCTGAGGTTCGCACCCTCGGGCGCGAGTGCGACGGCCGCTTCGGCGAGCTGGCGGTTGGTCGATGCGGCCCGCAGGCTGCCGACGAGAACGAGGATGTCAGTCATGCTTCTCCTAAGTGAGAGGTGGCTGCCGGATGCCGGCGAGCTCGGTGTACGGTCCATTCAACCGGACCGCGGTCCGTTTATTCCCGCGCGTGCTACAGTCCGTGCATGGACTCGCCGAGCGCCCCCTCCGAGACGGTGTTCGGCCTACCCCCGAGCATCCGGCCTGGCGTGAGCCTGCTGGGAGGAACGCCGCCTCCGGAGCGCTCGGATGCTGCACGCAACCGCGAACGCATCCTCGCCGCCGCCCGCGTGGTCATCGCCCGCGACGGCATCGAGTATCTCACCATGGACCTGCTCGCCACCGAAGCCGGCGTCGGCAAGGGCACCATCTTCCGCCGCTTCGGATCGCGCACGGGCGTGTTCCGGTCGCTGCTCGACGAGGCCGAACGTGACTTCCAGATCCGCATGATGGCCGGCCCACCGCCGCTCGGACCAGGGGCTGATCCGATCGAGCGGCTCGTCGCCTTCGGTCGCGCGCGCATCGAGGTGCTCACCACGCAGGGCGACCTGCTGCGCGAGTCCGAGGCGCCGCCGGAGGCGCGCTACGGCGTGCCGGCCCGCCAGGTGACGGAGGTGCACGTGATGAGCCTGCTGCGGCAGGCCCACGTCGATGGCGATCTGCCCGTACTGGCGTTCAACCTCATCTCGATGCTCGAGGCCATCCTCATCCTTCCGCCCGGCGCCGTGCGCGGCATCACGGTGCCCCGCCTCGCCGACGGCTGGGAGGAGTTGGTGCGCCGCCTCGTCGCCTGAGGCGCCGCCCACACCCGCCGCGCGCCGCGCGCCGCGACAGTGTTGCCACCGCCTACATCGCCGATAGGATGTGGGGATGAGCACGACCCGCGCCGACGCCGGCGGGAGCAGCTACCACCACGGCAATCTGCGCCCGGCCCTGCTCGAACGCGCCGCACAGACGATCGAGACCGACGGCGTCGAGAGCCTCTCGCTGCGGCAGCTGGCCCGCGACCTCGGGGTGAGTCATGCGGCACCGGGGCGGCATTTTCGCGACAAGCAGGCGCTGCTCGACGCACTCGCGTACGACGGCTTCGTGGCCCTGAACGAGCGGCTCGACGCGGCCCTGGCGACTCCGGGCACGGTGGGCGACCGGCTCGGCGCGATGGCGCGCGCTCATGTCGCCTTCGCCGTGGAGCGCAGAGGGCTGGTGCAGGTGATGGACGCCACGAGACGCTCTCCGGATGTGAGCCCGCGGCTGCGCGAGGTCGGTCACGCCGGTCTCGCGAAGACCGCTGATCTCCTCCGTGCCGCCCAGGCCACCGGCGAGGTGATAGGCGGCGACCCCGATCGCCTCGCGCTCGCGGCCTTCGCCGCCGTGCACGGTCTGGCGGCTCTGGCCACGAGCCACCTGCTCGACGGCGTGCCGCTCGACGAGGCCACGACAGCCACGGCCGCACTCGTCCGCGCGGGCCTCACAGCCGCCCCGGCCGCGCCGACCGCCCCGCCCCCGCCCACTCCCACGCCTGACCGCGCGCCATCCCTCCTCGCGACTCGCCGATATTCGCCAGGACACACCCCCGAGGGAGCGTGAGCGGGCCTCAGGCGCGCGGCTCGATGTGCACCGAGTGGCGCACGATCCGCGGCACCACGATCCACAACCCGGCCACTACGAGCAAGATGACGGCCCCGACCACGATCCCACCCACGCGCCCGAGCACGAAGTCGAAGATGAGCATGCCCGTGCCGGCGAGCGTGAGAGCGACCCCGATCATCGTGAAGGTCAGGATGCGGTCGGTCACCCGCACGACCTGCGCCTTCTTCCGCTGCCGGAACAGGGCGCGGTGCAGGCTCACCGGCGTCAGGCCGAAGACGGTGGTGAGGGTCGACGTCACCACGAGGCAGAGGTACACGGTGCGCTGGTAGTCGTCGAGCTCCTCGAACCGCGACTGGAACACTGCCGCGAGCAGGAAGCCGGTGAGAATCTGCGTTCCCGTCTGAATGACCCGCAGCTCCTGGAGCATCTCGTTCCAGTTGCGGTCGAGTCGTTCGTTCTCGGTCTCGTCGCGGCCGTCGCCCGGCACGGCGTCTATGCGTCCGGTCACCTCGGGCGTCGAGTGGGAGGGGGTCGCGTGCTTCGGGTCGGTCATGACTCATGCGTAGCACGACGTCGTCGTGCGGCCAATGAACGACCCGGATGCGCGGCACCGCGCCTGCGCAGACGGCCCACCGTATGCTCGGGGCCAGACGGAGTGCGCACGGTGCACGAAGACACGGAGGGAGCGGCGGATGGAGTCGTTGGCCGCGATCGCTCGCGAGCTCTACGCGCTCGACCCCGGCGAGTTCACGGCCGCACGCAACGCCCGGGCGAAGGAGGTCGCCGACGACGGCGACCGTGCACTGTCCAAGCGCATCCGCTCGCTCGCGAAGCCCTCGGTGGCGGCCTGGGCGGTGAACGCCCTGGTGCGGCACCGCTTCGAGGAGGTCGACGCCCTCCTCGACCTGGGAGAGCGATTGCGGGCGGCACAGGATGCACTCGATCGCGACACGATCCGCGAGCTCGGACGCGACCGGCAGAGGATGCTCGCCGAGATCGGCCGCTCGGCTCGCGACCTCGGCGACGAGCTCGGCACGACCGTCTCGGAATCGGCCTCCCTCGAACTGCAGCAGACCCTCCAGGCGGCGATGGGCGACGAAGCCGCGGCGGGCGCTGTGCGCGATGGAACCCTGGTGCGCACCTTCAGCGGATCAGGACTCGACCCCGTCGACCTCGCCGGCGCTGTCGCGGTGCCCGATGCTCTGGGTGAGGCCGCGGCCGCCCGGCCCGCTCGCGCGGCCGACGGCCCGGCGCGCGGCACGCACGGCGGGTCCGCCCCAGGCACGGCCGACGGGCGCGACGAGGGCGACGAGAACCCTGCACCGAAGCGACACAAGGGAGACGAGCTCGAGGCGCGCCGGGAGGCCCGCCGCGAGGCGAAGCGGCTGGCCAAACAGGAGGCCGAAGAGGCGCGACAAGACGCCGAGGCCGCCGAGGCCGAGCTGGCGACGCTCGATCTGCGCATCCGTGACACCGCCGACGAACGCCGCGAGCAGGCATCCGAACTCCGCGAACTGAAGCAGCGGATCGAAGAGCTGCAGGATGCCGTCTCCGCGGCCGACATGCTCGCCGCCTCACTGCGCAAGGAGCGCGCAGCGGCACAACGCGCCTCCGACGCTGCGGCCCGCGCTGCAACGCGGGCCCGCCAGCGCTACGACAAGCTCCCCTGAGCCGCCCGCTGGAGATTCGGGAGGATCACGGCGCCAGCAGCGCCGCCACCACCACCAGCACCGGCACCGCGCCGATCGTGGTGATGAGCACCGTGTCGCGCGCGAGCACGACTCCGCGCTCATACCGCGCCGCGTAGTTGTAGATGTTCTGCGCGGTGGGCAGTGCGGCGAGCGCCACCACGCCGAACAGGTGCTCCGGATCGAGCTGGAAGACGAAGCGTCCGAAGACATATGCCACCAGAGGCATGATGACGATCTTGATGGTGCTGGCCACCACGATCGCGCGCCTCCCGGTGCCGGGTTGCAGTGGCCGCTGGCCCACCAGCGAGATGCCGAATGCCAGCAGCACCATCGGCACCGCGGCCCCGCCGATCAGCTCGAAAGGCGCCATCACCGCATCCGGAATCTGCAGTCCGAACACCGCCACCAGAATCCCCGCGAGCGAGGCGATGATGATCGGGTTGCGGAGCGGCTGCGTCACGATCGAGCGCACCGACGCCGATCCGCGCGAGCTGATGTCGAGCACGGCGAGCAGGGCCGGCGCCATCAGAATCAGCTGAAGCAGCAGCACGGGCACCACGAGCTGCGGGCTACCGAGCACGTAGGTGGCGACCGGCAGCCCGATGTTGTTCGCGTTCACGTAGGAGGCGCCCGCGGTTCCCACGGTGGTCTCGGCGAACGACTGGCGGAACCAGATCCGCGAAGCCACGATGTACAGCACCGCCGCCACCACGATCGCCGAGAGCGACGCGAGGGTCGGCATCGAGAAGATGGCGGCCGGATGCGAGCGAGCGAGCACCGTGAACAACAACGCGGGCATCGCCACGAAGAAGGCCACCCGGTTGAGCACCAGCCCCGTCGTCGGGGGCAGCACGTGCCAGCGCTGCAGCACGTAGCCCACGAGGATCACGAACCCGATGATCCCGAATCCGGTCAGCACCCCCAGCATGTCGCCGCTCCGGCCAGGCGGCTCAGCGCGCGATCGCGGCGGTCATCGCCCGCGCGAGGAATGGCTCGAGCGTGAAGGCGAAGGTGCGGGTGAGGTGGTCGGTGTCGCGGTAGACGTTCGCACCGCCGATCACGGCGGGGCACTCCTCGGCCGTGCAGAAGGTGTCGCTGAAGTCGAGCAGCGTCACGTCTTGGCCCTGGCCGGCAGCTCCGGATGCGGCGAGCGCGATGGGATCGAACTCCGCCAGTCCCTCATCCCGCGGCTCGGTGCAGTCGGCTTCCGCCTCGGTGCGGAGGCACTTGTTCGGGTCGTCCTCCCACGCCGGGTTGTCGACCACGGTCACGATCGGCGTTCCCTGGTCGAGCACCTGTTGCCAGGCCTCGCCGTAGCCGACGGCGGCCGCCTGCTCGTCGTCGGAGGTGCCCGGCACGTTGCGGTCGGTCAGCGCAGCGGTGAACACGGCGTCGAACGGCGGATGCTCGGCGAGCGACGCGGTGAGCGACGCGCGCCAGCTGTCGCACGACGCCGCGAAGGCGTCCTTGGCCAGGAGCGGCGTCGTCGTCCAGGGGCAACCGCCCTTGAGATAGGTGGTGAGGTGCCAGCCGTTCTGCTCGGCCATGTCGATGAACGGGTCCATCAGGGCATAAGCGTGGCTGTCGCCGATCAGCGCGATCTGGGGCGCATCCGGAGCATCGCTGCCGAACTGGCAGTCGCGCACCGTGGGGTCGTTGAGGGTGCTGAGGCAATCCGGGTGCCGCGGGCGGTCGGCGTTGCCGAATCCGGGGCTCGGGATGATCTGGCCCTCGAGCGCGGGATTGACGCAGAGCGGATCGATCGGGTTCAGCCCGTCCGTCGGTCCGGAGGCCGCACCGAAGCACTCCGGCGGGTTCGCGAGCGTGTCGGCCAACTGAGCGGCCTCGGTGTCGTACTTCGGCTGCTGCACCGCCCAGGCCGTGCCCGCGAACAGGCTCGACACGGCCATGACGGCCACGACGCCGATCATCGTTACGCGCGGGCGGCGGCTGGTGAAGAACGTCCAACGCCGGGTCGGGTCTTCGATGAAGCGCTTGGTGGCCCAGGCGATCACGAAACAGAAGAGGAACAGCGCGATGCGGTTCCAGATGCTCAGGCCCCACCCCGGAATGTAGGGGGCGATGATGATGAGCGGCCAGTGCCAGAGGTAGAGCGAATAGGAGATGTCGCCGATGAAGGCGATGGGGCGGAAGCTCAGCACGCGTCCGGCGTCCCACGGCTTCGCCCGGTGGTGCGCCACGATGATGGCCGCGGTGCCGAGCACCGGGATCGCCGCCATGTAGCCCGGGAACGGCGTCGCCGCAGTGAAGAGGTAGCCGCAGGCGAGCACCACGATGATGCCGCCCCAGCCGAGGATGTTCGACTGCCACGCGCGCACCGGCCGCCACCGTGGCAGCAGTGCCAGCGCGCCGCCCACCGCGAACTCCCACACCCGGGTGTAGGTGACGAAATACGCGCTGGCCGGATCGGCCGCGGTGGTCACGATCGAGAGCACGAACGAGACGACGCCCACGATGCCGAGCACCGAGATCAGCGCGAGCCAGCGCTTGCCCTTGAGGAATTTCATGGCCACGACGGATGCGCCGAGCAGCAGCACGGGCCAGAACAGGTAGAACTGCTCCTCCAGCGACAGCGACCAGTAGTGCTGCACGAGGCTCGCCTCGTTGGCCGCCGCCAAGTAATCCACAGAGTTGAGGGCCAGTACCCAGTTCTCCACATAGAAGGTGGAGGCCAGGATCTCGCGCACGTTCTCGGTCAGACTCGACAACGGCATGATGAACAGCGTCGCGAGGCTCGCGAAGATCAGCACCGTGACGGCGGCCGGCAGCAGTCGGCGGGCGCGCTTGGCGTAGAAGCTCGGCAGGGCGATGCGATCGGTGCGCTCGAGTTGGCGGGTGAGTTGCTGGGTGATCAGGAAGCCCGAGATCACGAAGAAGACGTCGACACCGATGTACCCGCCGGTGAGGCGGCCGGGCCAGAAGTGGTAGACCACGACGAGGAGAACGGCGATGGCACGCAGACCCTGGAGGTGCGGAAGGAAGTGGTCGGGCTTCGTGGCACGGCTGGCCGCAGTCGCCCTGGCCGGCGCCGTCGTGGTGGCCGCGGCCGTCTGCTTCTCCATCGCGTCCCATGCTACCTGGGGCGTTCTCGCACGCCTGGGAGGCCGCGGTGTGCGGTGCGTGCACGAAATCGCCGCCAGATCGGGCCTTCTGCGCAAGAAAGCGGATGCTCGAACAAGGAAGCGCGGATGCGTTGCGCCTAGTCTCGAAGAGACGACCGATTGGAGGTTCGACCATGTCCGCTCGCGCACGCACCACGCTCGCATCCCAGGCCATCATCGGAGAACCCGAGGTCGTCGAAGACGCGGCGCTCACGCACTCCGCCGCCTGGGTCTCGTTGAAGGCGGCCGTGACGGCGCTTCAGCCGTTGCAGGTGAAGGACGGGTCGGTTCCCGACCCCGTCGACCACCCGGCGGCCCGCAGATCGGTGGCGACGATCGTGGCCGACATCGCTCGCCTTTCCCACCACTTCCCGCACGATCACGACTACCTCGTGACACTGCGGGCCGACTTCGAGCGCTGGGCGTCGGCCGACTTCGGTGTGCCCGACTTCATCGAGTCGCTCGTCGCGTTCCGGCCCGAGCTCCACCGGGTCGACGGCGCGCGCCATCTCGTCGTCTTTCCGATGTACACCCAGAACGGCAGCACCGACCGCCACGTCGAGGCCGTGCTGATCGAGGTGCTGTGGCCGCGGTTCGTGGGCGAACTCGAGGCGGGCGACTACTCGAACGCGTTGTTCGTGCCGATCCGCTTCCTCGACTTCACCGCGGGATACGACACCAATTCCGCGGTGCTCTTCCCGGAGTCGGTGGCGACGTCACGCATCCCGCAGTACACCTGGGGTGCGATCTTCGCCGATCGCGAGGCCGCGCGCTTCCGTCGGGTGGTGCGGGAGGCGGCATCCGTCACCCGACTCACGCTGCCAGACGATGCGTCGCGCCTGCTCGACGATCAGGAGCTCGCCGAGCGCACCTTCGTGATGTGGGACCTGATTCACGACCGCACGCACATGCGCGGCGACCTGCCGTTCGATCCGTTCATGATCAAGCAGCGGATGCCGTATTTCCTCTACTCGCTCGAGGAATTGCGGTGCGACCTCACGGCTTTCCGGGAGGCCGTGAAGATCGAGCGACGGCTCACGGCGCAGGCGGCCGATTCCGGCGAGCCACTCGGGGTGAGCGATCCGCTCAGTCCCGCGGATGCCGAACTGCTCGACCACGCGAAGCTGGTGCAGTACGCGGTGCTCTTCGACCGCATCTTCCGGTTCGCGATCACGGGTTCGCGGGTGCGCAACTACGACGGGCTCGGCGGGCAGCTGTTGTTCGCCTGGCTGCACCAGCGCGGCGTGCTGCACTGGACCGACACGAAGCTCACCATCGACTGGCCTGACGTGGCTGATGCGGTGACGGCGCTCGGCGACGCGATCGATGAGCTCTACTGGCGCTCGATCGACCGGCCGAAGACGGCGCACTGGCTCGCCGCCTACGACCTGGTCACGTCGACGCTCACGCCGAACCCGGCCTCCGTGTGGGCGCAGGGCCCGTCGGCGCTGCCGCTCGACGGCCCGCCCCGCGGGTTGACGGATGCCGTGCTCGACGACGAGTTCCCCCTCTCGATGTTCTACGAGGCGCTCGACAAGAAGATGCACGACGTGATCGCGTCGACGGCGGGCATCACGGGTCGCGCCTGACGGCCGCGCCCCCTCGCCGCGCGCAGCGTAGTGCCCCTGCGCCCTCGCCCCGCGGCGCGTGGTGCCCCAGCGCCGCGTCGTGCGCCCGTGCCTCCCTTGCCCCCTCGCGCGTGGCGTCGCCGCGCCTTCCCGGGGGTAGCGCAAATGCGCCGCAACGGGGCGAAGGGTCGCACGATCGGGCCACCCGGCGAGCCGAGCGAGCGGGGTCGCGGCACGGCGGGCCGACGAGCTCGGAATTCGGCATCGACGCGGCGCGGGAGTGAGGCCAGGATGAAGGCATGAGCGAGATGCACGAGTTCACAGGTCTCGGTGTCGGTGGGCGTCGGGTGGTCGTCGCCGGCGCGACGAGCGCGTCCGGAACCGCGACCTGCGCTGCCCTGGCCGACGCGGGCGCGACCGTCGTGGCCCTCGGCTCGAACGCGGGCCGACTCGACGAGCTCGCCCTCCACGTGCCGGGCATCGCGACCGAGGTCTGCGACCTCAGCGACAGTTCGGCCGTCGACACGCTCGCACTGCGCCTCAGCGCCTCGGGTGCGGTCGACGGCCTCGTGCATCTGGTGGGAGGCTGGGTCGGCGGTCGCGGCATCCCGGGGCAGACGGATGACGCCTGGTCGAGCATCGAGCGCTCGTTCCGAACCCTCCGCAACACCTCCCGCGCGTTCTACCCGGCGCTCGTCGCATCGGAAGCCGGCCGGGTGGCGATCGTCTCCTCGACGGCAGTCGACTCCCCCACGGCGTCCGCAGCTGATTACGCCGCGGGCAAGGCTGCCTCGGAGTCCTGGATGCGATCGCTGGCCCATGGCTTCCGCAGCGATCAAGGCGAGAGCGGGTTGCGCGCGGCCGCAGTGGTGTTCGTGGTCAAGGCGTTGGTCGACGACCGGATGCGCGCGGCCGCCCCCGAGAAGACCTTCCCCGGCTACACCGAGGTCGGCACCCTGGCGGCCGCCGTCGTGGGTCTGTGGGACGCCCCGGCCGGCGAGCTCGACGGGGCGCGCATCCGTCTGCCCTGACGCCCGGCCGGAATGCGCGGCTCAGCGCGTGGTGGCAGCGCCGATGTCGTCGGCCCGGGTGAGAACAGCCTCGGCGCGACGGCGCGTGCGGGCGTCGACCGCGATCCGCAGCGAGAAGAACCCGATGGTCGCGACGAAGATCGACAGCGCCACCGCGAGCACGGCGCTCACCACAGACACCAGGATCGGCGCGGCATCTCCGGCGCCCACCGACAGCCAGTCGATCGTGTAGGCGACGACGGCGGCCGTGGGGAAGGTGAACGACCAGAAGCCGAGTGAGAACGAGAGCCGACGGTAGCGCGGGATGAGCGAGAGCTGCACGAGCACGAGCACCACGCCGATCCCGGCGAAGGCGAGGGAGAACGGGGTGACCGCGTCGTCGGTGAGAGCGAAGAGTGCAATGCCGCCGACCGCGGGCGGCGCGACGATCACTGCGAGCGTCGGCACCAGCGCGTCGGGGAGAGCCGGGCGGGTCGTGAAGCGGAGGATGACGACGGTGGTCATGACGATCCAGAACAGCATCCCCTCGCCGAAGGCGCCCCAAGCGAGACCGGTGAGGCCGATGGACTGTGCGGCGGCGGCGGCCACGAATCCGGCAGCGACCGTCGGCAGCAGGTAGCCTCCGTGAACGGCGCCCAATTCGATGCGGCCCGAGATCCAGGTACTCACGAGCCACGAGGCGAACAAGGCGGCCGCCGCCAAGGACACGAGTACCAGAACTGTCCCGACCGCCGGCAACCACCGCGCGAGGTCGCTGCCGAGGAGCATGCCGACCACGGGCACGATCGCCGCAAGCGGACCCTGAGCCGGGTGCCGCAACTGTTCGGTCAGCGACTGCCCGCTGCGGCGCCCGCGCACGAGGTGCGCGACGATCAGCCAGATCCAGGCGATCGCGGCCACGGCCCAGAACACCTCGGCCAGCCCGACCGGGAGTCCGATGACCCGAACTGCCGCCGACCAGACTTCGGCGACACCTGCGAGCCCGAGGCCGATCGCCAAGGTGTTGAGCGGGATGCGCGGGGGGCCCTCCTCCGTGACGGCCGTCGGCGTGGGACGACGATCGACGATGGTCTCCGACAAAGTAACTCCTAAAGACGATTTTACTGGTTACGGAGTTCGACCATAGACCATCTACAAATAACCTGTCAAATGGATTATAGTGGTTAGGCACGAGGGAAGGAACGTTGATGGAATGGCCACGCGCATCCGAGGAGGCATTGCTGACGGTGCTGAACAGCGCTCCCCGCGTCGACGGCGCAATCGTCGACGGGCTTGCCGACCCGCAGTCCGCCGGCCCACTGCTCGAGTCGATCGGTGGCGCCGGAACGGATGAGGAGGCACTCCTCTTGGCAGCGGCACGCGACGAACTGCAGGCGGTCATCCGCGGGCAGAAGCCCGCAGCGGCATTGGCACCTTTCGTCGAGTCGGTGATCCAGCGCCCGAGCCTCACCGCAGCGGGTGTCGGCTGGTCGCTCGACGGCCCGGCGGATGCCCTTCCCGCCGCTCGCGCCGTGCTCGAGTGGAGCCGGGTCACCACTGATCTGCCGGGCCGCCTCCGCCCGTGCGAGAACCCCGATTGCACCAAGTTCTTGATCGACCACAGCAAGCCGAACTCCGCGCGCTGGTGCTCGATGGCCGGCTGCGGAAACCGGATGAAGGCGAGCCGCTACCGTGCGTCGCGCCGCGCCGAGGAGGCGCTGGCCGCCGCGGACCAGGCCGAAGTCGCCCGCCTCCGCGCCGAAGCCACAGGGTCGAAAGGGCGCACAGGGGGCACCCGCTAGGCGCCCGATTTCCCCCACCGTTCAGGAAGCGGCTCTGCCATCGTCACGATCCGGCCGCTTCCCGCATCTGCGAGGTCCGGCGAATCCGCATCAGTGGCGACTGCTCTTTTCGACTCACCTGCGACGGAATGATCATCCGCGAGAGGGATGGCTGGTCGGGCATGCGTCTGTAGCGTTGAGGGCATGAGTTCGACTGCAGACGACTGGGTGCGGCCGCGGCCCGGGCCGGCGGGGTACCGGCGCGACACCATCGTCGCGGCGGCGCTCGTGTTGGCGGCGCTCGGGAGTGCTGCGCTCTCCGTGCAGGCGGCCGACCGAACGCCGGCGCCGTGGTGGGGCATGCTCATCTGGGCGGTGGCGATCGCGGCACCACTGGCGGTGAGGCGGCGCTGGCCCGAACCGGTGGCCCTCGTCGTGGCTGCCGCCTTCGTGATCGGGCAGTACGCGTCGGTCTGGGAGGTGCTGTTCAGCAACATCTGCCTGTTTCTCGCCCTCTATTCCGTCGGCGCCTGGGGGCGCAACCGGATGCTCGCGAAGGTCGTGCGCGTCGTCATCGTCATCGGGATGCTGCTCTGGCTCGTCGGCGCACTGATCTTCCAGGCGCTCCACCCCGAACTCGCCCCCGACGTCTCGCACGAGGGCTTCCCCTCGCAGTTCCTCGCCATCGGACTCATCTCGATCATCACGAACCTGCTCTACTTCGGGGCCGCCTACGTCTTCGGCAACTCGGCGTGGACGGCGGCTCGCCAGCGCGAAGCCCTCGAGCAGCGCACGCACGAACTCGAACGAGAACGCGAGGTCTCGAGCCGGCAAGCCGTGACGCTCGAACGGGTGCGCATCGCCCGCGAGCTGCACGACGTCGTCGCCCACCACGTCTCCGTCATGGGGGTGCAGGCGGGCGCAGCCCGGCGCGTTCTCGCGAAGAAGGAGGGCGCGGCCGAAACCGATCCGCGCGTGGTGGAGTCGCTCTCGGTGATCGAGTCGAACGCGCGCGAAGCGGTCGACGAACTGCACCGGATGCTCGGGGCACTGCGGCAAGGCGACGACCCTCTCACCCCGGCCGACGACGCGAGCCGCTCGGCCAGCACCCGCGGAATCGCCCAGCTCGACGAACTCGTCGGCGAAGCCCGCGCATCCGGGCTGCCCGTCACCTACTCGGCCATCGGCGAACCCCAGGCCGTCCCCGCGGTCGTGGGGCTGAACGTCTACCGCATTGCGCAGGAAGCGCTCACCAACGTGCGTAAGCACGGCGGGCCCCGCGCCACCGCGGATGTGCGACTGCGCTACCTCGACGAGGTGGTGGAGATCGAGGTGTCAGACTCCGGGGTGGGTGGAGCGTCCGCCGCCCCGGTGAGATCGCCCGAATCGGCCGGCCCCACGATGGGCCTCGGGCACATCGGCATGCGCGAGCGCGCCGCGGCGGTCGGCGGCGAGATCGAGATCGGGCCGAAGCCACGCGGCGGCTTCCTCGTGCGCGCCCGGTTGCCCCTGGCGCCGTCGCCGGCAGCGCCCTCGCCGCCGATGTCTGCCGTAGTGGGCGGGGCGAGCTGATGACAGACGTGCCGACCGACGGCATCCGCGTCGTGCTCGCCGACGATCAGGATCTCGTGCGCGTGGGGCTTCGGATCATCCTGGAGTCCGAAGACGGCATCGAGGTGGTGGGCGAGGCGCGCGACGGCCGCGAAGCCGTCGACCTCGTCACGGCCCTCGCACCCGACGTGGTGTGCATGGACGTGCAGATGCCTGGCCTCGACGGACTCGCCGCCACCCGCGAACTCGTGGCGGCCGGAACGACCGCGGGCATCCTCGTGCTCACCACCTTCGACCGAGACGACTACCTCTTCGAGGCCCTCGAGGCCGGGGCGAGCGGGTTCGTTCTCAAGAACTCCTCGCCCGAAGAGCTCGTGGCGGCGGTGCAGATCATCGCGCGTGGTGACGCGCTGCTGTCACCCGATGTCACCCGGCGGGTGATCGAGCGGTTCAGCGCGCGGCGAAGCGGGCGGCAAGGCGGGCAGGCCCTCTCGGATGGGCCAGCCGAGATCATCCCGGCCCCGCAGCTCGCCGAACTCACCGAGCGCGAACGCGAAGTGCTCGAGCTTCTCGCGGCCGGGCGATCCAACGCCGAGATCGCCGCGGCGCTCTACCTCGGCGAGGCCACGGTGAAGACGCACGTCTCGAAGATCCTGCAGAAGCTCGGGCTCCGCGACCGCATCCAGGCGGTCGTGTTCGCCTACGAGAACGGCGTCACCGTGCCCGGCCGGGTGTGAGGCGCTACTTCTTCTTGACGTTGGTGACCGCGTCGGCCGAGTGATCGAACTTGTCGCTCTTGGCCTTCTTGTCGGCGCGCTTCTCCTTGAGTGAGCGTGCGGCGGGTTTGGCAACAGCTTTTTTTGCGGACTTCTCGCCCATGGTGATTCCTCCATCGGAGCCACTGTGGCTCGGTATCCGAAGGGTATGCCCTGGCGGCGTGGATTCCTGCCGAATGGGCGGATTGTCAGCCGAGTCGGGCCGACCACGATCTCCCCCGCGCGACGGAGGCGACGCCCGCCACACGGGTGATGTGCGTCATCCGGAGCCCGCCTAGCGTGGAGTCACGACACGACGAAAGGCAGGCACGATGCTCGAAGTAGAAGCCGTCTCCCGCTCCTTCGGGGCCCGGAAAGTGCTGCACGACGTGAGCTTCACGGTGGGCGACGGCCGCATGACGGGGTTCGTCGGAGGCAACGGCGCCGGCAAGACCACGACGATGCGCATCATCCTCGGGGTGCTTTCGAGCGATTCCGGATCGGTCACCCTCGACGGCACCCGGCTCACCCCCGCCGATCGCGCCCTCTTCGGCTACATGCCCGAAGAACGCGGCCTCTACCCCAAGATGAAGGTCGCCGAGCAGATCGTCTACCTCGGCCGGCTGCACGGGATGTCCGACGCCGCCGCAACGAAGAGCACCACCCACCTGCTCGACCGCCTCGGCCTCGGCGAGCGCGCCAACGCCACGGTCGAGAGCCTTTCGCTCGGCAACCAGCAGCGAGCGCAGATCGCCGCCGCCCTGGTGCACGATCCGAGCGTGCTCGTGCTCGACGAGCCGTTCTCGGGACTGGACCCGATGGCCGTGCAGACCGTGCAGGCGGTGCTCGCGGAGCACGCGGCCGGCGGCGCACCCGTGCTCTTCTCCTCGCACCAGCTCGACATCGTCGAACGCATCTGCGACGACCTCGTGGTGATCGCCGACGGCAGCATCCGGGCCAGCGGGTCCCGCGAAGATCTGCGTTCGACACATTCCGAACCACGATTCGAGATCGAGGTGAGCGGCTCCGGCGACGCCGGCTGGGTGCGCGAGATGCCGGGCGTCGATGTGGTCGACCTCGACGGCGCCTACGCCCTCTTCGAAGTCGAGCGCGGCGACGGGGGGCTGGATGCGGCGCAGTCGGTGCTGCGCCGCGCCCTCGAAACCGGGCCCGTCTCCCGCTTCGCCCCCGTTCACCCCACCCTCTCCCAGATCTTCACGGAGGTCGTGAAATGAGCACACAGACCCAGACCACGCCGGCCCAACCGGCACCGGCCGGCCGCCCCGCGCGCCGCCGTCCCACCGGAGCCCTCCCGCAGAGCGCCGCCCGCAGCACCTGGCTCGTCGCGCGGCGAGAGATCACCATGCGCCTGCGCAGCAAGGCCTTCCTGATCTCCACGGGCATCCTGATGCTCGCGATCCTCGCGTCGATCATCGTCGGCGGCCTGCTCAGCGCCACGAGTTCGGCGCCGAAGGTCGCGGTGGTGCCGGCCACCTCGGCCGTGGTCGACGGTGTGAAAGGGCTCGACGTGTCGTCGGCCGAATCCGTCGACGCGGCCGAGCAGCTGGTGCGCGACGGCACGGTCGACGCCGCGATCGTGCCGCGCGCCGACGGAGCAACGGATGCCTCCACCCCACCCGGCCAGCCCGCACTCGACTACCAGGTGGTCGCGCTCAGCGAGGCGCCCGCATCCGTCGTCTCCTTGCTCAGCGTCACGCCCGAGGTGCAGCTGCTCGACCCGGATGCGTCCGACGACGGCTTCCTCTCCTACATCATCGGCATCGCCTTCGGCATCGTGTTCTTCATGTCGGCCATCACCTTCGGCGCCACGATCGCGCAGAGCGTGGTGGAGGAGAAGCAGACCCGCGTGGTGGAGATCCTGCTCTCCACCATCACCGCGCGCGAGCTGATGGCGGGCAAAGTGCTCGGCAACAGCATCCTGGCGTTCGGGCAGATCGCTGTGATCGCCGTGATCTCGGCACTCGGCCTCACCATAACGGGGCAGTCGGCGCTGCTCGGCGCCCTGAGCCCCGCGATCGCCTGGTTCATCGTGTTCTTCGTGTTCGGCTTCGTGCTTCTGGCCGCGCTCTACGCGGCCACGGCTGCGCTGGTGTCGCGGCAGGAAGACGTGGGTTCGGTCACCTCGCCCGTCACGATGCTCGTGATGATCCCCTATTTCCTCGTGATCTTCTTCAATTCGAACGAGACCGTGATGGCGATCATGTCGTACGTGCCGTTCTCGGCGCCGGTCGGGATGCCGCTGAGACTGTTCCTGGGAGACGCGCAGTGGTGGGAGCCGCTCCTGTCGCTCGGGATCCTGGCCCTGACCACGGTGATCGTGATCGCGATCGGTTCGCGCATCTACGCGAACTCGCTGCTCCGTACGGGCGCGCGGGTGAAGCTCCGCGATGCGCTGAAGGGCTGAGCTCGAGACGCGGGGCCGTTGTCCTGCGTCTCGAGCCGTGTCCGGCTCTGTCTCGCCGTTTCGGGAGGAGCAGCGCGCGACGACCCCCCTGTGCGGGCTTCGTGAGACGCAGCTCCTCCCGAATCGCAGCGAGGCTCAGCGAACTCCTCGGATTCTCAAGACCAGGAATGCGCCGACGATCGCGATGATGGTGGCAACGGCGAACCAGAGGGTGTAACCGCCGCCGGCGAAGAGGGCGTTTCCGAGCGGGATGACGAGCACGCCGCCGAGGAGCGGAGCGATCGAACTGGGCAGGGTGTTGGCGATGTTCAGAACCCCGAGATCTTTGGCGGTGTGCTCCGGGTCGGGAAGGAGTGCAATGCAGAGGGCTTGGTCGACGGCGAAGAAGCAACCGGCACCGGCGCCCAGGATGGCCTCCCCGATCAGGATGGTTCCGAGGCCGGCTGCGCCGAACGCGGGCGACCCGGCGATCAGCGCAACGCCCACTGCGATGACCAGCCCCGACGCGACCACGAACGGCTTGCGGCGTCCGACCCGGTCGGAGAGGAATCCGCCGAGCACGCTGAACACGATCAGCGCGCTCACACCGACGACGTTGGCGAGGGAGTTGAACGCGAGCTGCTCATCGATCTCCATGCCGTAGGCGGATGCGAGATAGAGCGTGAGGTAGGTCGAGATGCTCATGTAACCGAGAAGGATGAGGAGCTTGCTCAGCCACGCCCAGCCGAAGTCGGGATTCTTTCGAGGGTCGAAGACGAACGAGCTCAGCAGTTGCCGCACGCTGAGTGGCTCCGCAGGCTTGGTCGCGCGCACACGATCCTTCAGGGCCAAGGCGAAGAGGAGTCCGACGATCAACGCAATGACGGCCGGGACGGTGAAGCGCAAGACGTCGTTCGGCAGCAGCGCCAGGAGCACGGCGCCCACGAGGACACCGAGGGGGGTGGCTGCGCCGATGATGCCCGACACTCCGCCTCGCTTGGGTTCAGGAACCTGATCGGCGATCGAGGCCGATTGTGCTGCGAAGGCGAAGTTCGCGAACAACTGAGCTGCGCACCAGGCGACCAGCAGCAACGGGATGCTCGAAGCGAGGGCACAGCCGACGAGAGCGAGTGCCATGCCGATGACTCCGACGGCGATCCAAGGGCGGCGCATACCGAATCGTGACGTTGTGCGGTCCGACAGCCGCCCAGCGAGAGGCTGCACCACCAAAGCAAACAGCGCCCCGATGCCGGTGACGAAACCGAGCTGACCGGGAGCTGCTTCGAGCCCCACGAGCCCTTGGATCTTCACCGACAGTCCACCGATGGTCGGCGCGATGAGCGCGAGGTACATGCCGAACTGCGAGAGCGCGAGCGTGGGTACGTACCCGCGAGGGGGGCGCTGCGGAGATCTCAGCAACGACGTCTCGGTGACCGTGGAGCTGTCTCGCTCTGAGTGAGTCGTTGCCTGGTCCATCCCGTCCCCCAACGGTGATCCGAACGCTGACACGACCGCGCCGGGTGACTCTTTGTACACCCACCAACCATGAGTAGTCACTACTCAATACGGAGCTGGCGCCGACTCACGTCTCGGGATCTGGTGCACGGGCGTGCTTTGGCACCACACTGGCATCACCCAAACCGAGGGGTGAACCATGGGGCACACGATCAGCGATCAGCGACCTTTCTCCGACGATTTTCGCGCGGCGGAGTTCCAGGCCGCGCGTGCTGCTCTCCATTCGGGAACCGGAGTGCTCCTCGAAGGCCCGCCTGGCTCGGGCCGCACCACCTTCGTCACGGCCCTCATCATGCAACTCGACGAAAGCACCCGAGCGCGGCTGTGGGTAGCAGATCGCCCACTCGCTTTCGACGACGAGGGCGCGCAGCGCTTCAGCAAAGCCGTCACGTCGGGCGAGATCCTGCCGGTGGTGACATCGGCCTATCATCGGCCGCTCCCGGAGGCGATCGTCCAGCTGTGGCAGGCCGGCTCGTTCGTGCGAATCGAGCTACGGCCCATCCCTCCACAAGCACTTCTCGGCGTGGCTCAGACCATTCTCGGCGGCCGTCTCGATCCCGCCGCAGCAAGCACCTTCATCCCCGCTCGAAGGGGCTCCGATCTCGCCGCGCTCCGCCTCGCCCTGGTGGAGGCGCAATCCACCGGGGCACTCGCCAAACGCAACGGTGTTTGGGGGCTGGTCGCCCCGCCGCAGCCGAGTGAGATGGTGCGGCATCTGCTGCAGACTCATGCCGGGGCGGCCGAAGGCTCGATGCTCGCGGCGACGCTGCTTGACACCGTCGCGTTGACTCCGGAGCTGTCCTGGAAGTCCGCGATCGAGCTCGTAACAGAACTCCAGCTGGAAGGAGACGCGGTCGCGGAACTCGAGCGGTTCGAAGAGGCGGGTGTGTTCGAGATCCTCGAGGAGGCGAGCGGGCCCCGGTTGCGGTTCCGTGACGGTCTCGTCGAGCTCCTCCTGCAGCAGACCGTCGCCGCGCTGCGTCGGCGCCGGTTGACGTCGGCGGCTACAGCTGTTCTCGGTCGAGTGGCGCCGGCGGAGCTGAGTGCCGGCGAGCTCGTCGCTTACGCGCGGCACAGTCTCGCACTGGGCCTCACGATCGAGCCGGAAACCCTGACCAGGGCGGCGACGACGTCATTGCGCTACCCCGACGCGCTTCTCTCGCTTCGATTGGCCAGCGCGGCCGTCGAGCAGAACGGTGGCTTCGAGGCGGGCATGACCTTGGCTGCTATCGAAGCCCAGAACGGCCGAGCCGATGACGCACTGGACAGACTGCGCCGACTGGTCGCCGAAGCCGAGGGAGACGAGCAGTTCAGCGAAGCTCTGAGGGCCATGACGCAGCAGGTTCTTCACCGCGCATCCGATCCGGAGATCTTGACCGACCTGGAACTCAGCGCCGGCACTCTCCTCGGTGTGCCGAGCCCCCGGCTCGACGCCCTCAAAGGCTTCATGCTCTTCACCCTGGGAGATACCATCGGCGCCGCCCACCTGGTCGAACCCGCTCTCGCAGAGTTCACCGGCGAGACCCTGGGCCAGGCACAACTGGTGGTGGCTACCGCCGCATTCCTCACCGGCCGCCTCAGCGTGGCGAGCAGGTCACTCGATGCCGCGGAAGCGGCCTTGAGCACGACCGGGGCAGACACCTCCTCCGTCCACGTGCTCCGCGCCAACGTGAACGTCTTCCGCGGCCGTATCTCGGAGTCGGTCGCCGTGGTCGAGCAGTTCCGTGATGCCGCCACGGCGTACGGCCGACCGGCAGCCCAGGCGCTCTGCAGGTGGGCGCTGGGCACATTGCTCATCTTCGCTGGGCGTGCGCCCGAAGCCGTCAACGAGCTCCAGCTGGCCGTCGAGATGATGGAGCATCTTGGCCTGTCGGGCGGCACCTGGCGCACGGCACGCAGCGATCTTGCTATAGCGCTCGCGTTCGCAGGCGACGCATCGGCCGCCGCCGACGTGCTGAAGGGCACCCCCGCCCCGCCACCCGGGCAGGGCTTCGGGAAACTCCTGCACGCGGAAGGGTGGGTCGCCGCCGCGGCCGGGCATCACGCCCAAGCAGCTGCCGCCTTCCTTCAATCAGCAGACACTTTCGGTGCCCAAGGCTTCTATTTGGCGAGCCTGCATGCACTTGGCGATGCCGCGCGGGTGCGATCGGCGGCGACCGCTTCGACTCGTATGGATGCTCTTGCCGACGTCGTGGAAGGCGAGTACGCCGGGCTGATCGTTCGCTACACCCGAGCCCTCGCCCACCTGGAAGCCCTGTCTCCCGGCGACCTGCCCGATACCCGACTCCTCGCCGACGAGCTCGACCAGATCGGCGAAGCCGCGGCCTCGATCGAAGTGCACATGATCGCCGCCGAAGCATTCGCGCACGCCTCACACCTTCATGCCGCCACCGAATCACCGCGCGAGGCGGCCGCATCAACACGCCGACTGGGCGAGCAGATGACGGCCTGCGGCGTCGAACATCTCCCGCTGACACTCGACGTCAAGGTAGACCGTCTCTCCGAGCGTGAGAACGAGATCGCGACGTTGGCCGCGAATGGGCTCTCCAACCGAGATATCGCGGCCCGGCTCGTCTTGTCCGTAAGAACCGTGGAGACCCATCTGCAGCGCGTGTACGAAAAGCTCGGAATTCGCGGACGATCGGAACTCGCCCGGGTGTCAGCCGACCGCGTGGATCGCTGAGGACCCGGACGCTCCAGGTTCGACGATCGTGAATCGCACCGGCCTGCTGGGCGTTCGAATGCCCAGGGCGCGCAGCTGGCTCTTCGACCAGCCGCCTTCGATCGCTGATCCGTACGCCTCGCGATGCAGGCGTTGCGCGTCGGTGAAGTCTTCTTCGGCGATCGCTTCGTTGTTGCCGGTGACCGTGAGACTGCAGAGCAGCTCGAGGTCAGGGATGGTCGATTCGCCGACCAGTTCCCGCGCGTGAGCGGCCACGTCCTCAGGGTTCAACTGTTTGCTCATGTCGCGAATGTATCGACGCCGGAGCGCGTCGGAGCACGTCGGGCGTACCGGTACGTAGCGCGGAAGAAGCAATTGCGTAGGAGGCGGGCACCTTCCGCTGTCGGGCCGGGCGCGTCGCCCTCGCGGTCAGCGGATGCGCGGGCGGGGTTTGAGAGACTTGTGCGGTGATCGAGACTCCCGCTGAATTCCCCCTGCACGACCGCGAGCTGCGCGGCTTCGCCTCCGACAACTACGCCGGGGTGCACCCCGAGGTGCTGGAGGCGCTCGCTGCGGCCAATGGCGGTCACCAGATCGCCTACGGCGAGGACGTCTACACGGCCGAGCTGCAGAAGGTGGCGCGGAATCACTTCGGTGCGCAGGCGGAGGCGTTCCCGGTGTTCAACGGCACCGGGGCGAACGTCATCGGCCTGCAGTCGATGCTGCCGCGCTGGGGCGCTGTGGTGTGCTCGACGACGGCCCACATCCATACCGACGAGAACGCCGCGCCGGAACGGGTCGCCGGTCTCAAGCTCCTCACCGTGCCGACACCCGACGGCAAGCTCACCCCCGATCTCATCGACCTCGAGGCCTGGGGCTGGGGCGACGAGCACCGCGCGCAGCCGCTCGCCGTGTCGATCACGCAGACCACCGAGCTCGGCACGGCGTACACCGCCGACGAGATCGCAGCGATCGCCGATCACGTGCACGCGCGAGGAATGACCCTCCACCTCGACGGCTCACGCATCTCGAACGCGGCGGCTTCGCTCGGGCTGCCCCTTCGGGCATTCACGACGGATGCCGGGGTCGACGTGGTCTCGCTCGGCGGCACGAAGAACGGGTTGCTCTACGGCGAGGCGGTGGTGGTGCTGAATCCTGCTGCCGCCACCGGAATCACCTTCTTGCGCAAGCTCGACATGCAGCTGGCGTCGAAGATGCGGTTCGTGTCGGCGCAGCTGATCGCGCTCTACGGAGGCGACCTGTGGTTGCGCTCGGCGTCGCACGCCAACGCGATGGCGCAGCGGTTGCGTTCCGCGGTGGCGGATCTCGAGGGTGTGCAGCTCACGCAGCAGACCCAGTCGAACGCGGTGTTCGCGATCGTGCCGCCCGGGGTGGCCGACCGCTTACGTGAGTCGTTCCGGTTCTACGACTGGAACCCGGCCACGGGCGAGGTGCGGTGGATGTGCGCCTTCGACACGACGGAGGCCGACATCGATGCGTTCGCCGCAGCCCTGCGGGCGGAGCTGTCCGTGGTCTCGGCCGGCTGAGCCGCCCGGCGGCCCGCCACTCAGCGCCTCGGTCTGCTGGCCCGATTCAGCGCGGTGATGCGTCGGGAGGTCACGATGGCGAAGATCCCCGCCCCCACGAACACCGCGAGGCTGATGGCGAGCGTCACGTCGAGCACGATCCCGGTCGCCTCCGAGTGGGCCGGATAGAGGAAGACCAGCGAGGCGAGGGCACCGAGAGCCCCGAACACCACCACGATCAGCGTGCCGAGAAATCGTCGGGAGAGTCGGGTGTGCTCGTTGTTCACGCAGCCGATTGTAGTTGCCGCAGATCAATGAGCCGCCCGCTACTGCGGATCGCCCGGAGTGCAGCCCGGCGGCTCGGAGTTGCCGCTGATGGTGAAGTCGCCGCAGGTGAGGAACTTCGACTGATTCGCGCCCAAGAAGAACGAGGCGACCGCGATCAGCAGCACCGCACCGATCACGGCCAGACGGCGGCGCCACGAGATGTCTTCGGCGAACTCGGGCCAGATGATGCGCGCCAGCACCCAGATCGTTGCCGGAACCGCGAGGATCGCCACCAACGCTCCGAGCACGGCGACGAGTGCCACAACCAGGTCGTCGGGGTCGGCGTCGGCCGTGAGGAACGAGAGCGCCAGCCAGAGACTCGGGATGAGCAGGGCGATCGCGCGCCCCACCCGCGGCTTTCCGCGGGGCTGGATGAGCACCACGATCAACGCGCCGACCGACGCGGCCCACACCGTGAGCATCTGATCGAAGAAGAAGTCACCCCACGCGCCGAGCGTGAAGGCCGGCCACCAGATCGCGATGCTCATGCCCACGACGATGACGCCCGTCGCCCGGGAGCCGGCGTCGGTGCGGCGTGCCGCGCGTCTGGCTTCGCCGGCTGCCGCTCCGGATGCCGCTGCTGCAGCACGCGATTCGTCGGGAGTCGCCGGATCAGAAGCTGACACGCGCTCACGGTACCATCGGGCCCGGTTCGAGCCCGGGAGCCATCTCCACCGAGATCGAACCGGATTCCCTCTCGCTCGGAGCGAACTCGGGTTGCTTAATACCCCTAGGGGGTATAACTTGGCGCCATGAGCACCAGGGATGAGCAGCCGCACGCCACCACGACCGATGCCGGGCACGACCACGACGCGCACGCGGGGCACGCCGGTCACGCCGGCCACGACGCACACGCCGGCCACGACGCACACGCCGATCACGACGCCCACGCGGGCCACGGCGCCCACGCCGGCCACGACGCCCACGCCGGCCACGACGCACACGCCGGCCACGGCGGGCACGCGGGTCACGACCACTCCGGCCACAGCGGCCACGGCGACCACGTCGGCCAGTTCCGCCGGCTCTTCTGGGTGATGCTCGTCGTCGCCCTGCCGACGGTGTTCTTCAGCTCGACGTTCTCGATGATCCTCGGCTACCAGATCCCCGAAGAGGGCTGGACCACCTGGATCTCCCCCGTGCTCGGCACCGTGCTCTTCGTGCTCGGCGGCCGCCCCTTCCTTTCCGGCGGCGTCGCCGAGCTCCGCGCCCGCAAGCCCGGCATGATGCTGCTCATCGCTCTGGCCATCACGGTCGGTTTCCTCGCCTCCTGGGGCGCGACGCTCGGCCTCCTCGACGAGCAGCTCGAGTTCTGGTGGGAGCTCGCCCTCCTCATCGTGATCATGCTGCTGGGCCACTGGATCGAGATGCGCTCCCTCGCCCAAACCACCTCGGCCCTCGACTCGCTCGCCGCCCTGCTCCCCGACGAGGCCGAACGCCTCGACGCCGACGGCACCGTCAGCAAGGTCGCGCCCGCCGACCTCACGATCGGCGACCTCGTCATCGTGCGCCCCGGCGGCCTCGTTCCCGCCGACGGCGACGTGATCGAGGGCACCGCGGATGTCGACGAGTCGATGATCACGGGCGAGTCGCGCCCCGTCTCCCGCGGCCCCGGTGACCACGTCGTGGCCGGCACCGTCGCCACCGACACCGCCCTGCGCATCCGTATCTCCGCCGTCGGCGACGACACCGCGCTTGCCGGCATCCAGCGTCTGGTGGCCGAAGCGCAGAACTCGAGCTCGCGCGCCCAGCGCATCGCCGACACCGCGGCCGGCTGGCTGTTCTGGTTCGCGCTCGGCGCCGCCGTCATCACCGCCATCGTCTGGACCCTCGTCGGCAGCCCCGACGACGCCGTCATCCGCACCATCACGGTTCTCGTCATCGCCTGCCCGCACGCACTCGGCCTCGCCATCCCGCTCGTCGTCTCCATCGCCACCGAGCGCGCCGCGAAGGCGGGCATCCTCGTGAAAGACCGGCTCGCCCTCGAGACCATGCGCACCGTCGACACCGTGCTCTTCGACAAGACCGGAACCCTCACGAAGGGCGAGCCGGCGGTCACGACGATCGTCGCGGCACCGGGTCACGACGAGGCCGAGGTGCTGGCACTGGCCGCATCCGCCGAGGCCGACAGCGAGCATCCGCTGGCCCGGGCGATCGTGCAGGCGGCACGGATGCGCGAACTCGTCGTGCCCGTCGCCACCGGTTTCCAGGCCTCCACGGCGGTCGGTGTCTCGGCTGTCGTCGATGGTGTGACGATCCACGTCGGCGGACCGGCCCTGCTGGAGCAGCACGGTGCTGCCGAGATCGCGTTCGAAACCGCAAACGTGAACGCCTCCGGCGCCCAGAGCGCCTCGGATGGCCGCACGTTTGCGAGTTCGAACGGCGCACACGAGGGCCAGACCGTGCTGCACGTGCTGCGCGATCACGAGGTCATCGGACTCATCGCCCTGGCCGACGAGATCCGCCCCGAGTCCCGCGAGGCCGTCGCGGGCCTGCGAGCACGCGGCATCGAGGTCGTCATGATCACGGGCGACGCCGAACCGGTGGCCCGCGCGGTCGCCGCCGAACTCGGCATCACTCGCATCTTCGCGGGCGTCAAGCCCGGCGACAAGTCCGCCAAGGTCGCCGAACTGCAGGCCGAGGGCCGCAAGGTCGCGATGGTGGGCGACGGCGTGAACGACGCCCCCGCGCTCGCGCGGGCCGACGTCGGCATCGCCATCGGAGCGGGAACGGATGTCGCCATCGCCTCGGCCGGGGTCATCCTCGCCAGCGACGACCCGCGCTCCGTGCTCTCGGTCATCACCCTCTCGAAGGCCAGCTACCGCAAGATGACGCAGAACCTGTGGTGGGCGGCCGGCTACAACCTCATTTCGGTGCCGCTCGCCGCGGGCGTGCTCGCGCCGATCGGATTCGTGCTGCCGATGGCAGTGGGAGCCGTCCTGATGTCGCTGTCCACGATCATCGTGGCCGCGAACGCACAATTGCTGCGCCGGCTCGATCTGCGACCGGCGAGAATCGGAGCATGACGATGGAAACGGATGCACCCCCCGGCGACCACGCGCCCGCCGAGCACGAGCACGCCTCGCACGGCTACATCACGAACAAGGACGACTACCTCAAACGTTTGCGCCGCATCGAAGGCCAGGCGCGGGGCCTGCAGAACATGGTGGCCGACGAGAAGTACTGCATCGACATCCTGACGCAGGTCTCGGCGATGACGAGCGCCCTCGAATCCGTGGCGCTCGGACTGCTGAACGACCACCTCAACCACTGCGTCGTCGAGGCAGTGGCCGAGGGCGGCGATGTCGCGCAGGCGAAGCTCAAAGAGGCGTCGGATGCGATCGCGCGGCTGGTGCGGTCGTAGGGCTGTCTTGGGCGTCAGGTCGTCGTAGAATTCGTGACACCTGAACGAAGGAGATGCAATGGAGCATCGAATCGAACTCCGCCACTGGCTCTTCGGCCTCGGCATCGTGGCCATCGTGCTCGGGGCCGTGGCGTCGGTGTTCGCCGCCGACCCGGCCCACGAGGGATTCGCGACCGCGGGCGTTCTCTCGGTCGCGGGCGGACTCTGCGCCGGTTTCGGGGCGCTGTGCCTGCTGGCCGGAACGGTCGCCTGGGCCGTCGCGATCGAGGTCGAGGAGCCGGCGCCGAAGGTCTGAGCCGCGGGGCTGACCTCCTCCTCAGCCTCTGTGCGGAAGGGGTCAGCGGAGCGCTCGGTACTGCGCCCGCTCCTCCGGGGTGAGGTGCTCGCAGGCGTAGCTGAGCATGGTGCGCGGCATGCGTGCGGCGTACTCGTCGAGAAAGCCGGTGAGCAGCAACCGATCGACGCGTTTGCCGACCTCGCGGAGCATCCAGCCCACCGCCTTGTGCATCAGGTCGTGCCGATCGTCGAGCAGGAGGGGTGCGATCTGGAGCGTGGTCGAGGCGTCGCCGCCCCGGATGAACGCGAAGGTCGCGAGCACTCCCACCCGTCGTTCCCAGAGCACGTCGCTGCGCACGAACTCGAAGAGCAGGTCGCGTGGTTTGTCGAGCAGCCACTGGCCGAGGATCTGGTCGGCCGAGGAGTCGACGAGATCCCAGTTGTTGACCCGCCCGCGTCGCACGGCCGCGAGATACTGCTCGACGGCGGCGGCTTCGATCGACGGATCGGCCGTGCGGGATGCGCGGGCCCGGTCGAAGCGGGCGCGCAGCAGAAAGAGCGCGGCCAGCCGGTGCTCGTGCACGGGGCTGTCGAGCAGGATGTCGATGGCCGCCGGATCGATGCCCGGGAAGGCCTTCGCCACCTTTCGGGTCGCGGGCACGCGCACTCCGATGAACACGTCGCCCTCGCCGTACTGCCCCGGCCCGGTCTTGAAGAACCCGCCCAGGAACTCGGCATCCCCCGCGTCGGCGACCGCCGCGAGCGCTTCGACCACGGCTCCCGCTTGCTGCTCCGCATCCACACGCCAACGCTACTCCGCACCGAATCGCCAGAATCCGACGGAATGGTCGCTGGGGTAGCGGCGTGTTTTGGCGATTCGGGCGCGCGCGAACGCTCAGGGGCGGCTCAGGCGGCATCCGTAGCGTGGGGGCATGAGCGCAGGGGTGAGCGTCAGTGTCGGCACGCGCGAAAGCGGCGGCGGAAGTGGTTTGGGGGCGGTCGGCGACTGGGTGGTGGGCCTGATGGAGACGTTCGGTGCCGCTGGCGCCGGTCTCGCGGTCTTCGCCGAGAACCTGTTTCCGCCGATCCCGAGCGAAGTGATCCTGCCGCTCGCCGGATTCACCGCCAGCCGGGGCGAACTCGACCTCGTGGCCGCCATCGTGTTCACCACGCTCGGGTCACTCCTCGGCGCGTTCACTCTCTACGGCTTGGGCGCCTGGCTCGGCCGAGACCGGATGCGCCGACTGGCCCGCCGCATTCCACTCGTCGACGTGCAAGACGTCGACCGCACCGAAGACTGGTTCACCCGACACGGAAGCAAGGCGATTTTCTTCGGCCGATTGGTGCCCATCTTCCGCAGCTTCATCTCGATCCCAGCCGGCATCGAACGGATGCCACTCCTGAAGTTCGGGCTGTTGACAGTGGCCGGGAGCCTCATCTGGAACACCACGTTGATTCTCGCGGGCTACTTCCTCGGCGAGCAGTGGCACGTCGTGGAAGAGTACGCGGGCATCCTGCAGTGGGTCGTCATCGCCGCCGTGGTGGCCGCAGTCGCCTGGTTCGCGTTCTCCCGCATCCGCAAGCACCGAGCCGGCGTCCGCTGACCCGCACCGGCGTGCGCTGCGCCGCGCAGGCCAGCGCTGAGCAAGAAAACAATTCGCGCTCAGCGGCAGGCCGTCAGCTTCTCGACCTCGCCGTTCAGGGTGAGCGGCCCCCCGTAGAGGGTGACCTTCCGGGTGGTGCCGCCCGCGATCAGGTCGACCACAGGCTGAGGCACGCAGTCGGGATGCACGAGGAGCACCGGCGCGTCGTTCAGCCCGGCACCGACACCACCGGCCAGAGCATCGGGGAACGTCGCGCCACTGGCCAGGTAGACCAACCGCGACGTGGGCCCGGTGAACGCGTCGCGCACGATCGCTTGCGAGACCTCGTAGCGGTCTGCACCGCCGAGGCGCTGCACGGTGGCTACGGTTCGGATCTGCGTCTCGATGCCTGTGCTGACCGAATTGGGCCCGCCCGCGATCTTCACCGACTTGCCCGCGCCCGCGAACCTGCCGATTATCGCCATCTCCGCGGCCGACAGACTCGCGGCCGATCCGTTGACCAGCAACGTCGCGGAATCGAGGTGTGTGGCCGCCGCCGTGCTCGACAGCGCATCGGGGAAGTTGCCACCGTTCGCGACGTAAAGGGTCGGAGAGTCGTCTCGGGCAAGATCACCGATGAGCAGGGCACGAGAGACGGCGTATCGGTCTGCGCCCTCGACCCGCTCGACGGTCGCCGCAGGCACGGCGGCCTTGATCGAATCCAGCACCGCCTACGACACCGACGCCGGCCCAGCGACGATGATCACCCGCCGCGGAGTCAACCGCATGAGCTCGCTCTTGGTGCTTCCGGGCAAGGTCGCTCGGGCGGTCAACAACACGGGCGCCGTGTGCGCAGCGGCGATCGGCCCCGCGCTCAACGCATCAGCAAAGGTCTCGCCGCTGACCACGAAGACGGTGTTGTCGCCCCCGCTGTAGTCACTCGCCTTGGAGATGTTGGCGGCGAGCTCGTACCGATCCGCGCCGCCGACACGTTCGACATCCGGAGCCTGGGTGTCGATCCGAACCACTTTGCCCGACCACCGTTCGGCGGACCAGATGTAGCGCCCCTCGGTGACCGTCATGCCGGACAATCCGCTGTCTGCTTTCGGTACCGCGTACTCCGCCTGCTCCGACGCCGTGACCCAGCCGATCGTGTTCGTCCCGGCGTCGGCGAACCATGTGGCGCCGTTCAGCGCGGCGACCCCGGTGATCTCCGTCCGATCACCGACGACCCTCGCGCTCTGCAGGTCTGTCGCCGATCGGGAGAATTCGAAGACACCCTCGTTCGTCGTCGTGAGCCCTCGAACGGTTCCTGCGTCAAGACCGGTGAGTTGGAGGTCTTTCACTCCTCGCAGGTTGACGGCCACCGGGTTCTCACCGTTCTGGTCGAGCGCCCAGGTATCGCCCCTGTCGTCGACGACCCATACCTGGTTGCCGATGCCAGTCACCACCACCGGTGAGGTGGTCCCGGTGAAGGCGAGTTCGTCGATGTGCCCGGTGAGTTCGTTCAACCGGCCGAGGTGCTTCGTGGATTCGGCGAAGAAGACGAGATCTCCGCTGTCGTAGACCGAGGCCGGATAGGAGAAGGGCGTCGGGATGAGAAACTCTGCCGGTGTCGCCGCAGCGGTCACATGAGCGATCGCGTTGCCGCTCAGTTCGGTCGCCCACACGCCTCCGGCTCCGTCTGTGGCAAGGCTCGAAGGCGACTCCGCGAGCGCGACGGAACGCATCGGATTTCCCGCCTTGTCGAGTTGCACGACCTTCTTCGACGTGAAAAGGGCGACCCAGACCGAACCATCGGCGCCCGCGACCACGTCGATGGGATTTGCGCCCGTCGAATCGAACTCCGCCACCCTCGATCCCGCATTCAGCGGTTCGATGACGGCTTCAGGAGAGGACGCATGTGCGATCGACCCCGCACCGAAGGGCACTCCGGCGACGATGGCGAGCACCGCCCCGAAAGCGCAGACGCCGACAATGAAACGCGGATGCCGCATGACGAACCTCTCTCACCGCCGACGATCGGCGATTTCAAGACTGCACGTCACACCCCCGTGGGCAGCGCGAGTACTTTCTACTCAAGAGTCGCTACGCCGCCCCCACCGTCAACCCGTCACCGTCGGGCGCCACATCGACACGCACCGTGTCGCCGTCGCGCACGGCACCCGAGAGCAGGGCGGTCGCGAGTTGGTCGTCGATCTCGTGCTGCATCAGGCGCCGCAGCGGCCGCGCACCGTAGATCGGGTCGTAGCCGCGCTCAGCAAGCCAGGTGCGCGCATCCGGTGTCACCGCGAGCATCAGACGCCGCTGCGCGAGGCGGCGCGAGAGGCGGTCGACGTAGAGCGAGACGATCTGGGCCAGATCTTCTTCGGTGAGGGTCTGGAAAATCACGATGTCGTCGAGCCGGTTCACGAACTCGGGCTTGAAGGCCTGGCGAACCATGCCCTGCACGGCCGCCTCCTTCTCGTCCAGCGACAACGTCGGGTCGACCAAGAACTGCGACCCGAGGTTCGACGTGAGGATGAGGATGGTATTGCGGAAGTCGACCGTGCGACCCTGCCCGTCGGTCAGCCGCCCGTCGTCGAGCACCTGCAGCAGCACGTCGAAGACCTCCGAGTGCGCTTTCTCGACCTCGTCGAGGAGGATCACCGAGTAGGGCCGCCGCCGCACCGCCTCGGTGAGCTGACCACCCTGCTCATAGCCGATGTAGCCGGGAGGGGCACCGAGCAGCCGGGCCACCGAGTGCTTCTCGCCGTACTCCGACATGTCGATGCGCACCAGCGCCTTCTCGTCGTCGAACAGGAACTCCGCGAGCGCCTTCGCGAGCTCGGTCTTGCCCACGCCGGTCGGGCCGAGGAAGAGGAACGACCCGGTGGGCCGATCCGCGTCGGCGATGCCCGCGCGCGAGCGGCGCACCGCATCCGCCACCGCGTGCACGGCCCGCTTCTGGCCGATCAGCCGCTTTCCGAGCTCTGCCTCGAGGTTCAGCAGCTTCTCGGTCTCTCCCTGGGTGAGCCGGGCAAGCGGGATGCCGGTCCAGGCGGCGATCACGGCGGCGATGTCGTCGCTCGTGACCTGGTCGTTGACCATCCGTTCGCCCTGCTCCTCCGACTCCTCGTCGCGCTCGGCCTCGGCCAGCGTGCGCTCGAGCACCGGGATCTCGCCGTAGAGCAGCCGGGAGGCCCGCTCGAGGTCGCCCTCACGCTGCGCGCGCTCGGCCTGCATGCGTGCCCGGTCGAGCTTCTCCTTCAGTTCGCCCACGCGGTTGAGGGCGGCGCGCTCGCGATCCCAGCGCTCCTGCAACTCGGCCAGAGTCGCCGTGCGCGTGCGAAGAGTCTCGCGCAGCGCGGCGAGGCGCTCCTTGGAGGCGTCGTCCTTCTCCTTCTTCAGCGCCAACTCCTCCAGACGGAGGCGGTCGACGCCGCGCCGCAGCTCGTCGATCTCGACGGGCGCCGAGTCGATCTCCATCCGGAGCCGAGACGCGGCCTCGTCGATCAGGTCGATCGCTTTGTCGGGCAGCTGTCGACCCGGGATGTACCGGTTCGACAGCGATGCGGCGGCGATCAGCGCCGAGTCGGCGATGGCCACCTTGTGGTGCGCCTCGTAGCGCTCCTTGAGCCCGCGCAGAATAGCGACCGTGTCTTCGACCGACGGCTCCCCCACGAACACCTGCTGGAAACGTCGCTCCATCGCGGCATCCTTCTCCACGAACTCGCGGTACTCGTCGAGCGTCGTCGCCCCGATCAGCCGCAGTTCACCGCGGGCGAGCATGGGCTTCAGCATGTTGGATGCCGCCACTGAACCCTCACCGCCGCCCGCGCCCATCAGGGTGTGCAGCTCGTCGATGAACGTGATGATCTGGCCGTCGGCGTCGTTGATCTCCTTCAGCACCGCCTTCAGCCGCTCTTCGAACTCGCCGCGGTACTTCGCCCCCGCAACCAGCGCCGCCAGGTCGAGCGAGACGAGCTGCTTGCCCTTCAGCGACTCAGCGACGTCTCCCGCCACGATCCGCTGGGCGAGACCCTCGACCACGGCAGTCTTGCCGACGCCGGGCTCGCCGATGAGCACGGGATTGTTCTTGGTGCGCCGCGTCAGCACCTGGCTGACCCGCCGGATCTCGGCGTCACGCCCGATCACAGGGTCGAGTTTGCCGCTCGCCGCGATCTCGGTGAGGTTCACGCCGTACTGCTCGAGGGCGCTCTTCTGCTCCTCGCCGTTCTGATTGGGCTGATTGGCCATTCTCGAGACTTCCCCTTCAAAGTTGAGTTGACGTGGCTCAAGTTTAGCAGAACGGCCGTTCTCGCACCACTGGTACGACAGCCATTCAACTCGGCGTGATAAGACGTAATCGTGCATGTCCTTTCTCCACGCGTGCGTCTGCTGCTCGGAGTCATCGGTTCCGTGAGCATCGCCATCGGGTCGTTGGGCGTCGGCTGGCTCGGACCAGCGTCTGTGCTCCGGAGCTGGGCCGTGTTCGAATTGCTGCGCAACTCACGCGGCGCGGCCACCCTGAGCGGACTGCTCGTCGTGGTCGGCGCGTTGCTGCTGCTCGCCGCCTGGGTGTCCCTCGGCGTCTCCCTGCTCGAACGACGGTCCTCGCGCGGCAGCACCCTTCCGGCGTCGGCGGAAGCACCGCGCGAATCGGATGCGAGCCGCACCTCGATGCAGGTTCGCGAGGTCGCGATCGCGGCGACCGCGTGGAGCATCCCGCTCCTGTTCACCCTCCCCCTGTTCAGCCGCGACATGTTCGCCTATGTCGGCCAAGGCCGGCTGATGGCGGCAGGTCTCAACCCCTACACCACCGGCATGGCCGACCTCCCCGGCTGGTTCGGCCTCGGTGTCGACCCGCTCTGGGCCGACACCCAGACCCCCTACGGACCGGTCTTCGTCTGGCTCGAGAAGATCGTCGTGATGTCGACGGATGCTCTTCCTCCCGAGGTCGCGATCGGCGCCTTCCGCTTCCTGGCCGTCGTGGGCCTCGCGATGCTGGCGTTCTACGCCTGGCGGATCGCGCGGCTCCGAGGGCTCAACCAGGCCGGCGTGCTCTGGATCGTGGCCGCCAGCCCGCTCGTGCTCATGAACTTCGTGGTGGCCGGCCACAACGACTCCCTGATGCTCGGCTTCATCGTCGCGGGTGTCTACTATGCGCTGAAAGACCGCCCGCTCCTCGGCACGGTCTTCGTGGCACTCGCCATCGGCGTCAAACCGATCGCGCTCATCGCCCTGCCGATCATCGGCCTGATCTGGGCCGGTTCGAATGTCGGCTGGGCCGCGATCATCCGCCGGTGGAGCGCGGTGGCCGCCGTCGGCATCGGCGGTGTGGTGCTTCTGGGCTGGGGCATCGGCGTCGGCGTCGGCTGGATCGGCGCGCTCGCCACCCCGGTCACGATCTCGTCGTGGTATGCCCCCGCGAACATCCTCGGCATCAGCATCGGCGGCCTCGCGAACGGGCTCGGGCTATCGGGCGACGCCGCGCAGGTGGCCGTGAAGATGGTGCTGCTGGCTGCGGGATGCGCGGCCGCCGTCTACCTGCTCGTCACGAAGCGGCGCGCTGATCCCTTGTGGCTGCTCGGCAGTTGCTTCGCCGTGATCGTGATCGCGTCTCCCGTCATCCACCCGTGGTACGGGTTGTGGATGCTCACCCTGCTCGCCCTCATCGGGGTTGACCGGCTGTGGCGCATCCGCACCGTGCTCTACGCCACCGCGTTCTTCATGCTGATCGGGCTGGCCGAGCCGATGGATCTCATCCCGCGCCTGGAGCCCGACACGATGATCCCGGTCGCCGTCATCGGCACGGCCATCATCGGGGTGGCCGCGGTGCTGATATCGGCCGAGATGGTGACCCGGCGCACGGTCGCCGTGCGCGGGCTGCGAGTTCCGTCGATCTCGAACTGAGGCCGGCGACCGGGCTCGCCGCGGAGACTCGACGTGTATGCCTCAGCGCCCGGTCGACACCATCACGGTGAACTTCGGATTGCGGTCGACCTGACGGGTCGGCCCGACCGCCCGCTGCAGCGCCGCGCGGTAGGAGAGGTGCGAGTTGAACACGGTCCAGAGCTCGCCGCCGGGCCGGAGCACCCGGCCCGCGGCCTCGAACAACTTCAGCGCGATGCCCGCGTGCACCGTCGATCCGACGTGGAAGGGCGGATTCAGAACGATGAGGTCGGCACTGTTGTCGTCGAAGTCGCCGAGGGCGTCGTCGCGCACCACGTCGACGCGGTCGGCGAGGCCGTTGGCTTGCATTGTCTCCCGCGCTGAGTCGACGGCGGCCTCCGACTGATCGGTGGCGATGACCCGCAACCCGCGCTCGCCCCGGTCGCGCGCCAGCAGGGCGGCGAGCACGCCGGTGCCGCAGCCGAGGTCGATCGCCGTGTGCGCATCCGGTGCCATCTCACCGAGATGATCGATCAGCAGGCGCGTGCCGATGTCGATCTTCGTGCCGGCGAAGGCGTTGCCGGATGCGCAGACCCAGAGATCGAGGTCGGCGTGGAATTCGCGCCGGTGCAGTGCCACGCCGACCCCGTCGCGGGGGCGCCGCGCGACCAGAACGCGCGACTTCTGGCGAGCGAGCGAGGCGCTCACGTCGTCGAACGAGGCACTGAGCACCTCGTTCATCGCCGGCGTCATGTGCTTCACACGGCCGCCGGCGTACACCACGACCGACGGATCGGCGTAGCCGGCGATGGCGCGGGCGATGTCGTCGAGCGCGGCGAGGCTGCGGGGCAGCTGCACGAGCACGACGGTGGCCCCCTCGAGCAGCTCGCGGCCGAGGGGGTGGTTGGTGTAGCGGCCGGTGAGGTCGACGTCGACGACCCGCCGGGCGTTGGCGGCGAGCGCGAGCTCGCTCGACCGGGCGTCTTGGTGCACCCGGATGCCGTGCAGGTCGAGCACTGCGGCGGCACCGAGTGTGAGGGCGCCGTAGTTGTCGCCGATCACCGCGACCGTGCCGGGATGCCCGACGGTGTCGTCGAGGGCGGCCGCCGCTTCGTCGAGGATGAGGCGGTCGCTCGCGTCGACCGCGAACAGGTTGTCGGCTTCGATGTCGGGCGCGCGCCGCAGGGCGTCGAAGGAGAACTCTGTCACGCGTCAACCGTACGCGGTGCCGCGGCTCACTCGGGCCGGTCGGGCTGCCAGATCACGAGTTCGGTGCGGCGCTGGGTGCGGGTGCCGTGCTTCAGCGAGATGACCTCGCCCTCCACGCCGGCGGCGAAGACGCGGCGACCCGGCCGGTTGAGCAACTCGTCGGCCAGAGCCGATTCGAGTTCGCGCACGCGGGCGCCGAGTTCGACGACCTGATCCTCGAGCTGCAGGATGCGCGCGATTCCCTCGAGCGACACACCCTCCGACGAGAGGCGGGCGACCTCGCGCAACTGCATGACGTTGCGCATCGAATAGCGGCGCGACTTGCCGGCCGTGCGCGTGGGGCTCACGAGCCCCAGCCGGTCGTATTGCCGCAGGGTCTGCGGGTGCATCCCCGCGAGTTCGGCGGCGACCGCGATCGCGAAAAGGGGCGAGTTCTCATCCACGTCGCTCATGTCTCGCTCCCTTCTCTCGAACTCTTTCCGCCAACCGCCCCATCACTCAGGGTTGGGACGGTTGGCGGCCAGTACTGCTTACTCCCGCGCCTTGGCGAGGAGCTCGGTGCGGGGGTTCTCGGCGGGTTCCACGGAGTGGAACGCTTCGAGGGCCTCGCGTTGCGCCGCCGAGAGATGACTCGGCACCGCCACCTGCACCACCGCGAGCAGGTCGCCCTTGCCCTTGGAGGACTCCACGCCGCGCCCCTTGACGCGCAGCACACGGCCCGACGGAGTGCCGGCGGCGACCTTCAACTTCACCGGAGGCCCACCGAGCGTCGGCACCTCGATGGTGGCTCCGAGCGTCGCCTCCACGAACGTGACGGGCACGTTGACGCGGAGATTCAGTCCGTCGCGCTCGAACACCGGATGCTTGCGCACCGATACCGTGAGCACGATGTCGCCGGGCTCGCCGCCGTCGGGCGAAGGTTCGCCCTTGCCGCGCAGCTTGATCTTCTGCTGGTCGGCCACGCCGGCCGGGATCTTCACCGTGATCGGCTTGCCATCCGCTGTCTGCAGCTTGATGGTGTCGCCCTTGACCGCGGTGATGAAGTCGATCGTGGTGCGCGCCGTGACATCCCGGCCTCGAGTGGGGCCGTAGGCGCCGAAGCCCCCACCGCCGCCGCGCCCGAACATACCGCCCAGAATGTCGTCGAAGCCGCCCGGAGCCTGCTGGTAGCTGTAGCTCTGACCGCGAGCACCGCCGCCGCCCTGGCCGAACATGCCGCCGAAGACGTCTTCGAAACCACCGCCCTGGCCTCCGCCGCCCGCCGTGAAGCGAGCGCCGGAGCCCATGGCGCGGATCTGGTCGTACTCTTTGCGCTGCTCGGTGTCGGAGAGCACCGAGTAGGCCTCGCTGATCTCCTTGAACCGGGCCTCGGCTTTGGCGTCGCCCTGGTTCGAGTCGGGATGGTACTGCCGGGCCAGTTTGCGATAAGCCTTCTTGAGATCGGCGTCGGAGATCTCTTTCGACACCCCGAGCACCTTGTAGAAGTCTTTGTCGAACCAGTCCTGGCTAGCCATTGGGCACCGCCACTACGACCTTCGCGGCGCGTAGCAGCGTTGACCCGAGGTAATACCCGGATTCGACCACGTCAGCGATCGTGGGCGTCTCGACGTCGGCGCTCGGCTGCTGGAAGATCGCCTCATGCACCTGCGGGTCGAACTCCTCGCCCGCTGCGGCGAAAGGCTTGAGGCCCACCCGCTCGACGTTGGAGCGCAGCTTCGTCGCGATGGCCGCGAAGGGGCCGCCCTCGGTGAGGTCGCCGTGCTTCTCGGCCCGGTCGAGGTCGTCGAGCACCGGAAGCAACACCTTCACGACCTCGCCGACCGCGCGCTCGCGCTCGATCTCGCGGTTGGCCTCGGTGCGCTTGCGGTAGTTGGCGTACTCCGCGGTCACACGCTGCAGATCGGCGAGCCGCTCCGCAGCCAGTTCGTCGGCCGACGTCTGGCCCGAGAGGAACGAGAGATCGGCATCGGTCAACGTGGTCTCCACATCCGGTCCTTCAGCCTGGATGAAGCCCGAGTCGGGAGCGCCCTCAGGCGCCCCCGACTCCGCAGCAGGCTGACGAACCTGACCGGTCTCGGGGTCGATGCGCCGCTTGTCGCGGATGATCGGCTCCTCGGGGCCCTCGGAATCGTCTCCGGGGCGACCGTTCTTGTCGTCAGTCATGAATTCAGTTGTCCTTCTTGGGCTCGTCTTCGTCTTCGACGACCTCGGCGTCGACCACGTCGTCATCCGAAGACGACGACTCGGTCGGCTCCTCTGCGCCCGCCTCGGGCGCAGCAGCGTCGGCCTGAGCAGAAGCATAGATCGCCTGGCCCAGCTTCTGCTGGCTCTCGTTGAGCTTGTCGAACGCGGTCTTCACGGCGTCGTCGTCTTCACCCGCGAGAGCGGACTTCAGAGCGTCGACGTCGGCCTGCACCTCGGACTTCACGTCGTCGGGCAGTTTGTCGTCGTTGTCCTTGATGAGCTTGTCGGTCGAGTACGCGAGCGTCTCGGCCTGGTTGCGCACCTCGGCGGCCTCGCGGCGCTTCTTGTCTTCGGCGGCGTGCTCCTCGGCCTCGCGCACCATGCGGTCGATGTCTTCCTTCGGCAGCGACGAGCCGCCGGTGATGGTCATCGACTGCTCCTTGCCCGTGCCCTTGTCTTTGGCGGACACGTGCACGATGCCGTTGGCGTCGATGTCGAAGGTGACCTCGACCTGCGGGATGCCACGGGGTGCCGGAGCGATGCCGGTGAGCTCGAACGTTCCCAGGTTCTTGTTGTCGCGGGTGAACTCGCGCTCGCCCTGGAAGACCTGGATGGCAACCGACGGCTGGTTGTCGTCGGCCGTGGTGAAGGTCTCGCTGCGCTTGGTGGGGATGGCCGTGTTGCGCTCGATGAGCTTGGTCATGATGCCACCCTTGGTCTCGATGCCGAGGGAGAGCGGGGTGACGTCGATGAGGAGGACGTCTTTGCGCTCGCCCTTCAGCACACCGGCCTGCAGGGCGGCGCCGACGGCGACGACCTCATCCGGGTTGACGCCCTTGTTGGGCTCCTTGCCACCGGTGAGCTTCTTGACGAGCTCGACGACGGCCGGCATCCGGGTCGATCCACCGACCAGCACGACGTGAGCGATGTCGTTCACCGACACGCCCGCCTCGGCGATGACGTCTTTGAAGGGCTTCTCGGTGCGGGCCAGCAGGTCTTTGGTCAGCTCCTCGAACTTCGCGCGGGTGAGCGTGACGTCGAGGTTGGCCGGGCCGTTCTCGGTGAGCGAGAGGTAGGGCAGCGTGATGCTGGCCGACATGCCCGAGGAGAGCTCCTTCTTGGCCTGCTCCGCGGCCTCCTTGAGACGCTGGAGGGCGATCTTGTCCTTCGAGACATCGACGCCGGTGGTGTCCTTGAACTGCTTGATCAGGTATTCGACGACCCGCTGGTCCCAGTCGTCGCCACCGAGGCGGTTGTCGCCGGCGGTCGAACGCACCTGGATGGTGCTGAAGTCGTCGTCTTTTCCGACCTCGAGGAGCGAGACGTCGAAGGTTCCGCCACCGAGGTCGAAGACCAGGATGAGCTCGTCTTCTTTACCCTTGTCGAGGCCGTAGGCGAGCGCGGCCGCGGTGGGCTCGTTGATGATGCGCAGAACATTGAGGCCCGCGATCTCACCGGCCTCCTTGGTGGCCTGGCGCTCGGAGTCGTTGAAGTAGGCGGGAACGGTGACGACAGCATCGGTCACCGTGTCGCCGAGGTAGCTCTCGGCGTCGCGCTTCAGCTTGGCCAGGATGCGGGCCGAGATCTCCTGCGGCGTGTACTTCTTGCCGTCGACATCGGCCTTCCAGTCGGTGCCGATGTGGCGCTTCACGCTGGAGATGGTGCGGTCGACGTTGGTGACGGCCTGCCGCTTGGCGGTCTCACCGACGAGAACCTCGCCGTCTTTCGTGAATGCGACCACCGACGGTGTGGTGCGGAATCCCTCCGCGTTCGCGATGACGGTGGGCTCTCCACCCTCGAGCACGGCGACCACCGAGTTGGTGGTTCCGAGGTCGATGCCTACTGCACGAGCCATATCGGCTGTTCTCCTTCTGTTGTCTTACCTGATTAGCGAAAAGTCTGCCAAGACTTGAGCCTTGTGGGTTCAAGTTTTCCAGGCCGACTGTCGCAAGTCAAGTTTTCACAGCAAAAGTTGAGTTAGCTCGGCTCAAGTTTGCTTCTACGTCGTTTTACGCAGCAGGCCCCGCCACCAGGTGGAGAGTCGCCTCCTGGGAGACGCCGGAGGCATCGGTCCACGCGAGGGTGATCTGCTCGCCCGGCTCCATCCCGGCCAGAAGTGCCGAGAGCTGGTCGCCGGATGCGACGGCCGTGCCGTTCACGCTGGTGACGGTGTCGCCGGCGGCGAGTCCCGCATCCTCGGCCGGGGTCCCGGCGACGACGCCGGCCACGACCGCTCCGCTCGCGCCCGTGCGGCTCGAGCCCACCTCGACGCCCAGGAAGCCCGGGTAACCGATCTGGATGGTGTCGGTCTCGGCGCCCTGGTTGATCTGCGCGGCGATGTCGAGAGCCGTCGAGATCGGGATCGCGAACCCGGTGACCTGGGGTGAACCCGACGAGGAGGCGGCGGTGTCGATGCCCACGACCTCGCCGTCGGAATCGAGCAACGGGCCGCCGGAGTCACCGGACACGATGTCGGCGTCGACCTGGATCAGGCCCGTCAGGTTCTCTCCGTCGGTTCCACTCTCGCTCTGGGCGGTGATGCTCTGGCCGGTCGCCGTGACCGTACCCATGGCGGCGACGAGGTCGCCCGTGCCTTCCGCGTTGCCGACCGCCGTCACCGCGTCGCCGGTCTGAGCGGCGTCGTCGGTGTCGAGCTGCGCTGTGCCGAGGTCGGATGCCCCCTGCAGCTGCAGCAGGGCGACGTCGTGCGTCGCATCCGTTCCGACCACCGTCGCTTTATAGCTCTGCCCGGTGCTCTCATCGGTGACCTCGGTCGCCGTCGAGCCTTCGACCACGTGGTTGTTGGTGAGAATCAGTCCGTCAGGGGTTAGCACGATTCCCGTGCCGGCCGAGCGGGCGTTCTGGTAGGTGAGGTCGGACACGATGGTGACGACGCCGGTGGACTGCCCCGCCGTCGCGGGCACCGCATCCGTCGCCGACGAGGTGCGGGCGCCACCACGCGTCTGGGACGGGTTGAACCCGTGAGTGCCGTAGGGGCTCCGCGCGCTCGAGCCGCTCTGGCCACTCGAGCCGCTCTGTCCACTCTGGGCGCTGCCGTTCGGCGAGTGCCCCCAGTTCAGCACGATTGATGCGCCGTTGCCGCCTGTGCCATGGGCGAGCGACGACGACGGCTGGGCGGCTGCGAACGCGGCACCGGTGACGCCGAGCCCGGTGATCAGAGCGAGCCCGGCGGCGCCTGCGAGGAGCGCCGTGCGACCGCGGCGCGACAGAGTGCGCTGAGACGCATGGTGCGGATCGGTCGAAGCGGAGGTGGCGGGGCCGGAGTCGGGGCTCGAGTCGTTCATGGGGTGTCCTAGCTGAGAGTGGATGCGCATTGCGGCGCTCATCCATCACAGCGCGCCCGGTCGCATCGAGCCTGGACGAAAGGTAAGAGTTCCCTGTGACACACTCGCCGCGAGCGAACATCGACGCGCGCGGTCAGCCGCGCGCCGGCACGACGGCAGCACCCCCATCGAGCTCCGCGAGTTGAAGGAGAACGAAAGGCCGCATCCTCTCGAAGGGCACCTCCTCGCCACCGATCGCCACCGGGTAGTCCCCCGGCAGCACGCTCTCGAATTCTTCGACCCTGGTCAGCAATTCATGGAGCGCCGCACGCTCTACCTCGGCATCGAGGAGGCGAAAGCTGTCGCACAGCACCAGATCGGAGACAAGTCGATCGAGCGCGCGGCGGTGCAGCGCATCCAAGACGACCCGCTCGGGGCCACGCAGTGCCGCGAAATGGCGCGCATACACAGGATCGAGAGTGGCGGTGGTACGGGCGGGCGGTGGGCCGAAGCGCCGCCCACGCCCGACCAGCATCACGCGCCTCCCGTCTGCGCGGCACTCGACCGACCCCGCTTCGCGCAGCACGCCATGCCAATCGATCTCGAAAGGAACCCGCGCGACCACCTCCCGCCCCCGTGTGACCCGGATGGCGTAGACCCCCGGATGCGCACTGAGGTCGTGCACGCCAGGCACCACCCCCGACACGAAGGCCCGCGCGCCCCGGAAACGCGCCTGGACATGCCGGAATGGCTTGGCTTCATCCGGCCCGTCGAGCAGGTCGATGATGCGCAACTCGACCGGCATCTTCCCCTCGCCCGATTCCTCCGGCCCGACGAGCAGCCGGCCGTTGTGGTACAGCGCAGCACTCAGATCGGAGATCGCTCCGGCACCCCCGTCTGCGGCGCTGGGCGGGCTGCCGGGTGATGCAGCCGCCGGACACCAGAAGCTGCAGCTGAGCACCGGCGCATCCGCGGTTCCCGAGTCGTCGAACCACAGGGTCGCCGAGTCGAGCAGGTTCTCGGCGGCCACAGCGAACCCCACGCCGGCCCGCTCGATCGTCACACTTCCGTCATAGAGCCGCTGCTCCTCGAGCGACACGCGGAACGCGTACTCTCCGGCTCCGCCCAGCAGTCCCGACTGGAGACGGAACCGCCTCTGCACGATCGACCCCAGCTCACCGCGGGCCTCCGCGCGTGCCGCACCGCGCCGAGCAGCGATCGCGACCACCACCGTGCCCGACCCGCTCGGGCCCGAGCACGCATCCGTCGATCCCGCACTCCCGACCGTCGGGGCCCCCTCGACGTCGCCCGCGATCTCGCCCTCGAACACCAGCCGGAACCCGGCTCCCCTCTCGGTACCGACCACGCGCACCACCAGGCTGGACACCACCAAAGCGACCATGAGCACCTCCGAAGCATCACTGCTGAGTTTCACTCATCTTAGTGCACCGCGGCGGCATCCGTGCCCGCCTGAACCCGAAGGGCCGCGAGGGGCGAAACGACACGGATTGTTCACCGCCTGCCACTACTGTGGCTGCATGACCGACGGACCCGCGTCCAGCGAACTCTCGCCCCCGCCGCTGGCCCCAGCCGCGCCGGGCGCCCGCCCGAAGAGCTCGCACGTTCTGGCATGGGGGCTCTGGGACTGGGGCTCCGCCTCGTTCAACGCCGTCATAACGACCTTCGTCTTCACCGTCTACCTCACGAGCGACGCCTTCGGCGGGGAGACCGCCGTCTCGGCCCAACTCGGCATCGCCATGACGATCGCCGGCGTGCTCGTGGCCCTGCTCGCCCCCATCACCGGCCAGCGCTCCGACCGCCGTGGCCGCCGCAAGCTCTGGCTCGCGGTCAACACCTACATCGTGGTCGCGCTGAGCGCGGCGATGTTCTTCGTGGTCCCCGACCCCGGCTATCTCTGGCTCGGCCTCTTCCTCTTGGCCGCCGGCACCGTGTTCTTCGAGTTCGCGAGCGTCAACTACAACGCGATGATCACCCAGGTCTCCACCCCGAAGACCATCGGCAAGGTGTCGGGGTTCGGGTGGGGCATGGGCTACGTGGGCGGCATCGTGCTGCTGCTCATCGTCTATTTCGGCTTCATCGACCCGATCGGCGGCACCGCCTTGTTCGGGGTGCCGGACAGCGACGGTCTGCCGATCCGCGTCACCGTTCTCGTCTCGGCCATCTGGTTCGGTCTCTTCGCCCTACCCGTGCTGCTCTCCGTTCCGGAGTACCGCTCGCCCAAGCAGGAGGCCGCGACGGCGGCGGGGCGGGTCGGGATCGTGGAGTCGTACCGCATCCTCTTCCGCGACATCCGCTCGCTCTTCCGGGAGAGCCGGCAGACCGCGTACTTCCTCATCGCGAGCGCCGTGTTCCGCGACGGGCTCACGGGCGTTTTCACCTTCGGCGGGGTGCTTGCCGCAGGCTCGTTCGGGTTCTCGTCGGGCCAGGTCATCATCTTCGCCATCGCCGCGAACATCGTGGCCGGGGCGTCGACCATCCTGGTGGGGCTGCTCGACGACAAGTTCGGCGCCAAGCCCGTGATCGTGGTCTCACTGATCGGGCTCGTCATCTGCGGCACCGCCGTATTCTTCTTGCACGACGGTGGGCAGATCGTGTTCTGGACCTTCGGCCTCGCCCTCTGCGCGTTCGTGGGCCCTGCGCAGTCGGCCAGCCGCTCGTTCCTCGCCCGGCGCATCCCCGAGGGCCGCAACGGCGAGATCTTCGGCCTCTACGCCACCACGGGCAAGGCCGCCACGTTCCTCGCTCCGGCGATGTTCACGCTCTTCATCGGCATCGGCGCCGCGATCTACGGTGCGGATGCGAACGTGCAGTACTGGGGCATCCTCGGCATCGTGCTGGTGCTGCTGGTGGGGCTGTTGCTGCTCATTCCCGTGAAGTCGGGGCCCGAGAAGGGCGCCGCGACGCCCGCCGAGTAGGATTCACGGCCCGTTGGCTCGGACTTCTCCAAACGAGGAGCGAACCGCAACCTCATAGCGGCGAGGTACGCGGCTCGTTTGGAGAAGTCCCCGCCAACCCGGGGAGATCAGGCGAGCGAACCCAGCCAGAGCCCCAGGCCGGCCGCCGCGACGGATGCCACCATCATGCCGAGCCCGTTGGCGAGCGCCGCTCCCCAACGCCGGTTCTGCGCCAGCCGGACGGTCTCGAAACTCGCCGTGCTGAACGTCGTGTAGCCGCCGAGGAAGCCGCCGCCGAGCACCAGCCGCCAGTCGTCGGTGACGAGGTGCGAGAGAGCGAGTCCGGTCACCAGCCCGAGCAGCAGCGATCCCGTCACGTTGATGATCGTCGTGCCGACGGGATAGCTGCCCCGGATGCGCGCCTTCACCGCGCCGTCGATGAAGAAGCGCGCCGCCGCGCCCACTCCTCCCGCCGCCGAGAGGGCGAGGAAGACGAGCGGCGTCACGAGCGCGCCTCGCGTCGCCGGCGGGGTCGCCGCCGCCCGAGCCGCATCGCCACCACGATTCCGGCCCAGGTCGCGAGCGCTCCGGCGAGAAGGGTGAGGAACGCATAGAGGATGGCGATCCCGGCCGATCCGTCGGCGAGGAGCTGCGCGGTGTCGGTGGCGAAGGAGCTGTAAGTGGTGAAGCCGCCCAGCACGCCGGTGCCGACGAGCAGCCGGATGCGCCGTCGCCGCCCCTCGTCGGGCCCGCGCAGAGCGAGCAGCTCGAGCAGGGCACCGAGCACGAAGGCGCCGAGCACGTTGATTCCGAAGATCGCGATCGGAAAGCCGCCGATCGGCGCGATGCCGAGACTGATCGCCTCACGGACCGCCGTGCCGGCCATGCCGCCGAGTGCGACGAGCCCCAGGTAACCGATCCGCAGATGCGCTGGACGGGGCGAGGCGACAGTGGCGGCCTCGACATCGCTGTCCATCGGCAGCTCGGTGTTGGTGTCGCCGGTCCAGGGGTGTTTGGTGACGGCGTCGTCGTCGGTCATGCCTGCTCCGACCCGGTCGGGCGGGATGCGGCATCCGCGGCCCCACCACCGACTCCCCCGGTGGGGTCGGCGGGCCCCGGCCAGCCGGCCTCGGGCGGCTGCGGGTCGAGCGGCACCACGAGCACGGGGCGATGCTGCCGATGGGCGAGGTGCACGGCCACCGATCCGCCGAAGAACTCGGCGATGCTCGCGCGCATCGTGGCATCCCGGGTGCCCACCACGATCATCGCCGCGTCGAGCTCGTCGGCCAGCCCCGCCAGCGCGTGCGCCGGGTCGCCACTGAGGAATCGCATCGACCACCGGATGCCCGACCCGGGCGACCCCGCGGGCAACGCCGCGAGAACTACCGCGATCTCGCGGGTCAGCGCCTCGTCGAACAGCACCGGCGGATCGAGTGCCAGGTCGGGGTCGATCGACTGCGCGTCGGTGGTTCCGTCAGCCCGGACGATCGGATACCGTCCGGCGTCGACGTAGCCGCAGACCAGCTCCGCGGAATAGCGCGCAGCAACTTGCGCGGCCGTCGCCACCACCGCGGGCGGCTGGCCCGGCACGACACCGACCACGAGCGCCGCCGACGAAACCCCACTCGTGCTCTGCGAATCGGTCATGCTGGGCTCCTATCTCCGGGCACGCCGAGGCGCGCTGAACTCTTGAGATAGGGACTGTTGTCGACCCTGGCCCTTCGGCCTGGTCGAGGTTGGGTACGGTGAGCCCCACCGCCGTAGCGAACGGATCGCTGCCTCCAGCGTACCGGGTTCGCCCGGAACACTGGATTCTCCCGCCTCCGCGGAAGAAGATGGAAACGAGGTCGGCACCGAGGCCGCCCACCGGCATCTGAGGTCACGCCCATGGATGAAGAAGCGCCACTGCCCGACCGGATGCGCCGGCAACTCGACACCCTGGCCGCGATGGCGACCGACCTGGCCGGCCAGTTCAGCCTCGAACCTCTGCTCGAACGCATCCTGGCACACACCATGGAACTGCTCGGGGGTGACAGCGGCTCCATCTGCACGGTCGACGAGGTGGCCGGCACCTACCGCAAAGAGGTCGACCTCGGGGTGGGCTGCCAGTCGGGGCGCACGTTCCCGCTCGACGAGGGCGTGACCGGCGAGGTGGTGCGGCGGCGGAGCCCGGTGATCTTCACCGAATATGCCGACATCCCGGGTGGGCACATCCCGGCCCCCGAACGCGATCTGCTGCACGGGGTGATCGGGGTGCCGATCCGCTGGAACGGTTCGATCATCGGCAGCTGCGTCGTGTTCAGCCGCGACCCTGGCCGCCGCTTCACGGCCGACGACGCCGCCCTGCTCGAACTCTTCGGCACCCACGCCGCCATCGCCATCACGAACGCCCGCCTGCACGCCCTCGCCGCCGAGCGGGCGCGCGACACCGCCATCATGGCCGAGCGCGAACGCATGGTGCGCGACGTGCACGACACGGTCGGCCGTGGTCTCGCCGCGGTACTGCTGCACCTCGACGACGCCGAGCGACGGCTCGAACCCGACGCCGGGGCCCGATCCGCGGTCGCCGGAGCCCGCGCATCCGCTCATGCCGCCCTCACCGACACACGGCGCACGGTGCTGGGCCTCGGGCCCGCCCTCCTCGACGGCAACTCGCTCGGTGAAGCCATCGCCCTCGAACTGGCGTGGGTGGAGAGCACGGCCGCTCTCGCGACCCGGCTCGTGGTGATCGGCGAGCCGACGCCGCTCGACCCCGACGCGGCGCGGCAGCTGTTCCGCATCACGCAGGAGTCGCTCACCAACGTCATCGAGCACGCCCGGGCCCGCAGTGTGCGGGTGGGCCTGGTCTACGGCAGCGACAGCACGGTCGCGCTGATCGAAGACGACGGATGCGGGTTCGACCCCTCGGCCGCCCACGGCTCCCCCGGCGGGCTGGGTCTGCACGGGCTCGTCGCCCGGGCGCGGCACCTGGGCGGCTCTCTGCTGGTCGATTCCACGCCGGGCTGGGGCACGCGCATCCGGGCCGAGATCCCGTCGGCGCCGGCCGACCCGATCGACCGGGCGCGATCGCGCTGGCGGGTGCTCGTGGTGCACGACAGCCCGGTCGTGCGGGCAGGACTGGTGCGCATGCTCGCCCTCGCCGAGCCCGACATCCAGGTCGTCGGTGAGATCGCCGACTCCACCCAGGTGGTCGACGCCTACGAGTTGCTGCGCCCGCACGTGGTGCTCACCCACCTGCGGATGCCGCACATCGACGGGGTGCGCCTCACCTCCTACCTGCGCGCGGCCGACCCGGTGGCGGCGACGGTGCTGCTCGTCGACTCCGTGTCGGACGACGGCGTGCGGGAGGCCGCGCAGGCCGGTGCGGTGGGATTCGTGAAACACGACGTGGATGCTGCGGGGCTCGCCCGCGCCGTGGTCGCGGCCGCTCGGGGGGATTCGCTGATGACGGTCGAGCTGTTCAGCAGTTCGGCGGGTGTCGGCGATGCCGGCGGCGAGCATCTGACCGCCCGCGAGCGGGAGGTGCGCGCCCTCGTGGAGCAGGGGCTGCCCTACAAGCAGATCGCATCGGCCCTCGACATCTCGGTGAAGACGGTGGAGAAGCACGTGGGTGCGATCCTGCGCAAGACGGGCGCCCCCAACCGCCGCGCCCTCGCCCGCCGCTGACCCGCGAGTGGGGTGCCCTACCTCGGGGGTGGGGTAAGGCCCCATGTCGCGCGGGACACCCCGCGCCTAGCCTGAGTCGGGGACGAGGAGGTTCTCATGGCCGTCGTGTCATTGAAGGAGATCGTCGATCGCGCGTTCGCCGAGCGCTACGGCGTTCCGGCCGTGAACATCGTGAACGACCTCACGCTCGAAGCGGTGCTGGCCGGCGCGGTCGAGGCGAACTCGCCGGTGATCGTGCAGACATCCGTGAAGACCGTCAAATCGATCGGCTACGACGTGCTCTACGCCATGTGGACATCGATGACCGCCGGCATCGAGGTGCCGGTCACCCTGCACCTCGACCACTGCCCGGAGCGCGAGGTCATTACCCAGTGCCTGAACCGGGGCTGGAACTCGGTGCTCTTCGACGCCTCCACCCTGCCGGTGGAGGAGAACCAGCGCCAGACCGTCGAGGTGGTGGCCGAGGCACGCCGGCACGGAGCGCACGTGGAGGGAGAGATCGAGGCCATCCAGGGTGTCGAAGACGGCATCGGCAGCGACACCGAGTCGCATCGGCAGTCGCTCCAGGTGGCTCTCACCTTCATCGAGACGACCGGCGTCGACGTCTTCGCCCCGTCGATCGGCAACGCGCACGGCGTCTATTCGGCGAAGCCCGACCTCGACTTCCAGCGTGTCACCGACCTGGTCGAGGCGACCGGCGTGCCGATCGCGTTGCACGGCGGCAGCGGGATGACCGACGACCAGTTCACCGATCTGATCTCCCGCGGATGCGCGAAGGTCAACATCTCCACCGACCTCAAGATCACCTACATGAAGTCGAACCTGGCCTTCTTGAAGACGGCGGAGGAGAAGAACAAGTGGGACCCGCCGTCGCTCTTCGCGCACGTGCGCACCGACGTGATGGCGCTCACCACCGGACTGGCGGCGAAGTTCGGCAGCGCCGGCAAGGCCTGGTGAGACCGTGCCCGCGCTCATCTTCGACTGCGACGGCGTGCTCGCCGACACCGAGCGCACCGGCCATCTGCCGGCCTTCAACCAGACCTTCCTGGAGTTCGGCGTTCCGGTGCGCTGGAGCGACGCCGACTACGCCGAGAAGGTGAAGATCGGCGGCGGGAAGGAGCGGATGGCGAGCCTCCTGACGCCCGAGTTCGTGGCGTTGAACGGGCTGCCGACCGATCCCGAGGGCCAGAAGGCGATGCTCGCGAAGTGGCACAAGCGCAAGACGGAGATCTACACTCAGCTCGTCGAGCAGGGCAAACTGCCCGCGCGGCCCGGCATCGCGCGGGTCGTGGCCGAAGCGGATGCCGCGGGCTGGCAGCTCGCCGTCGCCTCCACCTCGGCCGAGCCGAGTGTTCGCGCCGTTCTCGAACACGCCGTGGGGCCCGATCTCGCAGCGCGTTTCGCGGTCTACGCCGGCGACGTCGTTGCCCACAAGAAGCCCGCGCCCGACATCTACCTGCTCGCCCTGGAGGGTCTCGGCGCCGACCCGGATGACGCGGTGGTGGTGGAGGACAGCGCGAACGGGATGCTCGCCGCCCTCGCCGCCGGTCTCCGCACCGTCGTCACCGTGAGCGCTTACACCGTCGACGAGGACTTCAGCGGGGCGTCGCTCGTGGTCAGTTCGCTCGGCGACCCCGACGAGCCCGCCACCGCGCTCGAGGACCCGCTGGGCATCCACCCGCACGGCGTCGTCACGCTCGGCGACGTCGAAGAGATCCGCACCCGACCCCGCCCACCGCTTTCGGAGGAACGATGACATCAACCAGCTTCGCCGACACCGAGTTCGTCGTGCGCACCATCGCGCAGACCTGCCTCGACAACGAGAAGGAGTTCGGCGACCTCGACTCGGTGGTCGGCGACGGCGACTTCGGCTACTCCCTGGCGCGCGGCTTCGAGGTGGTGACGAAAGACTGGGACAGCTACGACCGCACCGACATCGGCACCTTCTTGCAGAAGATCGCGGTGGCCGTCACCAGCCGCATCGGTGGAACCTCCGGTCCGATCTGGGGCACCGCGTTCATCCGGGCCGGCGGCGTCGCGAAGGGTCGCGACGAGATCTCGGGAACCGACGTGGTCGCGATGCTGCGCGCCTCGATCGAAGGCATCAAGGCGCGCGGAAACGCGGATGTCGGCGACAAGACCCTGCTCGACGCCCTGGTGCCGATGACGGATGCGCTCGAGCGAGCCGTCGCATCCGGGGCCACCTCGGGCGAAGCGGTGGCCGCCGCGGCCGTCGCCGCGCGCGAGTCTGCCGACGCCACCTCGACGATGATCGCCAAGCGCGGCCGTGCCAGCTACAGCGGCGAGCGCAGCATCGGCTCACCGGATGCCGGCGCCGTCGCGGTCGCCGTCATCCTCGAACGACTCGATTCCGTCTGGGCGACGAAGCCCTGACCTGCCTCACTGAAACACGGGAGAGAAACTCATGAAGAAGTTCGTCAACGATCCGCAGCAGTACGTGCCCGAGATGCTCAAAGGCCTCGCGCTCGCGAACCCCGACACGCTGAAGTACGTGCCGGAGTACAACCTCATCATGCGAACGGATGCGCCGCGCGACGACAAGGTGTCGATCATCCAGGGCTCGGGCTCGGGTCACGAACCGGCCCACGTGATGACGGTGGGAAAGGGGATGCTCGACGGCGCGTGTCCGGGCGACGTGTTCGCCGCTCCCCCGATGGACTACGTGTACGAGACCACGAAGCTGCTCGCATCGCCGAAGGGCGTGGTGCTGCTCGTGAACAACTACACCGGCGACCGGATGGCGTTCGACATGGCGCAGGAGATGAGCCAGGCCGACGGCGTGAACGTACGCACCCTGTTCATCGACGACGACGTCTCGGTGCAGGACTCCACCTACACGGTCGGGCGACGTGGCGTCGCCGGCAACTTCTTCGTGATGAAAGCGGTGGGGGCGGCCTCGGAGGAGGGAGCCGACCTCGACGAGGTGATGCGGATCGGCGAGAAGGTCAACTCCGTCACGCGCACGATGGGGCTCGCGCTCACGGCGTGCACGCCTCCCGCGAAGGGGTCGCCGTTGTTCGAGTTGGGCGACGACGAGATCGAGGTGGGCGTGGGCATCCACGGCGAGCCCGGGCGGCGGCGCGCGAAGATGGCGCCGGCGAACGAGCTGGTCGACGAGCTGCTCGACCCGGTGGTGGCCGACCTGCCGTTCGTCTCCGGCGATCGGGTGGCGCTGATGGTGAACGGACTCGGTGGCACGCCGATCAGCGAGCTCTATCTCGTCTACGGCATCGCCCATGAGAAGCTCGCCGCGCTAGGCATCACGGTGGCGCGCAGTTACGTCGGGGAGTATTGCACCTCGCTCGACATGGCCGGCGCATCCATCACCCTGGTGCGGCTCGACGACGAGATCGAGCGCCTGCTCGCGGCTCCGGCCGAGATCGGCAACCGCATCTTCTAGCCGCCGACGCAGCCGATCTTCTCGGAAGGCTCACGAGGCGACCTCGACGCGCACCTCGACGCGCGTCTGGGTCGCCGCGTAGGTCTCGACCTGCGCCTTCGTGACCTCGTCGGGCACCGTGAGATCGAGGAACTGGTGCGGCGGGATGTCTCCGACGGGCTCGATCGACCAGGCACTGCCATGGTCGATCGACACCCGGGGGGCAATGCGACGCCAGAATTCCACGGCGTCGTCGATCGGGGCGAGCGGCTCCGCACTCACCCGGAAACGCCCGTCGGTGCTCGTGGCCGTGAAGTCGAGGTTGGTCTGCACGCCTCCGCTCTCGCGGGCGAGGTCGAGCATGGCGTTCACCTCCACCAGGAGAGCTTCGGGGGAATCGGCGTCGAGCGTGACGCAGAAGATGCCCCCGCAGTCACCGTCTCCCCGGGCGCTGGCGATCACGTAGTCGTCGTCGTTCCGGATGCCGAGAAAGACGCCGAGCGTGGGCGCACCGCCGAGATTCGAGAAACTGCGCCCGTCGCCGAGGGTGTACGTGAGGAACGGATGCTCCCAGCCGGCATCCTCCGCCCGGTTCTCGACGGCCTCGCTGAGCGTGACGAGATCGTCGTCGGAGATCGCAGGATCGACCAGGATCGTGAGGTCGAGGAACTGGTTCCAGGGGTCCTCCGATACGTAGGAGTCGGCTCCTGTGACGTGCTCCTGCTCAGCGACCCAGTCGGCGACCCGCTGGCCGTCGCTCGGCCCCGGCGCCGCGCATCCGGAGAGCCCGACGGATATCCCGACGGTGAGGGCAGCCGACAGCACCGCACCCGCGACGACCGCCGGTGTCGGAGCCGAGCGGATGCCGATCCGCCGCGCGTTAGCCATGAGCAGACCCTAGCGCGAAGTCGATGATCTGTCATCTTGCGCGAGAGCGTTGCGCGTCTGGCCCCCTAACTGGGGCGTCGAGCTATTCTCGACTTATTGCATGCCGGTCGATATCGTCATGCCATCAGGGTCGGGGACTGCTTGGGGGGCAGAGGGCCATGATGGGGAATCGAGTTCGCAATGGGTGTTCAATCAGCTGCTTCCGCACGCCGTCACACAGGACGCGTCAGGCGCTTGAGGTTTTCCGGAGGGGTGGCGGCGCTTCTCGTGGGTCTCGTCGCGGCGGGCGTGCTGGGTGGGGCCTCCGCCGGAGCAATGCCGATGGACGCGGGCGGCCCGGACGGACTTCCGCCCGCCCCGCCGGAACTCGGCTCGATCACGGTGTCGAGGATCGCGGGAGCCGACCGCTACGAGATCGCCGCCGAGATCGCGAAGCGCGTCAGCCCGGCAGCGTCGAACGTCGTCTACGTGGCCTCCGGGGCGAGCTTTCCCGACGCGCTGAGCGCCGGGCCGGCCGCTGCGGCGAGCTTCGGGCCCCTGCTGCTCGTAGCGCCGGATTTCGTGCCCGCTGCTGCGGCGGCCGCGCTCACCCGGCTCGACCCGCTGGTGGTCAAGGTCATCGGCGGCACCGCCTCCGTCTCCCAGGCCGTGGTGGACCGCGTGAGCAGTCTCGTTCCGCGAGCCCACGTGACTCGCATCGACGGCGTCGATCGCTACGCCGTCAGCCGCGCGGTCGTCGACGACGCATTCACGACGGTCTCGGGAGCCGCGGTGGCGACGGGCCGCGACTTCCCCGACGCTCTATCCGCCGGGGCGGTCGCGGGTGCGCTCGGCATGCCGGTTCTGCTCGTCGACGGCGCCACGCCCGCCGCCGACGGATTGACGACGGGGCTGCTACGGAGTCTGGGAGTGGGTGTCGTGACCATCGTGGGTGGCCCGCTCTCGGTCTCGACGGGAGTTCAGAACACGATCCTTCCTGAAGCGTGGGTGCCACGCATATCAGGGGCGAACCGCTATGAGGTGTCGCTGAACATCACCGAGTTCGGCGGCCCCGACTACTCGACCGTCTACCTGGTCACCGGCGCGAATTTTCCCGACGCGCTTGCGGGCGGCGTCCTGGCTGCGAAGACGTCTTCCCCGATGTTCGTCGTGCCAACCGGATGCGTTCCTCAGGGCGTTCTCGCTCTGCTCGGCAAGAACGCCATGAAGAACGTCGTGCTGCTCGGGGGGACCGCGTCATTGAGCCCCGCGGTGGCCACCCTGACCGCGTGCTCGTTCTGAGCGGCGCCGCAGCCTGAGGCGTCACTTTCCGCGCGAAATCCGTCGATCGTCGCGCGGAAAGTGACGTCACTCGGTGGTGCGGCAGGTCAGGGGCCTGGGCGCGACCGGCGGCGGAGCAGGATCAGCAGGATCGCGGCCACGATGACCACGACACCGACCGCCGAGCCGATGCCGATCAGCACGAGCGGGAATTGGATGCCACCCGCGCCCGTCCCGGCGGCTGCCGGCTCGGGGGTGGCGGAACTGCCCGCCGCCGTGGTGGGCTCAGGGGTGGAGGAACCGCCCCCCACCGCCGGACCGGCGTAGTCGAACCCGAACTCGCCCGAGACCGCATGACCGTCGGCCGACACGTTCTGCCAGAGCACGGTGTAAGCCCCCGGGGTGGTGGGCGCGACGTCGATGCTCAGCGTGCTGTTCACGATCGACACCGCGCCGGTTGCGACGTTCGCGCCGCTCGGGTCGTGCAACTCGATCGCGATCGCGGCGCTCGCATCCGCCAGCGGCGGCTCGTTGAACGTGAGCGACACCTGGCTGAGCGTCTCGGTGACTGTCGAGTCGGCGACGGGGTTCGTCGACACGAGATAGTCGTGAGCGGATGCGCTCTCCGCGCCGCCGATCGTCGCCCCGGCTACGAGTGCGAGCGTCAGCATCGTGATCGCAGCGCGCCGGACGCCCGTCGGGCGCGTCACTGGGCGTCCGTCGCGTCCGGCGAGCCCGGCCGGCGCAGGACCGCGACGGCCGCCAGCACGAGCGCCAGCGTGCCGAGCGCCAGGCCGCCGATGCCGAAGCCCAGTGCGAGCGAAGCGGTGCCGTCCGCGCCAGAGGCATCCGACGCATCCGGCGACCCGCCTTCCGCGCCGGCCGTCACCGTCGCGACCCCGTCGGCAGGTGGGGCGGAGGTGATGTACAGGGTCGGCGCCGGATGTTCCGGCTCCTCCCCCGAGGCCGGCGTGGGCTCGGCCCAGTCGACGGTGCTGCCGTCGGAGTAGCCCTGGTGCGCCGGCAGCACCACCTGCGCCGTGTCGGGCACGGGCCCGACCGAGAGCGGGAACTCCTGGAACTGGCCGGGCGCGACACCCGCGGTGCCGGCATCCGCGGTCCACACCACGGAGAGGGGCGCTTCGGTGATGGTCGCGTCGCCCGCGGTGATCGGGCTCGGCAGCGTGCCGACCACGACCGAGGCGCTCCAGCCGGGCACGGGCTGGTAGGAGACGCTCGTGAACGGGGTGTCGGCCGGCAGGTCGACCTCGACCCGCACCGTGCTCGCGGTGGCCGACTCGTTCGGCACCTTGAAGGTGAGGGTGGTGTAACTGCCCGGCGCGGCGTGCCCCGGGTCGACGCGAACGTGGGCGGAGGCCGCGAGGGGCGCGCCGGCGACGACGGCTGCGGTCGCGAGCAGGGTGGCAGCGGCGCCGGCTGTTGCGGCGCGCGCGAGGGTACGTGTGTTCATCGATCGGTCCTTCGGTGAGATGAGAAGTGTGCAGGCGCGCACACCGACACCCCACCGGTGTCGACCGACGGAGTCTAGAGGTGTGCGGCGGCCGCCACCGGCGGACCACGATGGCGGCGGCTGCCGAGCAGCACGCCGAGGTCGCGCAGCAGATCGATCACCGGCAGACCGACCGCGCGCGAATGCGACCCCACCCACCCGGGCTCCGCGAACGCGAGGCGCACGAGTGACCAGACGGCTTCGAAACGTGCCCGCGCGAGGCCGAGGAGTGCGCGGATCGTGCGTTCGCCGCGGTGCAACAGAGCGATGGTCGCCAGGGCGGCGAGCGCGTGCCCCACCCACATCCATCCGGAATCGTGGCCCGGATGCGCGGGCCCGGTCGCCGCATCCGTCACCACTGTCATCGCGACGTGTCCGTGATGGGTGGTCTGGCCGAGCGAAATTCCGGAGGCCGAACCGGCGCCCACCCCGAACAACAGATGCAGGGCGAATTGGCTGGTCATCACCGAAACGGCCAGCGCGGGCAGCGACAACTGTCGCCGAGCCAACACGACGCAGACCACCGCAGACAACGCGACCGCCAGCGTGACTCCGACTGCACCCGGGGCCTCCGCTCCTGCGGCCGCATGCGAGAACGCGGCCACGAAGACAGCGACAGCGGCAGCTGTCAGGCCGCGAGCGACCCGCACCCCTCTGCTGCTCACGCCGGCCTCCGCATCGTCATTCGGATCGCGCTCCGAATGCCTCTCCAGCTTAGAAGAATCACGATGCATTCAACCGCGAAATGCTAGGTGGACTAGCTACATGCCGTTAAAACTGCCCGTTGTCAACCCCCTCGACCCCATTTTGGGGGTCTGCAGTTGCGGCGATAACGTGACGAACAACCGGGATACGGATCAGTTACGGAGATGAAGATGTCGCGCTCAGGAGTAACGACTACAGCCCCCGACGAAGAGATCGACGAGGGGGAGCCCGAGGCACGCCTCGCGAACATCCGGGGAGCCTCGGAGGATCCGGTGAAGGACTACCTCCGCCAGATCGGCCGCACCGCACTGCTCTCCGCCGAGGAGGAAGTCGACCTCGGCCGCCGCATCGAGGTCGGCGTGCTCGCCGACGCGAAGCTCGGCAGCAACCCCGTCATGGACGCCACGCTGAAGCGCGAGCTCGAATGGCTGGCACGCGACGGCAAGGCTGCCAAACGCAAGCTCATCCAGGCCAACCTGCGACTCGTCGTGTCGATCGCCAAGCGCTACCTGGAGCGCGGACTGCCCTTCCTCGACCTCATCCAGGAGGGCAACATCGGCCTGGTGCGCGCGGTCGAGAAATTCGACTACCAGGCCGGCTTCAAGTTCTCGACCTACGGCTCGTGGTGGATCAAGCAGGCCATCAACCGCGCGCTGGCCGACAGCGGCCGCATCATCCGCATCCCGGTGCACACCTCGGAGAAGATCTCGTCGATCACGCGGATGCAGCGTCGTCTCGTCATCGAGCTCGGCCGTGAGCCCTCGATCGTCGAGGTCGCGAGCGCCGTCGACCTCCCGCCCGCGAAGGTGCAGGAATTGTTGCGCCACGGTCGCGACACGGTGTCGATCCACACCCCCGTCGGCGACGACGACGCCGAGCTCGGCGACCTGATCGAGGACACCTCGCAGGCGCAGCCCTTCGACGCGGCTGCCGCCTCGTTGCAGCACCACGATCTGGCCGTCGCCCTGGCGACCCTGCCGCCCCGGGAGGCTCGCGTGGTGTGCATGCGCTTCGGTCTCGACGGGGAAGACCCGATGTCGTTCGACCAGATCGGCGAGGCCCTCGGTGTGAGCCGTGAGCGCGCGCGTCAGATCCAGCGCCGGGCTCTCGCGATGCTGCGCGACGAGTCGCTGCACGACTACCTGATCGCCTGACGCCCGCCCGTTCGAAGGGGCCGATCGCTGAGCGCGGCGGCCCCTTTGGCGTGTCTGTCTCGAGCGATGCCGCGGTGAGAAATCCCCACCTCGAATCGGATGAAGGGGTTGACATCGGCTTTTCAGGGGAGAAAAGTCGATAGCGGCGGGGCATCCGACGAGGGGTGACCGGTTCCTGCGCAGGGGGTGACTGTCGTGGAACAAGCAACTGAAGAGCGGTCACGACGTCTTCTGCGCCTGGGGCTCGGAGCTCTCGGGGTGACGGCCGGCTGGCTGGTGCTCTGTGCGGTGGTCGGTTCGTCATCGGCTTCTGCCGACGAGGGCACACCGCCCGCGTCATCCTCGTCGACTTCCTTGCTCGGTTCGGTCTCCGACCTCCTCGATTCGACGGGTTCCGCGGTCGGCGACATCGTGTCGGGCGTGGGCGATCAGGTGCTCGACCCCGTGCTCACGCCCGTGGTCGAACCGGTGGCCGATGTGCTGCCGGAGCCGGTCGCCGAGGTCGTTGCAACAGTTCCCCAGGTGACGGATGCGCTCGGCGAGGTCGCCGCGTCCGATCCGGTATCGAGCGTCGTGGAGCCGGTGACCAGCGCCGTCGACGGTGTGGTCGCCGCTCTTCCGGTCGTGCCTGATGTGATCGGTTCGGCGCCCGTCGGGTCGCTGACGTCACCTGTCGTCGGAGTGGTGGATGTCGCACTCGGGGGAGTGGGCGCAGTCGTTTCGCCGACGGTGCACACGGTCGTCGATCCCGTGACGGGCGGCGCGACCGGGCTTCTGCCGGCGCTGCCCGGATCGCCGGGGTCGCCCGGACCCGGAACCCCGGGTGGGTCCGCGGGCCCGGACGACGGATGCGGAGAAGATGTCGCCATCGGCGCGGAAGGCGGTTCCGGATCGGGTCCCGGCACCGTGGATTCTGCGCCGGTGGCGAGTGGTTCTGCCTCGTGGGGCGCGCTGCGGGCTGCGCTTGGCGCCCCTCGCGAAACGGATCGGGGCGGCCAGGGCTCCCCGAACGAGGGCGCGGGCGGTTCGGGGGCCGCCGCGGGCTGGGGCCTCGTTCCGGGAGCCGCTGGTTCCTCCGGCACGCCTTCAGGCGGTTGGCCGTGGTCACCCGGGGGTTCCGGGCCGTTCGGGCCCGGCGGTGGCGCACTGCCGTCATCCAGTTCGTCGAACGCCGGCGCTGCCATGACGGCCCACGGTGGGGCCACGACGAGTTCCGATCTCGCGGGCGGCGGATTCGTTGCCCGAGCCTTCGCGACGCTGTCCGGCGGCGCATCCGATGACGCGTTACCGTCGTCGCCCAGCTACGACACCGACGTCTCTCCCGACTGAATGAGCCCGGCACCGCCTTGCGGTGCACGGACCGAAGTCTCCCCCTGCGGGAGCACACCTCATTCAATCGATACGGAGATATCACCATGAACAAGTACGTCTCGAGAGGGCTGTGGACAGTCCTCATCACCGGGGGCCTGTGTGCCCTCGGTGCGGGAGTCGCGAACGCCGCTGAGACCAGCGGCGACGAAGGCGCGGCATCCGGCAACCAGGCCATCATCCAGGTGGACCTGCCCATCGACCTCAGCGGAAACGGTGTCTCGGTCATCGGGGACTCGTCGAGCAGCGACTCGTCGGCCTCGGTCGACTCGGCTCCCGTGGAGCCTCCCGTGTCGGTCTCGACCGACGGTGAAGACTCGCTGATCGGCGGCAACCAGGCGATCGTCGATGTCGACATGCCGATCACGGTCGGCGGCAACGCGATCTCGGTGGTCGGCGACTCGGCGAGCACCGACTCGGCGGTGTCGACGGATGCGGCCGCCCCGGATGCTGCGCCTGCAGCTCCGCCCGCTGATCCCGCGCCGGCTCCGGCCGCGACTCCGGTCGAGACCTCCGGTGACGACAGTGTGGCCGGCGGCAACCAGGTGCCGGTCGACGTGTCGATCCCGGTGATCGTCGGTGGCAACGCCATCTCGGTCATCGGCGATGCGGAATCGACGGAAGCCTCGAACACCACCACAGGAACGGCGCCCTCCGTGGTCACGGGCTCCGGCCTCACCACCTCCGGTGAAGACGGCGTGGCGGGCGGTAACCAGCTGCCCATCGCGGTCACCGCACCGGTCACGGTCGGTGGCAACGGCATCAGCGTCATCGGCGACTCCTCGGCGACCGGCTCCGACGTCAGCACCACCACCGGGGGCGGCACAGGCTCCGGAGACGGCGCCACCACGACGGGCGAAGACGGCATCGTCTCCGGCAACCAGGTCGCCCCTGACGTCACCGCACCGGTCACGGTCGGTGGCAACGGCATCAGCGTCATCGGCGACTCCTCGGCGACCGGCTCCGACGTCAGCACCACCACCGGGGGCGGCACAGGCTCCGGAGACGGCGCCACCACGACGGGCGAAGACGGCATCGTCTCCGGCAACCAGGTGCTGCCCGACCTGGGCATCCCGGTGACCGTCGGCGGCAACGCCGTCTCGGTGATCGGCGACGCGGACACCTCGGACTCGGTCGTCACCACGACGACCGGCTCCGGCAGCGGCGACCCGGTGACCAGCGGAGACGACGGGATTCTGGGCGGTAACCAGATCATCCCCGGCATCGAGCTGCCCATCACGGTCGGCGGCAACGCGGTCTGCGTCGTCGGTGACTGCACCACGACGGGCTCGACGGTGACCGATCCGGGAGACCCGACCGATCCCACCGACCCGACCGATCCCACCGACCCCACGGACCCCACGGACCCCACTGGTCCCACGGACCCGACCGATCCGACCGACCCCGGAACCCCGACGAACCCGGTCGACCCGGGCACGCCGGTGACCCCGGGATCGCCGACGGATGCGGGCACCTCGGTGCCCGCCGGCTCCTCGAGCTCGCCTCTCGCGGGCGGCTCGGGCACCGCATCCGGAAGCCTCGCCCTCACGGGAGGCAACCCGCTGCCACTCGTCGGCGGCCTCCTGCTGCTGATGCTGGTGGGTCTCGGACTGATCGCGTTCACGCGCCGCAGCGCGTGCGGCGAGGGTTCGACCCGCTGAGCGCCCGGCGCTGAGCACGACCGCGCGGGGCGTCGCCCACCGACGACGCCCCGCTTCGGCCTGCCCACGGCGCGTCACCCCACGCGCGCTCCGCCGCGGCCGACCGCGCGAACGCACGTGGTTGCCGCGGACTTCTCCAAACGAGCCGCCCACCTCGCCTCTCTGGCGGAGCGGTCGGCGTCACGTTTGGAGAAGTCCGCGTGAAACCCCTCGGTACTCAGGGGCGGAGGCGGGACCGCGCACGCACCACCAGGCGCAACAGGATGCCCGCCGCGAGCACCGCCGCGCCCACGACCACCGCGAGCGGGGGCAGCGTCACCACGAGCACCACACAGCCCACCGCTCCGAGCACCGGCAGCCAGCGCCAGTAGCGGCGCTCTGCCCGAGGCTGCGTGAACGCCGACAGGTTCGCCACGAAGTAATAGAGGAGCACACCGAACGAGGAGAACCCGATCGCCCCGCGCAGATCGACCGTGAGAACCAGCAGCACCACGACGGCCCCCAGCACCAGCTCGGCCCGATGCGGCACCGAGTATCGCGGATGCACCGCACTCAGCCAGCGAGGCAGGTCGCCTTCGCGAGCCATGGCGAGCGTCGTGCGCCCGATGCCGGCGATCAGGGCGAGCAACGCCCCGAGCGACGCGAGCGCCGCCCCCACCGTCACGACCGGAACGGCCCACGCCCACCCGTTTGCCTCGACCGTGGCTGTGAGCGGATCGGGCGTCGTGGCCACACCGGCAGGCCCCAGAGCGCCGAGGGTGACCACGGCGATCGCCGCGTAGACCACGACCGCCACGAGGAACGCGATCGTGATCGCCCGGGGAATGGTGCGGGCCGGGTCGCGCACTTCCTCGCCCATCGTCGCGATCCGCGCGTAGCCCGCGAAGGCGAAGAAGAGGAGACCGGCCGCTTGCAGCACGCCGTACAGCCCGCCCGGGCCGAAGCCGCCGACACCGTCGCCGCTGAATCCGGCAAGACCACCGCCCGAGTCGCCGCCGGAGCTCGACACGCCCGACACGCCCGCCACGACCCCGGATGCCACGACCACCGCCAGGATCGCCAGCACCACCACCACGATCACCCGCGCCAGCCGCGCCGTGCGGGTGACCCCGAAGTAGTTCACCGTGACCAGCGCTGCCACGGCGAGCGCTGCGACCGGCCGGGCCCACGCATCCGGAACCGCATAGGCCGCGAACGTCAGCGCCATGGCCGCACAACTCGCCGTCTTGCCGATGACGAAGCTCCAGCCGGCGGCGAAACCCCACCACGGGCCGAGGCGTTCGCGCCCGTAGACGTAGGTTCCCCCCGCCGAGGGGTACACGGCCGCGAGCTGCGCCGACGAGGTCGCGTTGCAGAAGGCGACCACCGCGGCCACCACCAGCCCGATCAGCAGCCCCGACCCCGCCGCCGTGGCCGCCGGGCTGAAGGCCGAGAAGATTCCGGCGCCGATCATGGCGCCCAGTCCGATGAACACCGCGTCGCCGAGGCCGAGCCGGCGGGCGAGCGGTGCCGAGGCGGGTGGGGAGACGGATGCGGAACCGGACACGACCGGCACCCTACCGCCCCTCGGTGAACGGCTCACGATCGGGTCCCGTCGGAGCCACTAGCGTTGCGACATGAGCACGCACGTCAGCCGCCTGCAGAGCACCCGCGCCCGGCACCTCACCATCGCGGAGGCCCTGGCAGCCGGGCGGGCTCTGCGCGCCGAGATTCCGCGGTCGTCGCACCGCGACCTGACCGCGGCACCTGCCCCGCGCGACCCGCTCGGCATCCTCGCCGCCCAGAATGCGACGCGCCTCGACCACCTCGTTCCGTTGCGCCTCGAGCGGATGCTCACGAGCCCCTTCGCGTTCTACCGCGGAACCGCCGGCATCATGGCGGCCGATCTCGCCGCCGGCGCCTCGACGGGCATCGACGTGGTCGCCTGCGGCGACGCGCACATCAGCAACTTCGGCCTGTTCGCCTCCCCCCAGCGCACACTGGTGTTCGACCTCAACGACTTCGACGAAGCCGCGGTCTCGCCCTGGGAATGGGACGTCAAGCGCCTCGTCGCGAGCGTCGTCATCGGAGCCGGGGATGCCGGCCACAGCGAGAAGCAGGTTCGTCGCGCGGCGCTCACCACGGCATCCGCCTACCGCACCGCACTCCGCGACATGATGAAGATCGACGCCCTCGAGCGCTACTACACCCGCGTGGACACCGACGAACTGCACCCCGAGCTCGACTCGGCGGCCCAGAAGGTGCTCGGCAAGGCCACCCGCCAGGCACGCCGACGCACCTCGCGCGCCTACCTCGAGAAGATCACGGCCCGCGACGACGACGGCACCCTGCTGATCATCGAAGACCCCCCGGTGCTCACCCACGTGCCCGAAGCGGTCGAGTCCGACGTCGAGGCGCTGTTCGAGCGGTATCGCAGCACCGTGCCCGCCGACATCGCTTTGCTGCTGTCGCACTTCACCCTCAACGACGTGGCCATGCGGGTGGTCGGCGTCGGGAGTGTGGGCACGCGGTGCTACATCCTCATCCTCTCCGGCCCGGCGGGCGAACCGTTGATCCTGCAAGTCAAGGAAGCTCAGCGATCGGTGCTGCAGAACTTCGGCGGCGCGGTCTCGGCGCACGACCACGCTTCCGAGGGACAGCGCGTGGTCGACAACCAGCGCATCCTGCAGGCCGTCTCCGACTCCTTCCTCGGTCATCTGCGCTTCGGCGGCCGCGACTTCTATGTGCGGCAGTTCCGCGACATGAAGGGGTCGATCGACGCCTCGACGCTTCCGCCATCGGAATTCCGCACCTATGTCGCCGGGTGCGGCACCGTGCTCGCCCGTGCCCACGCGCAGAGCCTCGACGCCCCCGTCATCGCGGGATATCTCGGTGGCTCCCGCGAGTTCGACGAGGCGGTGGTCGACTGGTCGTTCGCCTACGCCGATCAGTCGCTCGGCGACTTCGAAGGACTGCGGGATGCGGTCTCCCGCGGCGATATCTAGCCCTCACCCACGCGCGGCGCCGGGATCAACCCCGCCACGATCGAGTGGCCCCGCGCCGTGAAGTGGATGCCGTCGGCGTTCACGTCGGGCCGGAGAACCGACGGCTTCAGCGGGTCGCGGAGCGCGTAGTCGGCGTCGAGCACCCGGTCGACGCCGTACGGCCCGAGCGCGAGCCAGGCGTTCCAGTCGAGTCGCGTCTTCTCGGCCGCTCCCCCCAGGTCGCGCGGCGGCTCGGTGAGGGCGTACACCGTCGCATCGGGCCAGAGAGTGTGCACCTGGGTCACCACCGCGCCCCAGTCCCGCTCGATGTCGGCGAGGGGGCGGCCGTGCGCGATGTCGTTCGACGCCGCCCAGATCGTGACGATGTCGGGATCGAGCTCGCCGAACTCGTCCCATTTCGCCGCGCCGGGCGCGAACACCGTCGTCTCGGCCCCCGGCGAGGCGAACGAGACAGCCGCCGCATCGTTGCTCGACGCCCACTGCTGCGGCCACGCGGTCTGCTCGCCGCGTGTCGGGAACGCGGCGGTCTGATAGCTGCCGGGGGCGTTGAGGGAATGGCCGATGCTTACCAGAAGGGGCGCGTGACCCGAGTAGACGTACTCGATCCAGACGTCGAAGTAGCTGAGGTAGCCGAGCACGCCCGGTGCGCCGTCGGCGTTCGCCCGCGAGGAGCCGGCGTCGGTGGTGATCCAGGAGAGCCCCGGATTCGTGGCGAGCACGGCTCCGGCGGGAGCCGTCCAGCCGAGCGAGAGCAGGTAGCCGGTATGGGCGTCGATCGAGAACTGATCGGGTTCGATCTAGTCGCTCACGAATCCGTCGGTGGAGAGGTTCGCGGTGCCGGCGACACCGGTCGATGTCGACGCGAAGACTCCGCTCGGCCCGGCCTCGCCTCCCACGACCTGCTCACCGACGTAGACACCGGTGATCGTCACCGGCGTCGGAAAAGCCTCCTCCGAATCGAACTGCCAGTTGCGGATGTGCACACGGAACGCATCCGCCGGCACTCCGAGCTCGAAGGGCAAGCGCATGCTGGCGTCCATCGGCGCTCCCGCACTCGGCACCGCCCTGTCGGTGGTGTGACCGAAGCTGAAGGCTGCCGACGTGCGCGATTCGCCGGCGCGCCGTTCGAGCACCAGGCCGGGCGCGTCATCCACCGATTCTAGGCAGACGGAGCTGCTCAGCCCGACGGCACCAGCACGTAATGGCCCGCGGGATAGAGGAACCAGGTCCAGATGAGCAGCAGCGTCACGAGGAACCCCGTCGCGAAGTTCAGCGCGAGGAACCGTCGCCAGCCCGCGTTGGCGCGCTCCGCATCCGCGTCGCGGAGCGACCAGAACGGCAGCACGCTCACGGCATAGGGCAGGATCAGCAGGGCCGCGAGCGGGCCCGGCCACGAGGTGAACAGCAGCAGCACGCCGGCGAGGAGATAGGCGGAGAAGGCGAAACGCACGGTCGCGGCGGCCCCGATGACCGTGGCCACGGAGCCGATGCCGCCCTCCCGATCGGCCACGATGTCTTGCACCGCGCCGAAGGCGTGGCTGGCGATGCCCCAGAGGAAGAACGCGGCGAGCACGGCCCAGATGCTCGGCGTGAAGACCGCGCCCGCGAGCACGAGGCCGTAGACGGCGGGGCTCACGAAGTGGGTGCTGGAGGTGAGCGAATCGAGGAAGGGCCGCTCTTTGAAGCGCAGACGCGGTGCACTGTAGGCGATGAGGGCGAACACGCTGACCGCCAGCACGAGCCAGGACAGCGGGCTGCCCACCAGCACCAGGAACACCAGGAAGGGCACGTTCGTGACCACGACAGCCCATAGCGTCACGCGGTGCAGGGAGCGGTCGAGCACCGCGCCCTCGACGCCGCCCTTGCGCGGATTGCGCAGGTCGGACTCGTAGTCGAACACGTCGTTGATGCCGTACATCGCGAGGTTGTAGGGCACCAGGAAGTAGAGGGTGCCGAGCACGAAGACGAGGTCGAGCTCTCGCGTCGTGAGCAGATAGCCGGCCGCAAAGGGGAACGCCGTGTTCACCCAGGAGAGCGGGCGGGAGGAGAGGAGGAGCTGGCGGATCACTCGCGGTCGCCCGTCAGCGCGGCGCGGGGCCGGTCGAGCAGCAGCCACAACGACGGAAGCAAGAACACGGCGGCGAGCGCGTAGGCGAAGTCCTCCAGCGGTGCGATGCCCACGAAGGCCCCGCTGATGCGGGCTTCGTCGTAGCCCACCAGCCCGATGGCGATCATGACGTTGTCGAACACCGCGGTGAGCACCAGCAGCACACCGAGGGTGACGCCGAACGCCGCCATGACGCCGCGCCGCGCATCCGTCGGCCGGCGGCGCACGACCACGAAAGCGACCACCACCACGGCCAGAACCACCGCCAGGAAGACCAGATTGAGTGCCCAGTACGTCATCCGAGCCCCTGCCCTCGTCTGACCCGCCCCGACAAGAGGATCATATGCACCCCGCGGAATACGTTCATCGTGAGGTAGCAGAGCAGGGTGAGGAAGAAGAGCTCCTCGAGGGGCAGCTCCGGGCCGATGAGGATGCCCGTCATGAATGCGGTCTCGCCCCGGAAGAAGATTCCGAGCCCGATGCCGAAGAGATCCCAGAGCAGGAAGAAGGCCACGCCCACGGCCAGCACCACGGCCGCCCGCCGTGGACGATCGAAGAAGAACAGCCGGAAGCGGCGATCGAGCACCACCATCCCCCCGAGCGAAACGAGCAGCGCGGCGAGATAGAGGATGCCCATGATCGGCCGCTCGAATCAGCGTCGGTCGGCCGGCGCGCCGGGCTGCGGATCGACCGGGGCGCCCGGACGCACGGCGCCGAGCGGCTCCGGCAGAGGCCCGGTGGAGGTGTCGCCGTGCAGCCGCTTGATGACGAGTTCGGCACTGATCAGACACATCGGCAACCCGATTCCGGGCGTCGTCGACGCACCGGCGTAGTAGAGGCCGTCGACCTTCGTGCTCACGTTGCGGGCCCGGAAGAAGGCACTCTGACGCAGGGTGTGAGCTGGGCCGAGCGCTGTTCCCTTCCAGGAATTGAGATCGGCCGCGAAGTCGGCCGGGCCGACGGTTCGACGCACGACCACGCGTTCCGCGAGGTCGGGGATGCCTGCCCAGTCGGCGATCTGGGCGATCGCGGCGTCGGCCAGGGCCTCGACCCGCGCGTCACCGGCACCGTCGATCCCGCCCGCGCCGATCGAGGGATCGGCCGGGATCGGCACCAGCACGAACAGGTTCTCGTGCCCCTCCGGCGCCACCGCGTCGTCGGTGGCGCTCGGCCGGCACACGTAGATCGAGGCCGGATCGGGCACGGACGTGCGATGCGGGGTCGCCCCGGTGCCGGTGCCGAAGATCTTCTCGAAGTCGCTCTTCCAGCTCTTCGTGAAGAACAGGGTGTGGTGCTCGAGCTGCGGCAGCTCGCCGCGCACACCGAGCATCACGAGGAGAGCGCTCGGCCCGGCGACCTTCTTCTGCCAGTAGGCCTCGGGATAGGTCTGGAGCTCGGGCAACAGCATGGCGGTCTCGGTGTGCCAGAGGTCGGCGGTGGAGACCACGAGGCCGGCCTCGAGCGAATGCGCACGACCGTCGGCGTCGGTGTAGTGCACGCCGCCGACGCGCGGCCGGGTGGAGGCGGGGGTCGGGATGTCGGTGACCGGGGCGGCGTTCGAGACGGCGCGAGCATCCGGCGCGGCTGCGGCTGCCCCGCTCGCTGACCGCGTCGGCGCAGGCTCCTCGCCCGAGAGCATCCGTCGCAGTTCGTCGCGGTCGATCACGTTGGTGTCGAACTCGGTGGTCTCGTAGTCGTAGACATCGACCGGGCCGGGCGCTGCCGGCGGTGCGCTTTCGACCTCCATCACGATGCGCGACACCTCGGCCCCGGTCACGATCGTGACGCCCTCGGCGACGGCCAGGCGCTCGATCGCGTCGATCACGGCGGCGATCCCGCCGCGCGGGTAGAGCACTCCTTCGTCGAGGTCGAGATGGCTCATCAGGTGATACATGCTCGGAGCCGCATATGGCGAAGTGCCGAGGAAGACCGCAGGGTAACCCAGCACCTGCTGCAGTCGCGGATCACGCACGGTGCGCGCCGCGAACCCGGCCAGCGGCTCGGTCAGCAGCCGGGTCAGTCGAGGCAGCCGCTTCAGCACGGCACCGGTGAACAGCGGCGACACCTTCTCGAAGGTCGAGTACAGGAAGTACTCCTTCGCCAGCTCGTAAGTGGAGGCCGCCGAATCGAGGTAGCCCGACATCCGCACCCCCGCACCCGGCTCGATCGTCTCGAACAGCTCCAGATTCTCGTCGCGACTAGCGGCGATGTCGATCGACGCGAACTCGCCTTCGAAGTAGACCCGGTAGCCCGGATCGAGCTTCACCAGATCGAGCTGTTCGGCCGCGCTGGTGCCGAGCAGACGGAAGAAGTGGTCGAAGACCTCGGGCATCAGATACCAGGACGGACCGGTGTCGAAGCGGAAACCGTCGTGCTCCCACACGCCGGCGCGGCCGCCCACCCGTTCGTTCTTCTCGAGCAGTGTCACGGCATGACCCTCTCGAGCCAGGAGCGCTGCGCTCGCCAGTCCGCTGATTCCGCCGCCGATCACGATCGCTGTCTTCGCCGTCGTCGTCACTCGATCGTGTCTCCTTCTGCATACCGTCCGGCCGGGCCGGATGGTGTGTGCTCTGCCGTCGCGCGTCTCGGCAAGCTCGAACGCGGGAGCCGGCCGAGCGCCGCCCCTGCAGCTATTCTCGCCTTGACCGGGTTCGGAACCCGAACACGCGTGCGGGCGAGTACGGCTGCGGGCGTGTCGCGGAGGCGGCCGGTGAGCTCCTCGAACAGGCCCTGGGCGAGCACGACGGCCCGCCGACTGGTCGTGGGAAGTCCGGGGAGGCTGGCGCGCGCGATCCGCAGATCTTCGTCGATGTCGGCGATGATCCGCTTCTTCTCGGCCTCGGTGAACGTGGTCACGTCGATTCCGGGGAAGTAGCTGCGGCCGAGCGTGCCGAAGTCGGCGGCGAGGTCGCGGAGGAAGTTGATCTTCTGGAAGGCGGCGCCCAGGTGGCACGCGCCGTCGACGAGCGTGGCGTGCTGCGTCGGAGTCACCGGCACGCCCTTGAGGAAAGCGGCGAGACACATCAGTCCCACCACCTCGGCCGATCCGTAGACGTAGTCGTCGAACGAATCCGGTGTGTGCCGGGTCTCCGAGATGTCGGCTCGCATGGACCGGAAGAAGGGAGCGGTGAGGTCTTCGCCGATGCCGACACGACGCGCGGTCCAGCCGAAGGCGTGCACCACGAGGTTGGTGCTGTAGCCGCAGGACATGGCCGAGCAGGTCTCGCGTTCGAGCGCATCGATGCGTCGTTCGATCTCCACCCGGTCGAGTGAGGCCGACGCCGCGACTCCGTCGACGACCTCGTCGGCCAGGCGCACGAGGGCGTAGATGTTCTCGACGTCTTGCCGCACCGGCTGGGCGAGCAGGCGCGAGGCGAGCCCGAACGACGTGGAGTAGCGGCGGATTACAACGGACGAGGCCTCCATGGCCACCCGGTCGTAGAGGCTCGGCTCGCCGCCCCAGCGCCCCGAGTTCTTGCCGCTCATCTCACCCCGATCGTCGTGCCGTCGAGCTCCGGTGCGCCTGACCGCGCTCCAGGGAGTGCTCGTGTCATCGAACCCTACCGAGCACCGAGGCCACGACGGGGCGGAATTCCTCGCGCGCCGCATCCGGCAATTCCGGATCGACGAGCGCTTCCCAGGCCCGATTCGCGAAATCCCGGGCGAGCGCCTCGGTGAACCGGCGTGACCCCGTCTTCTCGAGCACCTCGCGGATGCGACCGGCCTGGGCTGCGGTGAGATCGGGGGAACCGATGAACCCCTCGACCTCCGCCCATTCCGGGCGCGAAGCCGCGTGGGCCAGCAGCACGGTGCGCTTGCCCTCGCGCAGATCGCCGAGGGTGGTCTTGCCGGTGTCGCGTTCGTCGCCGAACACGCCGAGCAGGTCGTCGACGACCTGATAGGCGATTCCGATGTTGCGGCCGAAGGTGCCGAGCGCTGCGACAGCTGCGGCGGACGCGCCAGCGAGCACCGCTCCCGCCTGCAGCGGCGTCTCGAACGAGTAGACGGCCGTCTTCAGGCGCTCCATCTCGAGGATCTCATCGACGGTGGGCAGTTCGGCAGGTCCGCCCGCACCGCCTCCTGCGCCGCCTCCGCTCCCGGTCGCGCTCGCCCTCCGGAGCGCGAAGTCGACGTCGTAGAGTTCACCCGCCGCCGAGACGAACATCGCCTCGTCGAGCAGGTCATGCAGCCGAGTGCGCAGGATGCCGTCGACGCCTGAGCGATCGATCAGGCGGTAGGCGTTGAAGAGCGCGAGGTCGCCCGCGATGATGGCGACCGACATACCGCGATGCTCGGCATCGGGAAGCGGGATGCCCGCGGTCGTCGCGATGTCGCGGTACCGGCCCGAGACGTTGACCCCTCCGCGCCGCACGAAATCGCGGTCGATCACGTCGTCGTGCACGATCAATGCCGTGTGGAGCAGTTCGAACGCCGCTCCGACGTGCGCGGCCGCATCGAGGTCGGTGCCGCCGAGGGCCTCGTAGGCGGCCATGACCATGCGCGGGCGAACACGCTTGCCCCCCGAGGCATTGCGCTCGAGTGTCTCCCACAGCGCGGCGTATGGCGCGCCCAGCGTTTTCGCCCGATAGTGGGAGTCACTGAAGAAGACCGCCAAGACGCGCTCGACGTGCTGGTGTCGGCGTTGCGACACGGCGAGCAGATCGTGAGTGTCCACGACTCCAACTTACATGGCAACCTTGTAATAAAGGACAATAGTGAAATGACCAGCGATACCGAACAGGTGGTTCTGCTCTCCGACGACGGCGCGCCCATCGGCGTCGCCGACAAACACGAGGTGCACACCGACGACACGCCGCTGCACCTCGCCTTCTCCTGCCATGTCTTCGACGAGACCGGGCGCATCCTGGTCACCCGCCGGGCGCTCACGAAGAGGGCGTGGCCTGGGGTCTGGACGAATTCGTTCTGCGGGCATCCCGGCCCCGACGAGGAATTGGCGGATGCCGTCACCCGCCGAGCCCGTGAAGAGCTCGGTCTCGAACTGGCCGGCTTGGAACTCGTGCTGCCCGACTTCCGCTATCTCGCGATCGACGCATCCGGAATCGTCGAGAACGAGATCTGCCCGGTCTACACCGCCCGCGCGGCCGGTGCGGTGCTGGCGAACCCGGCCGAGGTGGCCGAGTGGCGCTGGGCCGACACGGCCGAGCTGCAGCTCGCGGTGTCGTTGACCCCGTGGGCGTTCAGCCCGTGGCTGGCGCTTCAGCTGCCCCAGCTGTAATGCTGGGCACATGGATGCCCACGAGATCCGGAATTCGTATCTAGCGTTTCTCGAGCAGCACGGTCACACGGTGATCGAACGCGCACCGCTCGTGCCCCGTGGTGACAGCAGCACGCTGTTCAACGGCAGCGGGATGCAGTCGCTCCTGCCCTATCTGCTCGGCGCCGAGCATCCGAACGGCAACCGCCTCACCGACAGCCAGCCCTGCGTGCGGGCGCAGGACATCGACGACGTCGGCGACAACCGCCACACCACCTTCTTCGAGATGCTCGGCAACTGGTCGCTCGGCGACTACTTCAAAGAAGACCAGATCCGCTGGTTCTTCACCTTTCTGGTCGACGTCGTGGGGCTGGACGCCTCGAAGATCTTCGTCACCTGCTTCATCGGCGACGAGGAGAACGGCATCCCGCGCGACACCGAGGCCGCCGACATCTGGCAGCGGGTCTTCGCCGAACGGGGCATCACCGCCGAGGTCGCCGTGATCGGCAGCCAGGCGGATGGCGATGCCCGCGGGGTGCATCCCGGCGAGCGCATCTTCTTCTACGACGGCGGCGAGAACTGGTGGAGCCGCGGCGGCTCACTCGCGGCCACGCCGATCGGCGACCCCTGCGGCCCCGACAGCGAGGTCTTCTACGACTTCGGGCCGGAGTTCCAGGATGCGTCGTACGGGCACGCCCATCCGGCCAGCGACGGCGGGCAGTTCATGGAGATCGGCAATCAGGTCTTCATGCAGTATCGACGGCTGGGCGACGGCTCGTTCGAGGAACTCGCCCGCCGTAACGTCGACTTCGGCGGCGGCCTCGAGCGCATCGCGGCCGCGTCGATCGGGTCGGACGACGTGTTCCGCATCTCGCTGCTCTGGCCGATCATCGTCGCGCTGCAGGATCTCTCCGGCCGCTCCTACGACGACGAGACCACCTCGATGCGGATCATCGCCGATCATCTGCGCGGCGCGACCTTCCTCGCCGTCGACGGCGTGCGGCCCTCGAACAAGGAGCAGGGCTACGTCATGCGGCGCCTGCTGCGCCGCGCGATCCGTCTCGCGCTGTCGCTCGGGCTCACCGAGAACTTCTTCGAGGCGGTCGTGCCGGTGATCGCGGATCTCTACGCTGCCGACTACCCGGAGGTCGCCGCCTCGCGCGACGAAGTGATCGCGGTGCTCGTCAAAGAGGAGAACGCGTTCCGGCGCACCCTCGAGGGCGGGCTGCATGCGCTGGCCGAATACTCGGGCAGCACCCTGACGGGGGCCGACGTCTTCCGGCTCTCCGACACCCACGGATTCCCGAAGGAACTCAGCGTGGAGGAGGCCCGACGTCTGGGCATCGATGTCGACGACGCCTGGGAAGTGGGCTTCGCCGAAGCCCTCGAGGAGCAGCGCGCCCGCTCGCGCGGCGCCACCCGCCTCGGCGCGGCCGGCCTGCCGCACGCCTGAGCCGGCCTGCCGCGCTCGTCCGGCGCCCCGCCCGGGTCGAAACGACGGAGTTTCGGGCGATTTGTCCGGAACGACGGATGCTCAGCCCGAAGTGCACGGCATCCTCCGTCGTTTCGGGCGGGCGGTGCCGGTGACGCGGGGGCGTCACTCCCCGGGAGCGCCCTCGGTGACCGGAGTGACGTCGGTGCGGTGGAAGTTGAGGTGCGAGCGCGAGGCCGTCGGGCCGCGCTGGCCCTGGTAACGGGAGCTGTACTGGCTCGACCCGTAGGGGCGCTCGGTGGGGCTCGAGAGCTGAAAGAAGCAGAGCTGCCCGATTTTCATCCCGGGCCAGAGCTTGATCGGGAGCGTCGCCACGTTGCTCAGCTCGAGGGTCACGTGGCCCGAGAAGCCGGGGTCGATGAATCCGGCCGTCGAGTGGGTCAGCAGGCCGAGCCGGCCCAGCGAGCTCTTGCCCTCGAGCCGGGCGGCGACGTCGTCGGGCAGACCGACGCGCTCGAAGGTCGAACCGAGCACGAATTCGCCGGGGTGCAGGATGAACGGCTCATCGGGCTTGGTCTCGATCAGCCGCGTGAGCTCGGGCTGGTCTTCGGCCGGATCGATGAACGGGTACTTGTGGTTGTCGAACAACCGGAAGTAGCGGTCGAGCCGCACGTCGATCGACGACGGCTGCAGCATCGCCGGCTCGTAGGGCTCGAGGCTGACGCGGTTCTCACGGATCTGGGTGCGGATGTCGCGGTCGGAGAGGAGCACGCAGTCAGTGTAATGGGGGCCGACGCCCGAACACCGACCGCCGTGAACAGCCGCACGGTGCATCAGGACACCATTGCGGTGGGCGATAAGGCGATTTAGGCTGTGCAGTCTGGGGGATTCGGGGGAGGTCGCATGCGTGCGGGGGTTGATCTCGTCTTCTTCATCGCGTGGGCCTCGGTCGGCGTGGTGGGATTGGGCGTGTGGTTCGTGGCCACGTTGCGCCTGTCGCGACGGCGGCCGGCGAAGGTCGATCCGGGTCCGAGCCGGGCGGCGAACACGACCGCACCGGCGGGCGCCACGACACCCGTCTCCGTCTAGGGTTTCTCGAACCGACTGCTATTCTCGACTGCACGCGGATGTAGTTCAATGGCAGAACTTCAGCTTCCCAAGCTGATAGCGCGGGTTCGATTCCCGTCATCCGCTCTCAGAAAACTCCTGACATCATCCGGCGGCGGGTGCAGGATGGGCACATGACTCAGAAGCGCTCCGTCGCCCGCACCGTCGCCCGGGTCGCACTCGGGCTCACGCTGGTGGCCGTAGGAATCACGCACCTCACCGTCGCCCGCAAAGACTTCCAAGCCCAGGTGCCCGACTGGGTGCCGTTCGACAAAGACGCCGTCGTGCTCGCATCCGGTGCCGTGGAGATCACGCTCGGAACAGCACTCACCGTGCTGTCGAAGCATCAAAAGGCCGTTGGCACCGTGGCCGCCCTGTTCTTGACCGCGGTCTTCCCGGGCAACATCTCGCAGTGGGTGAACGGCCGAGACGCGTTCGGTCTCGACAACGACCGCAAGCGCGCGGTGCGCCTACTGTTCCAGCCCCTGCTGGTCGCGTGGGCCCTGTGGTCGACCCGCCGCCGCTAGTCGCCGTTCGCAATAGACGTAGAACGCCGCGTAGGCCAGGAGCGACACCACGATGCCCCCGAAGAACAGGGGTGCAGACGGCCGATCCCAGAGCAGGTCGTTCCAGCGGATGATCAGTGACGCCACGATGAACACCAGGCTGATCAACTCTGCCTGCACCACCGAACGGAACGCACTCCACCGCGAGTCGACGAACAACCACGCGTTCACCACCCCGGGGAGGGTCAGGATGGCTCCCGCCACGCGCGCAGTCAGAGGGGTCAACTCCCACGCCCAGATGTCGATCGCGAGCTGCGGCGCCACGAACAGCACCACCCCGGTGACCGTGGCGATCAGCCCGACCACGGCGAGCAGGCCGCGCAACCAGCGCGGAATCGTGTAGTCGCGCGCATCCGGGGTTCCGGGGTCTTGCGGGCGGTTCAGGATGAACGCCACCAGCACCAGCACGGGCGTGGTGACGTAGAGGGTCACCCAGACGATGAACGAGATATGCCCGAAATGGAATCTGTCCCAGTGCAGGAAGGTGGAGATGGCCAAGAGGCTCGCGAAGACGAAGACGGCGGGAAAGCCCCAGCCCACCGCATGCCACCGTCGAAGCCGGAGACAGGCGGCGAAGAACCAGATGCCACCGATGTAGGCGCAGCCGAGGAGCATGGCGGTGATCGGCGGAACGATGGTCCAGGCGAAGAGCTCGTCGGTGCGGCCGGGCAGGATGTAGAGCAGAACGCTCGCCACCACGAGGAACGGGATGATGATGGCCGAGACCACCCGGGTGTAGGGCAGGATGCGGTCGCCGCGTGTCGATGCGGTTCCCGGCCGCACCGGGGTGGCGGCGGGCTCGGGCGGCGGATGGCTGCTCATCAGGCGTCTTTCTCGCTGAGGGGCGGGGGCGTAGCTGCGGGCGGGGGCGCAGCGGCGCGGGCGTCGGCTTCGCCCGACGGGACTCCGGCGAGCGCGTAGCCCACCACTGCGTCCGTCGGCTCCTCGCGCCCCGCCCGCTGCGCGCGGTCGTAGGCCCGCGCCGCCTCGGGCGACGAAGCCCGGAGTTGCGCGACCAGCGGCGCGTGGAACGTGAATGCCGGCGCGTTGTAGATTCCCGACCGCTCGCGCAGCACCGTGGCCGCACCCTCCAATCGCCCGGCCCGGTCGGCGTCACCGGCCATCGCGGCCAGGGCCACGAGCCCTTCGAGACCGTACGCGATTCCCTCGTCATGACCCATCCGCGCCGAACTCTCGAGGCTGAGCCCGAAGTCCTGGCCCGCTGCAGGCACGTCGCCGAGCAGCAGCCGCGCCCAGCCCAGGTGGTGCAACGCGATCGTCTCGCCGAGTTGATCGCCCTGCTTGCGGGCCAGCATGAGGCTCTCTTCGAACCGGTTGAGTGCCGCGTGCGTCTTCTGCTGCAGCAGGGCGACGCGGCCGAGGCTCACGAGGGCCATCGCCTCACCCCATTGGTCGCCACTGTCGCGGAACAGACCGAGGCTGGTCTCGAGGGCGTCGTCCGCGCGCGCCGGGTCGGGGGTCTCGTTCGCCAGCACGGCGAGAGCCAGCGACACCAGCGCGAGCGCTTCACCGGAGGGTTCACCCTCCTGGCGGAACAGCTCGGCACTCTCGGTGAGACCCTGCGCGACGCGGCCGTCCGGGTCTTGCCAGAAGGTGATCGCCTGGGTGAAGTAGAGCGCGATGGCCCGAGCGCGGGGAGAGGGCCGGCCCTCGGATGCGTCGAGCAGTTCCTGCATCCACCCCCGCACTTCGCCGAGGTGGCCGCCCACCCACCAGTACACGTAGAGGGTCCAGGCGAAGTCGGCGCACCGGTCGAGTTCGCCGGTGTCGAGCAGGTGCCGGGCGGTGGCCCGCAGGTTGTCGCGGTCGTCGGTGAGCCGCGCCATCCAGTCGCGCTGCTCGGGGCCCTCGAGCGCGAACTCGCTCTCGCGACCGAGGGCGATGTAGAACTCCGCATGCCGTTCGAGCAATATGTCGAGCGCATCGTCGGGCTGGGCTCCCAATTGTTCCAGCGCGTACTCGCGAACGGTGGCGAGCATCGAGAAGCGTGAGCGGGTGCCGCGGTCGTGCTGGCTCACCAGGCTCGCATCGACGAGCAGCCCGACCAGCGACAGCGTGTCGGGCAAGGCGGGCAGGGGGCCGGATGCGCCCGACACCGCCTCAGCCGCCTCCAGCGAGAACCCGCCCTCGAACACGCCGAGGCGCGCGAGCAGCGCCTTCTCCGAATCGCCCAGCAATTGGGTGCTCCACTCGATCGTGCTCCGGAGCGTCTGCTGGCGCGCCGGAAGATCGCGCGCACCCCCGACCAGCAGCGGGAGCCGGCGGTCGAGTCGGGCGAGCATGTCGGTCGGGGTGAGCACACGCATCCGGGCCGCGGCGAGTTCGAGGGCGAGGGGAACGCCGTCGAGTGCATCGCAGATCCGGGCGACGGCCTCGACGTTGTCGGCGTCGATCTCGAAGTCGGGCTTCACGGCATGAACGCGCTCCACGAAGAGACTGACGGATGCGCAGCCCGTCACTTCGCCGAGACTGGGGTGCCGCTCCCAGTCGGGCAGACCGAGCGGGCCCACCTCGTAGCTCTTCTCGGCCGAGATGTGCAGTAGCGAACGACTCGTGACCACGGCGACGACTCCGGGCGCCATCGCGAGCAGCGCGGCGAGTAGTGTCGCAGCGTCGAGCACCTGCTCGAAGTTGTCGAGCACGAGCAGGATGCGCCGCTCCCGCAGTGCGGTCTCGACCTTCTCGAGGAGCGGGGCATCGCCGGTGTCGCGCACGCCGATCGACTGCGCGATGGCGAGTGGCACGAGCGCGGGGTCGTGCACCGCGGAGAGATCGATGAAGGCGGCGCCGTCGGCGAAGTCGGGGGCGAGTCGCTCGGCGACTTCGATTGCGAGGCGACTCTTGCCGATTCCGCCGGGGCCGGTGAGTGTGATGAGCCGCGTGCCGGGCCGGCGGAGCATGGCCGACACGTCGTCGACCTCGCGAGCGCGGCCGATCAGCGCGGTGACCTGAGCGGGCAGCGGAACGGAGCGAGCCGGGGGAGTGGGGGAGAAGGCGGCGGGCGCTTCGTCGGCGGGTGCGGGCGGAGCCGATGTCGCCTTCGCACCCGCTGTATCGGACGCCCCCGGAGCGAGGTCGGCGGGCACCGGCGACACGGCCGACATCCCCCGACTCTGATCGAACCGTTCGGCGAGCAGTGTCGCGAGATCGGCGGTGAGCAACCGGCCGAGTTCTCGCGAATCGGAGAAGTACTTGAAGGAGGCGGTGTCGTCGTCGCGCACACGATCGAGCAGCGTGTCGAGGCGGGCTTCGCGCGCCGGTGCCGGCTGCTTGATGTACATGAGTTTCGGCATCGACCACGGGGCGAGGAGGTACTCGTCTTCGAGGCCCGACACCTCTTCCTCGGGGGCGACCCAGCCGTAGCGCTCCCAGTACAGGCCCACGAAGACGTCGCTCTGTGCCAGGTAGGCGCGGTAGAGCTCGCGCGGCGGATGGGGCCGAGCACCGAGCTCGAACATGACCGGTGCCAGCTGGAGTCGTTCTATCGCCGTGCGCGCCGATCGACGCTCAGGAGCGAGCTCCTTGAGCGTGGAGGAGACGAACACGCGCAGCCGCTGGTCGGGGGTGCGGATGCGGGCTTCGGTCGGGCCCATGCTTGATTCTGTTGCGGCGCGCCTCCGAAGTCCACCCCTCAGTGGCATCCGGATGTTTGACCGAGCGCTAGATGAGGTATGCTTATCTCAAGTGGATTGGGCTATCCCGGTCGGCGTCAGGCTCTCGATTCGTCGGGAGCATTTCGCTTTAACCGGAGTTCGTCACGGATACACCTTGAGCCCGTAGCCGAGTACTTCACCCGTCTTCGATCGGGCGATCTTGCGGCACACGACATCCCAGGCGCGATTGGTCTGCTGCGGGCGGATGAGATGCACGCCGATCGGCCGTGCCACCATGTCGGCCAACTGCAAACCGGGACTGTTCACCTGCTTGCTCGCAATCATGAATTCCAACGTCTGCGGCATCCCACGCATCCTCGTCGTTGCCATGATGCGCTCGAACTCCGCCTTCAGCGCAGAGTCTTCCGACTTGCCCCTGCTTTCGAAGATCACGAAGGTGCGGCGCCCCGCTTGGCCGCGCGACTGCAGCTGCAGGAAGACACGCTCCAATCCGAACATGAGTGCGACGTCGTATGGGCTGATGTCATTTCCCACCCGCGCCTTGAACTCCCTACGACGCGACCACGCCGAACCTGGCCTCGACGATGACGCGCGTCAGATCGGCCAGGAAGTCGCACCGCAACTGACTGTCGCGCAAGATCTGGAACGGCGCCTTCTCCTTACGGATCTCGTGTTCGTGCAGCACCACCATGTCGTGTCCGAAGTACCGGAATTTGAGATCTTCAACGGCGGGGATGACGCGACGCACGTAGTGGGGTACATGGAAGATGCAGAACGCCAGCACGAAGACCGGGTACTCGCGATCGATGCTCACGAGACTGTGATCGCCGCTCTCGTCGACGTAGACGACGTAGTCGCCGAATGGAGTGGACACCAAATGAGATTATCGAGCTTCTCTCATTTCAGCAAGGACGCATGCGGCTGGCTCACGGGGCGCGCACAGGGGGTGTGCGGTCGGGGCTCGTAGTGTGACGGGATGACTACGATCGCACCCGGGCGCAGCCGGTGGAGCTGGGCCTCCATCAAGAACGCCGGCTTCGTGCAGCGCCTTCCCGTGTGGGTATGGCGGCTGCTGATGCACACCGTGAGCCGTAGCGAACGCACCCGGTTCAACGTCGATCCGATCACCGCAGTCGACTACCGGCTCGACATCGACTTCGTGGGCGACGGCATCCGCGCGCACCGGCTCGACGTCATCAGCCCGCGCCTGGGCACCGCAGGCCATCATCCGGCCACCCCGCTGCCCGTCTACGTCTACTTCCACGGCGGAGGCTGGACCTCCGGCGACAAGGACGCGCTCACCAAGTACTGCGCCAGCCAGGCTCTCGGCGGCATGGTGGTGGTGAACGTCAACTACCGGCGCGCGACGCAGTTCACCATGTCGCACATGGTGCACGACGCCAATGCCGCTCTTGCCTGGGTCTCGGCCAACATCGCTGACTTCGGCGGCGACCCGGAGCGCATCGTGCTCGGCGGCGACTCCGCCGGCGGCCAGCTCTCCGCCCTGCTCGCCGCAGCGCACTTCCGCGACGAGCTCGCCGACCACTACGACATCACCCCGGCCGTTCCTCGCACTCATCTGCGCGGCCTCGTGCAGCACTGCAGCGTGGTCGACTTCTCGGTGATGTTCGAGCGGGGCTTCATCCTGGGCCTCGGCTTCATCCGGATGCTGCTGCCCGGCCCCCTCCGCAGCACGCGCAGCCGCGGCGAACTACGCCGCGCCGCCGACTACCTCTCGCCCATCGAGTGGCTCGATTCGGAGTTCCCGCCGGTGTTCGTCACCACCTCCGAGCGCGACTACTTCTACACCGCGAACCTCAATTTCATCGCCCGCTTGCGCGAGCACCAGGTGCGGGTGGATGCGCTCATCTACGATCGCGACAACGCCAACACCCTGCACACCTGGCAGCAGAACTACCGCTACCCGGAGTCACAGGAGGTCTACCAGCGGCTGCAGCACTTCGTGCGCGAGGTCACGGGCACCACCACGGAGCCGGGCACCGGCCACACCCTGGCCGGTTCAGGCACTCCCGCATCGCGATAGATTGAGCGCGTGACGCACCCCGTTCTGCTCGACGTCGACACGGGTGTCGACGATGCCTTGGCCATCCTCTTCGCGGTCGCGCATCCCGAGATCGAGCTGCTCGGAATCACCTGCGTCGCCGGCAACACCTCCCTCGAGAACGTGGTGGCCAACACCCTGCGCGTGCTCGACGTCGCCGACGCTCCGCCCGTTCCCGTGGCCGGCGGAGCGATCCGACCGCTGATCGAGGCCGCGCGGGCTTCGCACGCCCACGGCTCCGACGGCTTCGGGGAGTTGAGCGCCGACCCGGACTTCGCCCATCCGCACTCCTTCCGAGCGGCCGACCCACGGCACGCGGTCGACCTGCTGCGCGATCTGCTGCTCTCCGCCGCCGAGCCGGTGACGATCGTGGCGCTGGCCCCGCAGACGAACCTCGCGCTGCTGCTCCGCCAGCATCCCGAACTCGCGCCGCAGATCGAACGCATCCTCTTCATGGGCGGGTCAGCCGGGGTCGGCAATGCGACTCCCGTCGCCGAATTCAACGTCTGGCACGACCCGGAGGCCGCGGCCATCGTGCTCGATTCGAGCGTGCAGACCTTCATGTACGGCCTCGACGTCTTCAACCAGGTCACGATCGACCGGGCCGACGCCGATTCCCTCCTGGCCGCGCCCGGCGCATCCGCTCGCCTCGCGGGCAGACTGCTGCAGTTCCCGATGGGCGACGACCCGGATGCGCCGAACGAAAGCGCTGCAGCCGCGGACGCGGCCCCGTCGTACACCGGTCACATCGGCGATGCCGGAGCCCTCTGCGCCCTGGTCGACCCCGGCGCCCTCCGCATCGAGCGTCGCCCGGTGCGTGTCGAGCTCGCCGGGTTCGCACGCGGTCAGACCATCGTCGACCGCCGCCAGCGGGTGGGTGAAGACGCGATCCACGCCGGTGCAGCCGCCGGATCGGGCAGCGCGGGCACCCTGCCCGGCACCACCCTCGTCGACGTCGCTCTCGACGTCGATCGCTCCCGCTACGCCCGGCTCTTTCTCGACACCATCGCGCGCCTGCCGTGATGCGGGCCCTGAGCGAACCCGAATTCGCCGCCGAGACCAGCGGCGGCACCGCTCCGGCGCCGGCCCGCGCGGCCGACGACGTCTGGGTGCTGCCGCAGCCGATGCCGAACGAGTACTCCCCGCACTACTCACTGAGCTACCTGGTTCGAGACGCCCACGGTGGTCTGCACCTCATCGATCCCGGGCTGGACAGTGACGAGAACCGGGCGCGGCTGTCCGCCCTGCTCGGCGAGATCGCCCGCGAGACCGGCAGCGCGGGTAGTGCCGGCGTCGTGAATGAAGCCCCCGCCCTCGCCTCCATCACGGTCACACACTTGCATCGCGACCATCTCGGCATGGCCGAGCGCCTGCGTCGCGAGACGGGTGTTCCCGTCGCCTTGCACCGCGAGGAGCAGGCGTCGCTCGGCCGCCTGCTCGAAGCCATGCCGCAGCACGCCGAGATCCAGGCCGAGCGTGCAGCGGGCTGGGGGGTTCCGGCCGAACGGATGCCCGAACTCGCCGCGGCCGCCGATCGCGCGGCCAGCGGCGGCGCAGAGTCCTCCCTCCGTGCCGACCTGCTGCTCGACGACGGGGAGCTGCTGGCGATTCCGGGGCGGCGCATCCGTGTGCTCCATACCCCGGGGCACACACCAGGGCACGTGTGTCTCCACGACCTCGACCACGGCATCCTGTTCACCGGCGACCACGTGCTGCCCTCGATCTACCCGGGCATCGGTCTCGGCGGGCCGGCTGCCGACCCGATCGGCGACTACCTGCGCTCCCTCGACCAGGTGGCGGCCCTCGACACCGGCGCAACCTCTGTCTTTCCCGGTCACGGCTACCGCTTCCGCGGCCTCGCGGAACGCGTCGCCGCCACCCGACGCCACCATCTCACCCGCTCGGCCCAGGTCGCCGCGGTGCTGGACGCGCATCCACACGCCACGATCTGGGAGATCGCGTCACGCATCCACTGGACCGCCGGCTGGGCCAACATGCGCGGCTTCTTCCTCTCATCGGCCCTCACCCAGACCCAGATGCACGTCGACCACCTCGCCGCGCGCTGACCTCGCATCGAGTGGGCACGATTCGTGCCCATCACCCTCGGTGTGCGACGAAACGTGCCCACTCGATCAGGAACACGCGAGCCGTGCAAGAATCGAGGCAACGACCGGAGGAGCCGTGGCCGAATTCGTCGACATCCCGTCTCCGGGCTGGCCTCTGGAGTACGGCGAACCGGGCCGCCCCACGATCGTGCTCGTGCATGACTCCTATGGGCGGCTGCCCTACCTCGAGGCGTACGCCCGCTCGCTCGCGAATCAGGGCTTCTTCGTGACGGTGCCCGATCTCTTCCACGGCGTCGCGACCATCCAGCCTGAAGGCGCAGCCGAACTCGCCGACCGCATCGACGACGGATTCGCCCTCGCGACCCTCGACGACGCAGTCGCGCTCGGACGCGGTCACGGCGCCAATCGCGTGGGCTTGATCGGCCTCGGGCTCGGCGGGCGTCTCGCTCTCCGGCTCGCCCAGCGCGGGGAGGCGGATGCGGTGGTCGCCTACTACGCGGTGCTCGGCCACGAGGAGGCCGGCATCATCCCCTGCGCCGTGCTGATGCACCGGCCAGAGGGCACCGGATGGGCGGGAGACATCGACGTCGACGAGTTCGTCAGCCGCCTGAAGGAGCATGGCACCCCCGTCACGCAGTACACCTACTCGGCGACGGCCGACGGCTTCGCCAACGCCACGATGCTCGAACTGCTCGACAAGAACGCGGCCGCGCTGGCCTTCGCGCGCTCGACCTACTTCTTGCAGGCGCAGCTGCTCGACTGACACCGTTCTCGACTAGCGTTGGGCGTCGTGACCCTTTTCGCTCCCGACATCGTCGACGCCGTCCTCCGCCACATGAACGGCGACCACAGCGACGACAACCTCCTGATCGCGCGAGCCTTCGTCGATCCGGCCGCGGACGCCAGCACCATGGTCGGCTTCGACGGCGACGAGGGCGTGTGGGAGGTGACCGGCGGTGGCGTGACGAAACGCGCATCCGTCGCCTGGCCGAACGGCCCGATCGCCGACCGCCCCGAGGTGCGCCGCGAGATCGTGGCACTCTACGACGAGGCCTGCGCGGTGCTCGGCATCGAGCCGCGGCCGCACGCGTGACCGTTTTGGGGGAAATCCCTAGAGACCGCGGAGCCTTCCTCCGCTAAAGTTAGGCAACACTAACTCGTCGTGGAATGAGCGTATGGCTGCTGTAATCCCCTTCTCGCAAGCTCTCCGCGAGCGCACCTGGACCGGCCACAGCGACAGCGAGGGCGCGGGCTTCATGACCGACTTGATGAGCGGTAAAGGAACGCGCGACGACTACATCGCGCTGGTCGCCCAGCACTACTTCATCTACGAGGCGCTCGAAGCAGCGGCCGACCGCATGAAGAACGACCCCGTCGCGGCCGCCTTCATCTCGCCGAAACTCACCCGACTGCCCGCGATCGAAGAAGACCTGCGCTTTCTGATCGGGGAGGACTGGCGCGAGCAGGTCACACCGTTGCCGACGACCGCCCGTTACGTGCAGCGGATCAACGAGGTCGCCGCCACCTGGAACGGCGGGTTCATCGCCCACCACTACACGCGTTACCTCGGCGACCTCTCGGGCGGGCAGATCATCCGCACCCTGATGCAGCGTCAGTTCGGCTTCGAGACCAACGGCGTGGGTTTCTACCTCTTCGGCGACATCGCGAAGCCGAAGGAGTTCAAAGAGACCTATCGCGCCCAGCTCGACACGGTCGACTGGGACGACGCCGAACGCGACCGCGTGATCGACGAGGTGATGGTGGCCTACCGCTTCAACACCGAGCTCTTTCTCGACCTCGCCGAGGCCAAGGCATCGGCCGCGGCGTAAGCCTGCCGGCGCGCTCAGAGCTCCTTCAGGAGCCCCTTCCAGTAGCCGCGCCAGTGCTCGACGGCCACCGCCGATTCGAGCTTCGTGTGGTGCACGCCGACTGACGCTTTGCCGGGTGCCTTCTCGTAGATGTTGATCGCCACGAGAGTGCCGTCGTCGAGTCCGCACCGCCAGTAGCGCCACTTGCCCGAACTGCTCGCCTGGCCCTCGCGGGTGATCGGCACGCCACTGAATTCCGTGCGATCGCCGGCCAAGCTCACCCACGCCTCGAGGGCCTCGTCCAGCGAGGCGCTGAGGGTCTTGCTCGCACCCACCGTGAAGTCTCCGTCGCAGCTCTGACCCGGCTCCCGCCGCCCGATCTCCTGCTCGTAGGCCACCGTGATGCCTTGCGCCCACCATCCGCTGTTCGGATGCGTCGCCGCCAGACGCTCGTACACCTCTCGGGCGATCTCGGCGTGCGACCGGTTCGCCGCATCGATCGAGGCGAGGTACGACATCCACTCGTCCCACGGCTGTTCGGTGGCCTTCTCGATGGCCGAGATGTTCGCTGCTCTGGTCGCCATGGCGCCCAGTTTAGGTGGCGACCGGCGAGGGTGCCAGAGGCACGATCTGCACCAGGCTGCGCGATCGGTGACGGGTCACCGCGATGAGGCTGAGAGCGAGCCCGATCGCCGCGAACACCAGGAGCACGACGGCTTCCTGCGCCACGACGGCGAGGGAACCGCCACCGATCAACGCTTGCATGCCCGTGATGGCATGCGATAGCGGGAGCAGGCTCGAAAGTCCGGTGTAGAGCGGGGAACTCAATCCGTTCGGGATGATGACGGCGGCCGCCGCGATCTGCACCACGACGAGCCCCAGCGAGAGCAAGCGCCCCGCCTGTCCGAACAGGGCCACGAGCCCCTGGTGCAGGGTCACGAACGCGAACGACATGAAGAGGGAGAACAGGATGCTCCCCGCGACGTGTGCCGGATGGGCACCCACGAAGAACAGCACGGTCGCCACGACCGCCGCCTGCACGAGCCCGAGCACGACGGCCGGCCAGAGCGAGCCGACCACGACCCGGAAGGTGGAGGCGGTGGAGGCGAGGCCGCGCCGGGTGAAGGGCGTCAGCAGGAGGTAGATGGCGAAGGCGCCGATCCAGAGGGCCATCGGCACGGCGACGGCGGCGATCGCGGCCGCCGGACTCGGCAGAGCAGCGATGTCGGACTGCTCGGTCACCACGGGGTTCGCGACCACGGTCGAGATCGTGTCCTCCTGGGCGGTGGTGTACGTGGGGATCTGGTCGGTGGCCTGCTGCAGACCGTCGGCCAGCTGGTGGGTTCCGGATGCGAGTTGTGCGGCCCCGGGGGTGAGTTGCGCCGCTCCTGCCGAGAGCTGGTTCAGGCCGTCGGAGAGGCCCGCTGTGCCGGCCGCCAGCTGGGTGGCGCCGGAGGAAGCCTGCGAGATGCCGTCGGTGAGCTGCGGGATGTCGGCCGCGAACTGCGCGGCCCCGGCACTGACCTGGTTCGATGCTCCCTCGAGCGCCGTGACACCGAGCGCGTCGAGACCGAGACCGAGCGTGACCCCGAAGGAGCGCACCCTGATGCCGGCAGCGTCCAGCTCGATCCGGTCGAGCCTCCGTACGATCTCGTCGGTCGGCAAGCCTCCCGCGACCTCGCTGCGGAGTGCCGCGATCGTCGACTCGAGATCCTTCTGCGATTGATCGATGCCGTAGGAGTTCACTGTCTCGTCGGCAAGGCGCCCTTTGAGGAAGGTGATGCCCGATGAGACCCCGGCCGTGCCCTCGGCCAGGAGGTCGGCGTACTCCGGCAGGTCGGCCGTCGCCGTTGAGATCTCGTTCAAACCACCCGCCAGCGCCTGCGCACCCGTGTTGAGCTCGGCGCCGCCGGTGGCTGCCGTCGCGAGACCCGTGGCGAGCTGCCCGGCTCCCGTGGTGAGCTGATCGGCCCCGCCCGCGAGCTCCGAGGCAGCCGAAGCCGCCTGGCCGATCGATCCGTTCAGCGTGGTGAACGCGCCGAGCGTGGTGGTGACGAACTGCTTCGTGGCCTGGGTCGACAAGGCCGCCTGGAGGTTCGTGGAGAGCGCGCTGGCGAGCATCTCGGTGACGTAGCTGTTGGCGCCGTTGGTCTGCACCTGCAGCTCAGCCTGCACCGGCGAGGTGCCCGAGATCGACACGTACGACGCCGAGAAGTTCGAGGGGATGGTCACGACCGCCGCGTACTGACCCGACTTCAGTCCGCCGGCGGCGGTGGAGGCATCCGTCACGTTCCACGTGAAACCCTGCCCCGAAGTGCCGGAGGTCAGCTCGCTCACCAGCAGCTTGCCGGCGAGCACCGGTGTGGTCGTGCCGTCGCTCTGCGGCACGTCGACCATGACGTCTTGATTCACCACGGCGGCCGGAAGTGCTGGGCCGGAGGGCGCGGCGGCCGACTGCGTCGGCGAGACCAGGGCGGTCACCGCCACGCCGGCGATCAGCAGCGGTGTGAGCACGGCGAGCACGATGGCGACGCGCCGGGCAACGGGGGTCAAGGATCCGGTGTCGCCGCGGCGCACCAGGGAAGACAGGCTCGTCATGCGGTCACCTCTTCTCTGTGCTGGTCGCACTGCTGGTCGCACCCGGCTCGGGGGTCGGGTTCTGGGTCGGGTGTTCGTCGCCGGCGGGCGATGGGTCATCGGCAGTGGAGGCATCCGGGGCCCCCGCGGCAGGCACGAGTTCCGCGATCTCAGGAAGGGGCTCCGGCACCAGGGGCGCCGGTTGCAGCTCGACCACCACGACCGGTCGTGCACCCGCCTCGAGCCGTGCGCCGTGGTGGGCGACGACGAGCGTCGTTCCGAGCGGCAACGCTCCGTGCACGATGCCGAGCGCGTGCTGGAGGTGGGCGGTCGGGATGCCCGTGCCGTCGATGGCCACGAGACGCGCCTTCGACACCGCAGCGAGCGCGACCTGGTAGGTCCACTCGGCCGCGGCGGCGGTACCCCAGAGGTCGTCGAGTTCCTCGCCGAGGTCGCGCCGGAGCCGTTCGAGCACGCTGAGCGCTCCGGGGGGCAGCGCGAGCCGCACCGCGGGGGCGTCGAGGTCGACCGGACGCTCCACCAACACCGAGTGGCGACGCAGGGCCGCCGCCTGGAACGGCAGCGCATTGTCGAGCACGCGCAGATGGCCTGAGAGCACCCGCTGGCGCCCCGCGATGGCGGCCACCACGGCATCCGGATGCGTCGACGCCGCCCCCGTCACCACCACGAGGTCGCCGGGCTCGGCGCGCACGCCGAACGATGCGGCGTCGGCGGCTTCGACGATGGTGCGTTCGGCGGCGATGGCGAACGGATGCTCGCCCTCGTCGAGCGGACGCCACGCGGTCGCGTCGAGCATCTCCCGCACCCCCTCGCCCTCGAGGTCGACGTTCGGCAGGATGCGCCGGAGCGGCGCCGGCAGCGCCCAGGCCAGCCGGCCGAGCAGCATCATGACCGCGGGAATGAATGTCATCCGCACCAGGAACGCATCGATGAACACACCGGCGGCAAGGCCCAGAGCGATCGGCTGCAGCACCGCGCTGCCGCCCGGCACGAACGACGCGAACACGGCGAACATGATGCAGGCGGCGGCCGTCACCACCCGTGCGGCGCCGATGAACCCGTGCCGCACCGCGGTGTGCGGGTCGGCACCCTTCACGTGCTCCTCGCGCATCCGCGACACCAGGAAGACCTGGTAGTCCATGGCCAACCCGAACAACACCGCCATCAAGAGGATGGGGAAGAAGCTGATCACCGGCCCCACCTTCGCCACGCCGAGGAGGTCGGCGAACCAGCCCCACTCGAAGACCGCGGTCACGATGCCGAACGAGGCGCCCACCGAGAGCAGGTAGCCGATGGTGGCCGAGATCGGCACCGCCAGCGAGCGGAACACGATGGTGAGCAGGATGATGCACAGCCCCACCACGACGATCGCGAACGGCAGCAGCGCGTCGGCGAGCCTCGCCGAGACGTCGATGCCGAGGGCGGTGGTGCCGGTCACCTGGTAGGTGAATCCGTTGGCCTCCTCGAAGCCGGGCGCCATGCCCCGGATCGTGTTCACCAGATCTTCGGTCTGCACGCTGTCGGGTGCGCTGTCGGGGATGATCGACACGATCGCCATGTCGGCCGTGGTGTTCGGGATGCCCTGACTCACCGATTCGACGTCGTCGAGCCCCGCGAACTGGTCGTGCAGCGCGGTGAGCGCGCCGCTGATGTCGAGCGTCTTCGAGATGTCGGCGGTCACGAGGAGCGGGCCATTGAACCCGGGCCCGAAACCCTCGGCCAGCAGGTCATAGCCCTCGCGCGACTGCGAGCCGGGCGGGTCGTATCCCGCGTCGGGCAGCGTGAGCCGCATCGATCCGGCCGGCAGCGCCACGATCGCGAGCCCGATGACGACGACACCGACGGTGATTATCGGCTTCGCGGTGATGAGCTTCACCCACCGTGCACCCATGGTGCGGTGGGTTCCGTCGGCGGCGAGCTCACGTCGCGCGGCCCGCGACGTGGGCTTCGGCGTCATCCGTTTGCCCAGCAGGCCCATGATGGCGGGCAGCAAGGTGAGGGCCACGATCACGGCGATGACTACCGAGATGGCGGCGCCGAGCCCCATCACGGTGAGGAACGGGATCTGCACCACCGAGAGGCCGAGCAGCGCGATGATCACCGTCAGCGCCGCGAACACCACTGCGCTGCCCGCGGTCGACACGGCGATCGCCGCGGATTCCTTCGGGTCCATCCCGCGGATGAGCTGTGCCCGATGCCGCGACACGATGAACAGGGCGTAGTCGATGCCGACGGCGAGCCCCAGCATGGTCGCCAGCAGGGGAGCGGTCGATGAGATGTCGACGAATCCCGAGGCGATCGTGATGGTGGTCGTCGTGATGGCGACGCCGATCACCGCGGTGACCAGCGGCATCCCGGCGGCCAGCAGTGAACCGAAGGTGATCAGCAGCACGATGAACGCCACCACCAGACCGATCACCTCGGTGTAATCGATGCCTTCGGCCGGCGGATCGGCCACGTTCGCGTAGGCCACCGTCATTCCGCCGGTCGCCGCCTGGTCGCCGATCGCCACCACGGCCGCGTCGTCGGCGGGCGTGAGGGATGTCGTCGGCACGCCGTACTGGATCGTGGAGTACGCCATGGTTCCGTCGTCGTTGACCTGACCGGTCACGTTCGCATCGAAGGGGCCGGTGACGCTCGTCACGTGATCGAGCGCGGCCAGCGAGGTGTCGGCCGCGGCGATCTGCGACTCGAACGAGCTGACCTGACCGCCCGTCGGAGCCACGAAGATGACCTTGGCCGTGCCGCCGGATGCCTGTGGGAAACGCTGATCGAGCATGTCGATCGCCTGCTGCGACTCGGTACCCGGAATCTCGAACGAGGTCGAGAGCGTTCCGCCGAGCAGCTGGGCTCCTCCGACGAACAGACCGAGGATGACGACCCAGCCGACGATGACGGCGATGCTCCGTCTAGCGGCGAATCGCCCGATGCGATAAAGCAACGTTGCCATGAGTTCCCTCTCCCACCCCTCACAGAAGAGTATCGGCTGGCGTTGCCCGGTCAGGCCCCTTGAGCCGCCCCCGAACTGGGGTCTGACGATCTGCGGCGCATGAAATTCAGCACGTTCTGATCGACGATGATGTCGCTCGGCCGGAGCGGTCGCGTGAGGTAGAGACCCTCGAGCGAGGTCAGACGGCTGAGCGCCACGTAGGTCTGACCGGGGCTGAAGACGCGCGATCCGAGGTCGACCACCGCTTCGTCGTAGGTCTGGCCCTGCGATTTGTGGATGGTGACCGCCCAGGCCAACCGGAGGGGGAACTGGGTGAACTCGCCGATCACTTCCTTGGAGAGCTGCTTCGACTCCGGCGCGTAGGAGTAGCGGTATTTCTCCCACGCCACCGGGTCGACCTCGTGCACCTCGCCGTCGACATCCACCCACACCGTCGAATCGATCTTCGTGACCGTGCCGACCGTTCCGTTCACCCAGCGCTGATCGGCGTCGTTGCGGAGGAACATCACCTGCGCACCCACCTTCAGCTCGAGATTGACGTCGGCCGGGTAGGTGCGGCCGCCGAAGTCGCCGCTGATCTCGGCCTTCGCCGAGAGCACGCGGCCCGGCAGCTTGCCGAGGGCGGTCTGGTTGATGCGGTTCACGGCATCGTTGCGCGTGGCGAGGGTGATGGCCGTGTCGGGAGCGGGCGAGCGCGCACCGGTGGCGTTCAGCGCATCGGCGATCTCCTTCGTGACCATGCCGAACCGCACCGCGTTGAGCATGAACTTGAAATCGTCGTCGTGCTGGCGGTGGATCTCGGTCAGCTCGACGATCTCGAGCTCCGTCTCGTCCCACACCTTCGCATCGAAGAACCACATCGAGCGGTAGTGGTCGGCGAAGTAGGCGCGCTCGTCGCCGTCGCCAGGCACGGGCGCCAACTGGTACGGGTCGCCGAACAGCACCACCTGCACGCCGCCGAAGGCTTCGAGCGGGCGTTGCCGGGCCTGCCGCAACGAACGGTCCATCGCATCCATCAGATCGGCGTTCACCATCGACACCTCGTCGATCACCAAGGTGTCGATGGTGTTGAGGAGCTTGCGCACGTCACCGTTCTGCTCGATGTCGTGGTCGGCGATGACCCCGATCGGCAGGCGGAAGAGGGAATGGATCGTCTGACCGCCCACGTTCAGCGCGGCGACCCCGGTCGGGGCCGAGATGACGAGCTGTTTCTCGGTGTTCCAGGAGAGGTGGTTCAGCAGCGTCGACTTGCCGGTGCCGGCTCGGCCGGTGACGAAGACGTGCTTGCGGGTGCCCTCGATCTTGTCGAACACCCGCTGCTGCTCGGCAGAGAGGGTGGGCCTGGTCATCCGTCCAATCTACCCGCCCACGGGTGCCCGGAAACTGAGCCCGCCTAAACTGTGGACATGAGTACGGCGGATGGGGACGAGCGCACCGCGCTGCACCGATCGGTCGTGATCTGGGTGGGCCTGTTCCTGCTCATCGTGGCTGCCTTGTTCTCGGCCATCGGCATCCTGAACCGCGAGCTCTACAGCGCTTCGGCCTTCGTGCGCATCTACCTCGACGCGGTCGCCCACCACGATGTGGATGCGGCGCTGGCCACCCCCGGTGTGGACCTCGGCACCGACGACGCGCCCGGCACCGGGTCGGCCGCCCTCGTGACCCCGGATGCGCTCGGCGGGCTCCACGACGTGAAGCAGCTCAGCGACACCGAGATGGCGCCGGGGCGCTACCGGATGGTCTACGGCTACACCCTCTCGGGCCTCGATCAGCACCGCACCTACGCGCAGTCGGAGTTCGACGTGGTGCAGACCGGCACCAGCTGGCTCTTCTTCCCGGAGTGGCGCTTCGCGCGTTCGCCCGTCGCCACGGCCACCGTGACCATCTCTCATGCCTCGACGTTCACCGCCGGCCGGGCAGAGGTCGAGACCGCCGACCCGGCCGCCTTCCACGCCAGCCAGGACTTCCAGGTTCTCGTGCCGAGCCTCTACGTGCTCTCGCACGCATCCGAATACCTCGGTGCGAACCCGACGGCGATGGCCGCGACGGCGCCGAAGTCGTCGATCAGCGCGATCGTCGACGTGCAGCCGACCACGACCTTCCTCGATGAGGTGCAGACCTCGGTGAACGGGTTCCTCGACGACTGCGCCGAACAGACGGCGCTCTACCCGGCCGGCTGCCCCTTCGGGCAAGACGTCAACGACCGTATCGCCTCCGACCCCGCCTGGTCGATCGAGAGCTACCCGACGCTCACGATCTTGGCCGGGCAGGACAACTGGATCGTGCCCAACGCGGCGGGCGCTGCTCGCATCACAGTGGACATCCGCTCGCTGTTCGACGGCACCGTCACGTCGCTCGACGCCTCGGTGCCTTTCGAGGTGACCTTCTCGCTCACCATCCAGCCCGACGGTTCGGTGCAGTTCTCGCCCCGCGCTTAGCGACCGTCGCGCGACGCGAGCTTCTCGAGCATCGCGTTGTACTCCCCGAGCTCCGCCTCGCCGGTGCGATCGGCGTTGCGGTCGCGGCGCTTCGTCTCCTTCTTGTCGCTGAGACTCCACTGCACGGCCACCACCAGAGCCAGGATGAAGGTCGGGATCTCACCGATCGACCAGGCGATGCCACCCCCGGCCTGCTGGTCTTCGAGGGCGCTGACCCCCCAGGTGCGACCGGTCGCGCCGAACCAGTCGGCGAGCAGCAGCCCCGTGCCGCTCATCAGGGCGAGCCCGAAGAAGGCGTGGAACGCCATCGTGGCGAGCAGGAGCAGCAGCCGGAAGGGATAGGGCAGCTTGTAGGGCACCGGATCGATGCCGATCAGCGCTTGCACGAAGAGGTAGCCCACGATGAGGAAGTGCACGATCATCCACTCGTGGCCGAGGTGGTCTTCGGTCGCCCAGCGGAACAACGGCGTGTAGTAGAAGGCCACGAGACTGGTGGCGAAGAGCACGCCGGCGACGATCGGGTTCGCGATCACGGTCGCGGCGCGGGAGTGCACGGCGAGCAGGATCCACTCGCGCATGCCCCGCGTGCCGTCGTCGCGCTTGCGGATGGCCCGGAGCGCGAGGGTCACGGGCCCGGCGGGAACGAGCAGCAGCGGCACCGCCATGCTGAGGGTCATGTGCCCGAACATGTGCATGCTGAACAGGTACTTCTCGTAGACGTTGAGCCCGCCGTTGGTGATGTAGAACAGCAGCAGGAGGCCGGCGATCCACAGCACGGTGCGATACCAGGGCCAGCGGTCGCCCCGTCGGCGCAGACGCAGCACGCCGGCGACGTAGAAGACGATGCCGAAGCCGCAGACCAGAATCCAGATCAGGTCGAAGTTCCACTGGGTGAGGAAGTTCGACACGGTGAGTTCGGGCGGCAGGGGCGAGCCGGTGAGGATCTCGGCCGCCGTCTGCACGGTGGGCACCGTCTCGGGCACCGGGGTCGCGGTGCGCGCGAGGGCGGCGGCGAAGCCGGAAGCGATGCCCATGAACCCGAGCTCGGCCACGATCAGCCACCAGAAGTGGCGGCGGCGTCCGGTGTCGCCGAGCTTCTTGATGACGATGCGGCGGTGCAGCGCACCGACCACCCCGAGAGCGATGAGGGCGCCGACCTTCACCAGCACCAGCAGGCCGTAGGGGGTGAGCAGGCGATCGAGTGAGCCGATCCGCAGTTCGGCGCTCACATATCCGGATGCCGCCACCACGATGAAGCAGACGAGGGCGACACTGGAGTAGCGGGTGACGATGTCGACCAGCTTCGGGGTCTCGATCTGGCGGCTGATCAGAGCGATCACCGTGAGACCGCCGAGCCAGGCGGCCGCGAAGATGAGGTGCAGACCGAGCGCCGTGATGGCCGCGTCGTGGCCTGTGGTGCCGGCGGCGTGCCCTTGCTGCGCCATCGGAACCAGCGAGGCGACGGCGAGCAGCCCGACGAAGAAGAGCGCGGTGCGGTTGCGAACCGCGAAGCAGAGCACCGTGACCACAGCGCCGATGAGGGTGGTCTGCAGCCAGGCCTGACCGAGCTCGATCTGGGTGAGGAACTGGCCGAGGCCCTGACTGAAGGTGTCGTCGAAGCTGAGCGCGCGGGCGGTGACGCTGAGATAGCTGAAGAAGCCGGTGAACGCGGCGGCGACGGTGAAGACGGCGGCGGAGCCGGCCGCCACGTCGAGTGCCCGGCCGTAGGCGGCGCTGGCGGGCGGGATGGCGAACAGCACGAGGCCGATCGCGCCGATCATGCCGGAGGCTGCGAGGTTCACGAGCATCGTGGAGGTCGGCAGACCGAAGCGCACCACGGCTCCCGGGTCTTCGAGCAGCTGCGGGGCGGCGCCACCGCCGATGGCCAGCGCTACCAGGAGTGCGGCGAACGCGACCGCCACGAGTGTGGCTGGTCCGGCGATCCGAACGACTCTCAGCACTCGACCACCTTACGCGTCCGTTCCTGACGTTAAACACGGAAGGGTGACGACCGAAGTCGTCACCCTTCCGAAGGACTGCTGTCTTACTTGGCGGCAGCCTTCAGCTTCGAACCAGCCGAGATCTTGACGGAGTGACCCGCGGGGATCTCGATCGTGGCGCCGGTCTGCGGGTTGCGGCCGGTGCGAGCGGCGCGCGAGGTGCGCTCGACAGCGAGCCAGCCCGGGATCGTGACCTTGGTGCCCGAGGCAACCGAGTCGGCCAGCGTGGAGAAGAGAGCGTCAAGAACCTCGTTGACGGAAGCCTGCGTCTGGCCGGAAGCGGCGGCGACGGCTGCGACGAGCTCGGTCTTGTTCAGTGACTTGTCAGCCATTTAAGGTGTCCTCCTCGGACCTTTTCGCTGCGGATGCAGCTGTTTACTTGGAACGGTCCCGGCCACCAGGGCCAGTTCGGTTGGTCGGTATGACCGTGGGTAATTTACCAGCTGGACTTCGTAATGCCCGGCAATTCGCCCCGGTGCGCCATGTCACGGAAACGAACCCGCGAAATGCCGAACTTGGTGAGAACACCACGGGGACGACCGTCGACGGCGTCGCGGCTGCGAACACGGATCGGCGATGCGTTGCGGGGGAGCTTCTGCAGACCGAGGCGAGCGGCTTCGCGCTCCTCGTCGGTCGACGTCGGGCTCACGAGAGCCTTCTTCAGCTCGAGGCGCTTGGCCGCGTAGCGGTTCACGATCACCTTGCGCTGCTCGTTACGGGCAATCTTGCTCTTCTTGGCCATGTGGTTACCGCTCCTCTCGGAAGTCGACGTGCTTGCGGATGACCGGGTCGTACTTCTTCAGCACGAGACGGTCGGGGTCGTTGCGACGGTTCTTCTTGGTCACGTAGGTGTAACCGGTGCCTGCCGTCGAACGGAGCTTGATGATCGGACGGACGTCCTGCTGCTTTGCCATTAGATCTTCTCCCCACGGGCCAGGATGTCCTTGACGACAGACTCGATGCCGCGGGCGTCGATGACCTTGATGCCCTTGGCCGACAGGGTCAGCGTCACGTTACGGCGAAGCGACGGCACGTAGTACGTCTTCTTCTGCACGTTCGGGTCGAAGCGGCGCTTGGTACGCCGGTGCGAGTGCGAGATGTTGTGACCGAAGCCGGGAACGGCTCCTGTCACCTGGCAGACTGCTGCCATTGTTTCCTCCATTTGGTTACCGTGAGACGACTGCCTCACCCAAGATGACTTGTCGGCGAGATGCACCATGCGGGCACCTCACAATGGGCGGAGGATTCCACCCAACCTGTCTATGGTAGGCGACCCCCGCCTTTCCGCCAAATCTCGGCCTCTCGGGAAGGCTTGTGTGGACGATCGTCCACATGTATCGTTGTGTATGATCGTCCACATTCACGGAGGTGGATGATCGTTCACACCAGGGAGAAGCATGTTCAAATCCGCACGGGAATTGGGTGGCTACGTCCGTGAGCTCCGCCTCGAGCGAGAACTGACGCAAGCCGAGCTCGCAGAGCGCGCCGGGGTGTCGCGGGAGTGGCTGGTGGCGTTCGAGAAGGGCAAACCGAACGTCGATCTCGCGCGCGTTCTCGACGTGGTCGGAGCGCTGGGTATGACGCTCGATGTCGTGCCCGACGGCCGAGACGGCGGCAACGACGACCTGCTCCGCCGTCTGTTCGGAGGAGAAGCAGAATGACCGAGTCTCTCGACGTCTACATGGACGGCCGGATGTGCGGCACAGTCTCCCAGTCGTCCGCCGGCGACCTCGGGTTCGATTACGACGAGGGCTACCGGGCAGATTCGGCGGCGACACCGCTCTCACTCTCGATGCCCCTCTCGCGCCCGCACCACCGCAACGCGAGCATCCGCCCGTTCCTCGCGGGTCTTCTGCCCGACAACGACGACGCCCTCGCCGCGATAGGCCGAGAATACGATGAGTCGCCCAAGAACCCGTTCGCCCTCATCAGGCACATGGGAGCGGACGTCGCCGGCGCGATCCAGATCGTTCCACGGGGAACGGCTTCGCCTGACGGAACGCTACCCCGCGGTGGCAGCGCCCCCATCGGCGAACTCGACATCGAGACCGAACTCGACGGCGTCATCGAGGAGTACAGCCAAGGGATGCCCTCACCCGGCCTCACCCAACGGTTCAGCCTGGCAGGAGCCCAGCCGAAAATCGCGCTGCACCGCTCGGCCGAGGGCGTGTGGGGCGTGCCCACCGGGTCGACGCCCACCACGCACATCCTGAAACCCGTCGCCGGCTCTTTCCGTCGGCTCGACGTGGTGGAGTTCCTGTCCATGCGCGCAGCCGAAGCGCTCGGTCTCACCGTCGCTCAATCCGAACTCTTGACCTTCGGCTCGCGCCGCGCCTTCGTCACCCGTCGCTACGATCGCCGGCACCTCGACGGCCGATGGCTACGCATCCATCAGGAAGACCTCTGTCAGTCGCTCGCGGTGCCCCCGCAAAAGAAGTACCAACGCACCGATGGTGGCCCTGGCGTCGGAGCGATCGCCTCGCTGTTCAAATCCCTGCCCGTGCCCGCCGACCGCGCATCCTGCGCGAGTTCCTTTTTCAGCGCACTGGTGTTCAACACCGTGCTGGAATGCACGGATGCCCACGCGAAGAACTACTCGGTCATTCTGCTCGGCGACCGCGCCATCCTGGCGCCGCTCTACGACCTGCTCACCTTCGCACCCTACAAATCGACCGCCACCACCTATTCGGCGATGCAGATCGGTGGCGAATACCGCTTTGAGGCCATCGGCGAGCCCCAGGTGGTGAAGGCTGCAGCGACACTCGGGATCGACCGCGAGACCGCGATCGAAACCCTCGCTCGGATGCGGCGCGAGGCCGTCGGTGCCTTCGAGACCGCGCGCGATCAGCTGGCCGGGCAGGATGCCGACACCCGTGACATGGCAACCGAGGTCGTCGATGCAGTCGCGAAGTTGCCCTCGTTGGCCCGCTGAGAGCGGGGGCACCCGGAACGGGTCAGTGTGAGGCCGGGGGCACACAGGCCGAGCAGAAGCCGAAGATGTCGACCACGTGCTCGGGGCGGCTGAAGCCGTGAAGGGCGGCGGTCTTCTGGGCCCACGACTCGACCTCGTCGGCCTCGATCTCGACCGTGAGGCCGCAGCTGCGGCAGATCAGGTGATGGTGATGCACCATCGAGCAGGCCCGGTAGAGCGCCTCACCGTCGGGTGACTGGAGCGAGTCGGCCTCGCCCTCCTGCGCCAGATCGGCGAGCGCACGGTAGACCGTGGCGAGCCCGATCTGCGAGCCGGTGCCCTTCAGCGACGAGTGGAGGCCCTGCGCGCTCACGAAGCCCATCTGGGTTCCGAGCGCACTGCGCACGGCCTCGCGCTGCCAGGTGTTCCTCTTCACGACTGCTCCACCTCTCTCACGGGCAACGGTAGCCCCGCATCCTGAATCCTTCCAGTGCCGGCACCGCGCCGCCAGGCGATCACCCGGCACACCACGTAGATGAGGAAGGAGATGGTGGTGACGTAGGGGCTGATCGGAACGGACGCGCCGAGCGCGAGCATGATGCCGCCCACCAGCGAGGTCACCGCGAAGACCGTGCTCAACACGGGCACGAGCACCGGCGACGACGAGAGTCGCAGGGCGGCAGCCGCCGGGGTGACCAGGATCGAGAGCACGAGCAGCGACCCCACGATCTGCACCGAGACCGCGACGGCGAGGCCGAGCAGAAGCATGAAGAAGATCGAGAGCCCCCGCACCGGCACTCCGCGGGCCGACGCGACGTCGGCATCCACGCTCGCGAAGGTGAGCGGCCGCCACACCAGCAGCAGTCCGACGACCACGACGATCGAGATCGCGATCAGGGAGTTCAGCCGCGGATCGTCGACCGCCACGATCTGGCCGGTGAGCAAGCCGAACTTGTTCGCCGAGCGGCCGGGGTAGAGCGAGAGGCACAGGATGCCGAGACCGAGTCCGAACGGCATCAGCACGGCGATGATCGAGTTGCGGTCGCGCGCCCGGGTGCCGAGGAGACCGATGAGGAGCGCGGCGACGAGCGACCCGAAGATCGACCCCTGAACCACTCCCACTCCGAACAGCAGGCCCGCGGCGGCCCCCGCGAACGAGAGCTCGCTGATGCCGTGCACGGCGAACGCCATGTCGCGCGACATCACGAAGACGCCGATCAGCCCGCCGACCACTCCGAGCACCGCACCCGCGATAATCGAGTTCTGCAGCAGTGCCACGAGCTCGCCGTAGTTGGCGAAGTTGAAGATCTCGCCCCAGAAGTCGCCGCTCACGGCAGTCCTCCGAGAAGGCCCGTCGAGGAGGTCGACGGGCCGGAGGTGCCGCCGTCGTGCTCGTCGTGGTGGTGGAACTGGTCGTCGGGATGCCCGTGCGCGCCATCCGGAGTTCCCACCACGATCACGCGGCCGTGCGTGCGGATGACGTCGACCCGCGATCCGTAGAGCTCGCTGAGCACCTCGGAGCGCAGCACCTCCGACGGGGCGCCGACGCGGAAGCCGCCGCCGGCCAGGTAGAGCACCCGGTCGACCATGTCGAGGATCGGGTTGATGTCGTGCGTCACGAACAGCACGCCGAAGTCGCGCTCCCGCCGCTGCCGGTCGATCAACTCGCTCACCGCGCGCTGGTGCGTGAGATCGAGCGAGAGCAGCGGCTCGTCGCAGAGCAGCAGCCGCGGGTCGCCGGCAAGCGCCTGGCCGATGCGCACCCGCTGCTGCTCGCCACCGGAGAGCGTCGAGACACCGACGTTCGCGTAGTCGGTGGCGCCGACGGCCGCGAGCAGCGCATCCACCTCACGACGTCGGGTTGCCGAGGGCAACGGCAGTCCCCAGCGGTGGCCGGAAAGTCCGAGCCCGACGAGATCGCGCGCCCGCAGCGGGGTGCCGTCGTCGGCGAGCTTCTGCTGGGGCACGTAGCCGATGCGCCGGTCGCCGCGCCGGCCGGGCGCCCCGAGAAAGGAGATGCTCCCGGTCGAGAGCTTCTGCTGCCCGAGGATGACCTTCAGGAGGCTCGACTTGCCCGATCCGTTCGACCCGAGCACCGCGACGAATTCTCCCGGTTGCACATCGAGATCGAGATGCGACCAGAGGGTGCGGGGCCCGAACGACAGACTCGCGTCGCGCAGTGTCAGCACCGGATCGGTCACCGTCACACCCTACTGCCCGCTGGCCCGCCGCCGCCCGGCCGTCACTGGGCCAGCGCGGCCGAGACGGCGTCGAGGTTCGACTTCATCCAGCCGAAGTAGTCCACCCCGTCGGGAAGCGTCTCGGTGACACCGACTGCGGGGATGTCGTTCTTCTTCGCTGCCTCGGTCACCGCATCCGTCTGCGCTCCGCCGGTCTGCTCGTTGTAGACCAGCAGCTTCACGGCGTGGCTGTCGAAGAGCGCGAGGGTCTCCTGCAGCACCGTCGGCGGCACGTCGGTGTCCTCTTCGATCGCCTCACTGAAAGCATCCGGAGTGCGGTTCTCGAGGCCGGCCGCGTCGAGCAGGTAGAGCGGCACGGGCTCGGTGATGGCCACTCCCGACCTGGAGTACTTCGCGGCGATGTCGGTCTCGGTCGCCTCGAGGCTGGTGAGCTGCGCCTTCACGCTCTCGCCGTTGGCCTGGAAGACGGATGCGTCGTCGGCGTCGAGTGCCGAGAGCTCGGTCACCAGCGAGTCGACCAGCTTCTGCATGGTGGGGAAGTCGTACCAGAGGTGCTCGTTGAACTCGCCGTCGGCGGGCTCCTGGTCGTACCCGGAGATGTCGGCCACGTTCAGCACGGTCGCCTCGGAGTTGTCGGCGGCCGAGAGCATGGTGTCGACGAAGTCGTCGTAGCCTCCGCCGTTCTCGATCACGACCTGCGCCTTCGAGAGCGAGAGCTGGTTCTGGCCGTCGGCCTGGTATTCGTGCGGGTCTTTGTCGGGGCTGTCGATGATCGACGTGACGCTGGCGAAGTCGCCGCCCACGGCTTCGGCGAGACTGCCGTAGACGTTGGTGGAGGCGACGATGCGGATGCCGCCACTCGCGTCGGGGGTCTCGGCCACGGTGCCGGCGGAGCAGCCGGCGAGGCCGAGGGCGAGTGCGGCCGCGGAGGCGGCCAGGGCGGTGGAGAGAACGTGTCGTTTCACGGGAGTGCCTGTCTAGTTCGGGAACGACTCCACGCTAGCTAATTGATAATGATTGTCAAAATCAGCACGGCGGCATTCAGCAGGCTCACACCATCGCTTCGGCGAGCGCCTGCTCGGCGTGGTGACAGGCCACGTCGCGGAGCTCGAGCGAGCGCAGCGGCGGCTGAACGGTGCGGCACTCGTCGGTGGCGAGCCAGCAGCGCGGGTTGAAGCGGCAGCCGTTGGGCGGGTTCACGGGCGACGGCGGCTCGCCCCCGAGCACACGGCGGCGCGAGAGCTTGCCCCGATCAGCGCGGCTGTGCGACGGAGTGGCCGAGAGCAAGGCCTGGGTGTACGGATGCGCGGGCGAGTCGTAGACCGTCTCCGTGTCGCCGAGTTCCGCCATCCTCCCGAGGTACATGACGCCCACCCGGTCGGCGATGTGCCGCACCACCGAAAGGTCGTGGGCGATGAACAGGATCGCCACCCCGAGCCGCCGCTGCAGGTCGGCGAGCAGGTTGATCACCTGGGCTTGCACCGAGAGGTCGAGCGCCGAGACGGCTTCGTCGCACACCAGCACGTCAGGATCGAGCGCGAGCGCGCGGGCGATGCCGATGCGCTGGCGTTGGCCGCCGGAGAACTGGTGCGGGTAGCGCCCCATCATGTCGGGAGCGAGCCCCACCAGTCCCAGGAGTTCCGCCACCCGCTCGCGCCGCGCCGCAGCGGGGGCCGACCGCGTCGCCGCCATCGGTTCGGCGATGATGTCGCCCACGTTCATCCGCGGGTCGAGCGAGGTGTACGGGTCTTGGAAGATCATCTGCACACCGCGGCGCAGCAGCTTGCGATCGCTCGCCCGGCCCTTCGTCACATCCGTGCCGTGGTAGAGCAGCGAGCCGCCGTCGGGCTTCTCGAGACCCACGAGCATACGGGCCAGGGTCGACTTGCCGCAGCCGGATTCGCCCACGATGCCGAGCGTCTCGCCGGCGTGCAGGGTGAGGCTCACGCCGTCGACGGCAGACACGTGCGTGGGGCGCAGACGCGAGCCGCCGGTGAAGGTGCGGCGGAGATCGGTGGCCTCGAGCACCACGCGGCCCTCGGGTGTGGAGTCGGGGCCGACAGAGGCAGAAGCGCCCGGCGCAGCGCCGGCGATGACGTCAGCTGACGAGTTCATGCAGCAGTTCCTCCGATCGGTGGCACGCGGATGCGCGGCCCGCCGCCACGTCGAGAAGCGGCGGCCGCTCGGTGCGGCAGATGTCGATGGCCATGTGGCAGCGCGGGTTGAACGAGCATCCGGGCGGGGCCTGGGCGGGGCTCGGCGGGGAGCCCGGGATGGTGAGCAGATCGTGTCCGCGCGCCGCGGCATCCGGAACCGAGCGCAACAGGGCCTGGGTGTACGGATGCGCGGGCAAGTCGAGCACCGTGTCGGCGTCTCCGCGCTCCACGATGCGACCGGCATACATCACTGCCAGGCGGTCGGCGACCTCCATCACGACGCCGAGGTCGTGGGTGATGAGCAGCACGCCCATGCCGAGCTGGTCGCGCAGGCGCCCGAGCAGGTCGAGGATCTGCGCCTGCACGGTCACGTCGAGCGCGGTCGTCGGCTCGTCGGCGATGAGCATCTCGGGTTCGAGCGCGATGGCCATGGCGATCAGGATGCGCTGGCGCATGCCGCCGGAGAACTGGTGCGGGTAGTCGTCGACCCGGTTGCTCGGCGCCGGGATGCCGACCAGACCGAGCAGCTCGATCGCCGCCGCTCGCGCCTGCTTGCGCGTCGCGCCCCGATGCACCTTGAACAGCTCGCCGATCTGGTTGCCGATGGTCATCACGGGGTTCAGCGCCGAGAGCGCATCCTGGAGCACCAGACTCATCCGCTCGCCGCGCATCAGCCGCCGTTCCTCTTCGGAGAGCGCGAGGATGTCGGTGCCGGCGACCTCCAGCGAGGCGGCCGAGACCCGGGTGTGTTCGTCGGTCAGGCCCATGATGGCGCGGGCGGTCACCGACTTGCCCGACCCGGATTCACCGAGCAGCGCCACGAACTCGCCTCGGGCCACGTCGAGGTCGACTCCTCGCACGGCGCGGATCTCGCGCCCGCCGCCGGTGAAGGTCACGGTGAGGTCGCGCACCCGCAGCGAGGGGGTGCCGGCCGTTGTCATCTCGTCTGCCACGGCTCCATCATCGCCCCTCATCGTTACCGAATTGTTTCAAGCATGCTAAATCTGTGCCGATATGAATCACTGGTGTTGACAAACTTGCCGGAAATCGAGGATGTTGTCTACAGCAACGCCGAACTTTCCCAAGAAAAGGAGATCAGATGCTTGATCCCGCCGCGGCCTACAAGGGCTACACCGCCTACGACTACCTGGAAGCAGGAAAGGACTACAAGGAGTTCACCTACGCGAAGCAGATCGGCCGCGTGCCGGCCTACCAGGGACTCGGTCTCAGCGCGGCGGAGGAGGAGCGCACTCGCAAGCTCCTGAGCGAAGAGACCGTCATCTCGCTGCACGACCACGTGCAGGTCTTTCCCGAAGACATGACGCAACTGCGCGACCACATCCGCCAGGGTCGCGAACCAACGGGCTACGAGGGTCTCTCGCGCTCGGGCATCACCGCGGTCTTCGACAACGGGATGGACGGCACCTGCTGCATCTCGAGCGACGCCGGCTGGAAGTACCAGGATGTGCTCTTCGACCTCGGGGTGCGGATGGCCGACCTGGCCCACCAGGACTTCGTGATCAAAGCCGAGTCGGTGAAGGACATCGAGCGGGCCAAGGCCGAGGGCAAGGTCGCCCACGTCTTCGCCCTCGAGGCCGCGACCATGATCGAGAACGAGGTCGACCGGCTCGACGTGCTCTACGGCTTCGGAGTGCGCCAGATGGGCATCGCCTACTCGGAGCAGAACACGCTCGGCTCGGGCCTCAAGGAGCGCGGAGACGGCGGACTCACCTACTTCGGCGAGCGCGCGGTCGAGCGCATGAACAAGCTCGGCATCGCCATCGACATCTCGCACTCGGGCGACCGCACCTGCGTCGACGTGATCAAGGCGTCGAAGTACCCGGTGCTGATCACCCACGCCGGGGCGCGCGGCCTCTGGCCCACGAACCGGATGAAGACCGACGAGACCATCATCGAGTGCGCGAGGCGCGGCGGCGTGATCGGCATCGAAGCGGCGCCGCACACCACGCTCTCTCCGGCGCATCCGTCGCACTCGCTCGAATCGGTGATGGACCACTTCCAGTATTGCGTCGACCTGGTGGGTCTCGAGCACGTCAGCTTCGGACCTGACACGCTGTTCGGTGACCACGTGGGGTTGCACCACGCCTTCTCGTCGAACCTCTCGATCAGCCAGGCGCACGGACACGTCGAATACGAGGAAGTGGAATACGTCGACGGCATCGAGAACCCGGCCGAGGAGTTCTTCAACATCATCGGCTGGCTCGTGAAGCACGACTACTCAGACGACGAAATCCGCGCCGTCGTCGGAGGCAACACCATGCGGGTCCTGAAGGAGGTCTGGGTTTAATGCGTAAACGAAGTCTGGCAATCGCGACGCTCGCAGCGAGCGTCGCCCTCACGCTGAGCGCCTGTGCGCCCTCGGCTCCCCCCGAAGCGTCGACGAGCGCGGCAGCCGCCGGCACCGACACGCTCACCATCGCGACCACGACGGATGTGGTGAACTACAACCCGCTGATCGGCAACAGCCGCAGCGACTACTGGATCACCAACCTGATGTACCCGCACCTCATGTCGATCGACGACACGGGCAAGAAGACGCCCGAGCTCGCCACGAAGTGGGGCTACGTCGACGACACCACGGGATACTACGAGATCCGCGACGACATGACCTGGAGCGACGGCGAGCCCGTCACCGCCGAAGACGTGGCCTGGACCATGAACGCGGTGAAGAAGGATGCCCCGTCGGGCACCTTCTACGGCCAGCTCGCCAACTTCGAGTCGGCCACCGCCGTTTCTGACACCCGCGTCGAGGTGAAGCTCACCAAGCCCGATTCCTCGATCGTCGAGGAGATCGGGTTCTGGGGCAACGTCGTGCCGAAGCACGTCTTCGAGAAGGCGGCCTCGGTCGCCGATTTCCCGAACGACGGATCGGACGGCGGCTGGGTGGGCGCAGGCCCCTTCACGCTGCAGAAGGTGCAGGTGGGGCAGAGCTACGAACTCGACCGCGTGGAGGACTACCCGCTGGTCGAGGGCGGCACCCCCATCCCGGCCAAGGTCGTCTACCGCGTGTTCCCGGATGTCAACACCGAGATCCTGGCTCTGCAGAGCGGTGAGGTCGACGCGATCGCCAACGCCCTGCCGCCCGCACAGGTCGACCAGCTGAAGAACTCTCCCGGCATCGCCGTCGAAGAGGTCACGGGCCTCGGCTACGCGCACATGACCTACAACATGCAGAACCCCGACCTCGCGAAGGTCGAGGTGCGCCAGGCGCTGGCGCACGCGGTCGACTACGAGGCGATCCGCAAGGTCGTGCTGCAGGACCAGGCGGTGTCGACCGGGTCGAGCCCGCTCATGCCGGTGCTCAGCGATTACTACGACGACTCGCTCACCGAGTACGAGTTCGACACCGACCTGTCGCGCGAGTTGATGGAGAAGGCGGGCTACACCGCCGACGCGAACGGCAACTTCCCGGTCTCGTTCCGGCTGATCTACTCGCTGCAGGACAGCGTGACCAGCCAGTGGGCGCAGCTCGTGAAGGACTCGGCGGCCGAAGCCGGAATCACCATCGAACTCCAGGGAACGGAGCGCAACACCTACCTGGCGCAGACGAACAAGGGTGACTTCGACATCTACGCCGGCAACTTCGCCATCATGGACGACCCGGTGACGAACTTCACCCTGTCGTACCTGCCGGGCGGCGCGATCAACTACACCTACGTCGACGACCCCGAGTTGAACGACCTGATCGCCCAGGGCGCTGTCACGAGTGACCAGGACGAGAAGATCGACATCATGCGTCAAGCGGCGAAGATCGTGCACGACAACGTCTACGACAACATCATGTACACGCAGAATCTGTACTTCGCCCACAGCGACAAATGGGACGGATTCATCACCCAGCCGAGTGAGCTGCTGTCGATCGTGAACCCCGAGTCACTCGCCAGCGCCCACAAGGTGCAGTAACCACCCGGTCGACAAAGGGAAAGGGCGGCCCGCGTGCCTCGTTCATCATTCATTCTCCGGCGCCTCGGCAGGGCACTGTTCACGATCTGGTTCGCCGTGACCGTGACGTTCCTCCTGCTGCGGCTGCTCCCCGGAGATCCGGCACTGGCCGTCGCCAGTCCGAACATGACGGATGACGCGCGGGCCGCCCTCCTCACCCAGTACGGGCTCGACAAGCCCCTGCTCGTGCAGTACGGCCTCTACCTCGTGCAGCTCGTGCAGGGGAACTTCGGGGTCTCGTTCACGCAGTCCATCCCGGTGATGGACGTGCTGCTGCAGCGGCTGCCCTGGACGCTGCTGCTCACCATGACGGCCCTCGTGCTGACGACCGCCATCGGCATCCCGCTCGGCGTGCTCGCCGCCTCCAAGCGCGGCGGCTTCCTCGACAAGCTGGTGCAGGTGATCGGCGTCACCGGGCAGTCGATCTTCGTGCCGTCGATCGGCGTGCTGCTGCTGTTCGTCTTCGGCCTCACCCTGCGCTGGCTGCCGATCGGCGGCGCCTACGACACGGATGCCTACGGCGCGGCCTGGTACGGGAGCGTGGCGTCCCATCTCGTGCTGCCGGCCGTGTCGCTCATGCTGATCCAGCTGGGCTCCTACGTGCTCACCATGCGCTCGACGCTGATCGACGCCCTCGGTGAGGACTACGTGACGCTGGCGAAGGCCAACGGCCTGCCCTACCGGCGCATCCTCTGGCGGCACGCGCTGCGCAATGCGCTGCTGCCCACCACCACCCTGATCGGCCTGCAACTCGGCTTCCTGGTGGGTGGCGCCGTTCTCACCGAGACGGTGTTCGCCTACCCCGGCATCGGCCGCGGCATCTACGAGGCCGTGACCCAACTCGACTTCCCGGTGCTGCAGGGCGCGTTCCTGCTGCTCGCGATCACCGTGGTGCTCGCCAACATGCTCACCGACATCGTCTACGGATTCCTCGACCCCCGGGTGAAGACATCATGACCTCTCTCGAATTCGACCCCGCCGTCACGGCCGGGATGTCCGCCCCCGCGGAGCCCGTCGCCACCGAGAACGGGCGGGCAGGCCTGGCCACTTGGCGGGTATTCCGCAAAGAGCCGCTCGGCATCGCGTCGCTCGTCATCCTCGGGCTGCTCGTCGTGGTGTCGGTGGCCGCTCCGCTGCTCGCGCCCTACCCGGGCAGCTATGGCACCGACGTGCTGAAGGCACCGAGTCTGCAGTACCCCTTCGGCACCGACTCGCTCGGGCGCGACGTGCTCGGCGAGGTGATCTGGGGAACGCAGCAGAGTCTGCTCGTGGCGATCTCGGCATCCGTCATCGCCATCGCCTTCGGCACGCTGGTGGCGGTGCTCGGCGCCTACTTCAAGAAGCTCGACGGGTTCATCAGCGTGATCGTCGACCTGACGCTCTCGCTGCCGGTGCTGCCGCTGATGATCCTGGTCGCGGCTCTCGTGGGGCCGAGTACCGTGACGATCATCGCCGTGGTCGCCGCGTTCTCCTGGCCCGAAGTCACCCGTCTGGTGCGTTCGCAAGCGCTCACCATCGTGAATCTGCCCTACGTCGACGCGGCACGCCTGATGACCACCTCGCCGCTCTGGATCATCTCGCGCCACATCGTGCCCGCCGTGACACCGGTGATCGTGGTCTCGGTGGTCGTCACCGCCTCGCGCGCGGTGCTCTCGGCCGCGGGGCTGGCGTTCCTCGGGCTGGGCGACCCGACCACCTGGTCGTGGGGGCGCATCCTCTACGAGGCGCAGCAATCCGGAGCCATGTCGAGCGCCTGGTGGCTGACCCTGTTCCCCTCCATCGCCATCCTTCTTCTCGTGCTCTCGGCAACGCTGCTGTCGATCGCCTACAACGACGCGCGCAACCCGCGCAACCGAGCCCGGTAGGAGCATCCGTGACCCTGATCGACAGCCCGCCCCGTTTCACCCAGCGTCTCGCGCCGGAGTTCTTCGATCGCGTGCAACAGCGTCTGCTGCCCGCGCTGGAGGAGAACGGATTCGACGCCCTCCTCACCGACGACCCCGAAGACGTCGCCTACCTCACCGGCTTCTTCCACCACCCCTGCGAGCGCCCCGTGGCCGTGTGGCTCGAACGCTCCGGTCGCGTGGTGCTGATGACCCCCGAACTGGAACGCGAGAACGCCCTTCGGCAGAACGCACGGGCCGAGGTCGTCTCCTACGCCGAGTTCCCGGGCATCGAACCGCCGTTCGCCTCCTTGGCGCGAGTCGTCGACCGCATCGGGGGCGGCTCCCGGATGCGCGTGGGCTTCACCACGCACATGACGAACGAGCGGCTCACGGCGTCCGCCGCGCAGCTCCCCGACGCCTCGTACCTGCCCACCACGATCGTGACCGAGGCGCGCTACCTCAAGTTCGACGAGGAGATCGCCCTGCACCGCGAGGCCGCCCGGGTCACCGATGTGATGCTCGAGGCGGGGGTGTCCCTCGTTCGAGAGGCCGTGGCATCCGGTGGTCAGCTGCCGAGCGAAGCCGAACTCAACTCGCACGTCACGGGCACCGGCGTGCGCACGATGTACGCCGAGCACGACGACGTGGTGGTGGTGTCGCCCCTCGCCGGGGCCCTGGTCTATGCCGGCGCCAACTCCGCCTTTCCGCACGGACTGCCCTCGGGCTACCGGCTGCGCGACGGCGACACCTTCATGCTCTCGCTCGGCTGCGCCGTGGGCGGCCGCTTCGTGGAGGGCGAGCGCACCTTCGTGCTCGGCACGCCGTCGCCTGAGCAGCGGCTCTACCACGAGACGATCCGGCGGGCGCAGGAGGTCGGCGGTGTGGCCATCCGGCCAGGTGCCGAATGCCGTCAGGCCAATGCCACCTGCCTCGCCGTGATCGAAGACGCCGGACTCGGGCACTTCATCCGGCACCGCCAGGGGCACGGGATCGGGCTCGGCATGCACGAGCCGCCGTGGCTCGAGGCCGGCGACCCGACGCTGCTCGCGCCCGGGATGGTGGTGTCGAACGAGCCGGGCATCTACATCCCGGGGCACGCCGGCTACCGCATCAGCGACAGCATCCTCGTGACCGAGGCCGGGTCGGAACCGCTCACCGCGTTCCCGCGCGGGCTCGACGACTGCACCATCCCGCTCTGAGCGGGCGATCACGCACCACCGGCACGACAGCCCCACCAGATCCACAGAACGACAGGAGTCACCCATGAACGAGAACACCACCGCGGTCTCGCCGGAGTTCGCGGCAGCCACCACCACCGCCCAGCGTGTCACCATCAACGGCAACGAACTGGCCGTCGAGGTGCTCGGCCCTGAGGGGGCGCCGGTGATCATCACCCACCACGGCGCTCCCGGCCTCGGCAGCCGCGCCGAGCCGCGCGCGAGCTTCGGGCGGCTGGCCGACGAGTACCGGGTGGTGGTGTTCGACGCCCGGGGCTCGGGCGAGAGCGAGGGTTCGGGCGAGTTCAGCCACGAGCAGTGGGCGGCCGACATCGACGGGCTGCGCGAATGGATCGGCGCCAAGACCATCGTGATGGCCGGCGGCTCCTACGGCGGTTTCATGTCGATGGAGTATGCCGTCCGCTACCCCGAGCGGGTGACCGCCATGGTGCTGCGCGACACCTCGGCCGACAACGGCAACGCCCACCTCGCCCGCGAGAACGCGCTCGCCTCCGACCGGGTCACCATCGACATGGAGAAGTTCGACCGCATCGACGAGGGACGGGTGGCCGACGACGACGACCTGCGCGACTGCTGGCGCGAGATCCTGCCGCTCTACGACTTCCACTACGACCCGGCATCCGTCGAGAAGAAGGTGGCGGCCACCCCCTACCGCTACGAAGCGCACAACTACGCGTTCTCGAAGAACCTGCCGAACTACGACCTCAAGCCGCAGCTGCCCGGCGTCACCGCACCGACGCTCATCACCGTGGGGCGCACGGATTGGATCACGCCGGTATCGTGTAGCGAAACCATCGCGAGCCTCATTCCCGACTCGGAGCTCGTGGTGTTCGAGAAATCAGGGCATTCTCCGCAGATCGAAGAGGTCGAGCTATGGACAGCGACAGTTCGGGACTTCCTGCACCGCGTGGCCCCCACGGGCAAGGACAGCACGACGGAGCTCTGACGGTGCGAGCTCTCGACACCCTCGACGACCTCGACCGCCGGATCGTGGTCGCCATGCAGCACGACGGGCGAGCGAGCTGGCGGGCCATCGCCGAGATGGTCGGTTCGTCGACCGCCACCGTCGCGCGGCGCGGCCAGTCGCTGATCGCCTCCGGAGTCATCAAGGTCGCGGTGAACCCCGCGCTCGGAGCGGCCGGCCAGGTCGACTCCTTCTTCATCCGCATCAACTGCGCGCCCGGCACCCAGCTGATGGTGGCCGAGCAGCTCGTCGCCCACGAAGACGTGCGGTTCATCACCGTGGTCACCGGGCAGTACGACATCATCGCGGAGCTCGTGGTGCAGGGTGGCGCGACGCACTACCCGCAGCTGCTCGAGGAACTGCAGTCGATCGAGGGCGTCGAGCGCTGGCGCAGCGACCTCGTGATGCACATCTACAAGGTCTCGTTCGACTGGGGCCGCCAGCTCTTCGCCGACACACTGGCATTGCCGGATGTCGACAGCGACTTCCAGCGCCACGTCGAGCCCGAGAGCTGCAGCCCCGCGCACTTCGACGCCTCGGATTGGAAGATCATCGAGGCCCTGCGCGACGACGGGCGCGAGACCTTCCAGGCCATCGCCGACCGGGTGGGCATGAACGAGTCGAGCGTGCGCCGGCGCTTCGAGCGGTTGCGCTCGTCGAAGTGCATCGACATCCTCACCCTGGTGCCGGCGCCCGCGCTCGGCATGGGGGCCGAGACACTGCTCACCGTCAAGGTGACCCCCTCGCGCATGGACGCCGTCGCTCTCGAACTCGCCAAGCATCCGGCCATCCGCTACCTGGCCGCCACGCTCGATGAGAACTCGCTGTTCTGCGAGGTGATCGTGCCTTCGACCGACGACCTCTACGGCTTCATCACCTCGACGCTCTCGCAGCTCGGCGGCGTGGAGGGCTGGACCGCGTCGATGGAGCTGCTCTTCTTGAAGCGCGGCTTCATCGAGACCCCCTGGTGGCGCACCCAGGTCGCCCAGTCGGAGAAGCCCGCCGCCTGACCCCCTCAGTCGAGGAGGAGGGCGGGCTCCTCGAGGATGGATGCGAGGTCGGCCACGAAACGGCTCGCCACGTCGCCGTCGACGACGCGGTGGTCAAAGCTGGCGCCCACGGTGGTGACGAAGCGCGCCCGCACTTCGCCGTCGACCACCCACGGCTTCTGCTTGATGGTGCCGAGGGCGATGATGCCCACTTCGCCGGGGTTGAGGATCGGGGTTCCGGTGTCCATGCCGAACACCCCGATGTTCGTGATGGTGATGGTGCCGTCGGCCATGTCGGCGGGCGAGGTGCGGCCCTCGCGCGCGGTCAGCGTGAGCTGCTCGAGCGATTCGGCGAGCGTGCGCATCGACATGTCCTGGGCGTCTTTGATGTTCGGCACGATGAGCCCGCGGGGCGTCGCCGCGGCGATCCCGAGGTTCACGTAGTTGCGCACCACGATCTCCTTCTCGGTGAAGGCCGAGTTGACCATGGGGTTACGCTGCACGGCCCAGATCACGGCTTTCGCCATGATGAGCAGCGGCGACACCTTCACGCCGGCGAAATCGGCCGAGGTCTTCAGCCGCTTGACGTACTCCATGGTGCGGCTCGCATCCACGTCGACGAAGAGCGAGACGTGCGGCGCCGTGAACGCGCTCGCCACCATCGCCTTCGCGATCTGCTTGCGCATGCCCTTCACCGGGATGCGCTCTTCGCGCACCGGTGCCCACTGCGGGGTCTCGATGTTGTGGAACACCTTCGCCTGGTCGGCGTGCCGGATGACGTCATCGCGTGTGATGTCACCGATCAGCCCGGTCGGGGTGACCTCGTTGAGATCGACACCGAGATCTTTCGCGAGCTTGCGGATCGGGGGCTTCGCGATCACCGGCACGCCGGGGATGGGCTGATGGATGCGCGCCAGGCGCTGCGTGGGCACCTTCGCATCCGGGGCCTCGCCGATGGCGGGGATGCTCGCTCGCGCGCCCATCCGGCCCGTGCGACGGCTGGAGACCTGACCCTTGATGCCGTAGCCCACGAGCACGGCGCCGGAGGTCTCCTCCGGCTCTGCCTCGGCGGCGGAGACCTGCTCCGCCGTGCTGGCCAGCGTCCGCACCGCGGTGAGGTCGGCGCCGGGCGCCGGAAGCTTGTGATGGTCGACCGGTTCGGGCGGCGGCGGAGCTTCCTGCCCGTCGGTCGCGGCCACCGAGATGATGGGCGTGCCCACGTCGACGGTCGCGCCCTCGGCCACGAGGATGCCCTCGACGGTGCCGGCGAACGGCGACGGGAGCTCGACCAGTGACTTGGCCGTCTCGATCTCGACGATGACCTGGTTGATCTCGATGGTGTCGCCCGCGGCGACCTTCCACGACACGATCTCGGCCTCGGTGAGGCCCTCGCCCACATCGGGCAGGTGGAACTGCGACGTCGTCATCTTCTGAATCCTCAGTAGGCCATGGCCCGGTCGATTGCCTCCATGACGCGGTCGGCGTCGGGGAGGAACAGTGTTTCGAGCTTTGCGGGCGGGAAGGGGGTGTCGAAACCCGACACCCGGAGCACGGGTGCCTGCAGCGAGTAGTAGGCCCGCTCGGCGACGGTGGCGGCGATCTCGGACCCCACACTCACGAAGCCGGAGGCCTCCTGCGCCACCACGAGGCGGCCGGTCTTGGCCACCGAGTCGAGGATGGGCCCGTAGTCGATGGGGCTGAGCGACCGCAGATCGATCACCTCGGCGCTCACCCCCTCTTCGGTCGCGATCTCGGCGGCCTGCATGAGCACGCTCACCATGGCGCCGTGGGCGAGCAGAGTGACATCGGTGCCGGTGCGCACCACGCGGCTGGCGTGCAGCGGGGCAGCGGTTCCGGCGAAGTCGACCGGGCCCTTCGGCCAGTAGCGGCTCTTCGGCTCGAAGAACATCACCGGGTCGTTCGAGGCGATGGCCTCCTGGATCATCCAGTAGGCGTCGTTCGGGGTCGACGGACTCACCACACGCAGGCCCGCCGTGTGGGCGAAGTACGCCTCCGGGCTTTCCTGGTGGTGCTCGACGGCGCCGATGTGGCCCCCATAGGGCACCCGGATGACCACGGGCATCGAGAAGGCGCCCTGGCCGCGGTTGGTGAGCTTCGCGAGCTGCGAGGTGATCTGGTCGAAGCCGGGGTAGATGAAGCCGTCGAACTGGATCTCGCAGACCGGCCGGTAACCGCGCAGGGCCAGGCCGATCGCGGTGCCGACGATGCCCGACTCGGCCAGCGGGGTGTCGATCACGCGGTCGCCGAACTCGGCCTGCAGGCCTTCGGTGACGCGGAAGACGCCGCCGAGCGTGGCGATGTCCTCACCCATCAGCAGCACCTTCGGGTCGTCGGCGAGCGCCTGCCGGAGCCCGGCGTTCAGTGCCCGGGCCATCGGAAGTTCTTCGACCCGGGCGACGGGGCGTGCGGTGCCGGGTGCGGTGGTGTCGATCGAGCTCATGCCTGCTCCTCCTCGAACGAGGCCTCGTAGCGTTCGAGCCAGAGCTTCTGCTCGGCCATCACGGGGTGGGGTTCGGAATACACGCGATCGAAGATGGTCGACATCGGTGGCGGGGTCAGCGTGAGGGTGCGGTGGCGGATGTCGGCGGCGAAGTCCTCGGCCTCGGCGCGCACCTCGGCGAAGAACGCGTCGGACTGACCGAGCGACCGCAGATACTTCTCGAACCGGATGATCGGATCCCGTGCGACCCAGTAGTCGTACTCGGCCTCGTCGCGGTACTTGGTGGGGTCGTCGGAGGAGGTGTGCGCCCCGATCCGGTAGGTCAGCGCCTCGATGAACTGGGGGCCGCGGCCGCCACGCGCGTCGTCGAGGTGCTTGGCCGTCACCGCGAAGCTGGCCAGCACGTCGTTGCCGTCGATCTGAACGCTCGGGATGCCGAAGCCGCGCGACCGCAGATAGAGAGGGGTGCGCGACTGCACGCGCACCGGCACCGAGATGGCCCACTGGTTGTTCTGCAAGAAGAACACGTTCGGCGTCTGGCTCGACGCGGAGAAGACGAAGGCCTCGCTCACGTCGCCCTGTGACGTGGCGCCGTCTCCGAAGTAGCAGAGCACCGCGGCATCCACTTCGTCGTCGCCGGTGCCGACCACGCCGTCGCGCTGCATGCCCATCGCGTAGCCGGTGGCGTGCAGCGTGTGCGACCCGATCACCAGCGTGTAGCCGTGGAAGTTGCCGTTCGTGGGATCGGTCGGATCCCAACCGCCGTGCGTGTTGCCCCGCAGCAGTTCGACGATCGAGAGCACGTCGATCCCGCGCACGAGACCCACCGCGTGCTCGCGATAGGAGGGGAAGATGTGGTCCTGCGGCTTGGCGGCGAAGGCGGAACCCACCTGGGCGGCCTCCTGGCCATGGCTCGGCACCCAGAGCGCCATCTGGCCCTGGCGCTGCAGGTTGGTGCCCTCCTGGTCGAAGCGGCGCACCACCGCCATGTGGCGGTAGAACTGCGTCAGGTCGGCCTCGCTGAGCCGATCGAGGTAGGGGGCGTATTCCTCGGCCGTGGCGCTCGGAGCCAGCACGCCCTCGGGGTTCAGGAACCGGACGGTCTCGGTCTGGGTGTCGGTGGCGAAGTCGCTCATCCGATCAATCTCGCAATCTTCTCGGCGGCGGCGAGGACGTTCTCAACGGATTCCTCTTCGCCGATCGTCAACCGCACGCCGTCGGGCAGGTAGGCGCGCGCGGTGATGTCGTGGGAGCGGAAGACCTCGAGGGCCTCCGTGGTGTGGTCGCCGGTCGGGAACCAGACGAAGTTGCCGTGCGGCCGGGGCACGTCGCAGCCCATCGCCACGAGCGCCTGCCAGACCGTCTCGCGCCGGGCGGCGATGTTCGCCACGCGCTCGTGCAGTTCTTCGCTGCGGTCGAGCGAGGCGATGGCGGCCACCTGGGCGTGGTCGGTGAGGCTGAGGGGCGTGATCGTGGTGCGGGCGGCGCCGAGGATGGGAGCCGGGCCGATGCCGTAGCCGATCCGTAGTCCCGCCAGTCCGTAGGCCTTGGAGAAGGTGCGCAGGATGACGAGGTTCGGGTAGCGGCCCACGAGCTCCCGGCCGTTCACCGCATCCGCATCCGTGACGAACTCGGCGTAGGCCTCGTCGAGGATGACGAGCAGGTCGCTCGGAACCGCCGCCATGAACGTCTCGAACTCGGTCTTCGTCACCACGGTGGAGGTGGGGTTGTTCGGAGAGTTGACGATCACGAGCCGGGTGCGATCGGTGATCGCCGCCGCCATCGCCACGAGGTCGTGCCGGTGGTCGGGCGTGTTCGCGACCGGAACCGCCGTGGCGCCCGGAAGCACCGTCATCCACGGGTACACCTCGAAGGAGCGCCAGGAGTAGACGACTTCGTCGCCGTGCCCGGCCGAGGCGAGAGCGAACTGCACGAGCAGCGCCACCGAACCGGCGGCCACGATCACCTCGTCGTTCTCGACACCCCACTCCGCGGCCAACCGCGCCGTGATCTCCGGAGCTGCGGCATTCGGATAGCGGTGAAGCTGCCTGGTGGCGGCGTCGACGGCGTCAAGCACACCGGGCAGCGGATCGAAGGGGTTCTCGTTCGACGAGAGCTTGAACCCGGTCGGCGCGGCCAATCCCTGCTTGTAAGCGGGGAGCGCGAGGATCTCGGGGCGCATCTTCACCGGGAAGTGCAACGGGGTGCCGGGGTCGGAACTCATCCGTTCATCTTAGTTCTCGGTATGAAAGCTTCTCCGGAATATGTTCAGGCTCGGTCCGGAGCGTCAGACGCCCGCCACTCCTCGCCCAGCATCGCGAAAACGAGGGTGTCGGTCCACTCCTCCTTGAACCACTCGTCCTGGCGGAACAGGGCCTCCTGACGCATCCCGAGCCGGTGCAGCAACCGAGCGGATGCCGCGTTCCTGGCGTCCAGGCGGGCGATCACCCGGTGCAGGCCGAAGTCGTCGAACGCGAGGGCGAGCACCGCCCGTGCGGCTTCCGTCGCATAGCCCTGGCCGGCCATGTCGGCGGCCATCGCGTAGCCGAGCTCGCCCCGCGCATCCGTCTCACTGTCGTACTTCAGCAGCACTTCGCCGATCACCCGGCCGGTCTCGCGAACCTCCATCGCGAGCACCAGCCACTGCCCAGGCTCGAACACCACGCCCTGGTGGGTGCGCGACTCGAGCGCAGTGCGCGTCTCGTCGAGCGTGCGCACCGGCCACGGGATGTAGCGCACCACCTCGGGGTCGGAGTGGTAGCGGTGCAGATCGTCGAGGTCGTCGAGGCGATGCGGCCGGAGATCGAGGCGCGCGGTGGCGACGGGGTACCCGGGCGCCCAGGGGATACGGACCATGCTCCGACTCTGCACCCGGAAGGGGCGTTTCGCGAATCGCGGGCGTCTGGGATAGTGGGGGCATGCGCAGATTCTTGGTCTCCCTCGTCGCGAACGCCATCGCACTGTGGCTCACCACCTTGATCGTCGCAGGAGTGAAAGTCGACGCGTTCGGCACCGACGACGGAGTGCTCTCCACCGTTCTCACCTATCTTTTCGTCGCCCTCATCTTCGGCGTCGTGAACGGCATCATCGGAACGGCGATCCGCATCGTCGCGTTCCCGCTCTACATCCTCACCCTGGGCCTCATCGCGCTGGTCGTGAACGCTCTGCTGCTCCTGCTCGCCGGCTGGATCTCCTCGCTCTTCGGCTTCGGCCTGACGGTGGAGAACTTCTGGTGGGCCGTGCTCGGCGGCCTGGTGCTCGCCATCCTGGGTGCCATCATCGGCGCCATCCTCCGCCCGCTCGCCGGCAAGCGTTCCTAGCGCTCAGCGGGTCGACGGCGCCGATGCGAGAATAGACACCATGCCCCTTCCGCCCGACGAGCCGCAGAACGAGGCGTTCCGCATCTCGATGGTCTGCACGGGCAACATCTGCCGCTCGCCGATGGCCGAGATCGTGCTGCGCGATCTGGTCGAGAAGGCGGGGCTCGGCGACCGGGTGTCGGTGAGCTCGGCGGGCACGGGGGAGTGGCACGTCGGTGAGCACGCCGATCCCCGCACCATCGCAGCCCTCGAGTCGCACGGCTTCGACGGCAGCACGCACCGCGCGCGGCAGTTCGACCCCAGCTGGTTCGATTCACTCGACCTCGTGGTGGCCCTCGACCGCAGTCACGAGCGGGTGCTCCGCTCCTGGGCCCGCACCGACGAAGACCGCTCGAAGGTGCGCCTGCTGCTCGGCTTCGACCCGGAATACGCGGGGCGATCGGATGTGCCAGACCCCTACTACTCCGATGCGGCGATGTTCGACTCGGTGCTCACCATGATCGAGCACTCCTGCCGCGCCCTGCTCCGGCAGCTCGAACCGGCCTTCCGCCGGTCACGGCTCGCCCTCTGACGCTCCGACCTCCTCCGCGGCATCCGGCCGCCCGACCGACCATCCCGTCACTCGAAAGACACCATGCCTCCATTGCCTCCCCAGCCCATCAGCCCGCTCGACGGACGCTACCGCCCCGCGGTCTCCGAACTCGGCGAGTTCCTCTCCGAGGCCGGTCTCAACCGGGCGCGGGTGCACGTCGAGATCGATTGGCTGCTCTACCTCACCGACCACTCGATGTTCGGCTCCACCCCGCTCGATCCTGAACTCTCGCGCCGGCTGCGGTCGGTCATCCAGGACTTCGGTCAGGCCGACATCGACCAGATCGCCGAGCTCGAGGCCACCACCCGGCACGACGTCAAGGCCGTCGAGTACTACGTGCGCCGTAAACTCGCCGATCTCGGGCTCACCGAGATCGCGGAGCTCACCCACTTCGGCGCCACGAGCGAAGACATCAACAACCTCTCCTACGCGCTCACCATCCGGGAGGCCGTGACGGAGGTCTGGCTGCCGGCCTTCGACGCCGTGATCGCCGAGCTGCGGGCCCTCGCCGTCGCGCACCGAGACGACGCGATGCTCGCCCACACCCACGGCCAGCCGGCCACCCCCACCACGATGGGCAAGGAGTTCGCGGTCACCGTGCACCGCCTGTCACGGGTGCGCGCGCAGATCGAGGCCACCGAGTACCTCGGCAAGTTCTCGGGCGCCACCGGAACCTTCGCGGCCGACCTCGTGGCCGATCCGACCGCCGACTGGCAGGCCATCTCGCGCGGCTTCGTGACCTCGCTCGGGCTGGTCTGGAACCCGCTCACCACGCAGATCGAGTCGCACGACTGGCAGGCGGAGCTCTACAACCGCATCAGCCACGCGAACCGCATCCTGCACAACCTCTGCACCGATGTCTGGACCTACATCTCGATGGGGTACTTCACGCAGATCCCCGTCGCGGGCGCGACCGGGTCGTCGACGATGCCGCACAAGATCAACCCGATCCGTTTCGAGAACGCCGAGGCCAACCTCGAGATCTCCTCGGCCCTGCTCGACTCACTGGCCGCGACGCTCGTCACCTCTCGGCTGCAGCGCGACCTCACCGACTCCACGACCCAGCGCAACATCGGCGTGGCGCTCGGTCACTCGCTGCTGGCCCTCGACAACATCCGCGGCGGGCTCGGGCAGATCTCGCTGAACACCGACGCCCTTGCGGCCGATCTCGACACCAACTGGGAGGTGCTCGGCGAAGCGATCCAGACCGTCGTGCGCGCCGAAGTGACCGCCGGGCGCTCCTCGATCGCCGACCCGTACGCGCTCCTGAAGGAGCTGACGCGCGGTCACCGCATCGGGCAGGCCGAGCTCGTGGAGTTCGTGCAGGGTCTCGACATCGGCGACGAGGCGAAGGCGCGCCTGGTGGCGCTCACGCCCGCCAGCTACACCGGCCTGGCGTCGCAGCTCGTCGACCACATCCTGCCCCCCGCCGAATAGCGCGAAACGACGGAGTTCGGCGCCGATTCGCCGAAACGACGGAGCCTCAGGCCGCATCGCGCCTGAGGCTCCGTCGTTTCAGTGCGCTGAGGGCTTCGGCTGTTCGTCGTCGTCGATCTCGTGCTGCTCGGCGTCGTTCGGCTTGATCGACAGCGAGAACATCGCCAGGATCACGAGCGACACGATGAAGGCCACTCCGAAGAAGATGGCCGAGAGGATGAGTTCGCGCGTCGACAGCAGCACCACCAGTCCGACGAACAGCGACATGACGGCGGACAGGACGAGCAGTTCGACCGGCTTCAGCCGATCGCGCCTCGAGGGTTCGTTCACGATCTCTTTCCCGTTGTGGGGTGTTGCCGCCCGCTTCGGGTAGCGGGGGACGGTTGGGTTCCCCAGCGCAGGGAGAGCCCTGCGATCACGAGGAACAGCCCGACGATGGCGGCATAGGCACCGAACATCCCCACGGCGAACACCGGGTCGGTCGGGAAGAAGATGAGCACGAGGGCGAACACCACCGTGAGCGCCCCGACGATGGCCCAGTCGCGGCTGGCCGGATTCTTGGTCTGCCGAAGGCCCGAGTAGAGCTCGAGGAAGCCGCAGATCGCCGAGTTCATCGTGGCGCAGAACAAGAAGAAGCCGAGGCCGCCGGCATTGAAGCCGAGTGCGAGCGCGCCGAACAGCACGTTGGAGACGCCCTGGATGACAAAGATCACCCGGGTCGACTTCTCGGGCACCGTGCGCCAGGACAGCGTGCCCACGATGATGCCCGAGACGATGGCGAAGACGCCGTAGGCGAGGAGTCCCGCCTGGGCGGAGTGATTCGGCGAGAAGGTGATGACGAGGGCGGTGACGATGAACGGCACAGCGCGGGCCACGGGCACACCCCAGTAGGGCGACCGCACGGTCGTGCGGGGTGAGTCGGTCACTCCGGGGGCCTCGATTCAGGTCGTGCTCGTGCCCTTAGTTTATTGCGCTCTGGCTGAGTGCCTCGCGAGTGCCGGCTTCGACGGCCACCAGAAGCGGTCTCCGGTGAGGAAGACGAGCGAGGGCACCAGCACCGTACGCACCACGAGGGTGTCGAGCAGCACCCCGATGCAGACGATCACACCGATCTGGGTCAGCGCCACCACGGGCAGCACGCCGAGCACGGCGAAGACGGCGGCGAGCAGGATGCCTGCGCTCGTGATCACCCCGCCGGTGGAACTCAGGGCCCTGACCATGCCCTCCCTGGTGCCGTGCCCGACGGTCTCCTCGCGGGCGCGGGTCGTGAGGAAGATGTTGTAGTCCACGCCGAGCGCCACCAGGAAGAGGAAGGCGAAGAGGATGACGTTGGAGTCGAAGGCCGGGAAGCCGAGCACGTTCTGGAAGAGCACGTTCGAGGCGCCGAGGCTGGCGAAGAAGGTGGCGAGCACGCTGGCGATGAGCAGTACCGGCGCCACCAGGGAGCGCAGCAGCAGCGCCAGGATGATGAACACGATGGCGAGGATCAACGGGATGATCAGTGCCTGATCGGCCGCCGCTGCGGTGTTCGTGTCGAGGGCGGTGGCGTCGCTGCCGCCGACCAGGGTCTGGCTCACGTCTCCGTCGGCGTTCGCATAGGCATCCCGCAGCCCCTCGATCGTCGCGAAGGCAGCCTCGCTCTCGGGCTCGCTCGCGAGCGAGACGTCGAGGCGGGTGAGGCCGCCCGAACTCTCGCCGGGGCGCACGGATTCGACGCCGTCGACCCCTTCGGCGAGGGTGGTGGCTTGTTCGGCCGCGTCGTCGGGGGTGAGCACGATGGTCTGGCCGGTGAGGCCGGCCGAGAACGAGCCGTCGATCACCTCCTGCGCGGTGACCGACTCCGGGTCGCCGAGCAGCTGATCGGTCTGCGACAGACCCACGCGGTAGCCGGAGAGCCCGAGGGCCAGCACGCCGATGCCGAGGGTGGCGACGATCGCCACGACCGCCGGGCGGCGCGCGACTCCCCGGCCGAGGCGCATCCAGACACCCTGTTTGGCGGCGGCGTGCTGGTGGGCTTGGCCGCTCGAAGCGTCGCCGTCCGGTCGTGGAGCCCGCGGCACGAAGGGCCAGAAGAGCCCGCGCCCGCAGACCACCAGCGCCGCGGGCAGCACCAGCAGAGCGAACAGGATGGCGATGACCACACCGATGGCGCAGGCGAAACCGAGCGCGCGGTTGCCGGAGAGCTGTGCGAGGAGCAGGGTGAGGAGGCTCAGCGCGACGGTGCCGCCGCTCGCGGCGATGGCCGGCCCGGCACTCGTGACCGCCGTGAGCATGGCGCGATGCCGGTTCTCTTCACGCGTCAGTTCCTCGCGATAGCGCGCCACGAGCAGCAGGGCGTAGTTGGTGCCCGCGCCGAAGACCAGCACGGAGAGGATGCCGCCGATCGAGGCGTCGATGGTGATGCCGAGCGGTTCGGCGAGGGCTGTGACGACGACGCGGGCGAGACCGTCGGCGATGCCGACCACGGCGAGCGGAACGATCCACAGCACGGGGCTGCGGTACGTGATGATGAGCAGCACGGCGACCACGATGACGGTGACGAGGAGCAGTCGGAAGTCGGCCCCCGCGAAGGCGTTGGAGATGTCGGCCTGGAAGCCCACAGGCCCGGTGAGCAGGGCTTCGAGACCCTCCGGCAGGTCATTGTTCGCGGTCGCACGGAGGTCCGTCGCTGTGGCGGCCAAGTCGTCTTCGGCCTCGGTGGCGTCGAGGGGCACGGCGACCAGCGCCGCCGTACCGTCGTCGCTGAACTGCGGCACCACGGCCTGCGGGGCGATGGACTGCTCGGCGAGGGTGGCGGCGTTGGCCGTGATGGCGGCCCTGTCGGCATCGGTGAGCGCGGCGCCGTCACGGCTCCAGACGAGCACGCCGGCGGTGGTGTCGGCGCTCGGGAAATCGTCGAGCAGAGCGGTGACCTGGGCGGCTTCGCTGGAGTCCGGCAGACCGCTCGGCGGGAAGCTGTCGGCAGAGCTCGTGGGCAGCAGCGCGAAGAGCGCTGCGATGGCGACGACCGAGAGCCCGAGGGTGATCCAAGCGGTGCCGCGAGCGGTCAGTCCGCTCACGAATCGGGCGATCGCGCGCATCCTGTCGTCTCCGTTTCATTTTTGCTAAGCAACTTAGCTACCTAGAGTATTAGCATGTCAGTCATGACGGATGCGCGCAACCTCACCGAGGTCTGGACGCGCGAAGAGCTGCCCGCGACCGGCCTTCCGGAGACCAACGAGATCAGCAACTCGTTGCGCGAGATCAACTCCGTCTCCCGCGCGTTCGAGCGCCGGCTCGGAGCGGTGCTCGCCGTGAATCCGACCGATCTGGCGGCGATGGAACGACTCATCCAAGAGGGCCCACTCACGCCGAGCGACCTCGCGGCCCGCCTCGGTGTCACGACGGCGGCGTCGACGCTGGTGGTCGACCGGCTGGTGGCGCTCGGTCACGTGGAACGGCACCGGCACGAGCACGACCGGCGCAAGATCGTGGTGGTGCCGACCCGTTCCTCCGTGAACCGGGCGATCGACGAGCTGATGCCGGTGATCGTGGGGGTCGCCCGCTTGGTCGACGAGCTGCCGCCCGAGGAGCGTGACGTGATCGCCTCGTTCCTCGACCGGGTCATCGACGTCTACCGCACCGCGGTCGACGCCCCTCTCGAGTGACCTGACTCCGAAACGACGGACCCGCGCACGAGTTTCGGGCTGAGCATCCGTCGTTTCCGATCTTCCGCGGTTTTCTCCGTCGTTGCGGCGGCGGAGGTTGCGCCGGCTAGGCCGGGGGCATGTCCGCGAAGCGGGAGAAGTGACCATGGAAGCCCACCGTGATGGTGGCGGTGGGGCCGTTGCGGTGCTTGGCCACGATGAAGTCGGCCTCGCCGGCGCGCGGGTTGTCTTTCTCGTAGGCGCCCTCGCGGTGCAGCAGGATGACCATGTCGGCATCCTGCTCGAGCGAACCCGACTCGCGGAGGTCGCTGATGGCGGGCTTCTTGTCGGAGCGCTGCTCCGGCCCACGGTTCAGCTGCGAGAGGGCGATGACCGGCACCTGCAGCTCCTTCGCCATGAGCTTCAGGGCACGGGAGAACTCCGAGACCTCCTGCTGCCGGCTCTCGACCTTCTTGCCGCTCGTCATGAGCTGCAGGTAGTCGATGACCACGAGCTTGAGGCCCACCTTCTGCTTCAACCGCCGGCACTTGGCACGGATTTCGACGAGCGTCATGTTCGGGCTGTCGTCGATGTAGAAGGGGGCGTCGTTGATGCGCCCACGGGTCGAGGCCAACGTGGTCCAGTCGCGGCCCTCGATACGGCCCTTGCGCATGCTCTGCAGGGGAACGGATGCCTCGGCCGAGAGCAGACGCATCGCGATCTCCGAGCGCCCCATCTCGAGTGAGAAGAAGATCGACGGCATGTCGTTCTTGATCGACGCCGCGCGGCAGAAGTCGAGTGCGAGGGTGGACTTTCCGAGTGCCGGTCGCGCCGCCACGATGATCATCTGGCCGGGGTGGAAACCGTTGGTCAGGTTGTCGAGATCGGCGAAGCCGGTGGGCACACCGGTCATCTGCCCGTCTTTGCCGGCCGCGGCCTCGATCTCGTCGATCGCGGCTGTCACCGCCACGGTGAGCGGCACGTAGTCTTCGACCTCGACTCCACCGTTCACCGCATAGATCTCGGCCTGCGCGTTGTTGACGAGGTCGGTGACTTCGCCCTCGCTGGCATAACCCATCTGCACGATGCGGGTGCCGGCCTCCACCAGGCGGCGCAGCACCGCCTTCTCCGCCACGATCGACGCGTAGTAGCCGGCGTTCGCGGCTGTGGGCACGAGGCTCGTGAGCGTGTGCAGGTATTCGGCGCCACCGGCGCGGTTCAGCTCACCGGTCTTCGTCAGCTCATCGGTCACCGCGATGACATCGGTGGGCTCGCCGTGCGAGTAGAGGTTGAGGATGGCCTCGAAGATCACCTCGTGCTTCGGAACGTAGAAATCGACCGAGCGCATGACCTCGACCACATCGGCCACAGCGTCTTTGCTGAGCAGCATGCCACCGAGCGCACTCTGCTCGGCGAGCAGGTCGTGCGGAGGCGTGCGGTCGCCCTGACGGGTCTCCCCCGGCCGCTGTTCCCCCGCGAGTCCGAGATGGGCGATCGACACGTATTACTCCTGATCTGCCGTGACATGACGGCGCACCTGATGCACGCCTCATTCATAACTCCGACCACTGACATCGGAGGTTCCCCCTAGGCGCTGCCCAAGACTAAGAAGAGGGCATCTACCCACACAAACAGCCTTGTGGATAAGCCTGTGGAAGATGTGCGCGAAACGCCGGAACTGGTGTGTGTAATCTGTGGACTAGCCTGTGGACAAGTTCGCCCACGTGACCCCGAATAAGATTCTGACCAGGGGTTTAATATTCCCACAGTCTGTGAGTGGAGACATCCTTCGACCAGTGCTTGAAGCTTCGAAAACTCGTTGCTCCCTGTGTACAGGGCTGGGGACAGCGTTCGAGAAATCGGGCGCGAAAAAGGGGCGTCAAGAGTCGTGAAAACCCTTGACACCCCTTCTCGGAGTGACTACTTTGCTGCGACCACCTGAAGGGTGATCGTGGCGGAGAGGTCGTCGCGCAGGCGCACGGTGGCCTCGTGGGTTCCCGTGGCCTTGATGGCGTTCGGGATCTCGATCTTGCGCTTGTCGAGCGAGCCGATGCCGGCCGCCGACACCGCGTCAGCGATGTCGGAGGTCTTCACCGAACCGAAGAGGCGACCGCCCTGGCCCGCCTTGACGGTGAGCTTGACGGTGGCGTTCTCGAGCGTCTGCTTGAGGTGCTGGGCCTCTTCGATCGTGGCGAGCTCACGGGCGGCGCGTGCCGCCTTGATCGACTCGATCTGCTTCTCGCCACCGCGGCTCCACGCCACGGCGAAGCCCTGCGGGATGAGGTAGTTGCGAGCGAAGCCGTTCTTGACGTCGACGACGTCGCCGGCGGAGCCCAGTCCGGTCACCTCGTGGGTGAGAATGAGTTTCGACATGATGCTGCTCCTTAACGGCCCGAGCCGGCGTAGGGCAGAAGTGCCATTTCGCGGGCGTTCTTGACGGCACGGGCGATGAGGCGCTGCTCCTGGACGGAGACTCCCGTGATACGACGAGCGCGGATCTTTCCACGCTCCGAGATGAACTTGCGAAGGGTCGCAACGTCCTTGTAATCGATGACTCCGACGCGAATGGACTTCGCGGGAGCGGCGTTCTTCGCGCCCTTGGCGCCGCGGAGCGGCTTGCGGCGGTCGCCGCTTGACTTTCCAGCCATTGTTTTACTGTCCTGTTCTGAAAGAAGAGAAGTTTAGAAGGGGGTGTCGTCGGCGTAGCTGCCGGGAGTGTTCCAGACGTCGCCGCCCGCGCCCGACGACGCCGGAGCGGATGCCGCCCAGGGCTCGTCGACGGCAGGCTGGCCACCACGGTTTCCGCCGCCGCCTGCACCACCGAACGACCCGCCGCCGGCACCGGCGCCACCACTGGTGGCTCGGGTGACCTGCGCGGTCGCGTAGCGGAGCGAGGGACCGATCTCATCGACCTCGAGCTCGATCGAGGTGCGCTTTTCGCCCTCTTTCGTCTCGTAGGAACGCTGGCGCAGACGACCGGTCGCAACGACGCGGCTGCCCTTGGTCAGCGATCCGGCGACGTGCTCGGCGAATTCACGCCAGACACTCGCACGGAGGAACAAGGCCTCGCCGTCTTTCCAGTCGTTCGACGCGCGATCGAACGTGCGGGGGGTCGACGCGATCGTGAAGTTCGCGACGGCCAGCCCGTTCTGCGTGTAGCGCAGCTCGGGATCGGCGGTGAGGTTGCCCACCACGGTGATTACGGTTTCACCGGCCATGACGGACTACTCGCTGGCCTCGGCCGGAGCGGCAGCAGCCGCGGCGGGCTTGGCGGGAGCGGAGGAAGCAGCCTTGACGGCAGCAGCCGGAGCAGCGGCAGCCGACGGAGCCGACGCGGAAGCAGCGGCCGGTGCAGCGGCCTTGGGGTTGGCAGCCTTGCGGGCGGCCTTCTCCTCGGCGAGCTTCGTGGCGGCGGCGACCTGCGCGATGGCCTCTTCGGCACGCAGCACCTTGGTGCGCATGACGGCTTCCGACAGCTTCAGCTGACGGTCGAGTTCCTTCGTGGCGTCGGCGTTCGCGGTGAGCTTCACCACGGCGTAGATGCCTTCGGTCTTCTTGTTGATCTCGTAGGCCAGGCGACGACGACCCCAGATGTCGATGTTGTCGACAGTGCCGCCATCGTTGCGGATGACGTTGAGGAACTTGTCGAGGCTGGGAGCCACGGTGCGCTCATCGATCTCAGGATCGAGGATCACCATGAGTTCGTACTGATGCGTCACAAACCCACCTCCTTCGGACTTGAACGGTCACAGACGGTCTGTGACAGGAGGGTTCTGCATCGGTCCTGCACCCGCGTGGAGAATTCCACTGGGCACAAGACAACCTGGGTAGCCTATCAGACCGGGTAGATGTGTGAAGGTGTGAACGTGAGTCGTCGTATCGCACTGGTCTCCCTGCACACCTCGCCGCTGGCGACGGCGGGCAGCGGCGACGCGGGCGGGATGAACGTCTATCTGGTCGGACTCGCCGGCGCACTCCGCGCACGCGGCTACGACGTGGAGCTGCTGACGCGCGACGCAGGCGACGGGCGAGCGGATGCGCACACCGACGACGGCGTGCCGGTGCGGTTCCTGCGGGCCGGGCCCCGCGCATCCGTGCCGAAGTCGGAGCTGTCAGCACTGACCGGTGAGTTCGGCCGCGCGATGGCCGAACTGCCGCCGTTCGATCTCGTGCATTCGCATTACTGGTTGTCCGGCGCCGCGGCACTTCCGGTGGCTCGCGCTCAGCGTGCGCCCCACGTGCTCAGCCTGCACACGGTCGCGGCCCTGAAGAACGAGCAGCTCGCACCCGGAGACGTGCCGGAGCCTGCCGTGCGGCTGCGGGCCGAGGCGGCACTCGTGCACGACTCCGACCTCACGATCGCGGCGACGCAGGCCGAGCGTGCCGCCATCCTCCGGGCGACGGCTGCGGCCCCGGGCCGGGTCGCGGTGGTCGCCCCCGGCGTCGACACCCACCTGTTCCACCCCGCCGCGCCCCCGTACCGCCTCACGCGCAGCCGAAACGACGGAGATTCGGCTCGTCTGACGACTCCGACGGAGTCTCAACCCGCTCTCGGCGCCGATCTCCGTCGATTCGCGCGGCCGACGGTGCTCGTGCTGGCGCGCATCCAGCCACTCAAGGGCGTCGACCTCGCCATCCGGGCCATCGGCGCCATCCCGCACGGGCGGCGCCCGCGGCTCATCGTGGCAGGCGGCACGAGCCCGGGCCACGAGGCGTACACGTCGGGGTTGCACGGACTCGTGACCGCGTTGGCCCTGCACGACGACGTTTCGTTCCTGCCCGCCCAGTCGCGCGAGGCCGCCGCGGGCCTCCTACGCGAGGCGACTCTTCTCCTCATCCCCTCGCACTCCGAGACCTATGGCCTCGTGGCGCTCGAGGCCGCCGCCAGCGGCACCCCGGTCATCGCCGCGGCCACCGGAGGGCTGGTCGAGTCGGTGCACGACGGCGTGAGCGGGCTCCTCATCGACCACAGGTCTCCGGATGTCTGGGGCCGGGTGATCGACGAGCTGCTGCACGACCCCACCCGGCTCGCCGCGCTCCGCGCGGGCGCGCTCCGGCACGGCAGAACCCACAGCTGGCCGCACACCGCCGAGCACCTCGCGGCCTTCTATGACGACCTGCTCGAACGCCGCGCGCATGCCGAGGAGTCAGAATGACCTCTATGACCGATCCGCTTGTCGCCTTCGGCGACAGCCCCTTCTTTTTGCACGCCCATCCCGACGACGAGTCCATTTCGACGGGAGGCACGATCGCGGCGCTGCTGCGGAACGACGTCCCGGTGACGATCCTCACGGGCACCCGCGGCGAACGGGGCGAAGTCGTGCCGGGGGAACTCGAGAGCCTCGAGGGCACCGAACTGCTTGGCCCGCATCGGGTGGGCGAGCTGGCGGATGCGCTCGGTGCGCTCGGCGAGCCCGCCCATGCCTTCCTCGGTGCCGCGCCTGCGCGTGCTTCCGGCCGGCCCGAGCGGGTGTATTCCGATTCCGGCATGCGCTGGGGTGCCGACGGATTCGCGGAGGCTGCCGGGGATGCGAGCCCCGCCTCGCTGAGTCTCGCCCCGCTCGACGTCGTCGTCGACGACGTGCTCGCGGCCGCATTCGAGACCCGGCCGTCGGCCATGGTCAGCTACGACGCGCAGGGCGGCTACGGGCATCCCGACCACGTGCGGATGCACGACGCCGGGGTCGAAGTCGCGCGCCGCCTGGGCATTCCGTACTTCGCCATCGTGGAGCCCCGCGCTCCAGGCTCGGGGCTGGAGGCTGGGATGAATGACGCCGCAGCCGACGCCCGCACCGACGGGGCCCTGCTGGAAGTCGACCTCACGCAAACCGGCACCCTCGCGCAGAAGACCCGCGCGATGGCCGCCCATCGCACTCAGCTCAGCATCGACGGCGACACCTTCGTGCTGAGCGGAGTACAGCGGCATCCGATCGGCACGGTCGAGTGGTTCCTCCGCGTGTTCTGAGAGCCACGGTCGGCTCACCCAGCACCGATGGATAGAATCGTTGAGTTTTGACAACAACCGAATCGACAACAACAGAACAAAAGGGCTGCACCGAATGAGCATCAAGGTCGCGATCGCCGGCGTCGGAAACTGCGCGAACTCACTCATCCAGGGCGTGACGTATTACGCCGATGCGGATGAGAACGAGAGCATCCCGGGGCTCATGCACACCCGTTTCGGGCCGTTCCACGTGGGCGACCTCGAGTTTGTGGCGGCGTTCGACGTCGACGCCGCCAAGGTGGGCGTCGACCTCGCCGAGGCCATCTGGGCGAGCGAGAACAACACGCTGAAGTTCGCGGATGTCGCGCCGACCGGCGTCACCGTGCAGCGCGGCCCGACCCTCGACGGGCTCGGCGAGTACTACGTCGAGATGATCGAGGAGTCCGACGTCGAGCCCGTGGATGTCGCCGCGGCACTCCGCGAGTCCGGTGCCGAGGTGCTCGTCTGCTACCTACCGGTGGGCTCCGACGATGCCGCCAAGCACTACGCCCAGGCGGCGTTGGATGCGGGCGTCGCCTTCGTGAACGCCGTGCCCGTGTTCATCGCCTCCGACCCGGAGTGGGCGGCCAAGTTCGTGGCGGCGGGCCTGCCGATCGTGGGTGACGACATCAAGAGCCAAGTCGGCGCCACCATCACGCACCGCGTGCTCGCACGCCTGATGGAGAGCCGCGGCATCCAGATCGACCACACCTACCAACTCAATGTCGGCGGCAACATGGACTTCAAGAACATGCTCGAACGCCGGCGCCTGAAGTCGAAGAAGCTCTCGAAGACGCAGGCCGTGACCAGCAACATCGACATCGATCTGCCCGAGCGCGACATCCACATCGGTCCGAGCGATCACGTGCCGTGGCTCGACGACCGCAAGTTCGCCTTCGTGCGGCTCGAGGGCCATGGCTTCGGCGGCGCCCCGATCAACCTCGAGTACAAGCTGGAGGTCTGGGATTCACCGAACTCGGCCGGCGTCATCATCGACGCCGTGCGCGCCGCCAAGCTGGCGCTCGACGCCGGACTCGGTGGCCCGGTCGAGTCGGCCAGCGCCTATTTCATGAAGTCGCCTTCGGTGCAGCTGCCCGACGACGTGGCTCGCACGCGCCTCGAGGAGTTCATCGCCGCGAACACCCCCGCGTAGCGGCCCCGCGCCCTCGCGCCCTCGCCCGCGGTCAGAGCAGGTCGCGCAGCCGCGCCGCCCGCTCCAGATCGGCCCGGAAGACGGGAAGCGTGTTCAGCGAATACATGCCGTCGATCTGATGGGACTCCCAGAGGGCATGGATGCGCCGCAGGTCGGCCTGACCGCTCTTCCAGCCGATGCCGTCGATCACCGCGATCACGAACTGCTGCGGCAACCGCACGTCGGCCATCTCCTCGATCTCGCGCACGGCGTCGGTCAGCTTCGATCCCGTGGAGTCGAAGCCCTTGGCCGCCACGACGATCTGCGCCTCGCCCGTGGCGGGCACCACGAGATCGCAGGGAGCCGTGCGGCGATTGCGGCCCGAGAAGCGCGTGCGTGTGCCGTAGCTCAGCCCGAGGTCGGAGGCGATGGCCTCGATCTCGTCTTCGAGGCGCCGCCCCGACGCGCCCGCGCTGATTGCGGCGACGCGGCTACCGGCCCGCGCCACCAATATGTCGGAGAAGGTATATGTTCGCCCGAGCTGCGTTTCGAGCAGCCGGATGAGCCCGAAATCGCGGTCTAGGTACTCCACGAGCGCCACCGGACGGGTGCGCGCGAGGGCGGCCCAGCTCGGGGTGTCGAACTCGTGCCGCAGGGAGTTCTTCAGCCGCTCCTGCGAGAGGCCAACGGTGAGGCCGAGCGCCGGCACCCACTCGGGATGCGCGTGCGCCCACGCCGCAAGACCCGCGACGTGGAGGCCGCCCCCGGCGTCCCCGTCGAGCCCGGCGAGCAAGCCGTCCTCGGCCTCGATCCCCCCCTCCGCCAGACGCGCGAGACTCTCGGTGGCGTCGTGGATCACCTGTGCCGCAGCGGTGGGCAGGGTCGGGTCGACGTGCCGCGACATCCGCCCGAGCGTCGACAGATACTCGTCGAACGAGGGGATGTCGCCCATCAATCGCGCCCGATGAAGAGGTATTCGCGCACCGAGTTGCGCGCCGCCGTCGCATGGGTGCCGAAGCTGTAGGAGTGGTCGATCTCGCGCAGCTCGACGTGCGGCTTCACCGCCGCGAGCAGTTCGAGGATGCGCTGCGGCCCGGGCACCGCGTTGGAGGAGTAGGAGAGCACGATCGCACCGGAATCGCGGAACTTCTCGAAGGTGGCGGCGAGCGCATCCTCCACCGTGCGTTTGTAAGCGAACGGCGTGAACTTCTTCGCGATCTTCTTCGTCTTGGTCTCCTCCATGATCACGCGGTCGCGCCAGTAGACCGAGAGACCTTCGAGGAAGTGGTAGCGCTTCATGTAATCGGCATCGTCGGATGGCGGTGCGTAGGGCGGATCGAGGTAGACGACGTCGTAGGGCCCCGCCGGAATGTCGGCCACGTCGTGGTTCAGCGCCGCGCTCGACGCCCCGTTGTCGAACACCGTGCGGTTGTAGTCGGCCACCCGCAACCGGAACTGCTCTTCCATGCTCAGCCGCAGGTCGCGCCGGCCGTCGTCGTAGCGGTTGCCCGTGTAGGTGAACACCCCGCGCGGTTGCTTGCGGGCGGCCGAGAGCACCAGCGCCGAGATCGCGATGTCGCGCTCGGCTCCGGCCAGCAGATCGACGTGGCTCCACGCCGAGTCGAGGAAGGCGAGGTCGGCGGGCGAGAGGTAGAGCCCCGCGAACTTGCGGGCGATGAAGTCGCGCCCGTCGGCGTTCGGCTCGCAGAGCTGCTCGACCGCGTCGTCGGGCAACGTGACGGTGGAGTTCTGCACGGTGGCGCGGGCGATGATCGACGAGAAGGTGAGGAAGTCGTTCGAGGTGACGGCATAGCCCTGCGCCTTGAGGAGGTAGGACACGAAGCCGGAGCCGCTGAAGGCATCCAGCGCCGACGAGCCGCCCAACTCTGAGAACACGCGCTGCAACGAGCCGGCCAGCCGGTATTTCGACCCCATGTAGCGCAAACGCGGAAAAAGTGCTGCCCGGGTGAGGATCTCCGACGCGACCGGGGTGGGAACGGTCGGGAGATCGAGGGTCATGTGCCCAGTCTCCCCGATGCCGCCGACATCGCGGTCATCCGGCGGAGCGCGCCGCCCACCACTCCTTCAGGCGCGCCGTGGCCTCCTCCTCGGAGAGCGGGCCCTCGTCGAGGCGCACCTCCAGCAGGTAGGCGTAGGCCTCGCCGACCGCGCGCGAGGGCTTGAGATCCAGGATGGCCATGATCTGCTCGCCGTCGAGATCGGGCCGAACGGATGCCATCTCCTCCTGTGCGGCCAGCGTCGCGATGCGCTCCTCCAGGTCGTCGTAGGCGAACGACAGTCGGTCGGCCTTGCGGCGGTTGCGGGTGGTGACGTCGGCGCGGGTGAGGATGTGCAGCCGCTCGAGCTGGTCGCCGGCGTCGCGCACGTAACGCCGCACGGCCGAATCCGTCCAGTCGCCGTCGGTGTAGCCGAAGAAGCGCAGATGCAACTCGATCAGGCGCCCGACCGCGGCGATCGTGTCGTTGTCGAAGCGCAGCTCGCGCAGCCGCCGCTTCGCGAGCTTGGCACCCACCACGTCGTGATGGTGGAAGCTGACCTGACCGCCGGGCTCGTTGCGCTTGGTGGCGGGCTTGCCGATGTCGTGCAGCAGCGCCGCGAGCCGCAGCACCAAGTCGGGCGACACGATGCCCGTTCCGGCGGCCGCGCGCGACTTCTCGAGGTCGATGGCCTGATCGAGCACCGTGAGGCTGTGCTGGTAGACGTCTTTGTGGTGGTGGTGCTCGTCGGCTTCGAGCTGCAGCGCCGGGATCTCCGGGATGATCAGCTCGGCAAGCCCGCTCTCGACCAGCAATTCGACGCCGACGCGCGGCGCATCCGTCTTCAGCAACTTGGACAGCTCGTCGTTCACCCGCTCGATCGAGACGATGCCGATGGAGTCGCGCATCTCCGAGATGGCGATCGCGGTGTCGGGGGCCACGGTGAAGCCGAGTTGGGCGCTGAAGCGGATGGCGCGCAGCATCCGCAGCGGATCGTCGCCGAACGAGACCTCGGGGGCGCCCGGGGTGCGCAGCACGCCGGCGATCAGGTCGTCCATGCCGTGCGCGGGGTCGACCAGCACGAGCTCGGGCACGCGCAGCGCCATGGCGTTGACCGTGAAGTCGCGGCGCCGTAGGTCGCCTTCGAGGCTGTCGCCGAACTCCACCGCGGGCTTGCGGCTGGTGCCGTCGTAGCTGTCCGAGCGGTAGGTGGTGATCTCCACGGTCTCGCCGTCGATGCGGGCGGCGATGGTGCCGAAGGCGCGCCCCACATCCCACTGCGCCTGCGAGATGGGCGTGACGAGGGCCAGGATCTCGTCGGGCGTCGCATCCGTCGTGAAATCGAGGTCGGTGATCGGGCGGCCGAGGAACGCGTCGCGCACCGGGCCGCCGACGAGGGCCAGCTCGTGGCCGGCGTCGGCGAACGCTGCCGCGAGGGTCGCGACAGGACCACTCGCCGCGAGGTTCCCCAGGAACTCGAGGGATTGCTGAACCGACTGCACCGGCCCATTTTAGCCGCGCCTTCCGCCGGGCCAGGGCGGTTCCCGGTTCTCCCAGGCCGCTTCTCCTAGAATCGGCAGTACGGATGCGGGGCCACCAGCGCACCCATGACTACCTATGAACCCAGCGCGTCGATTGTTTCGAGTTGCGCCCGCGATCGCCGCAAGCGCGCTGATCGCCGGTGCAGTGTTCGCGACCCCGATGGCAGCGAGCGCGACGGATGCCCCCGACCCGGCCGCGCCGACCGTCGCCCTCTCCATCGCTCCCGCCGGCAACGGCGTCGTCACCCCCGGAGCCGATCTCGCCATCACGGTCGAGATCGCGAATCCGGGCCCCGACCAGGTCGCCGACGGCACGATCGACATCGTGCTCGACCGCTCTCCGCTCACATCCGCGACCGCCTACGACTCCTGGGTGGCCGGCGGCGGCGCAGCAGACGGCGACGCAGCGGCTGCCGACGAGGATCTCGTCACGCTCGCCACCGCCGCTTCGCCGGCCGTTCCACTCGGTGCGACCCACTCGGTGCAGCTCACGGTGCCGGCCGACCAGCTGGCCCTCGGCGACTGGGGCAGCTACGGGCTCGGTGCCCGCCTCACCCAGGGCGGCGCGGTGGCCGCCGAGACGCGGTCCACGATCGTCTGGAACGATCCGACGGCCGACGCACCGCCCGCCGCCGGTGTCACCGTCATCGCACCACTCACGAGCATCGCCAGCACCACGGGTCTCATCCAGGCCCCGGCCCTCGAGACCTTCACGAGCGACACCGGCGTACTCACCCGCGAATTGGATGCGGTCATCGACCGCCCGGTCACGATCGCGGTCGATCCGCGCATCATCGTGTCCATCCGCGCTCTCGGATCGACCGCTCCCGATTCGGCCGTCGGCTGGCTCGAGCGGCTCGAGGCAGCCTCGAATCCGATCATCCCGCTCACCTTCGCCGATTCGGACATCGCGGCCGAGCACCAGGCGGGAGCACCCGGCGTCCTCGCGCCCACCTCCTTCGCATACGCGCTCGATCCGGCGAACTTCATCGGCGTCGACGAGCTGATCGAACCGACGGCGACCCCGACAACGAGTCCCTCGGCACCCGGCGACCCGACGGCGACGCCCGCTCCGAGCACGGATCCCACGCCCCCGCCTCCCGCCGTTCCCACGCTCGAACAACTCACCGACTGGGACTACACGAGCACCTCAATCGCGTGGCCCCGCACCGGCTCCGTGGTCGCAGCCGACCTGCCGTTCTTCTCGCAGTCGGGCCTCACCACGAGCATCATCGACTCGTCGCAGCTCTCCGCCGAAGGCGACCCTCTCGACGCCGTCGTGTCGGTGGGCGATCAGACGGCCCTCGTCGCCGACCACGGTGTGTCGGCGGCGATCCAGGATGCGCTGGCCGCCAATTCCGACGCGCGCCGCGGCCAGGCGCTCTCCCAGCTCTCCGGTTCTCTCGCCATCGCGGCGGGCGCGGGGCGTGCGACGGATGCCGGCTCCGACGCATCCGGTCGAACCGTGCTCGCCGTGCTCGACCGCACCGCAATGAACCTCACCGACCTCGACCAGGTTCTCGGGGCACTCCAGTCCCTGCCCTGGGCCGGCACCGCTCCGCTCCAGAACCTGCTCGCACAGACCCCCAGGCAGGCCGCCACGCTGATCGACGCCCCGGAATCGGCCGACCGCATCGGCCAGATCCAGCGACTCCTCGGGGGCTCCGGCTCGATCGACTCCTTCTCATCTGTTCTCGCCGATCCGCAGGTGCTCACCGGCCAGAACCGCGCCGATCTGCTCGCCCTACTCTCGAACAGCTGGGTTCCGAACGAGGGCGGATGGAACGTCGCCGTGCAGGGCAGTGTCGACGCCACCGCGAAGACGCTCGGTTCGGTGCAGATGATCGACGGGTCGAACATCAACCTGCTGTCGAACCAGGCACCGCTCCCCGTCACCCTCAGCAACGAGTTGCCCTACCCCGTCACGGTCTTGGTGCACGTCACACCCTCGAACGGCCGTCTGCTGGTGGAGCAGAACGACGTCGAGGTGACCATCGAGGCCACCTCGCGCAAGGGGGCGCAGATTCCGGTCACCGCGGTCGCGAACGGGGCCGTCACCCTGAACATCCAGCTGCTCAGCCCGACGGGCGTGCTCATCTCGACCCCGTCGCCCGTGGTCGTGAACGTCAGCGCCGAATGGGAGACCTGGGGCACGGTGCTCTTCGGAGTGCTGGTGGTGATCGTGTTCGGCTTCGGAATCGTGCGCAACATCCTGCGGCGCCGCAAGAAGCGCCGAACCGACGACGCGGCGGCCGCCGAGAATCCCGAGAATGCCGTCGAGGCCCCGGATGCGGGAGTGACGCCCCATGAGTAACGCCGGAATCGGTCGCGCCAGCGCCCTCCTGGCCTCCGGAACGACGGTCTCGCGGGTTCTCGGCTTCGTCAAGGCCATCATCCTGGTGCAGACCATCGGTGCGGTGAGCCTCGGCGGCAACGCCTTCGCCATCGCGAACCAGCTGCCGAACACGATCTTCGTCATCGTGGCGGGTGGCATGCTCAACGCGGTACTCGTGCCGCAGATCGTGCGGGCGTCGTCGCACACCGACGGCGGCAGCGCCTACATCAACAAGCTGGTCACCTTGGCGCTCACGGTGCTCGCCGGTGCCGCCATCATCGCGACTCTGCTCGCACCCGTTCTGGTGCGGGTCGTCGCGGGTCTGGCCGGCGACACACCGGAATCCGTGCTCGACCTGGCCGCATCCTTCGCCTACTGGACGCTGCCGCTGATCTTCTTCTACGGTCTCTACTCGGTGCTCGGCGAAGTGCTGAACGCGCGACGGTCGTTCGGACCGTTCACCTGGGCCCCGGTGCTCAACAACGTGGTCGCCATCCTCGGGCTGATCGGGTTCAACCTGGTGTTCGCGCCGACCGCCATCGAGCGCGACACCTTCTCCTACTGGACGCCGGACAAGGTCATCTGGCTGGCCGGCACCGCCACGCTCGGGGTGGCGATTCAGGCGCTCGTGCTGTTCCTCTTCTGGAAGCGGATCGGCCTCCGTTACCGCCCGGACTTCCGGTGGCGGGGCGTGGGCCTCGGCCAGGCCGGCAAGATCGCCGGGTGGACCTTCGGCATGCTCCTCGTCACGCAGCTCGCCGGGCTCGTGGAGACGAACGTCGTCGCCACGGCGGCCGGCGGCGACAACGCCTCCACCAACGTGCTCACCAACGCCTGGCTGGTGTTCATGCTGCCGCACTCGATCGTGGCGGTGTCGATCGCCACCGCCTACTTCACGAGGATGAGCGAGTTCGCTCATCAAGGAGATCTGGCGAGCGTGCGCGCCAATCTCTCCGCGTCGTTGCGCGTCATCACGGCCTTCATGGTTCTCGCCATGATCGGCTTGATCGTCTGCGCCTATCCGTTCAGCCGGTTCTTCACCGATTCGTTCCCGGTCACCGTCACCATGGGCAACGTGCTGATCGGGTTCCTCATCGGCCTGCCGGCCTTCAGCATGCTCTTCGTCATCCAGCGCGCCTTCTACTCGCTGGGCGACACCCGCACGCCGTTCTTCATCACCGTCTTCCAGGCCGTGATCTTCTCCGCAGCCGCGCTCGTCGTGCTCTTCTTCGTGCCGAAGGATCTCGTGGGCGTCGCAGTGGCCGTCTCCCTCTCGGTCGCGGGCATCCTGCAGACCATCCTGGCCGCCGTGCTGATCCGAACCCGCTTGGGAGGCGTGGGCGGGCGCACGGTGGCGGTGAGCTTCCTCCGGTTCGTCGGGGCGGCCATCCCCTCCACTGCGGCCGGCGTCGTTCTCGCAATCGTGTTCGGGCTCGGCGACGCCGACGGGTTCGGCAGCTCCTCGGTGATGGGTTCGATCGTCTCCCTGGTGGTCATCGGCTCGGTGATGTCGGCCGTCTATCTGGGCGCCCTGTTCCTCGTCCGTTCCCCTGAGCTCCGAGTGGCGCTCGCGCCCATCCGCGCCCGGCTGAACCGCTAGCGGAAGCCCTCCCGAACACACCCCGCGAACGCCTCCGGCCGCCGGGTCCACTGGAATACTCCGCGGTTAGGATGTGTTGTATCGATCAGTGAGTGCACTGGTGGTGTGCCCACGATCATCCTCAGGAGTGGAACGACATGCGCGAGATCATCATCATCGGGTCGGGGCCCGCGGGATTCACGGCAGCCATCTATGCCGCCCGAGCCGGACTCAAGCCCCTTCTGCTCGCTTCGAGCGTCGAAGCCGGTGGAGAGCTGATGAACACCACCGAGGTCGAGAACTTCCCCGGTTTCCCTGACGGCATCCAGGGGCCCGAGCTCATGATGAAGCTGCAGGAGCAGGCCGAGAAGTTCGGCACCGAGGTCATCCTCGACGACGTGACGAGCCTTCACCTCGACGGCGATGTCAAGACGGTGCACACGGGCTACAGCGGAACCTTCGAAGCGCGCTCCGTGATCTTCGCCACCGGATCGGCCTACCGCAAGCTCGGCCTCGCCGATGAGGAGCGTCTGAGCGGCCGCGGCGTCTCGTGGTGCGCCACCTGCGACGGCTTCTTCTTCAAGGCCAAGACGATCGCGGTCGTCGGCGGCGGCGACTCGGCGATGGAGGAGGCGACCTTCCTCACGCGTTTCGCCGAGAAGGTGTACGTCGTACACCGTAAGGACACGCTCCGTGCATCGAAGATCATGCAGGAGCGCGCTTTCCAGAATGAGAAGATCGAGTTCGTCTGGAACTCCGAGGTCGTCGGCATTTCCGGTGAGAACGCTGTCGAAGCTCTGACGCTCCGCAACACGGTCACCGGCGATCAGTCGGAACTCCCGGTGCAGGGCCTGTTCGTGGCCATCGGCAACGACCCCCGTGTGCATCTCGTGCACGGTCAGCTCGACCTCACGGCCGACGGCACCATCGCGGTGCGCGGCCGCTCGTCGAAGACGAACCTCTCCGGTGTCTTCGCCGCCGGCGACGTCATCGACCCGCACTACCGCCAGGCGGTCACTGCGGCAGCGTCCGGAACAGTGGCGGCCCTCGACGCCGAGCAGTTCCTCGCCGCTCTCGACCAGGCCGAAGCGGAGCGCCACATAGACGACTTGGTTCCCGCCAAGTAGACGAACCCGGGCCTGTGTCAGGGCACCGGATGATGACCACACGAAAGAAGGAACAATGTCCAACGCAAAGGCAGTGTCTGACGCCAGTTTCGATGCCGACGTCCTGAAGTCCGAGAAGACCATCCTCGTCGACTTCTGGGCGGAGTGGTGCGGGCCGTGTCGCGCGGTCTCCCCGATCCTCGACCAGATCGCTTCGGAGCACTCCGACAAGATCGAGATCGTCAAGCTGAACGTCGACGACAACCCGCAGACCGCCATGAAGTATCAGATCACGTCGATCCCTGCGATGAAGGTCTACCAGGGTGGCGAGGTCGTCAAGACGATCATCGGTGCCAAGCCGAAGGCGGCCCTCGAAGCCGACCTCGCTGCCTTCATCTGAGTCGCATCACCCTTCCGAATGGCCTGACGGCCAGTTCGTGACAAGTGGCCCGCCGCATTCGTGCAGCGGGCCACTTTTGCATGTCATACGATGGAATTTCGGTCTAGGTCGGGATGTACGAGTGAGTAGCCAGAAACCCCCTTCGTCCGCGGGTAACAATCTCGACCCGTGGTACGCCAACTATGCCGAGCGAACGGCCGGCCTCGCGGCTTCTGAGGTTCGCGCCCTCTTCGCCGTGGCGTCCCGCCCCGAGGTGGTGTCGCTCGCCGGCGGCATGCCGGCCGTCTCCGCGTTGCCTCAAGAACTCGTGATCGAGTCGATGAATCGCGTGATGCGCGAGCAGGGTTCGGTCGCTCTGCAGTACGGCTCCGGTCAGGGGGTGCCCGTTCTTCGCGAGCAGATCCTCGACGTCATGGCGATGGAAGGCATCCGCGCCAGTGCCGACGATGTTGTGGTGACCACCGGTTCGCAGCATGCTCTCGAATTGGTGACGAAGTTGTTCATCGATCCGGGCGACGTCGTTCTCGCCGAGGGTCCGAGTTACGTCACCGCCATGGTGATCTTCCGTTCCTTTCAGGCCGAGACCCATCACGTGGCGATGGATGCGAACGGAATGATTCCCGAATCCCTCCGCGAGAACATCGCGCGGCTGAAGGCGCTCGGCAAGAAGATCAAGTTCCTGTACACGATCCCCTCGTTCCAGAACCCGGCCGGCGTGACGCTCTCCTGGGAACGCCGTCTCGAAGTGCTTCAGATCGCGAAGGAGAACGGCATCCTCGTGCTCGAGGACAACCCGTACGGCTTGCTGCACTTCGATGCCCCACCTCCCCCGGCCCTCCGGTCGGTTGAGCAAGAAGGCGTCATCTATCTCGGTACCTTCTCGAAGACGCTCGCTCCCGGTTTCCGGGTGGGCTGGGCACTGGCGCCTCATGCCATCCGCGAGAAGCTGATCCTGGCCAACGAGGCCGCCGTGCTGTCGCCCAGCTCGTTCAGCCAGCTGGTGATCTCGGAGTACCTCGACACCATCGACTGGCGAGCGCAGGTCGATCGCTTCCGCGGTGTTTACCGGGAGCGAAAAGAGGCCATGATCGGGGCTTTAACTGAATACCTCCCCAATCTTCAATGGACGGATCCTGACGGTGGCTTCTACGTCTGGCTCACCCTTCCGAGCTATCTCGATTCCAAGCAGATGCTCCCGCGAGCCGTGAAGGAACTCGTGGCGTACACGCCCGGAACAGCGTTCTACGCGGATGGCGGCGGACGCAACAACATCCGGCTCTCGTTCTGCTATCCGACACCCGAGGCGATCAGGGTCGGCATCCGTCGCCTGCAGAACGTGATCAACGGCGAGCTCGACCTCCTCGAAACGTTCTCCGCCACCGGCCCCCTCGGCACCGCGCGCGACCGCAACTTCTCCGCTCCTCCTCCCAATCTGGATTGAGATCATGACCGATTCCTCCACTCCTCGCACCGTCGTCGTTCTGGCCGGTGGCATCTCCCACGAGCGCGATGTCTCCCTGCGGTCAGGTCGGCGTGTCGCGGACAGCCTCGCCGAGCGTGGCCACACGGTCATCCTCCGGGATCCGGATGCCACCCTCCTGCAGTATCTGGATGACACTCGCCCCGACGTGGTGTGGCCCGCCCTGCACGGGGCGAGCGGAGAAGATGGCGCGTTGCGCGCGCTCCTCGATGTGCTCGGCATCCCTTTCGTCGGATCCCAAGCCAAGGCCTCTCGTCTGGCCTGGCAGAAGCCGACCGCCAAGGTGCTGGTTGAGCGCGCAGGGTTTGCCACTCCGCGTTGGCTCACGCTTCCGCGCGACACCTTCCGTGAGCTCGGCGCCACACAGGTCTTGAACCTCGTCTCACGCTCCCTCGGATCGGAACTCGTCGTCAAACCCGCGATGGGCGGTTCCGCTCTGGGTGTCGGTGTCATCACCTCGTCGGATGACCTGCCTCGCGCCGTTGTCGACGCCTACACCTATGGCGAGGTGGCACTGATCGAGCAGCGAGCGCGGGGCATCGAGGTGTCCATCGGCATCATCGACCTGGGTGACGGCGCATTCGCACTCCCCCCGGTCGAGATCGAGCCACGATCTGGCGTCTACAGCTTCGAAGCTCGCTACAACGCCGGCGAGACAAGCTTCTACGTGCCGGCTCGGCTCGAAGAAGACGTCGCCGCTCGCGCGAGTGCTACCGCGCTGTCCATCTACGAAACCCTCGGCTTGCGGCACATCTCGCGCATCGACCTCATCATCGACGACGCCGGTGTGCCGTGGTTCCTTGAGGCGAATGTCCTGCCCGGACTCACCGAGACCTCAACCGTTCCGCAGGGCATCCTGGCTGCCGGGTTCTCACTTAGGGCCGTTTACGAGCAGCTCAGCGAAGTTGCAATCGCCGAAGCCGGCGTTCCCGCGAGTTAGTCTCCGTGCATCCCGGGTCATGTTTCACGTGAAACAATGCCCGGGATATTTCACGTGAAACGTGGGCCGCTGAGGGGGCGTTCGCGGCCATAGCCTTCTTCGCCGAGTTCGGTGAGAATGCGGTTGAGATCATCAATGGTGGCGAAGTCGACGACGATTTGGCCCTTCGAGCGGCCGAGGCTCACACGAACGCGGGTATTGAGGCGGTCGCCGAGGCGCTCACCGATCTCGTCGAGGTGACCGCGCTTCGTGCCGGCCGTCGTCTTCGCGCGCGACTGCTTCGGAGCCGACGACGCCAGCGCCTCCGCGGCTCGCACCGACAGATCCTCGTTCACGATCTTGTCCGCGAGCTTGGTCATCGCGTCGACATCACCGACCGCAAGCACCGCGCGGGCATGGCCGGCGCTCAACACACCTGATGCAACACGGTTCTGCACCGCCGGAGGAAGCCGCAGAAGACGCAGCGTATTGGTGATCTGTGGTCGCGACCGCCCGATGCGCTCCGCCAGCTGCTCCTGAGTGATGCCGAAGTCGTCGAGGAGCTGCTGGTAGGCCGAAGCCTCTTCCAAGGGATTCAGCTGCGACCGGTGCAGGTTCTCGAGGAGTGCGTCGCGCAGCATGTCCTCGTCGGCGGTGTCCTTGATGACAGCGGGGATCGTGTCGAGTCCCGCTTCTTTGGTGGCGCGCAGTCGCCGCTCACCCATCACCAGCTCATACTGCTGCTCACCACCGGCCACCAGGGGGAGTTCGCGCACGACGATCGGCTGCAGAACGCCGATCTCCCGCACCGAGTGCACCAGTTCCGCGAGATCCGAGGAGTCGAAGACGCTTCGGGGCTGCTTGGCGTTCGGCACGATGCTGTTCGGGTCGAGCTGCGCCAATCGAGCGCCAGGCACTGCCACCAGGTTCGGCGCAGCCACCGGCGCGTCGAAGAACACATCCACCGGACGCGACCCCTCGATGCGGGGCTCGTCGGTCGGAATCAAGGCACCGATGCCACGACCGAGTCCGGTTCTCTTCTTAGTTGCCACGATGAGGAGCTCCTCTGTCTGCGATTTCGGCTGCGGCCTCCAGATAGGAGACAGAGCCGGGGGATCCGGGGTCGAAACTGATCACGGTTTGACCGAAGCTGGGCGCCTCGGAGATCCGCACGGAGCGCGGGATCACCGCGCTGAGTGTCTCGGCGGGAAAATGGGAACGCACGTCTTCCGCCACCTGGAAGGCAAGGCGCGTGCGCCCGTCGTACATGGTCAGGAGGATGGTCGACACCGCGAGACTCGGGTTGAGGTGACGCTCGATCAGACTGATGTTGTTGAGGAGCTGGCTCAGGCCTTCGAGCGCGTAGTACTCGCACTGGATCGGGATGAGCACCTCGCGCGCCGCCACGAAAGCGTTGATGGTGAGCAGTCCCAGCGACGGCGGACAATCGATGAAGACGTAGTGGAACGGCTCACCTTCGTCGGTCTTCTGCGCGAGAAAGCGGTCGAGGCTGCCCCGCAACCGCTGCTCACGAGCGACCATCGGCACCAGCTCGATCTCTGCACCCGCGAGGTGGATGGTGGCGGGTAGGCAGAAGAGGTTTCCCGACTCAGGACTCTGCTGCACGATATCGGCCATCGGCTCATCATGGATGAGCACGTCGTAGACACTGGGCTTGTCGCCGCGGTGGTCGACGCCGAGCGCCGTGGAGGCGTTCCCCTGCGGATCCAGGTCGATGACCAGCACCCGTGCTCCCTCGCGAGCCAGAGCTGCTGCAAGGTTCACGGTGGTCGTGGTCTTTCCGACGCCGCCCTTCTGATTGGCGACAGTCAGAACACGGGGAGCCAGGGGGAGAGGATACTCTCGCATTGCCAGTTGCCGCTTTCGTTGAGAGAGATCCGCTAGTTCCCGGGCCAGCGGCGTCGACGCATCGAAGGCGGTTGCATCACTGGTCATTCACACAATCCTGTCGGTATGTTTCACGTGAAACATTGGGAGCGAGAAGCCCGAACGGACGTCTTCGATCGTATCGAACTACGCCGACACTAGAGACCTCGACATCCGGATCTCGGAGTACTGCGCTGCTCGAATCACGGAACCCTGGCACGGATCACCCGTGTTACCTCAACACCGATGGATTCTCCGAGTTCGAGCACCTCTACCTCGGAGAGCTTGTACTTTCGGATCGCCTTTTCGGCACCCGCAACTTCTTTGGCCGCACCGGCGCCCTTCATGAGCACCATCTCACCCCTTGGTCGCAGCAGGGGAGCGCACATCGGGATGAGCTTGCCGAAGGCACTCACGGCGCGAGCAGTGACCTGGTCCAGCCGCTGGGGGAGTCGTGCGTCCTCAGCCCGCGCGCGGACCACCGTGACATTGGTCAACCCGAGAAGGTCTTTTTGATCCTCGAGCCAGAGAACCCGACGCTCCATCGGCTCGATCAGCACGAATTCGACATCGGGCCGCGCGATCGCAAGCACAATGCCGGGCAACCCGGCGCCGCTGCCGATGTCGCCCACTAATCCGGGACGCAGCAGGGGAGCGACGACACCTGAGTTGATGATGTGCCGGCTCCAGAGGCGCGGTAGCTCCAGCGGTCCGATCAACCCGAGCTCTTCGCCGCGCCTTGCGAGGTCAGCGGTATAGCGTCGGGCGAGCTCCATTCGATCACCGAATACCGTAGCGGCAACGGCTGGCTCGATCTCGACTGCGTTCTCGTCGTCGGTCAATGTTTCACGTGAAACTATGCGCGAGAGATCACGGTGTGACGATCGCGACCTTCACCCTCGGATTCGGAGGAGAAGCCGCGATCTGCCACGATGTCATGCACAAGCTTGCGCTCGTACGACGACATGGGCTCAAGGTGCGCCGAATCCGATCCCGCATCGATTCGGGCAATGGCACCAGCGACGAGCTTCTCGAGCTCGCGCTGGCGCTGCTCCCGGCTTCCGCCCACGTCAAGAATGAGGCGGGAGAACTCCCCGGTTTTGGTCTGCACCGCAAGGCGAGTCAACTCCTGGAGAGCTGCCACCGTCTCTGTGCGCGAGAGAACCCGCAGGTTGCTGTCACCGGAGGCATTCACCGAGATGTAGGCCCGACCGTCGTTGACCTCGATGTCGATGTCACCGTCGAGATCGCAGATATCCAACAGCTCTTCAATGTAGTCAGCGGCTACATCACCTTCGTCATCCAAGCGCGAATGCGGCGCCTCAGCCCCATCCGGAGCAGACTCCTCTGGGAGTGACGTCTCGTCGAGTTCGAAGTCCTGGCTGGTGTCGGTGGTCTCGGTCACATCACTCATTTCTTGTCACCTTGCTTCTTCGCGCGGTTCTTGCTCACGGGCTGCTGACGCTGTGTCGTCTTCGGCGGCTCCGGGATCGACTCGATGGCCGGGGCGCCCTTGGTGGGCTCGAGCTTGCCCTTCTTCGCCAGGCGCGCCTCGCGGGCCTTCGCCGCCTCACTACCGGGTGTCGGCATGTTGCGGATCACGAGGAACTGCTGACCCATGGTCCAGAGGTTCGAGGTCAGCCAGTAGAACATGACACCGAGCGGGAACGCGACACCCGAGAACACGAAGACGAGGGGGAGGATGTAGAGGAGGATGCGCTGCTGCTTGAACATCGGGCTGTTCTTGGCCTCGGGCGACTGGTTCTTCGCCATGATCTGCAGCTGCGTGTAGAACTGCGAGGCCGTCATCAGCACGACCATGAGACCGGCAATGAGCATGACCTGCCACGGTCCGCCGGCGTTCCAGGCACCGATGAAGGTGTCGTGCAGGGGAGCGACGCCGAAGAGCGTGGCGTCACCGAACTGCTTGCCCAGCTCCGCGTTCAGCGGGCCCACTCCCGCGAGCCCCTTCTGGGCGTTGTTGAGCACCGAGAACAGGCTGAAGAAGATCGGCATCTGCAACAGGAGAGGCAGACAGGATGCGAGCGGATTCGTGCCCGTGCGCCGGTACAGCTCCATCGTCTCGCGCGACATAGCCTCCCGGGAGAACTGATCCTTCTTGCCCTTGTACTTGTCTTGGATCTTCTTCAGCTGAGGCGCGACCTCGAGCATCTTGCGCTGACTCTTGATCTGCCGCACGAAGATGGGGATGAGCGCCGCGCGCACCACGAGCACCAGGCCCACGATCGACAGCACCCAGGTCAGACCGGCCGCGGGATCGAGACCGAGGAAGGTCCAGAAGTAGTGCCAGCCGACCAGGATCAGCTCTACGACCCATTTGATGGGCCAGAGGATCGTATCGAGAAACGGGATTTCCATGGGGTGGGTTAGCCCTTTCCGTGGCTAGCTACGACAAAACCGAATGGCGTGAGCCGGTATCTCTGGCGGCGCACCGGGGGTACATCGTCGATCCCGCCCTTGGCCCACGGATGACAGCGGGCGATGCGGTAGACGCCCATTGCCGATCCGACGACCACGCCCCGCTGCTGAATCGCCTGCAGCGTATAAGAGGAGCACGACGGGTAATAGCGACACACGTCGCCATAAAGGGGAGAGATCACCGCGCGGTAGCCCCGCAGAATCAGAACCGCGAGATTACGGGGGAGCAGCACGATCGCAGTGACGATCGACATCATGCGAGCACGGATCCTTTGGTGAGAGAACGCGACAGTTCTTCGAAGAGTACGCGGTAAGGCTGAGATCCAGCTTCGGGCAGAGCGCGCACTACCACGTCGTATCCGGGAGCGACCTGGGGGAGCAGAGCGAAGCTCGCCGCCTTCAGTCGCCGTCGTACTCGATTGCGCACGACCGCGATCCCGACCGACTTCGCCACGATGAACCCGAAACGCGCATCCGACGAATCGGATGCGCGAATGTAGGTGACAGTGTTCGGCCCGACGAACTTCGCACCACGCCGGACGGTTCCGCGATAGTCACGACCGTGGGTGATGCGATTGGCTCTGGCCAGCACCGCGACGACAGGATCTGTGTCGACGCGTGGACTAAGCGGAGAGCTCGGTGCGACCCTTACGGCGACGAGCCGAAAGGATGGCGCGACCCGCACGCGTGCGCATGCGCAGACGGAAGCCGTGCACCTTGGCGCGGCGGCGGTTGTTCGGCTGGAAAGTTCTCTTGCTCATAATGTTCTCCGTGGTCCGGCAGGCACTCGGAATGACTGCCGTGAAGGGAAGGGGTGTGGGATTCCACAAGTCAACTGATTAAAACTACGGCCTGAAGGGCCTGTGGTCAAACCGGATCAGCACAAAGGATCAATTATCCACAGACTGTGGACAACATCTGTGAATGACACGCGTACAGTCAATACAGCGAACTTGCCCTGTGGCATGGCAGTCACTAGCTTAGTTGCCTACAGTTACTAACAGCCGGCGGGGGCGCAGCAAACGGCTGACAGTCGAACGGGTGAGTTCGGCCACGCAATTCACGTTCGACAGGAGTTCCATTGGCTGACGGTGCCGGCTCGACAGAGGACAACTGGCGAACGGTGCTCCAGGTGCTCTCCACCGACCAGCGCATCACCCCGCAACTCAAAGGTTTTCTCGGACTGGTCGTGCCGAAGGGCATCCTCGGCGGCTCCTTCTACCTCGAGGTTCCCAACGACTTCACCCGCGACATGCTCGAGCAGCGGGTGCGCCCCTCCCTTCTCTCTGCACTCGGCACGCTCGACCCTCAGCTCGACGTCAGCAGCTTCTCCGTCGTCGTGAACCCCGACATCGCCGGCTACGAGACCACCACCGTGACCGATCCGGTGCCGGTGATCTCACCGGGAGGCGGCAGCCCCGGCACGGACTCGGCGTACGTCGAATCGGTTGCGCCCCCCGTGCAGGAGACAGCAGGCCCCCACCGCAACAACGACACGCGCCTCAACGCGAAGTACAGCTTCGACAACTTCGTCATCGGCGGCTCGAACCGCTTCGCACATGCCGCTGCCGTCGCCGTGGCGGAGGCTCCGGCGAAGGCGTACAACCCCCTCTTCATCTATGGCGACTCCGGGCTCGGCAAAACCCACCTCCTTCACGCCATCGGTCATTACGCCATCAGCCTCTATCCCGGCGTCCGAGTGCGCTACGTGAGCTCCGAGGAGTTCACGAACGACTTCATCAACTCCATCGCGAACAACCGCGGCGCCGCGTTCCAGTCGCGCTACCGCGACATCGACCTGCTACTCATCGACGACATCCAATTCCTCCAGCGAGCAGTCGAGACCCAGGAAGCCTTCTTCCACACCTTCAACACGCTCCACGACCACAACAAGCAGGTGGTCATCACCTCCGACCTGCCACCGAAGCACCTCACCGGGTTCGAAGAGCGGATGCGCACCCGGTTCGAGTGGGGTCTCATCACCGATGTGCAGACCCCCGACCTCGAGACCCGCATCGCCATCCTGCGCAAGAAGGCGCAGAGCGAACGGCTCCGAGTACCCGACGACATCCTCGAGTTCATGGCGTCGAAGGTGTCCAGCAACGTGCGCGAACTCGAGGGCACACTCATCCGTGTCACCGCGTTCGCGAGCCTGAACCGCACGCCGGTCGACATGGCGCTCGTGCAGACCGTGCTGAAAGACCTCATCACCCTCGACGACGACAACGTCATCGCCCCGGTCGACATCATCAATCACACGGCCGAGTACTTCAAGCTCTCGGTCGACGACCTCTACGGTTCGAGCCGCTCCCAGGCCATCGCCACGGCGCGGCAGATCGCCATGTATCTCTGTCGCGAGATGACGAGCCTCTCCCTCCCCAAGATCGGTCAGCTGTTCGGCGGTCGCGACCACACCACGGTGATGTACGCCAACAACAAGATCGGCAAGCTGATGACCGAGAAGCGGTCGATCTACAACCAGGTCACGGAGATCTCGAATCGCATCAAGCACAACCAGCGCTACAAAAGCGCCTGAGTGCTCCCTGGCAGCGTTGTCCACAGATTGTGAAGAGTGTGTGGATAACAGCCTCCCTGATGTTGATCAGTCGACTCGACATGTGGACTCGTTCATGGAGCGTTCATCGCCCGTCAGCCCGCGCCAACAGCCGTTTCACACCCGGTCAACAACTCACACGCATGTAGTTCGGCACGATCGAGCGGTTTAAACAGAGTTATCCACATATCCACAGGCGTTAAGAACATTAAGAGATCTTCTTTAAACAAATGACATCCAAGAACCTTGTGCAGGAATTGCTCCACCGATCCCGTGCCTCACACCCGATAACATGGAGCGACCCCAGGTCAGTCAAGTCGACAGAGGTGACTTCGTGAAGTTCCAAGTAAACCGAGACGTCTTCAGCGAAGCAGTGTCGTTCGCCGTGAAGCTGTTGCCTCAGCGCACCACTCTGCCGATCCTCAGTGGAGTGCTGATCGAAGCGACGGATGACGGTCTCACCCTCTCCTCGTTCGACTACGAGGTCTCGGCGCAGACGCAGATCTCCGCCGATGTCGAAGAACCGGGAGTCGTTCTGGTCTCCGGCCGGCTGCTCTCCGACATCGCGAACCGGCTGCCGAACGCGCCCGTCAGCTTCTCCACCGAGGATTCACGCATCGTGGTGAGCTGCGGCTCGGCGCGATTCACCCTGTTGAGCATGCCGGTGGAGGAATATCCGACTCTTCCGCAGGTCGGTGCCGAATCGGGGCTGCTGCCGGCCGACCAGTTCGCCGCCGCCGTGTCACAGGTCGCGGTCGCGGCATCCCGCGACGACGTCACACCCGTCATCACCGGTGTGCAGCTCGAGGTGAGCGAGAACACGATCTCTCTCGTCGCCACCGACCGCTACCGTGTCGCCGTGCGCAACATCGATTGGGATTCGAACGACTCCGGCACACAATCGGCCACTGCCCTGGTTCCCGCCCGCACGCTGCAGGAGGTCGGCAAGACCTTCGGCAACTCCGGCACCATCTCGGTGGCGATCACCAACACCGACGACCGAGAGCTGATCGCGTTCAAGGCCGACAAGAAGACCGTCACGACCCTGCTGATCAAGGGCAACTTTCCTCCCGTGAAGCGACTGTTCCCCGAGAGTGTCGACAACTACGCGGTGATCAACACCGCCGACCTGATCGAGGCCACCAAGCGCGTCTCCCTCGTGCTGGAGCGTGAGGCCGCGTTGCGCTTCACCTTCACCATCGATGGCGTCACCCTGGAAGCCATCGGCTCGGAGCAGGCTCAGGCATCCGAGTCGATCGACGCGCTGCTCACCGGCTCCGACACGGTCGTCTCGCTGAAGCCGCAGTTCCTGCTCGACGGTCTGGGCGCGGTGCACTCGGAGTTCGTGCGGATCTCGTTCACCAAGACCGACAATCCGAACAAGCCGGGCCCGGTGCTCATCACGAGCCAATCGTCGAAGGACCAGCCCGGGTCGGATGACTACAAATACCTGCTGCAGCCCAACCTGCTGCTGCGCTGACGACACAAGGAGCTGTCATGAACATTGGACTCATCGGCCTGGGCAAGATGGGCAACAACATGCGCGCCCGGCTGAAGAAGTCCGGCATCGACGTGGTGGGGTATGACACCAATCCCGCCGTGAGCGATGTCGCCGACCTCCCGGCGCTGGCTGCCGCTCTTCCCGCGCCGCGCATCGTGTGGGTCATGGTGCCGGCCGGTGCGATCACCGACGGCGTGATCCACGACCTGGCCGAGGTGCTCGACGAGGGCGACCTGATCATCGACGGTGGTAACTCCAAGTTCACCGAAGACTTCAAGCACTCCGAGTTCCTCGCACCGAAGGGCATCCAGTTCATGGATGCCGGCGTCTCCGGCGGAGTCTGGGGCCTCGAGAACGGATACGGCCTGATGGTCGGCGGCACGGCGGAGAACGTCGAGCGGGCGATGCCCGTGTTCGACGCGCTGCGGCCCGAAGGTCCGCGGGCCGAGGGCTTCGTGCACGTCGGCGAGGTGGGCGCCGGGCACTACGCGAAGATGGTGCACAACGGCATCGAGTACGGCATCATGCAGGCGTACGCCGAGGGCTATGAGCTGCTCGACGCCAAGAAAGACATCATCAAAGATGTCACCGGCACCTTCAAGGCCTGGCAGCGCGGAACGGTCGTGCGCTCCTGGCTGCTCGAGCTCCTGGTGCGCGCACTGGAGGCCGACCCCGAATTCCGTGACATCCAGGGCTACGTGGACGACTCGGGCGAGGGTCGCTGGACCTTGGAGGAAGCGATCGAGAACGCCGTGCCGATGCCGGCCATCAGCGCGTCGATCTTCGCCCGATTCGTGTCGCGCCAGGAGGACTCGCCGTCGATGAAGGCCGTCGCCGCTCTGCGCAACCAGTTCGGCGGCCACGCGGTCAAAGAGCTCGACTAGCTCCTAGCGGCTTGTTCGTCCGACACCTGAGTCTCACCGACTTCCGAAACTACGTCACGGCCGAGGTCGCACTCGCGCCGGGACCGAACCTGTTCGTCGGCAGCAACGGTCAGGGCAAGACGAACCTCGTCGAGTCGCTCGCCTACCTCGCAACGCTCGGATCGCACCGGGTCTCCACCGACCAGGCGCTGATCCGAGCGGGGCAGGATTCGGCGATCGTGCGGGCCCGCCTCGAGTACGACGGGCGTGAGCTGCTCGTCGAGCTGCAGCTGAACCGCGCCGCGGCCAACCGGGCCCAGGTGAACCGGGGCGCCATCAAGCCGAGGGAGCTGCCGCGTTACGTGTCGACGGTGCTCTTCGCTCCCGAAGACCTTGCGCTCGTGCGCGGGGAGCCCTCCACACGGCGGCGCTTCGTGGATGCGCTCCTCGGCGCCAAGTCGCCACGCCTGATCGGTGTGTTCGCCGACTACGACCGCGTGCTCAAGCAGCGGAACGCGTTGCTCAAGTCGGCCCGCGCATCCGGATTGAAGAGCGAGAAGCTCTCGACCCTCGAGCTCTGGAACGAGCGGCTGGTGGAGCTCGGCTCCGAGATCATGGCTGAACGTATCGCGATCGTGGCCGCTCTCGGCCCCTTCGTGCGCGACGCCTACCAAGCCGTGGCCGGCTCCGACCAGGAGCCGAGGATCGAAGTGGTGCTGAGCATCCTGGCCGATCACCCCGAAGCCGACGATGCGGAGGCGACCGTTGCGGCAGCGGCCGAACTCACGCGCGAGGGGCTCACGGATGCGTTCCGCGCCGCTCTCGAGAAGGTGGCGCGAGCCGAGCGCGACCGCGGTATCACCCTCGTCGGTCCGCATCGCGACGACCTCCTCTTCAGGTTGAACGATCTCCCCGCGAAGGGCTACGCGAGCCACGGTGAGTCGTGGTCGTTCGCCCTCGCGCTGAAGCTGGCCTGCGCCGAGCTGCTGCGGGCGGACTCGATCACCGGCGACCCGATCGTCATCCTCGACGACGTGTTCGCCGAACTCGACCAGCGCCGGCGCGGTCGGCTCGCGGATGCGGTGAAAGGCTACGAGCAGGTGCTGATCACGGCCGCCGTGTACGAAGACGTTCCCCCGGAGCTCACCGCCCAGACCGTGCGGATCTCGGCCGGGACTATCGTGGACGCATCCGGCGAACCGACCACGCCGAGCACCCCGGGCACGCCCACCGAACCGACCGAGCCGACACCATGAGCGAATCGCAGAACGTCTACCTCCGCCTCAAGGCGGCGTTCGGGGATCCGAGCTCCCGCGCGGCCACGTGGCGTGCCAAGAAGACCCGCGCGCTGGGTCGCGACGGCGACGGCACGAGCATCCCGTACGGCGTCGGTCGCGATCCACATGGGCTCGGCGACGTGATGTCGTCGCTCTCCAGCGAGCTCGGCTGGACCTCGTCGCTGGCGAAGTCAGACCTCCTCCTGGCGTGGACGGAGATCGCCGGCCCGGAGACCGCCGAGCACAGTCGGCCGATCGGCATCACCGACTCCGTGCTCACCGTGCAATGTGACTCCACGGCCTGGGCGACCCAGCTCCGGCACATGCGCGTGTTGATCATGACCACCATCGCTCAGCGCTATCCGGATGCGGGCATCGAGTCGATCCGCTTCGAAGCCCCCCACGCTCCGTCCTGGAAACGCGGCTCCAGATCGATTCCAGGGCGGGGTCCTCGCGACACCTACGGTTAACAGGGCAAATGTGGTCATCCGGTCGGAAATAATCGCTCACAGCGGCATATAGCGGCCGTTTCACACCCTTCGTTTGATAGAATTAAGGGTCGCCTGCCCGGCCGTTGGGCGCGGCACTGAGGAGCCCATTTCCATATGTCTGAATCGGACAAGGTCCACCCTGACAACGAGTACGGCGCGGACCAGATCCAGGTTCTTGAAGGTCTCGAGGCGGTGCGGAAGCGCCCCGGCATGTACATCGGTTCGACAGGCCCCAGAGGTCTGCACCACCTTGTGTACGAGATCGTCGACAACTCCGTCGACGAGGCCCTCGCCGGTTATGCCACGCACATCGAGATCGTCATGCGCAAAGACGGTGGGATCACCGTCGTCGACAACGGTCGAGGCATCCCCGTCGACATCCACCCGGTCGAGAAGAAGTCGACCGTGGAGGTCGTGCTGACGATCTTGCACGCCGGCGGCAAGTTCGGCGGCGGCGGATATGCGGTCTCGGGTGGTCTGCACGGCGTCGGCAGCTCGGTGGTGAACGCCCTGAGCCGCGAACTCGACGTCGAGGTGCGCCGGCAGGGCAACGTGTACCGGCAGAGCTACAAGATCGGTGTGCCTCAGGCCCCGCTCGAAATGGGCGAGTCGACCACCGAGACGGGCACCACGATCACGTTCTGGCCGAGCAACGAGATCTTCGAGACCACGGTGTTCGACTACGAGACCCTCCGCGCCCGGTTCCAGCAGATGGCCTTCTTGAACAAGGGCCTCGCCATCAAGCTCACCGACGAGCGCGACGGCGACGAAGAAGAGACCACGGTCACCTATCTCTATGAGCAGGGCCTGAAGGACTACGTCGAGTACCTCAACCGCTCGAAGAAGGCCGACCTCGTGAACGACGAGATCATCTCCTTCGAGCAGGAGGACACCGAGCGCAAGATCGCGCTCGAGGTCGCCATGCAGTGGACCACCGGATACACCGAGAGCGTCCACACCTACGCGAACACGATCAACACCCACGAGGGCGGAACCCACGAAGAGGGCTTCCGGGCCGCGCTCACCACGCTCGTCAACAAGTACGCGCGCGAGAAGGGCATCATCAAGGAGAAAGACGACAATCTCTCCGGCGACGACGTGCGCGAAGGTCTCACTGCGGTGATCTCGATCAAGCTCGCCGAGCCGCAGTTCGAGGGCCAGACGAAGACCAAGCTCGGCAACACCGAGGCGAAGGCCTTTGTGCAGCGCGTGGTCGGCACCGAGCTCACCGACTGGTTCGACCGCAACCCCGTTCAGGCACGCGACATCATCCGCAAGGCGATCCAGGCATCCCAGGCCCGGATGGCAGCACGGAAGGCGCGCGAGCAGACCCGGCGCAAGGGCCTGCTCGAGGGCGGCGGGATGCCCGGAAAACTCAAGGACTGCTCGAGCCGCGACCCCGCCAAGAGCGAGATCTTCATCGTGGAGGGCGACTCGGCCGGTGGCTCCGCCATCCAGGGCCGTAACCCTGAGACGCAGGCGATCTTGCCCCTCCGAGGCAAGATCCTGAACGTCGAGAAGGCGCGGCTCGACCGCGCACTCGGCAACAACGAGGTGCAGGCCATGATCACCGCGTTCGGCGCGGGCATCGGCGAAGACTTCAACGCCGAGAAGGCGCGCTACCACAAGATCGTTCTGATGGCGGATGCGGATGTCGACGGTCAGCACATCACGACGCTGCTGCTCACCCTGGTGTTCCGCTACATGCGGCCGCTGATCGAGCTGGGCTACGTCTACCTCGCGATGCCGCCGCTCTACCGTCTGAAGTGGACGAACTCGCCGCACGAGTACGTCTACTCGGATGCCGAGCGCGACGCGCTCCTCGTCGACGGCCAGGCCGCCGGCAAGCGCATCCCGAAAGAGAACGGCATCCAGCGCTACAAGGGTCTCGGCGAGATGGACTACCGCGAGCTGTGGGACACCACGATGGATCCCGACACCCGCACCCTCCGCCAGATCACGCTGGACGACGCGGCCGCGGCCGACGAGATCTTCTCGACGCTGATGGGCGAAGACGTCGAGTCCCGGCGCAACTTCATCCAGAAGAACGCCAAAGACGTTCGCTTCCTCGACATCTGATCACCGACAGAAACTGAACTGAACCATGACAGATGAATTGATGCCCCCTGCCGGCGACCGGATCGAACAGGTCGATCTGCAGCTCGAGATGCAGCGTTCCTACCTCGACTACGCGATGAGCGTGATCGTGGGCCGAGCTCTGCCCGACGTGCGTGACGGCCTGAAGCCCGTGCACCGCCGCGTGATCTACGCGATGTACGACGGCGGCTACCGGCCCGACCGCGCCTTCTCGAAGTCGGCCCGTGTGGTCGGCGAGGTGATGGGTCAGTTCCACCCGCACGGCGACACGTCGATCTACGACACCCTCGTGCGTCTCATCCAGCCGTGGAGCCTCCGCTACCCGCTCGCGCTCGGTCAGGGCAACTTCGGCTCCCCCGGCAACGACGGCGCGGCCGCCCCGCGGTACACCGAGACGAAGATGGCTCCGCTCGCCCTCGAGATGGTGCGTGACATCCAGGAAGAGACCGTCGACTTCCAGGACAACTACGACGGCCGCACGCTCGAGCCCGTCGTGTTGCCGGCGCGCTTCCCCAACCTGCTCGTGAACGGTTCGGTGGGCATCGCGGTCGGCATGGCCACGAACATCCCGCCGCACAACCTGCGCGAGGTGGCCTCCGGCGCCATCTGGTATCTCGAGAACCCCGAGGCCGACCGCGAAGAGCTGCTCGAAGCACTGATGCAGCGGATCAAGGGCCCCGACTTCCCGACCGGCGCCCAGATCCTGGGCGTCAAGGGCATCCACGACGCCTACCGCACCGGTCGCGGCTCCATCACGATGCGCGCCGTCGTCAGCGTCGAGGAGCTGCAGGGCCGCACCTGCCTCGTGGTCACCGAGCTGCCCTACCAGGTGAACCCCGACAACCTGGCCATCAAGATCGCGGATCTGGTGAAAGACGGCAAGCTCGCCGGCATTGCCGACATCCGCGACGAGACCTCCGGTCGCACGGGTCAGCGCCTCGTCATCGTGCTGAAGCGCGACGCCGTGGCCAAGGTCGTGCTGAACAACCTCTACAAGCACACCCCGCTGCAGGACAACTTCGGTGCCAACATGCTGGCGATCGTCGACGGCATCCCGCGCACCCTCCCCCTCGACGGCTTCATCACCGAGTGGGTCGCTCACCAGATCACCGTCATCGTTCGGCGCACCCAGTTCCGCCTGCGCGAGGCCGAGGCGCGCATGCACATCCTGCGCGGCTACCTGAAGGCGCTCGAAGCGCTCGACGAGGTCATCGCCCTCATCCGCCGGTCGCCGACGGTCGAGCAGGCCCGCGACGGGCTGATGGAGCTGCTCGTGATCGACGAGCTGCAAGCCCGCGCCATCCTCGAACTCCAGCTGCGTCGTCTGGCCGCTCTCGAGCGCCAGAAGATCCAGGAGGAGGCCGACGAGCTGCAGCTGAAGATCGACGAGTACAACGTCATCCTCGCCAGCCCCTCCCGGCAGCGCGAGATCATCATCGAAGAGCTCACCGACATCGTCACGAAGTTCGGCGACGACCGGCGCACCGAGATCATGTTCGGCTTCGACGGCGACATGAACGTCGAAGACCTCATCCCCGAAGAGGAGATGGTGGTCACGGTCACTCGCGGCGGCTACGTCAAGCGCACGCGCAGTGACAACTACCGCAGCCAGCACCGCGGCGGCAAGGGTGTGAAGGGCGCGCAGCTGCGAGCGGATGACGTCGTGGAGCACTTCTTCGTCACCACCACGCACCACTGGCTGCTGTTCTTCACCAACACCGGTCGTGTCTACCGCGCCAAGGCCTACGAGCTGCAAGAGGCCGGACGGGACGCGAAGGGTCAGCACGTCGCGAACCTGCTCGCCCTCGCACCCGACGAGCAGATCACGCAGATCCTCGACATCCGCGACTACCAGGCCGCGCAGTTCCTCGTGCTCGCCACGAAGGGCGGCCTGCTGAAGAAGACCTCCCTCACCGAATACGACACGAACCGCTCGGGCGGCATCATCGCGATCAACCTCCGCGAGGGCGACGAGTTGGTATCGGCCCTCCTGGTCGACGAGGATTCCGACCTCTTGCTGGTGTCGAAGAAGGGCATGTCGATCCGCTTCACGGCCTCCGACGAGGCTCTGCGGCCGATGGGGCGCGCGACCTCCGGCGTCATCGGCATGAAGTTCCGCGGCGGCGACGAGCTGCAGGGAGCAGCCGTGGTCTCCGATGAAGGATTCGTGTTCATCGTGACCGAGGGGGGCTACGCCAAGCGCACCTCTGTCGACGAATACCGGGTGCAGGGCCGCGGCGGCCTGGGCATCAAGGTCGCCAAACTCGCCGAGGCACGAGGCGATCTGATCGGCTCGCTGATCGTCGGCGAGGACGACGAGGTCCTAGTGGTCCTTGCCAGCGGCAAGGTGGTACGCTCTGCCGTGGCCGAAGTTCCGGCTAAGGGACGCGACACGATGGGCGTTGTCTTCGCCCGCTTCGCGGACGACGACCGCATCATCGCAGTGGCCAAGAACACGGAACGCAACCTGGTAGCCGAGCTCGAAGAGAGCGACGACGCCCAGGCTGCGCCTGGAGAGGAATCAACGACGGATGAGTAATCTTGGCGACAAATTCGCGAAGAAAACGGCAAGAGTCGCCACGACGAAGCAGGTTCGGCTGAAGCTGGTCTACATCGACTTCTGGTCGGTGCTGAAGATCGCCTTCCTCCTCGCGATCATCCTCGGGATCGTCATCATCGTGGCGTCGTTCCTGGTCTGGTCGGTGCTCAACCAGACGGGCGTGTTCGACTCCATCAACACACTCCTGAAGGACATCGCCGGGGCCAGCAACTTCGACCTGTTCGACTTCGCGTCGCTGGCGCAGGTGATGGGCTTCTCGGTGGTCGTCGCGATCCTCAACGTGATCGTCATCACCGCTCTGGGGGCGATCGGGGCCGCGCTCTACAACCTCGCTGTGCGGATCACCGGTGGTGTGATGCTCGGTTTCACCAATAAGTAGGCCGGATTCGTCCGACCGGGCCTTTGTAGGGTAATCTCTACTCTGGTCAAAAAAACGGGGCTATAGCTCAGGCGGTTAGAGCGCTTCGCTGATAACGAAGAGGTCCGAGGTTCAAGTCCTCGTAGCCCCACGAGAGATCCACAAGAAATCTCCCGGAGACACCGTGCTGGTCCGCCAGCACGGTCTTGCGGGGGGCCTTAGCTCAGTTGGTAGAGCGCCTGCTTTGCAAGCAGGATGTCGGGAGTTCGATTCTCCCAGGCTCCACTCGATTGAAGAGAAAAACCCCGCACCGTGAGGTGCGGGGTTTTTGTCATCCTGCGGCTTCTCAGCTCTCGGGGTTGGTCTCCGGAGCCGGATCTTCATCGGCGATCCAGAGCTCGTCGTCGGCACGGAAGGTCTGCCAGAGCGCGTAGCCGAGGCCGGCGACCGTCACCACGCCGAACGTGACGAGCACGACCAGACCGACCTTCGAGCCGCCGGACTTCTTCGGAGCAGCCTTCTGCATGCTCTTCGCGGCCTTCGAGACGTTCTTGCCGGCCTTCTGCACGAATTCCGGGTTGCGCGCCAACTGCATCACCGCAGCGGCCGATCCGACGGTTCCCGCCAAGGCGGGGATGACATCGGAGGTGAAGCGATCACGCGCGGTCTGACCGGCGACCTTCACGGCTGCCACATTCTTGCTGATGGCCGGAGCCACGGTGCCGACAGCTGCACTGACCCGCGGGCGCACCTCTTCGTCGGCGAGGAAGCTCGCTTGCTTGCCGGCCTCACGCAGGATCGCGTTGGCGCGGTCGAGAACGGCCTGCTGGTCGACCCACAGGTCTTCTGCCGTTCCCTTCAGGCGCGTGAGCGCTTTGCGGCGCTTGCGGGAAAGACTCATAAGAAACCTCCATCGGCGAGAGCACGGTCATTGTCATCTTGCCACGCAATGATGCGCCGCAGTAGTTCGCGGCACTGATCATCCACTTCGCATACCCTGGACCTTCACTGGAAGCCCCCAGCCGGTGTGCGAGAATTGAGCCCATGCCCGCACACACGCACGTCGCGACCCTCAACACCAACCACGGCCCCATCGTGGTCAACCTGTACGGCCACCAGGCCCCGAAGACGGTCAAGAACTTCGTCGGCCTCGCTTCGGGCGAGATCGAGTGGACCGACCCCAAGACCGGTCAGCCCACCAACGCGCCGCTCTACAACGGCATCGTCTTCCACCGCATCATCCCCGGCTTCATGATCCAGGGCGGCGACCCGCTCGGCAACGGCACCGGCGGCCCCGGCTTCAAGTTCGACGACGAGATCAACGGCGAGCTCAACTTCAACGAGCCCTACATCCTCGCGATGGCCAACGCCGGCATCCAGAACGGCCAGGGCACCAACGGCTCGCAGTTCTTCATCACCGTCGGCCCGACCACCTGGCTTCAGGGCAAGCACACCATCTTCGGCGAGGTGGCGGATGACGCTTCCAAGCGCATCGTCGACAAGCTGGCCGGCGTGGCGACGGATGCCTACGACCGCCCGCTCGACGAGGTCGTGCTCGAGAGCGTGACCGTCGAGGCGGTCTAGCTCCACTTTGCTCGACAACGCGCGATGACGACCGCTCCGGACACCCCGGACAACTATTGTTACCGGCACCCCGGTCGGCAGAGCTTCATCCTCTGTCAGCGCTGCGGGCGCACCGTCTGCCCGGATTGCCAGGTGCAGGCGGCCGTCGGCGTGCACTGCGTCGAATGCGCCGCCCAGGATCGGCGTGAGGCTCCGCGCGTGCGGCGCGGGCGTCCTGCCCTCCTCCGCAACCTGACGGGTTCGGGCGCTCCGGTGGTCACCTACACCTTGATCGCCATCTGTCTGGTGGTGTTCGGGCTGCAGTCGATTCCCGGACTCGGAGTCACCCAGGCTCTGCAATTCGCGCCGGCCTACGTGCTGCCGATCCCCGGTGCGCCGTTCGAACCGTGGCGGATGATCACCTCCGTGTTCACGCACGGCTCGATCCTGCACGTGCTGTTGAACATGTACACCCTGTTCATCTTCGGCAGTGTGCTCGAACGGATGCTCGGTCGCTGGCGCTATCTCGCCCTCTTCCTCATCTCCGGTCTCGGAGGGTCGGTGGCCGTCGTGCTGCTGGCCGGCCCGCTGACCGCGGTGGTGGGCGCATCCGGAGCCATCTTCGGGTTGATGGGCGCGTTCTTCATCATCAACCGGCACCTGGGCGGCAACAGCGTGCAACTGCTCGTGCTGGTGGCCATCAACTTGGCCTACGGGTTCTTCGTGCCGGGCATCTCGTGGCAGGCGCACGTCGGCGGTCTGGTTGCCGGAGCCATCGTGGCGTTGATCTTCGTGCGCACGCGGCCCATCCGGAAGCGGAATCTGCAGATCGTGCTGCTCGCGGCCGTGGTGGCGGCGCTCATCGCGATCACGGCGGTTCGCGCTCTGGTGTGACGGCCCCGCCGTCACACCCTCCCCTCACCCGTACGTATTCCCCCGAATCCACAGGGTTATCCACAGCTGTGGACTTATCCACAGCAGTTTCCACATTGGGGATAATTACATCGGTGTAATTAGCGTTGGAGGCGGGCTGTTCTGATCAGCGCCAGCGAGTCGTCATGATGAAGCCGATGAAGGCGATGCCGAACCCGACGAGGATGTTCCAGCTGCCGAGTGCCGGCACAGGGAAGACGCCCTGGCTCACGTAGAACACGATGATCCAGAGCAGACCCACGATCATGAACCCGAACATCACCGGCTTGAACCACACCGGGTTCGGGGTCTTGGCGGAGGACTCGTCGCTGGAGGAGCGCTGAACGTCCTTCGAGCGGCGGGCGACGTCCTTCGTGGATGCTTTGTCTCGGGCCATGCCGACGATTCTAACGGGCTTTCATCCACGGTTCTCCACCGGTTTTCCACAGGGCAACCGCTTCGGGGGCGCAGCACAGCTTCCGCCTCCTAGGATTGGCGGTATGAGTGAGCTCCCCCCGTCGGTGCCCGAAGGCACCGAACCGCCCCTCCGGCGCCCCCGCAAGCAGAAGCGCAGCGTCTTCTCGCGGGTCGTCGGCGTGGCGGGCGAACTGCTCATCACCGCCGGTGTTCTCGTGCTCCTCTTTCTCGGGTGGCAGTTCTCGATCAACGGCATCATGCTGAACAACCAGCAGGCTTCCGACGCGAACACGCTCTCGCATTCCTGGGCGGGCGAGGGTTCGAATTCCACCACGCCGGTGCCGAGCCCGACTGCCGCGGCCGACGCCGCCACCTTCCAGTACGGCGAGCCGCCGGTCATCGCGGCCCCCGCTACCACCGAAGACTTCGCGGTGATGTACGTGCCGCGTTTCGGGGCCGACTTCAAGAAGACGATCGCCGAAGGTGTCGATCCGCGCTCGGTGCTCAACAACGGCGGCGCCGGTCACTACCCCGGAACGCAGATGCCCGGAGCCGTGGGCAACTTCGCAGTCGCAGCACACCGCGACGGATGGGGCAGCCCCTTCCTCAAGATCAACGAGTTGCAGGTGGGCGACCCCATCTACGTCGAGACGCAGGACGGCTGGTACACCTACACCTTCCGCAGCCTCGAGTACGTGACGCCGTACGGCGTCGGGGTGATCGACCCGGTTCCCCAGGTCGAGGGGGCGACGCCGAGCGATCGCTTGATCACTCTCACCAGCTGCAACCCGCTCTACATCGCGTCGGAGCGGATCATCGCCTATGGCGTGCTGACCGATTGGCAGCCTCGCTCCGTGGGGGCACCCGCGGAGATCGCCGGAATCGTGGGGGCCTAAACCATGTATGCAGCTCTGTGGCACATCCTGCCCGGCCCGGTCTGGGTGCGCATCCTCATCCTCGTCGTGCTGGCGGCCGTCATCCTCGCCGTGCTCGCCTTCTGGGTCTTTCCGTGGATCGACGATCTGACTGCTCCCGTGCAAGACGTGACGGTGGATCAATGACGCGCGTTCTGGTCATCGACAACTACGACAGCTTCGTCTACACGCTGAACGGGTACCTCCAGCAGTTGGGCGCGGAGACCACGGTCGTGCGGAACGACGCGTTCGACGGCGCCGATGCGAGCACCACGATCGCCGACTACGACGCCGTGCTCCTCTCCCCCGGCCCCGGTAAGCCGAGCGAGGCCGGTGTGTCGATCCCGGTCGTGTTCGCGGCGCTCGAGACGAACACCCCGCTGCTCGGCGTGTGCCTCGGCCACCAGGCGATCGCGGAGGCGCTCGGCGCGACGGTCACGAACGCCGAAGAGTTGATGCACGGCAAGACCTCCGTCATCCGGCACGACGGCAGTGCGTTCTACGACGGTGTTCCCGACGGGTTCACCGCCACGCGGTATCACTCGCTCGCCGTGGTCGACGGCACGGTGCCCGAAAGCCTTGTCGTCACCTCCCGCACCGAGGGCGGCGTCATCATGGGTGTTCGCCACGTGAGCGCGCCACTGCATGGCGTGCAGTTCCACCCGGAATCGGTGCTCACCGAGGGTGGTTACAAGATGCTCGGCAACTGGCTCGCCACCGCCGGGCTTGAGGATGCGCCGGCCAAGGCCGCCGACCTGAACCCCCTGCTGAGGGCTGTGTAGCCTTCTCGGCCGCTGGAGCCTTTCAGGCTACGGGCCGGTGCAGTAGCGGATGGTGATCTCCGATTTCTGCAGGGCGTCGCCGGGGGCGATCGACTGGGTGGAGACCGGGTTGGAGGGGGCGCTCTTGCACCCCGCGTCCTGCTCGACCTTCACGTCGAGCTGGAGCTGGCTGAGGGAACTGCTCGCGACGTCGATCGGCTGGCCCGCGACATCCGGAACCGTCACCATGCCGGTCGAGACGAAGATGTTGATCGTGTCTCCGGCGTGTGCCTCGGTTCCCGCGGGCGGGTCGCTGCGAATCACGACATCGGCCGCAACGTCGGCGGAATTCTCCTTGTTGGTCTGACCCACCACGAACTTGGCTGCGGTGATGGCATTCGCTGCATCCGTCGCATTCATGTTCTGCAGGTTGGGCACCGCGACCGCCTCCTTGCCCTGGGAGACGTTCACTTCGACCACGGTTCCCGGGCTCACGATCGTGCCGGTCGCCGGATCGGTGTCGACCACCTGTCCGGCCGGCACCGTGTCGCTGTAGACGTCGAACCTCGCCGTCACGAGGTCGAGCTGCTGCAGTGTGGCGTCTGCCGCTTCGTAGGTCTGGCCGGTGACCGTGGGGATCTCCCGCGAGGCCGAAGGCAGCTCGTCGGTGGGCTGCAGAGTCAGCACCCAGAACACGATGGCCACGAGGATGACGGCCACCGAGGCGATGCCCGCCCAGATCCACACCACGGGCGGCCGTGACTGCGTGCGCACGGTGTACTCGTCGTCGCCGGCGAGCTGCGTGAGTGCTGCTTCGGTGCCCTGTGCGAGGCTCGGCGGGGCTCCGAACAAGGAGGACTGGAAGTCGTCGGCCGGCAGACGCTTCGAGGGGATCTTGCCCGCGCCGGCGATCTCGAGATCGGTGCGGAACTCGACCGCGCTCTGAAAGCGCGCGAAGCGGTCTTTCGCCAGCGCGTGCAGCACCACCTGGTCGATCGCCGGCGAGACCATCGGGTTGATGCTCGACGGTGCGACCGGCATCTCGCTCACGTGCTGGTAGGCCACGGCAACCGGGGTCTCGCCCTTGAACGGCGGTTCGCCGGTGAGCATCTCGAAGAGCACGACACCCGTGGAGTAGAGGTCGGTTCGGGCGTCGACCGATTCGCCGCGAGCCTGCTCGGGCGAGAAGTACTGAGCGGTGCCGAGGATGGCCGTGGTCTGGGCGACGGTGGCCGAGGAGTCGGAGATGGCGCGGGCGATGCCGAAGTCCATCACCTTCACCTGGCCGCCGTGCGTGATCATCACGTTTCCGGGCTTGATGTCACGGTGCACGACCCCAGCGCGGTGCGAGTACTCGAGGGCGGTGAGGATGCCTTCGGTGATGCGGATCGCCTCGGCCGAATCGACCGGGCCCTCCTTGATCACGTCTTTGAGCAGCTTGCCCTCGACGAATTCCATGACGATGAAGGGAACGATGCCCTCGAAGCCGCCGGGCTCCGCCACCCGTTCTTCCCCGGCATCGAACACCCGCACGATGGTGGGGTGTGCCATCCGTGACGCCGCCTGCGCCTCTTGGCGGAAGCGGGTGCGGAACACCGGATCACCGGCCAGCGACGACTTCAACAGCTTGATGGCGACCTGGCGGCCCAACCGCTCGTCGCGGCCCGAGTACACGTTCGACATGCCACCGCGGCCGATCAGTTCGCCCAGGCGGTACCGCCCGGCGAGAAGACGGTTGTCGTCGGTCACTGTTGTTGCTCCTGGATCGATGTCGGGAAGAGCCTCGGGTCGCTCTGGTGGGTGTGTGAAGGAGGAGACGAAACGGTCAGTTGTTGTTGCCCGGGCCGCTGTTGCCGCCGTTACCGCCCTCGGCTCCATCCGTGGGCGGCGTGACGATGTTCAGCTGCGTGGTCATGCCCGACGAGAACCCGGAGGCGGTGCCCGAGCAGGTGACGCTGTACTTCACGTCGACCTTGTCGCCGGCGGCACCGGTGACCGTGAGGGTCGCCGTGGTTCCGGTGATGCCGGTGGGCGCCGTCGCGTTGGTGGCTTCGAGCGTGTAGCCGTCGAGCGTCGTGCCGGACGGGCAGCTGTACGACGACCACTGCACGTCGAAGGTGCCGCCGGCCGGAACCGAGTTCTGCTGGCTGACCGTGGGGCTCGTCGTTCCGGTGAACTGCACGGGCGTGGTCGGCGGGGTCGGGGTGATGACCGCGGTGTAGACCGTGAGGGCGATCGTCGTGCCTGGTTGCACGTTGCCGACGGGCGTCGCCTGGTAGACCACGTCGACCTGATCGGCGGCCGGCGCCGCGTTTCCCTCGACACGACTGGCGCTGAGACCCTTGTCGGAGAGGAACTGGGCGGCCACGTCGAAGGTCTTGCCCTTCAGATCGGCTTCGCTGATCGCGACGGTCGTGGGAGTGGGCGACGGTGTGACCGACGGCGTGGGTGTCTTCGAGGGTGTCGGGGCCGAGGTGGTGGTGGTCGGAGTGGCCGGCGCGTTGTTGCTGTTCGCCTGCACCACCAGGGCCACGATCGTGCCGATCAGCACGAGGCCCAGGATGATGATGAGCACGATGAGCGGCCACGTCCAGGGGCTGCGTTTCTTCGGCTCTTCGACCGCATCCGTGGTCGGTGGCGTGGGGGGAGGCACGATGCCGTTCGACCCGTTCTGGGCCGAGAGCACGGTGGTGGCCTGGGTCGCGCCCGGTGCCGGCATCAGGCGGGTGGCCATGGTGGGGGGCAACGGTTCGCTGCCCAGCACGGCCGGCACGGCGGCCGCGGCCGACGCGATGTCACCACGGCGCAGGGCCATGGCGGCGCGCGCGAGGTTGCCGGTGGAGGACGGACGGTCGTCGGGCTTTTTGGCGATGCAGGAGAGCACGAGGTTGCGCACCGGCTCGGCGACCGTGACCGGCAGGTCGGGCGGAGTCTCGTTGATCTGCGCCATCGCGATCGCGACCTGCGATTCACCCGAGAACGGACGCTTTCCGGCCAGGCACTCGTAGGCCACGATTCCGAGGGAGTAGATGTCGGTCGTGGGTGATGCCGGCTGACCGCTGGCCTGCTCGGGCGAGAGGTACTGCACCGTGCCCATCACCTGGCCGGTCGCGGTGAGCGGAACCTGGTCGGCGATGCGGGCGATTCCGAAGTCGGTGATCTTCACTCGGCCGTCGGGGGTGATCAGCAGGTTGCCGGGCTTGATGTCGCGGTGCACGAGTCCGGCGGCGTGGGCGGCCTGCAGGGCCAGTGCCGTCTGCGCGATGATGTCGAGAACGCGGTCGGTCGAGAGCACGTGCTCCCGCTCGAGGATGGTGGAGAGCGCCTCGCCGGGCACCAGTTCCATCACGAGGTAGGCGCTGCCCTCCTCCTCGCCGTAGTCGTAGACGTTGGCGATGCCTTCGTGGTTCACGAGTGCGGCGTGACGCGCCTCGGCGCGGAACCGCTCGAGGAACCCGGGGTCGCCCAAGTATTCGTCTTTTAAGATCTTGATGGCCACGGTGCGGCCGATCACGAGGTCGGTCGCCTGCCAGACCTCGCCCATGCCGCCGATCGCGATGCGATTCGACAGCTCGTACCGGCCACCGAAGGTCACCCCTGCTGTGGGTCTCATTTACTCAAGCCCGCCTCTAGTACTCGTTTTGCGATCGGTGCGGCCAACTCGTTTCCGGAACCGGACTGGCCCAACCCACCGCCATCTTCGACGACCACTGCGACGGCAACCCGAGGGTTGTCTGCGGGAGCAAAGCCGGTGAACCACAGCGTGTAGGGATCGCCCTCCCCGTTCTCCGCGGTTCCGGTCTTACCGGCCACACTGACCCCGTCTATTCTTGCATTAGTCGCCGCGCCGTTATCGACTGCCTGCACCATGAGATCCGATAGTTGCGAAGCCGTTGTAGAAGTCAACGGCGTCGACAATTCCTTGGCCTCGAAGCTCTCGAGCACGCTCAGATCCGGGGCTTGGATCGCGTCCACCAGGTTCGGTGTCATCAGCTTCCCTCCGTTCGCCACCGCAGCCGACAGCATCGCGATCTGCAGCGGGGTCGCCACGTCACTGCCCTGCCCGAAGGCCGAGAGGGCGAGCTGCGCGTCGTCGAGTCCTCGCGGGTAGACGCTGGTGGAGACATCCATCGGCACCGTCAGCTCACTGCCGAAACCGAAGGCCTTCGCCATGTCGGCCAGCGGCTGCTCACCCATCTCGACGCCGAGCTCGGCCATCGGGATGTTGCAGGAGAGGATGAACGCGGTGGCGATGGTGACCTGGTCGCCGCCGCCGCAGGTTCCGCCGCCGGCATTGCTGACCGTGGAGTCGCTGCCGGGCAGCGGCAGGCGTGCCAGGTTCGGCTCGGTGTGGTCGATCGGCAGGTTCGCGTTCTGCAGTGCAGCGGAGGTGGTGACGATCTTGAAGGTCGAGCCGGGAGGATTCAGGTCGTTGATGGTCTTGTTGATCAGCGGATCGCCGGGAGCCGCGAGCAGGGAGTCGTAGGTGTCGAGCACGGTTTGGGTGTCGTGCACGGCGAGCGTGTTGGGGTCGAAGTCGGGCTTCGACACCATGGCGAGGATGCGACCGGTCGAGGGCTCGATCGCCACGACCGCGCCCTGGTAGCTGCCCAGTGCATCGTAGGCCGCCTGCTGGATCACCGGATCGATGGAGAGCTCGACCGAGGCACCTTGCGGGTTCTGCCCCGTGACCAGGCGGTTCAAGTATTCGAGGAACTGCGAGTCGCTGGTGCCGGAGAGGTAGTCGTTGAGACTCTGCTCGATCTGGCTCGAACCCTGTCCGAGCGTGTAGTAGCCGGTGACCGCGCTGTAGAGCTGACCCTGCGGATAGACGCGCTGGTACTTGAACTCGTCGTTCGTCGGCACCGACTCGGCGATGGGCTGGCCGCCCACCAGGATCGCTCCGCGCTCGGTGTCGTAGCTCGCGTAGATGGTGCGGGCGTTGCGGGCGTCGCTCGCCAGATTGTCGGCCTGGAAGAACTGGATGGTGGTGGTGGACGCGAACAGGGCCACGAACATCAGGAACACCACGATGCTCACACGCTTGAGTTCTCGGGTCACGGCTCTAGATCACCAGCCTTGGCTGATTGCGAACTGTGTCCGAGAGCCGCAGGAGCAGACCCACGATGATCCAGTTGGCCACCAGGGACGAGCCGCCGGCGGCCATGAACGGTGTGGTGAGGCCGGTGAGCGGGATGACCCGGGTGACGCCGCCGATCACGATGAAGCACTGCAGGGCGACGGTGAACGAGAGGCCGACCCCGAGCAGGCGACCGAAGTCGTCCTGCCCCGCGAAGCTGATCCGGAAGCCGCGGGAGATGAAGAGGAGGTAGAGGGCGAAGATCGCGAACAGTCCGGCGAGACCGAGCTCCTCGCCGACCGAGGCGATGATGTAGTCGCTCTGCGCCAGCGGAGTGATGTCGGGCCGGCCCTGGCCGAGGCCTGTGCCGATCAGGCCGCCGTTCGCCAAGCCGAAGAGACCCTGCACCAGCTGGTAGCTGCCGCCCACCTCGTCGTAGATGGCGGGGTTGAAGGCATCCAGCCAGTTCGTGAAACGGTCGTTGACGTAGGTGAGCACCTGGCCGGCGATCACGCCGCCCGCGAGGAAGAGCCCGACTCCGAGCACCACCCAGCTGGCGCGACCCGTGGCCACGTAGATCATCACGACGAACAGTCCGAAGTAGAGAAGAGCCGTGCCCAGGTCGCGCTGGAAGATGATGACCGACATCGACAGCGCCCAGAGCACCAGAATCGGTCCGAGGTCGCGGGCGCGCGGGAAGCGCATGCCGAGGAACTTGGTGCCCACCATCGACAAGCTGTCGCGGCGGGAGACGAGGTAGCCGGCGAAGAACACGGCGAGGGCGATCTTCGCGACTTCACCGGGCTGGAACGAGAAGGCGCCGACGTGGATCCAGACCCGGGCGCCGTTGATCTCCTGGCCGATCACCGGCAGCATCGGGAGGAGCAGCAGCACAGCGGCCACGAACATGGCGATGTAGGTGTAGCGCTGCAGCACCCGGTGGTTGCGGATGACCAGGATCACGCCGATCGCCAGTGCGATCGCGACTCCGCTCCACACCACCTGGCGCACGGCCGTGCTCTCCCAGCCGGTGAGCTTCTCCGCGATGTCGATGCGGTAGATCACCGCGATGCCGATGCCGTTCAAGAGCGCCGCGATGGGCAGGATGAACGGATCGGCGTTCGTTGCCACGAAGCGCAGGGCGATGTGCATGCCTAACACGAGCACGGCGAGACCGACGCCGAGTGTGAACACGGTCATGTCGGCGTAGCCGAGCGCACCGAACTGCACCAGCACGACGGCGAAGGCGTTCACCGCGCAGACGAACAGGAGCAGGAACAGCTCGAGGTTGCGGAGCTTCTGCGGAACGCGGATGCGACGGATGCCGCGCCCGGGGGTCGGGGCGGGTGCGGCGGTGCCGGCACCGGGGAGTCCGTTCGGCGCGGTCAATGGACCGGTGGCGTTCGTCATGGCGCCGATCCGTTCGGGGTGGGTGTCGGCGTGGGTGTGGCGGTCGGAGTGCTCGTGCTTTCGCCGTCCGTTCCGTCCGTTCCGTCCGCGATGCCCGACGCCGCCGCGTCGCTCAGTCGTTTCACGATCTCGAGCGCCGCCGTCACCGAGTCGGCGCTGATGGTGTTCTCGACCTGACGTTGGTTGAAGGGAGGCAGCGCATCCGTCTGGATGTCGGTCTCCTGGAAGACGTGCGAGAGTGCCATCGGGCCGACGGTCTGCTGCACACCCTGGAAGATGGCCACGGTGCCGTTGGATTCGCCCACGTAGTAGCGGGTCTGGGTCCAGCGGAAGCCCGCATAGAGGCCGGCGGCGATCAGCGCCAGCACGATGAGTACGCCCACCAACCAGGTGACCTTGCGGCGGCGACTGCGGCGGCGGTCTTCCTCGATGAGTTCGTCGAGATAGTCGTCGGACTCGGGTTCGAAGTGGCTGGGTTCGGTGGACGCTGGTCCGCGCGGATGCAGGCGGAGGCCCGGGATTCCGGTCATCCGTGTGGGGCGACGGCCGGCCGGCTTCTCGAAGGCGATCGGCTGGGCGGCCGAGCCGACCACGACCGGGGTGACGTCGGGCGACTCGAACGACTGGTGCACGTCGACCACGACGACGGTCACGTTGTCGGGAGCGCCGTGGTCGAGGCTCTCCTTGATCAGCGCGTTCGCGGCATCCCGCGGCGCGATGTTGTTCTTCAGGATCTTCTCGATGTCGTCGAACTCGACCACACCGCTCAGACCGTCGGAACAGAGCATCCAGCGGTCGCCGGGACGCGTGTCCATCACCTGGAGGTCGACCTCGGGCGCCGCGTCGACGTCGCCGAGCACGCGCATCAGCACACTGCGGCGAGGGTGCGTCTTCGCTTCCTCGGGCGTGATGCGGCCGGAGTCGACGAGGCGCTGCACGAAGGTGTGGTCGACGGTGATCTGAGTGAGCACGTCGTCGCGCAGGCGGTAGACGCGCGAGTCGCCGATGTGGGCCAGGGCGACGCTGTGGCCCACGCGCACGAGGGCGCTGAGGGTCGTGCCCATTCCGGTGAGCTCCGGATGCTCGTAGACCGTCTCGGTGAGCACCGCGTTCGCGGCGACGATCGCCTCCTGCAGCGCAAACTCGGCGTCGACGGCGGAGCTGTAGTGCCCGTCGATCTCGGCCAGGCGCTTGAGTGCCAGGGCGGAGGCCACGTCGCCTCCCGCGTGCCCGCCCATGCCGTCGGCCACGGCGAACAGCGTCTCTCCCGCGAAGCCCGAGTCTTGGTTGTTGGAGCGGATCTTTCCAACGTGGGACACGGCCGCGCTCACGGTCACAATCGCCACAGGCTACCGCCGGAGCTCGAAGCTCGTGGCGCCGATCCGGATGGGCGTGTTGAGAGGGATGTGCACCGGCGCGGTGACCCTCTGCCCGTCGAGGAAGGTTCCGTTGGTCGAGTCGAGGTCCTGGATGACCCACTCGTCGCCCCAGATCATGAGGCGGGCGTGGTGGGTGGAGGTGTAGTCGTCGCGGATCACGACGCTGGAATCGGAGGATCGTCCGATGGTGAGCGGTTCGTTGCCGAGCGGGATCTCGCTGCCCGACTTGGCACCCGAGGTGATGACGAGGCGCCTGGCGTTGCTCGTGGTGGCGTGGGGCGGCCCGCTGAGTTCGGTTCCGGGCGCGGGGATGAAGGTGGGGACCTTCGGGGCGGGGGCGTGCGGAGCGCCGGTGGCGGCCGCGGCCGCGACGCCCGCGGCGACACCGGCACCGGCCGCTGCCGGGATGCCCGAGCTGGGGGTGGCCGGGCTGCCGGGGCCGCCTGCGCCTGCCGTCGCGGTTGCGTCTTTGAGGCGCCGCACGCGCTGGCCGAACAGATCCGACCGCATCGCGTAGACCACGATGAAGATGAACACCCAGAGCAGCGCCAGGAAGGCGAGCTGCAGGATGAGGAGTGTGAGTTCGCTCATGTCGCCGCCTACCGCCAGAATCCACCGGGATCGAGGGGCGGGCGGTTGGGGTCGTGTGCCGAGTGGTTCTGGTTCGGGGCCTGGCTCTGCGATCGTGCCGCGCTCGTGGCGGCGGCCGGAGCCGCACCGCGGGATGCGTTCGACGACTGGGGAACGATGCGGAACACGATGTTCGTGCGCCCGATCTGGATGACCGAGTCGGGCTCGAGGTTGGCGCGCTGGAAGGCCTGCCCGTTCAGCTGCGAGCCGTTCGTGGAGCCGAGGTCGCGGGCTTGGGCGTGCGAGCCGTCCCACAAGATCTCGACGTGCTTGCGCGAGGTTCCGGTGTCGTCGACCGTGATGTCGGCGTCGCTGCCGCGCCCGATGATCGTGCGCGACTTGGTGATCGGATGCCGACGGCCGGCGATGTCGAGCACGGGCGTCCACGTGACGTTGCCCTGAACATTTGCGGAATCGATCTGGATCACGCCCGTGGTGAGCTTCGGGTCGTTCACGAGATCGATGGTCACACCGCCCGCGAACTGGAAACCCTGCTGGGCGGCGTGCTGCTGCACGATCTGGTTGAGATCGTCGACGAGGGTCGGCCCGATGCCGGTCATCCGCTGGTAGTCGGTGGGGGCGAGCAGCACGCGGAAGCTGTTCGGAACGAGGATGCGGTCGCGCGAGACGACGGCCGCCTTCGTATCGAGCTCCCGCTTCAGCGCCGAAGAGATCTCGACCGGCTGGAGCCCCGAGCGGAAGGTCTTGGCGAACGCGCCGTTGACGGCGCGTTCGAGACCCTTCTCGAAGTTGTCCAGTATTCCCACGTCTCTCCCGATCTCCTTGCTCGAACCCGCCTGTGCCCGGCTCCCTCGTGGGGCGCCGTGCTTTGTCGTCTCTCCGGTTTCCGTGGTGTCGATTGTCGCTTCGCGCAGGCGGCGCGTGCTGATGAAGGCGTGAATGCTACGTCGATGTTACTTGTCTTGGGTGTTAATGCACTCTCAGCCGGACGGGCGCCCCCAGTTCGCGAGCAGCTCGCGCGCGTGCTAATCTCTCCTAGTTCGCGCGAGTGGCGGAATTGGCAGACGCGCTGGCTTCAGGTGCCAGTGCCCGCAAGGGCGTGGGGGTTCAAGTCCCCCCTCGCGCACGAACGACCTGACCGGATCCATGATGGGTCCGGTCCATGGTCATTGTCGATGGCATCATTGCCTCATCCGGTCGGCTCAGCCGTCAAGAGATCCCCCGGCGTCGTATCGCGCCAGCGCGTCGGCATCGGTCGCCAAGGTCGCGGCCCGTCGCGCTCCGTCGAGGGCGGCCACCGGGTCGGCTTCGACCTGTGCCAGAGCCAGTTCGCGCTCGGCAGCGGCCAGCCGGGTGCGCGCATCCGTGCCGACCGCGCCGCGGCGCGCGGAGATGAAGTCACTCGCCGTGCGGATGTGACTGTCGGCGATGCGCACCGCTCCGACGAGTGCGGATCGGGCGGAATCGAGCCGCTGCTGCGCGGTGCGGGCGACGGCAAGGGTCTCGTCGAGCCGGGATGTCGCTGTGCCGAGCGCGTCGAGGTCGGCGGTGGGATGCGGTGGGCTGCGTGTCGCGGCGGTGCGGGCGACGTCGTCGAGAGCCGACGAGGCCGCGACGATCCGGGCGACCGCGTCGGCATCCTCGATCGTGTCGCGCAGACGCGACGCCTCCACGATCAGGGAGCGGGCGGCTGCGACGGCATCGTCTCGGGAAGTGAGTGCCGCGCGGAGCGAATCGCGCATCCGATCGATCGAGTCAAGGAGGTCTGACCCGCGGCGGACCGCAGCTTCAGCCGCCTGCACCTGCGAGGCGACGGGAGTCAGCGGGGAGGCCTCGAGTGAGGTGGTGGCGTCGTCGATGAGCCGCTCGGCCTCGTCGAACGCGCTGCGGGCCGCGTCGGTTCTGCCCACCACCGGGGCGACGGCCTCGGCGGCGTACGCGGCCGCGAGGGCGTCCGACGATGCGGTCGCGGCGGGGAGACGGGAGCGGCCGGTTGCGATGTCGTCGCGCACGCGCCGTAGCGAGTCGGGCGCGGTGGTCTCCTGTCGTCGACGGCGCTCGAAGGCCCGTGACTGCGCTGTCACGAGTGCGTGGGCGGAGTCGCTGAGCGAGAGGATGCGTTTGCTCCAGTCGCGCTGCTGCTGCTCACTGTCGGGCACCGAGTCGTCGAGGCGTTGTTTGAGGGCGAAAGCCTCCGAGGCCCGCGACTTGGCGGTCGTGATCGCATCGGCGAACTCGTGCGTCGTCTCGGGGCCGAACTCGGCGATCGCGAACTGCAGCTCCACGTCGGCGTCACGGATGGCGTCGTCCATCTGCACCAACTGGATGTTGGCCGAGCGAATGAGGTCGGAGACCTCCACGCGGGCGGGTGCGTGGCCGATCTGCGGTGCGATCCGGCGCCGGGCACGGCGGCGCAAGAACGACAAGCCCACGATGAGTGCGACCACGACGACCGCGAAGACGATGAGGCTCGGAATGAGGGAGAAGTCGCCCATGGGGAAATAGTAGGGAATCGGGATGTGAGTAGGGATTGCTCATAACAGGGTGGGGGTCGGGGCTGGGATGGTCAAGGTTCGTCCCTTGATGTCACGAAGAGAGTTCTCATGCACCGCACCGATCGTCGGACAACACGCCGAGTGGCCGTCACCCTGGGTGCCCTGGTGGGCGCAGTCCTCTTGTCGACATTCACGGTGATGCCGGCGTCGGCGGCGCCTGCGGGTGCGCTTCGCGGGCCGACTGACCCGATCTCGGTCGCGTCGGTCGGCGCCTCACCGAACTTCGGTTACGTCAAGGAGGGCGCCTCTGTCACCCGAACGATCCAGCTCCAGAACGATGGCGTCGACAGTTGGTCGATCGATCCGGCGCCGCTGAGCGCATTATCCTTTCCCTTCGCCCTGGATTCGACGACGCTGGTCGCCGGCCAGGAGGTCATGCCGGGGCAGATCCGGAGCATCACCGTGTCGTACACAGCGCCGGCGGCAGGTGCGGCGTCGAATCGGCCGATTTCACTCACGGTGGCGGATTTCGAGATGCCGGGGAGTTCGCTCTTCACCCTGACGTTCGAGGGGCATTCCCTCGAAACCGATCGGTCGTACTTCGAAGTGACGACGGCTGCCGGCGCGGGGGCCGTGGACTTCGGAACGGTCAAGCTGGGCGAGACGGCCAAAGTGAGCATGAAAGTGCTGGTTCGCGGGATCGATCCGATGAAGTTCGCTGACGGCCAGATCTCAGTGCTGAACGGTGCGGGAATGCCGGTTCCCGGGGTGACCGTGTCGCAGTCGAGCTTCGGCGCGGGTGGTGCGACCTACCGACCGGGGCAGACCGCCACGTTCGAATTGAGCTTCACGCCGACGACCGCGGGTACCGAGGTGGGAACTCTGACTGTGAGCGGCACGGCGATGAGCGGCGACCCGGAGGCCAAGGACTTCATCGCCACGTTGAGCCTACGGGCGGTCGCGGTCACGCCAGCCACTCCCACTCCCACCCCGACGCCGACCCCCACTCCGACGACGACGCCTCCTCCCACGACCGGCCCGACCGCGCCTGGCGGCAACTCTGGATCGGCGGGCACTTCGGGCGGATCGTTCGGCTCTGGATCCGGATCCGGATCGGGCACCGGGGCGGGACGCACCGGTTCTCTCGCGAACACCGGCGCGGAGCAGGAGACCGGCCTGGGCCTGGGCGCGCTCGCCGTGTTCGGCTGCGGGGTCGCGATGATCCTGGTGCGTCGCTTCACCCGCTCGCGAGGCTGACGCCCCTGCGGCATTCGTCGCGGGAGTGCCAGCTGGCGCTGCTGGGCCGCTACAGGAGCAGGTCGCGGAGCTGGTCGACCGAGTGCACGACCGCGATCGCGCCCAGCGCCTCGGCGGGTGAACCGTAGCCCCACTCCACCATGATGGCGGGCACCCCGTGCTCGCCGGCACCGATGATGTCGTGCTCCCGATCGCCCACCAGGACGATGTTCGAGAGGTCGACGCCCTGCTCGCGCAAGCGGCGCAGGGCCTCCTCCACGACGTCGGCTTTGGCGCTCCGGGTCTCGTCTTCGGAGGAGCCGCAGATCACCGCGAAGCACTCCGTGATCTCGAGGTGCTCCAGGATGCGATGGGCCTGCACCTCCGACTTCGAGGTCGCGAGAGCAAGCGGGATGCCGGCGGCGTGCAGTGCGCGCACGAGTCCGAGCATCCCGGGGTACACCGCCGCGTCGTCTTGCGGGCCCTCGCTCGCCGCGAGCCCGCGGTAGACGACGAGCGCTTCCTTCGCCTCGTCCTCGGTCATCGACGCCACGTCGCGGAAGCCGTCGAGGATCGGCGGCCCCACGAAGGCGACGAGTTCAGCCGGCAGCGGCACGGGGCGCCCCATGGCCTGGAGCGTCCGCGACAGGCGCCCGATGATCCCGGGCGCGGAGTCGGTGATGGTTCCGTCGAGATCGAAGAGGATGCACGACCACGGCTTGGACGGATTTTTGCGGATCACCCGAGTCATCCTATTGTCGGCGTGCCGAGCGCCCACAACCGGGCATAGACTCGGCCGACGATGCAGCAGACCGCCGCGAACCGGATCGGCCCGATCCTCACCGCCCTCCTCCTCGTCGTGGCCACGATCGCCGTGGCGAGTGGCGCATTGCCCTGGCCCGACTTCGAGGCGCTCGTCGCCCGCGTCGTTCCCGTGCTCGGGTTCGTGGTGGCGATCACCGTCGTCGCCGAACTGGCCAGCGCCGCGGGCGTCTTCACGGCGCTCGCCGAGCGGCTCGCGGGTTGGGGCCGTGGCCGCATCTGGCTGCTCTGGCTCTTCGTCATCGCACTCGCCGTCGTCTGCACGGCGTTCCTCTCGCTCGACACCACCGCCGTTCTGGTCACCCCGGTCGTCGTCGTTCTGGCGCTGCACATCGGTGTCTCACCCATCCCGTTCGCGCTCGCCGCGGTATGGCTGGCGAACACCGCATCCCTCTTCCTCCCGGTGTCGAATCTCACGAATCTGCTCGCGGCGGAATCCTTCGGCGGAAGTGCCGCCGGGTTCATCGCGGCCGCCTGGGCGCCGGCGGTGGTGGGCGTCGTGGTGAGCGCAGGCATCCTCTCGATCGTGTTCCACCGCTCGCTACGCGGCCGCTTCGTCGCACCGGCTCGCACCGAGATCACCGACCGGTCGCTCCTTCTCTATTGCGCAGTGGTGGTGCTGCTCCTGCTCCCGCTGCTCGTCTCCGGCCTCCCCGTCGAGATCGTGGCCGGGGCGGCCGCCGTGCTTCTGCTCGTGGCCTTCCTGGTGCGGGACCGCAGCGCGATCCGAGCCACCCTCATCCCGTGGCAGGCACTCGGCATCGCCTCCGGGCTCTTCGTTCTGGTCGAGACGGCGCACGCGCACGGGCTCGAGTCGGTGCTGGCCGCGGTCTCCGGATCGGGCGACGACCCGCTCAGCCTTCTGCACTTGGCCGCCATCGGAGCACTCGGCGCCAACACCATCAACAACCTCCCGGCCTATCTGGTGCTGGAGCCGCAGGCGGGTGATCGGCTGCGGCTGGTGGCTCTGCTCATCGGAGTGAACCTCGGCCCGCTCGTCACGCCGTGGGCATCGCTCGCGACCCTGCTCTGGCATCAGCGGTTGACCGCGCTCGGGGTCACGATCTCCTGGCCGAAGTTCATGGGGCTCGGGCTGATCGCCGTGGTCGTCATCGTGCCGGCCGCGACCGTGGCGCTCGCCGTCTTCGGGTAAGGCGGTCAGCCGACCACGAACTCCCGCTTCACCACCTGCGCGAGGCTCGCGACATCGAACTGCACGGCGACGAAATCCGCCGTCTCGACCAGGGCCAGCGCCTCGCGAGCGGGGAGGATCATCGCCTGCGCGGTCGGGCGCTGCTCCACCGGAACCGCGAGACGGAGTTCGGCCACCGAGGTGAACAACGGGAGCACCAGTTCGCCGGTGGTGGACAGGATGGTGCGGAGCTGCGGATCCGTCGCATCCGTCGACCCGGTGATGTCGACGACGAGTCCGCCGGTGCGCATAGCCGCGAGGAGGGCGTCGAGCGTGGTGCGGTTCGGCAGCGCTGCGAAGGTCTCGAGCGCCTTGCGGAGCGGGCGGTTCGAATACGACTTGGGAAAGGCAGGTGCACGGCGGGCCACCCGCCCAGCCTAGCCAGAACCCCGGATCGGGCCGGCGAGCGAGCGCGGACCCCCTAGAAGAGGCGCGAGTCGGCGTCGTCGAGGCCGCGCATCGCGTCGTAGTCGAGCACGACGCAGCGGATGCCGCGATCCTGCGCGAGAGTGCGCGCCTGCGGTTTGATCTCCTGCGCGGCGAACACGCCCTGCACCGGCGCGAGGTGCGGATCGCGGTTCATCAGCTCGAGGTAGCGGGTGAGCTGTTCGACCCCGTCGATGTCGCCGCGGCGCTTGATCTCGACCGCGACCGCCGCGCCACCGGAATCCCGGGCCAGGATGTCGACCGGACCGATGGCCGTCATGTACTCGCGCCGCACGAGGGTGTGGCCGTCGCCCAGCAATCCGATCTGCTCGGCCAGGAGCTTCTGTAGATGCGCCTCGACACCGTCTTTGACGAGGCCGGGATCGATGCCCAGCTCGTGCGCTGAATCGTGCTCGATGTCGTACAGCGACACGATCAGCACGTCGTCGGTCTTCTTCTGCGTGACCTTCCACACCGCCGTGATGCCGGCTTCCGCCTGCACCTCGTCGGGCTCGAGTTCGGTGACGGTGCAGGGCGGGCTCATCCAGTTCAGCGGCTTGTAGGAACCGCCGTCGGAGTGCACCAGGATGCTGCCGTCGCTTTTGCGCATGAGCAGGCGTTTCGCGAGCGGGAGATGGGCGCTGAGGCGGCCGGCGTAGTCGACGGAGCAGGTGGCAATGACTAGACGCACCTGTAGAGCGTAACCGGCTTGGGGGGTCGGTGCTGCGCTGACCGATGAGGGGGCGGGGCGGGGCGCTGCGGCGTCGACGGCTGGGGTCTCCGCCCATAGACGCCCGCCACACCTGGGACCCCAGCCGTCGACGCCGCAGCTCGTGCCGAGGCTGGTGTGCTGCCGCAGCTCGTGGCGAGGCTGGTGTGCTGCCGCGGCTAGGGGGGAGAGGGTGCTGCGCTGCCGCGGCTAGTGGGAAGGGGAAAGGGTGCGGGGGGCGCGCTCTCGGGCGGCGGGGGAGAAGAGGCCGGCCAGGACGACGAGCACGAGAACGAGGAGGAGGGCGGGGAGGATGCCGAACTGGTGACCGAGGAGGCCGATCACCGGCGGACCGACGAGGAAGGCGACGTAGCCGATGATGGCCACCGCACTCACGCGGGCGGCGGACTGCTTGGGGTCGTCGGTGTCTGCGGCCGCTGACATCCCCACCGGGAAGCCCAACGAGCACCCGAGCGCCCAGAACGCGGCGCCGACATATGCCAGCCACGGCATAGGCGCCCCGAAGATGAAGATCAGGATGCCGATGACGCCCAGCAGCGCGCTCACGCGGAGCACCGGCACCCGCCCGAAGCGGTCGAGAACCGGGCCGCCCGCGATGCGGCCGAGGGTCATCGAGATCGTGAAGACGCCGAACACGACCGCGGCGGTGGTGTTGGACTGGTTGTACCCGTCGGCGACCGCGATGGTGAGCCAGTCGTTGGCGGAGCCTTCGGCGAAGGCCATGCCGAGCATGATGACGCCGATGGCGAGCAGGCGCAGGTCTTTCCAGACGGCGAGGCTCGCGAGCAGGCGTTCCTTGAACGGGGTGCGCGGCGCCGAGAGCTCGGGGTCGTCGGCCTCCACTCCCCGCGGCACGAAGCGGATGGCGACCAGCACGCTCACCACGATGATGGCGGCGATGACCGAGAGGTGCACCGCGACATCGATCGAGAGTGCCGATGCGAGGGCTCCGAGACCAGCGCCCGCGACGGTTCCGAAACTGAAGAAGGCGTGCATCAGGGGCATCAGCGTCTTGCCGATGGCACGCTCGGCCGCGGCACCCTCGACGTTCATCATCACGTCGACCGCTCCGTTGCCGAATCCGAAGACCGCGAGACCGGCGCCCACGACGAGCGCCGAGCCGAGAACAGATGTTCCGAGCCCGATCACGACCGTGCCGGAAGCCACCAGACACAGCGAGAGCACCATGCCTCCGCGCGCCCCGATCCGCAGCATGACAGGCGGGGCGACGATCAGGCCGATCACCGATCCGGCCGACATCGCGAAGATGAGCACGCCGATCTGCGCCGTGTCGAGGCTCAGCTGGTCGCGCACGGCAGGAAGCCGCGCGACCCAGCTCGCGATGGAGATGCCGCTCAAGGCGAACACGACGAAGATCGCGTTGCGCCAGGCGAGCAACTGCCGGCGGGTGAGGGTGTCGGTCATGGGGTGGGTCGCGTCCGTTCGCGGTCGGTGGGGAGCTGGGCCGGTCGGGCTGCGGAGTCGTTGCGGTGCGATCGAACCGATCCGCTTACACTATCGGCCCACTCACACCGGGCACACGCGAAGGGTGTCGTCGAGACGACCCGGCCGCGCGCATCCGGTGCACTACTGTCGTGCACAGACGCCTGGGGTGGGGGTCGGGGGAGGAACGGATGACCGAGAAGACGGCTGCGGCGGGCGCCGCCACGCGGAACGAAGGCACGGCACCCGCGCGCGGCACCGTGGTGTTGATCGCCCTCATCCTGGCGTCGGGCGTCGCCAACCTCAATCTCTCGATCGCGAACGTCGCACTGCCATCCATCGGCGAGGCCTTCGACGCCTCGCAGACGGCATTGAACCTCGTCGCGGTCGGCTTCTCGCTGGGCCTGGCCGGATCGGTGCTCTACCTCGGCGCGATCGGCGACCGCTACGGGCGCAAACGGATGCTCGTGCTCGGCCTCGCGCTCAGCATCCCGGCCGCCCTGATGGCGGCGTTCGCGCCCTCCGTCGAGCTGCTTTTCCTCGCGCGGGTGGTGGGCGGCGTCGCGGCGGGCATGGCCTATCCGACGACACTCGCGCTGATCGCAGCGCTCTGGACCGGCCCGAAACGGATCGCGGCCATCGCGCTGTGGTCGGGACTCGGTGGGGCCATCGCGGCTCTCGGACCGCTCGCCTCCGGATTCTTGCTGAGCATCGCCGACTGGGGTGCGGTGTTCCTCATGACGCCGCCGCTCGCTGCGATCACCCTGGTGCTGGTGATCCTGGTGGTGCCCGCCAAGGTCAACGAGGGCACCGAGCCGGTCGACAATCTGGGCGGCGTGCTCTCGATCGTGCTGGTGACGTCGCTCGTGTTGTCGATCAACTTCGCCGCGGTGCCGGGCGCGCAACTGTTCGCCGGCGTGCTGGGCGTCTTCGCCGTTCTCGCCGGGATCGGATTCGTGCTGCGCCAGCGGCGGGCGAGGAATCCGCTCTACGACCTCCGGGTGGCCGGGAGACGCACCTTCTGGGTGGCGGCCGTGGGCGGAACCGTGGTGTTCGGCTCGCTGATGGGCGCGATGTACGTGGGGCAGTTGTTCCTGCAGAACGTGCTGGGCTACACCGCGCTCGAGGCCGGCGCATCCATTCTTCCCTCGGCGATCCTGATGACCCTTGCCGCGCCCGTGTCGAGCCGACTGGTCATCCGTTTCGGGGCACGGGTTGTGTTCTTGCTGGGGTTCACGAGCTGCTTGCTCGCCTTTCTCACGATGTATCTGTTCTGGGACGTGGGGGCGAGCTACCTCCCGGTGGGGGTGGGGTACGCCCTGATCGGTCTGGGAGTCGGGCTCGCCGGTCCCCCGGCTTCGCGCTCACTCACCGACTCGGTGCCGGTGCTGCGGGCCGGGATGGCGTCGGGCACCTCTGATCTGCAGCGCGACCTCGGCGGATCGATCATGCAGTCGGTGCTCGGCGCCATCCTCACCGCCGGCTACGCCTCGGCCATCGCATCCTCGATCGCGTCGGCGCCGGCGACCGTGCAGAGCGAGATCACGGGCAGCATCCAGACCCAGCTGCAGAAGTCGTTCGACGGAGCGATCTCGATCGCCAAGCAGTATCCGCAGTATGCCGACGGCATCGTGAAAGCCGCGCGCGACTCCTTCTTGCAGGGCGCTGACTGGGCCTTCGCGACGGGGATGGTGTTCATGCTCGTGGGGGCGATCGTGGCACTCGTGTTCTACCCGCGGCGCGAGCGGGAGCATGAGCTGTTCCGGCGGTATGCCAAGGAGGAGACGCCCGAAGCGCCCGAAGCGCCCGAAGCGCCCGAGGCGCCCGACGCGGTCGCCGCGAAGTAGACGAGTGCCGCGCGTGGTCGGGTCGAGAAGTGTCGACCCGGGACAATGGGAGGATGCGTCTCACCGTGCTCGGAACGTCCACGCCGTATCCGCGCCCCGGAAACGCCTGCTCGGGATATCTGCTGCAGTCGGATGCGGCGCCGGGTGAACGCCCCACGAGCGTCTGGATCGACGCCGGAACGGGCACGCTCGCGGAGCTGCAGCGGCACCTCCCTCCGGCCGACCTCGACGCGATCTGGATCTCGCATCGCCACGCCGATCACACCGCCGACCTGCTCGTGGCCTACTACGCCCTGCGTTTCGCGGAACGCCGGGCCGAGCATCCGATTCCCCTGATCGGGCCGGAGGGACTGCTCGAGCGGATGGCCGGATTCCTCGGTCCGAACTCCGTCGACGAGCTGCCCCGCGTGTTCGAGGTGCAGGAGATGAGCGGATGGGGTGAACGGGAGGTCGGCGGCCTGCGGCTGGAGTGGGGGCCGGTGCAGCACGGAGTGCCCGCGTTCGGGCTCGCGGTTTCGGACGGGTCGACCCGGTTCGCGTATTCCGGCGACTCCGCACCATGCACCTCACTCGAAGAACTGGCCGAGGGTGCCGGGACACTTCTGGTCGAGGCGGGATACGACGAGGCCCCGCCTCGTGGGGACGCCCCCGCGCACCACACTCCGGAAGACGCCGGGCGTACGGCATCTGCGGCGCAGGTGTCACGCCTCCTCCTCACCCACATCGCCGAGACCGTGACCATGGCGGCGGCGGTGACGCGGGCCTCCACCCATTTCAGCGGCGAGACGGTCGCGGTAGCGCCGGGCGACGTGCTCGCCGTCTGATCAGAGGTGGGAGCGCGCCCGGGTGGGGTCAGGCCGGGGCACCCGTCACGATCCAGCGGGAACCGCGGGCCCGGAGGCCGAGGGTCACCGCACGGGCACCGATGTAGCCGATGCCGAAGGCCGCCCAGAGCCAGCCCAGGCCCGCGGCGCCCGACGGATGCGCCACCGCCACCCACGCCAGGAGCGGTGCGTACACCGCGAGGTTCAGCACCCCGGTGAGCGCGAGGTAGCGCGCATCCCCCGCTCCGATCAGCACCCCGTCGAGCACGAAGACGTAGCCGCCGATCGGGACGCCCGCGGCCATCACCCACAGGCTCACCGTGAGGGCCTGCTGCACCTCGGGGCTCGGGCTGAACACCGGCCCGATCAGCGGAGCGATGAGCGCGACGACCGCGCCCAGCACCACCCCCGAGAGCACCCCCCAGCGGATCAGCCGCCGCGTCACCGCGTGCACCCGCTCCACCTCCGACGCCCCGAGGCCGTGCCCGATCATGGCCTGCCCGGCGATCGCCAGGGCGTCGAGGATGAGCGCGAGCGTCGTGAACACCGTCATCGCGATCTGGAAAGCGGCGAGCTGCGTCACGCCGAGTGACGCCGCGACCACCACCGAGGCAACGAGCGCCGCCCGGAGACTGGCCGTGCGCACGAAGAGCCACCCGCCGGCCGACGCCGAGGCCGTCACCCCGTCGAGACCGGGTCGGAGCGACACGCGGCTGGCGCGGGCGGCCCGCACCGCGATCACCACGTAGACCGCCGCCATCCCCCATTGTGCGATGACCGTGCCGGCTGCCGACCCCGCGATGCCCCAGCCGGCGCCGTAGATCAGGAGCCAGTTCAGGCCCGCGTTCGCGGCGAATCCGGCGACCGCCACGATCAGCGGCGTGCGGGTGTCCTGCAACCCGCGCAGGAGGCCGGTCGCCGCGATCACCACGAGCATCCCGGGAAGCCCGATCAGCGACACCGTGAGATAGGTGGTGGCCTCGGCCTCCACCGCCGCGGTGGTGCCGAAGGCCCGCACCAGCACGCCCGCCAGCGGCCACCCGACCAGCGCGAGCACCACTCCGACGCCGAGCGCGAGCCACATGCCGTCGATGCCCGCCTTCACCGCGCCGGCCTGGTCTCCAGCGCCGAGCCGCCGTGCGACCGCCGGAGTCGTGGCGTAGGCGAGGAAGATCAAGAGACCCACGACGGTCTGCAGGATGGCGCTCGCGATGCCGAGGGCGGCGAGGGAATCCTCGCCCAGATGACCGACGAGGGCCGTGTCGGTGAGTAGGAACAAGGGCTCCGCCACGAGCGCGCCGAGAGCCGGCACCGCGAGGCGCAGGATGTCGCGGTCGATCGTCTGCACCCGCCCAGCCTAGGGTGGGCCGAAGTCCCCTTCGGGGGCTGATCCGACGACAATTCTCGGCGGTGGAGGCCGAGCTGCAGCCGCAGTCGCGTTCGCTCCCGGCTGCCAATCTGCCCCCCGTTTTGGGGAATAGGCCCTTTTCGACGTATGTTGCAGTGCAACGTAACCACTACGGATCGTCCGGCACGTACCTGCCGGTGGAAGAAGGACAACGATGGCTTCTGTAACGTTCGACAAGGCGACGCGCCTCTACCCGGGATCGACGGTTCCCGCCGTCGACGCTTTCGACCTCTCGGTCGAAGACGGTGAATTCCTCGTGCTCGTCGGCCCGTCGGGGTCGGGCAAGTCGACCGCCCTGCGCATGCTCGCGGGCCTGGAAGAGGTGAACGACGGGCGCATCCTGATCGGCGACCGCGACGTCACCGACATCCCGCCGAAAGACCGCGACATCGCGATGGTGTTCCAGAACTACGCGCTCTACCCGCACATGACCGTGGCCGAGAACATGGGCTTCGCCCTGAAGATCGCCGGCGTGCACAAGGAAGAGCGCGCCGCCCGGGTTCTCGAGGCCGCGAAGCTGCTCGACCTCGAGCCCTACCTCGCTCGTAAGCCGAAGGCTCTCTCCGGTGGTCAGCGTCAGCGCGTCGCGATGGGCCGTGCGATCGTGCGGAGCCCTCAGGTGTTCCTCATGGACGAGCCGCTCTCGAACCTCGACGCCAAGCTGCGCGTGCAGACGCGTACGCAGATCGCGTCGCTGCAGCGTCGCCTCGGCGTCACGACGGTCTACGTCACCCACGACCAGACCGAGGCGCTCACCATGGGCGACCGGATCGCCGTGCTGAAGGACGGTCTGCTCCAGCAGGTCGGAACCCCGCGCGAGCTCTACGCGAACCCGAACAACGTGTTCGTCGCCGGCTTCATCGGTTCGCCCGCCATGAACCTCTTCCCGGCCGACGTCGTCGACGGTGGCATCAAGTTCGGCACTGCGACCGTTCCGGTCGAGCGCTCCATCCTGGCTGACGCCGGCAAGGCCGTCACCGTGGGTGTCCGCCCCGAAGACGTCGTGGTGTCGGCCGACGCCGGCCAGGGCCTGACCGTGACGGTCGACCTGGTCGAGGAGCTCGGCGCCGACGGCTACCTCTACGGTCACTCCGAGGTCGAGGGCAAGCGCACCGACCTCGTCGTGCGCGTCGACGGCCGCGTGCACCCGAACCTCGGCGACACGCTCTACGTCACCCCGAAGCTCGGCCACGTGCACGTCTTCGACCAGACCTCGGGTCTCCGCCTCGGCGGCGCCGTCGTCGACTGAGTCGCGAACCGACCACGAAGAAGGGCCTCACGACTTCGGTCGTGGGGCCCTTCTCGATTCCCGGCGCAGATGTCGGGGCGCGTGCGTAGAGTTGTCGGGTGACTGAATCCGGCATCGACACCACCGAACTCGACCCCGACACCCGTGCACAGGACGACCTGTTCCGCCACGTCAACGGAAAGTGGATCGCTCGAACCGAGATCCCCGAAGACAAGGCGCGCTACGGCTCGTTCTACGTTCTCGCCGAAGAGGCCGAGAAGGCCGTGCGCGACATCATCGAAGAGTCGCAGAACGCGCCGGAGGGCACGGAGGCCCGCAAGTTCGGTGACCTGTTCGCGAGTTTCATGGACGAGGAGCGGATCGAGCAGCTCGGCGCCGCCCCCGTCACCCCGCAGCTGGCGCTGGTCGACACCATCGACGACGTGGCGGATCTCGCCCGCACGCTCGGCCGCCTCGAGCGCGAGGGCGTGCCAGGCCTCCTGCGCCTGTTCGTCGACAACGACCCGGGCAACCCCGAGCGCTACCTCGTGTTCGTCGAGCAGGGCGGCATCTCGCTGCCCGATGAGAGCTACTTCCGCGACGAGAAGTTCGCCTCCGTTCGCGAGGCCTACTTGGGCCACATCCAGCGGATGTTCGAACTCGCCGGCCTCGAGAACGCCCCGGAGCGCGCCCAGCGCGTCTTCGACCTGGAGACCTTGATCGCGAAGTCGCACTGGGACAACGTGCGCACCCGCGACGCGCAGGCCACCTACAACCTGGTCTCGTGGGACGAGTTCCTCGCGCTCCCGGGCGACCTCGCGAACGTGCCCGACGCATCCGGAGCCGACGTCGACGATGACGACGACGCCGACACCTCGCTCTTCGACCTCTGGCGCGACGCGCTCGGCGCCCCCGACGGCGTTTTCGACGAGCTGGTCGTGCGGGAGCCGAGCTTCATCACCGGGCTGGCCGGCGCCCTTACCGGCGCCCCCTTGGAGAGCTGGAAGGACTGGCTCGCCTGGCAGGTCATCCACGGGTGGGCGCCCTACCTCTCGAGCGATTTCGTGGAGGAGAACTTCGACTTCTACGGCCGCACCCTCACCGGCACGCCGAGCATGCGGGCGCGCTGGAAGCGAGGAGTCTCGCTGGTGGAAGGCTCGATGGGTGAGGCTGTCGGCCGCATCTACGTGGAGAAGCATTTTCCGCCGACGGCCAAGGCGAGCATGGACATCCTGGTCGCCAACCTCATCGAGGCCTATCGCCAGTCGATCTCGACCCTGGGATGGATGAGCCCGGCCACGCGCGAGCGGGCACTCGAGAAGCTGGACAAGTTCACGCCGAAGATCGGCTTCCCGGTGAAGTGGCGCGACTACTCGACGCTCGTGATCGATCCCACCGACCTGATCGCGAACGTGCGCGCCACCAGCGAGTTCGAGTTCCAGCGCGAGCTCGGCAAGATCGGCAAGCCGCTCGACCGCGACGAATGGTTCATGACGCCCCAGACGATCAACGCGTACTACAACCCCGGCTTCAACGAGATCGTGTTCCCCGCGGCCATCCTGCAGTACCCGTTCTTCGATGAGTCGCGGGATGCGGCGGCGAACTACGGCGCGATCGGTGCGGTGATCGGCCACGAGATCGGGCACGGCTTCGACGACCAGGGGTCGCGATTCGACGGCGACGGCCGCCTCACCGACTGGTGGACCTCCGAAGACCGGGAGGCGTTCGAGAAACTGACCTCCTCGCTCATCGCCCAGTACGACGCGCTCGCCCCGCTGCAGGTACCCGACCACCACGTCAACGGCGCGCTCACGATCGGCGAGAACATCGGTGACCTCGGCGGACTCGGCATCGCCTGGAAGGCCTACCTGCTCTCGCTCGACGGGCAGGAGCCGCCCGTCATCGACGGCCTCACCGGCGCCCAGCGCTTCTTTCTCTCCTGGGCGCAGGCCTGGCAGCAGAAGTCGCGCGACGAGGAGGTCATCCGGTTGCTCTCGATCGACCCGCACTCGCCGAACGAGTTCCGGTGCAACCAGATCGTTCGCAACATCGACGAATTCTACGCAGCCTTCGACGTCGATTCGAACGACAATCTCTGGTTGAACCCAGCTGAACGTGTGACGATCTGGTAGGACGCCCCGACACGGCGCGGCCGACCTGGACGGGAACGGGGCATCCCGGGCCCGGCCAGTCGAAGGAGGACAGCTGAGCATGCCGGAATCGATCCGACGACGCGCGCGATCGGAGCGGGAGGAGATCGCGCCCCGCGGCCGACGCTCGGATCCGATCGACGGCGACGGTGTCATCTTCCGCAAGGGTTTTGCCTCGTTGACCGAGCTCGCGCTCTCGGGCGTGCAGGTCACAGCCTCGGCGCTCGACGCGGGCACGGGGAAGGTGCTCTTCTCCGTCGACGACCATCTCTCCGTGCCGACCGCGTCGATCGGGAAGGTGCTGCTGCTCATCGAGGTGGCGGCGCGGATCTCGGCGCGCGACGGTTCGGGTTCGGGCTCCGTTCCTCCGACGCCCGCGGTGCCCGGATCGGGGTCGGCCGACGCGCCACCCCGGAACGTGCGCCCGGCGCCCGGAGCCGAGGCACTGAGCATCCTGAACCGCACCGCACAGGATTCGGTGGGCGACTCGGGGTTGTGGCAGCACCTGCAGGTTCCGGCGTTGCCGGTCTCCGATCTGGCGGCGCTCATCGGAGCCACGAGCGACAATCTGGCCACGAACGTGCTGCTGCGCCGCATCGGCCTCGACGCCGTGCGCGCCCGCGCGGAGTCGCTCGGCCTCCGGCGCACGCTGCTGCTCGACATCGTGCGCGACGTGCGAGGTCCGGATGACGCGCCACAGCTCTCGGTGGGTTCGGCACGCGAGCTCGCGACACTGTTCCGCTCGCTCGAGCGGGGCGAGGTCGTCGACGAGACGACGTCGCGACTCGTCACCGGCTGGTTGAGCCTCGGCAGCGACCTGTCGATGGTGGCCGGGGCGTTCGGGCTCGATCCGTTCGCCCACACCGGGCCCGATCACGGCATCCAGTTGTTCAACAAGACCGGAACGGATGCCGGCATCCGCTCGGAAGCGGGCGTCGTGGTCGGTCCGCGGGCCGGCGTGGCCTATGCGGTGACCATGCGTTTCAACGACGTCGACCTCCCTGCGAGGCTCGGTGTGCTCGACGCGATGCGCACCCTCGGCACCGACTTCTTGGAGTACGTGTACTGAGGGGTGCGGGACGCTTCAGGCCACCACGGCGCGGAGCAGGCGGAGCGTCTCGCCGACCGCCGGCATCTGATCGGCGCCGGGGCGTGTGACGGCCACGATCATCCGATGGTCGTTGGCGGCGCTGGGCAACGCGACCACCCCCGGCGGGATCGGCGACGCCGCCCGGGCGAGCGCAGGGAGCAGCGCCACGCCGAGGCCGGCCGCCACCATGCTCATCACGGCCACGAAGTTGTCGGTCTCGAACGCGATCGTGGGAGCGAAACCGCGGCGCGCGCAGGAGTCGAGCAGGTGCGAGCGGCAGCGGGGGCAGCCGGCGATCCAGTTCTCGGTGCGCAACTCGGCGATGTCGATGCGGGCGGGTGAGGGTGCGACGGATGCGCCGGCGACGGGAGCGACGCCACGCTTGGTCTCGTCGATGCGCGTGGTCGCAGCGCCCAGCACGCCGTGCCCCTCCGGCACCAGTACGAGCAGGTCGTCGCGGGCGAGTTCGTGCACGACGAGACCCTCGGTCGACTCTTCGAACGGATCGCTGCGATCGGCCGGGTAATGGAAGGCGATCGCGATGTCGCTCACGCCGTCGCGCACCGACGCGACAGCGGCCGGCGGTTCGGCTTCGAGATAGGTGAACTGCACTCCGGCGTGCTCCGCGCCCATCGACTGGATGAGGTGCGGCACGATCGTCGACGACGCGGAGGGGAACGCCGACAGCCGCACCTGCCCCGAGCGGAGGCCCGACAGGTCGGAGAGCTCGCCGGCCGCCTCGTCGAGGGCGTCGAGTACGACGCCGGCGTGGCGCGCGAGCACCTCGCCGGCATCCGTCAACCGGATGCCGCGACCGGATCGGGTGACCAGCGGCATGCCGATCCGCGATTCCACGCGTCGGAGCTGCTGACTGACGGCCGGCTGACTGAAACCGAGCACGGCGGCGGCACGCGTGATCGACCCGTACTCGGCGATGGCCGCGATGACTCGCAGGGTCTGCGAATCCAGGTCGAAGGCGCTCGCGAGGGGCGAGAGAGTCATGTGAGAACCATAACGCAGCGTTATGCGAAGCATCCGACTCTGGCGGTTGTCGAATGAATGCCGAAACGCGAGGCTGGGGGCATGAAGACGGACAGTCCGGCGCCGACCGCGGCATCGATGAGTCGAGAGGCGCTGGCTGGGCACTTCGACGTGCGCCCCGGTTATCTCTCGGCCTGCGTGATCGGAGTGCCACCGCGGGAGGCCGTCGCGGCGCTCGGCGCCGATCTCGCCGCCTGGGCCGAAGGGCATCGTGAACCGGGCGTCTACGGCGCAGCGGTCGAGCGGGCGCGTGAGGCTTTCGCGCGACTCGTCTCGGTGCCGACCGATCAGGTCGCGATCGGTTCGCAGGTGTCGGTGTCGACGTCGATGGTGGCCTCCTCGCTGCCCGCCGGCTCCGAGGTGCTGGTGGTCGAGGGCGACTTCAGCTCGATGGTGTTCCCGTTCCTCGTGCAGGAGCAGCTCGGCCGGCTGTCGGTGCGGTGCGTTCCACTCGAAGAGCTGGCGGCCAGCATCCGGCCGTCGACCACGCTCGTGTCGTTCTCGCTCGTGCAATCGGCCACCGGAGCGCTCGCCGACGCCGATGCGATCATCGCCGCCGCGGCACGGCACGGAGCCGCGACCCTCTGCGACACCACGCAGGCTGCCGGCTGGATGCCCGTCGACGCGAGTCGTTTCGACGCGACGATCTGTCACGCCTACAAGTGGCTGTGCTCTCCGCGCGGTGCTTCGTTCATGACGATCACCCCGGCCTTCGCCGAACGACTGGTGCCCGTCGACGCCGGCTGGTACGCCGGCGACGACGTGTGGGGCTCGTGTTACGGCCCTGGGATGCTCCTGGCAGAGTCGGCCCGCCGCTTCGATGTGTCGCCGGCCTGGCCTGCGTGGATCGGCACCGCGCCCACCATCGAACTCTTCGCCTCGGCCGACCTCGAGGCGGTGCGCTCGCACTGCGTCGGCCTGGCCGACGAACTGTGCCGACGACTCGAGGTCGAGTCGACGGGCACCGCCATCGTCACCTGGCCGGATGCCGACGGCAGCGGGTTCGCGGCGCTCTCGGCCGCCGGGATAGCGGCTTCGGCGCGGGCCGGCCGGGCGCGCGTCGCCTTCCACGTCTGGAACGAACCCGCCGACGTCGACCGGGCGCTGGCGGCGCTCGCGTGATCCCGCTTCTCGCGTGCTCACGCTCCGCGAGAGGTCGGTTTCCGCGCTGAACCGGCGGTCTTCGCGCGGAAAGTGATGTCTCGGCGTGGTCCAACCCTCGCGCAGGGAGCCGTTCGTATTGAAGAATTGGCCGATGGAGGGCTTGCAGCTCGTCGTGATCATCGGTGCCGCCATCATCGGCGGCGGGTGGGTCGCGCGTCGCCTCCGGTTGCCACCCTCTCTGGTGCTGCTGTTGCTCGGGGTAGCGATCGGTTTCATTCCGCTGGCCGGCAACGTCGAGCTTCCGCCCGATCTGGTGCTGCTGCTGTTCCTGCCGGCGTTGCTCTACTGGGAGTCGATCACGACGTCGCTGCGCGAGATCCGCAGCAACCTGCGGGTGATCCTGCTCGCCGCGATCGGCCTGGTGCTCGTCACCGCGGTGGGGGTCGGGGCGGCGGCGAATGCGCTCGGGCTGCCGTGGCCGATCGCGCTCGCACTCGGCGCCATCCTCGCGCCGACGGATGCGACAGCGGTCTCGTCGGTGGCGAGCGGACTGCCGCGACGCATCCTCACCACCGTGCGCACGGAAAGCCTGATCAACGACGGCACCGCCCTCGTGCTCTACTCGGTCGCGATCGGCGCGGCGGTGGGCGGAACCGGGATCGAGATCGGGCCGCTGGCGGTCGCGTTCCTCTGGTCGTATCTCGTGGCCATCGCGCTCGGGCTGGCCATCGGATTTGTGATCGGGTGGCTGCGGCGATTCGTGCGCGAGCCGTCGCTCGTGAACACCCTGATCGTTCTGACGCCGTTCCTCGCCTTCCTTCCCGCTGAACTGCTGCACGCGTCCGGTGTCGTCGCGGTGGTGGTGTGCGGCCTGGTGTCGAGCCATCTGCCCGACTTCAGCGCGTCGGCCGTGGCGCGGCGGCAGGGCTACGGGTTCTGGGAGGTGGCCACCTACATCCTGAACGGATCGCTGTTCGTCTTGATCGGCATCCAGTTCCACCTCATCGTGACGAGCATCGATCCGGTCGACTGGCCGCTCACGCTGGGGCTGTCGGGAGTGGCGATCGTGCTGGTGCTGGGCATCCGGCTGGCCTGGTTCAACACGATCCCCTACGTGTTGCGCGCGGTCGATCGGCGGCCCTCGCAACGCGCGCGAAGGGTGCACGCGCGGCAGCGGTTCCCGGGAGCGTGGGCGGGGTTCCGTGGTGCGGTGTCGCTCGCCGCGGCACTCGCCCTGCCGCTCGAGACCGCCCAGGGGGAGCCGCTGCCGTATCGCCAGACGCTGATCGCCGTGACCTTCGCCGTCATCCTGTTCACGCTCGTGGTGCAGGGACTCACGATGCCGGCGGTCGTGCGCTGGGCGCGGCTGCCGCCTGATCCGACGGAGGAGTGGGAGAACCTGCTGGCCGAGCGCACCGCCTTGGAGGCGGTGATCGAGGAGCTGCCTCGCGTGGCAGCGGAGACCGGGGCGGCCCCGGCGATTCGCGATGCGTTGTTGTCGGAATACCGGTCGCGCCTGGAGGCCGTGTCGCAGCGGATGAGCGACGACGACAAGACGGTGCGGATGCTCGACGACGAGCTCACAGGCGACGACGGCGAGAGCGCGTTACGGCTGGCGGTGCTGCCCGTGAAGAGGCGCGCGATCGTGGCGCTGCGCGATTCGCGGCAGATCGACGACGTGGTGCTGCGGCGCATCCAGGCGCGGATCGACGCCGAGGAGATCCGGCTCGAGGCCCGCACGGGTGACCTCGAAGAGGACGTGTGAGCGCTGGCGGCTGTGCCGGGTAGCGCGAGGTCGCTCGAAGTGCCGCGAGGGTGCGCTGTGCGCGTGAGGTCGGGCGGGGAGGTGGCCGCGTGGGTGCGCGGTGCGCGTGAGGTCGGGCGGGGAAGTGGCGGCGTGGGTGCGCTGTGCGCTACCCCGCGGTGGGTGTGAGGGAGGGCGGGTGGCGGGAGAGCCTCTGCGTGGCGGGCGCGGCTCAGTCGATGAGGTCCAGGGCGTGCAGGCGGCGGAGGGTCTCCGCGCCGGCGGGCGGGCAGCGGTGCTCGTCGGCTGAGGTGACCCAGTGCACCGCATCGACCTCGCTCGACGCGCGCGGCGCATCCGGGGTCGAGCCCTGGAAAACCTGCATCTCGACCAGCCGGCCCTCGGGCTCGCCGTGCGCCTGCACCGTGACGGTGAACAGCGGATGCACGGCGGCCGCGTCGACCCGCACGCTCACCTCTTCGAAGGCCTCGCGCACGGCGGCCTCGGCTGCCGTTTCGCCGGCGTCGATCTTGCCCCCCGGCATGTAGTAGACGTCGCGGGCACGGGCGGTGACCATGAGCACCCGGCGCTCGCGGAGGAGTGCCAGTGCCGCGACCCGGATGGTGGGGAGGGGGGCCGAGTCGTCGCCGCCTGGCTCGGGCGCGGTGGTGGATGCCTCGGTCATCGTGCCCGCGTCGACCGGCGCGCGCCTTCGGTGCCGCTTCGGGAGGAGCTGCAGGGACCGACGGCCTCAGGGAGGGGTCGTGCGACGCAGCTCCTCCCGAATCGGGCGCACCGACCCGAACGGGTCGTTGCGGGCGAATCTGCGTGCATGCAAGTCTCCAGGAAGGGTCGGTGCGACCCACGTTCGCCCGAACCGTACCGAGAACGTGCCGCGGCACGGAGTCGCGGCGTCAGTGTCAGCCCTCGGAGCGGCGGTACTCGTGGAGCGCGACCGCATCGGCCGCGAGTTCGGCGTCGGAGCGAGCGGCGGCCTCGGCTCGCGCCGCGTCGGCGGCGGTCGCTGCCGCGCCGCCCAGACCGAACAGCGTCTCGACGGCGGCGAACACCTCATCCGCTCGTCCTTCACGCGCGAGCTCTCGCGCACGAACCGACGGCGAGTGCAGGATGACGCCCACCAGGTGGCGGAGCGCGCGCTCGGTGCGCTCGGTCTCGGAGGCGTCGCCGTGCGAACGGGTGCGATCGATCTCACCGTCGAGCAGGTCGAACAGGTGCGCCCGCAGTGCGACCACGGCCGGCGTGACCTCCGCCTCCGCCTTGCCCGCCCGGTATTCGGCGGCGGCCTCACCCACCAGGGCACGCGCATCCGATTCGGCGTTCAACTCGTCGAGGGGGGCGTGCAGGCTGATGGTCTCGAGGTCGAGCAGTTCGGTGCCGCGGATGCCCGCGACAGCCGGGTCGACGTTGCGCGGCAGGCCCAAGTCGATGATGAGGCGGCGTTCGAACGCGCCGGGGAGGTCGATCGCGGCACTCAGATCGGCCGCCGAGAGCACCACCGTCTCGGCGGTGCTGCAGGTGATGACGACGTCGGCCGACGCGATGGCGTCGCGGTAGCCCGCCGCCGGCACGGCCTCAAGACCCTGCTTCGTTGCGAACGCGACGGCACGACCGGAGGGCGAGAAGACGCGGATGTCGGTGACACCGCGCTCACGGAGGTTGGCGAGCGTGACCCGGGCGTACTGCCCGGTGCCCACGAGCAGCACGCGCGTGCGCGCCCAGTCGGTGACGCGGCTCTCGGCGAGATCGAGCGCGAGGCGGGCCAGCGAGCGACCGGCGCCACCGAGGCCGGTCTTCGTCTTGACTCCGCGCGAGGTGTGCGAGGCCCGCTGGAACAGTCGCTCGAGATCTGACGACGCGGTGCCCTCCACCCGAGCGGTGGTGAGCGCTCGCTTGACCTGACCGGCGATCTCGTCTTCGCCGACCACGACCGACTCGAGCCCCGACGACACAGCGAACAGGTGGTCGGCCACGCCGTCTCCGCAGAGCACGGTGAGGGAGTCGCGCAGTTCTCCGACGTCGGTTCCGGATGCCGCGCTGAACGATTCGGCGGCCTGCTCGACGGCGAGCGACACCCCGGCCGTGAGCGGCTCATCGATGTCAAGGTAGGCCTCGAAGCGATTGCAGGTGGCCAGCACGACGGCGCCTTGCACGAAATCGCTCTCGGAGACCAGGCTCTTAGCCACGTCTGACGTGCCCACCGACAGCTTCTCGAGAAGGTCGAAGCTCGCGTTGCGGTGATTCGCAGTCAGGCAGATGAGCACTGATTCAGTGTACGCCTGCCCGAGGAGGGGTGCCTGCGACCCGAGTGGGCCCCCGCTCAGGCGTCCGCCGTAGGATGTGGCGGTGACTCTGCCCGTGACCCATCCGCTGTCCGACGGCCGCACATCCGGCGCCCCCCTGGTCACCACCTATCGGGGTGTGCGCGGAGCTGTGACCCCCGTCTGGTTCATGCGCCAAGCCGGCCGCTCGCTGCCCGAATACCGCGAACTGCGCGTCGGAACCCGGATGCTCGACGCCTGCCTCGACCCGGAGCTCGCCAGCGAGATCACCCTCCAGCCCGTTCGGCGGCACGGTGTCGACGCGGCCATCTTCTTCAGCGACATCGTGATCCCGCTGCGTCTTGCGGGCGTCGACGTCGACATCGAGCCGGGCCGCGGTCCGGTGCTCGCGTCCCCCATCCGCAGCGCAGCGGATGTCGCCGCACTGCCCTCTCCGTCGGGCGCCGACTTCTCGGCCGTCTCGGCAGGAGTCGCGCGAACCGTCGAGCAACTCGGAACGACCCCGCTGATCGGATTCGCGGGCGCTCCCTTCACCCTCGCGGCCTACCTCGTCGAGGGCGGCCCCTCGAAAGACCACCTGCGCGCCCGCACGATGATGCACGCCGATCCGGATGCCTGGGCGGCGCTGCTCGGCTGGGCCGCGGAGGTCACGGGCGGGTTCCTCCGCGCGCAGATCCTCGCCGGCGCCAGTGCAGGTCAGCTCTTCGACTCCTGGGTCGGCTCGCTCTCCGTCGCCGATTACGTCGAACGGGTCGCACCGCACTCGGCCGCCGCCCTCGCGCAGATCGCCGACCTCGACGTGCCGACCGTGCACTTCGGCGTGGGCAGCGGCGAGGTGCTGAAGCCGATGCACGAGATCGGGGTCGACGTCGTGGGCGTCGACTGGCGCATCCCGCTCGACGTCGCCTCGTCGCGCCTCGGTGGGCAGGTCACCCTGCAGGGCAACATCGACCCGGCGCTGCTCGCGGCGCCCTGGCCGGTGCTCGAGTCGCACGTGCTCGATGTGCTCGCGCGGGGGCGGAGCGCTCCTGCGCACGTCGTGAACCTGGGGCACGGGGTTCCGCCCGAGACCGATCCCGCGGTGTTGACGCGGATCGTCGAGCTGGTGCACGCACAAGGGGAGGACAGAGTCGATGGCTGAGTCCACGGATCGGCCATCCGCGGAGCCCTTGTTCGGCATCCTGTCATCCGATGCGGCGTCGGGCACCACCGACGTGGTGGTGATCGGCGGCGGAGTGGCCGGCCTCGTTGCCGCGCGGCAGCTGGCCCACCTCGGCAACACCGTCACAGTGGTCGAATCGCGGGAGGCGGTGGGTGGCTTCGTCGCGACCCGCGAGATCGCGGGCGTGCGGCTCGACTCGGGCGCCGAGAGCTTCGCCACGCGCAAGGGAACCGTCGCGTCCCTGGTGACCGAGCTCGGCCTCGGCGACGACATCGTGGTGCCGGCCGAGGCCGGCGCGTGGGTGGCTTGGGACGGCGGGATCGCACCGCTTCCTGCCTCGGGGGTGCTCGGCATTCCCGGGGTTCCGCTCGCCGACGACGTGCGTCGCATCATCGGCTGGGGCGGATCGCTCCGCGCCTACCTCGACCGCCTGATGCCGCTGCTCCGGGTGCGCGCCGAAACCGACCTCGGCGACATCGTGCGCCGCCGGATGGGTCGGCGCGTGCTCGATCGGCTCGTCACGCCGGTGGTCGCCGGGGTGCACTCGGCTGACCCCTCGGTGGTCGACGTGCACACCGTCGCGCCCGGGCTCACCCAGGCGATGACCACCCAGGGGTCGCTCTCCGGCGCCGTCATGGCCCTGCGCGAGCAGGCGCCGGCCGGCTCGCAGGTGCAGGGGATCGCGGGGGGCGTGTACAGACTGATCGAGGCCCTCGAAGCCGACTGCCGCTACTACGGGGTGCAGTTCCGTACGGCGACCCGGGTGAGCGGGTTGTCGCGAGCGGGCGGCGGGGAGTGGACCGTCGGGCTGGCGCCGGCAGACGGAGCTTCGTTGGCCGACCTCGCCGACGCTGACGCTGACGCCTCAGATGACGCCGGCGCCAACGCCAACGCCAACGCCGACGCTTATGCCGGCGGCGACGCGCACGCCGACGACCTCGGTGCCGCTTCCCCGCTCGTCGCGCGGGCCGTCGTGGTGGCCACCGGGTTCCGAACGGGGCTCGCGCTGCTGGCCGAAGCGGGAGTCGGTCGTGGGGGCGAAGATGCTCCACCATCTCTATCGCCATCGCCCGCGCGCGCCGGGATGCCGGCTCCCGAGCCCTCGACGCCTCTGCCGCCGCAGAGCGACTGGCCGGAACCCGCCTCCGTCACCATCGCCACCCTCGTGGTCGACGACGCGCGGCTGGACGCGCATCCGCGGGGCACCGGCGTTCTCGTCGCGCCCGGCACCCCTCGCGTCACGGCGAAAGCACTCACCCACTCGAGCGCCAAGTGGCGGTGGCTCGCCGACTCCCTTCCGGCGCATCGGCACGTGCTGCGGCTGTCATACGGGCGACGGGGTGCGGATGCGCGGCCCTCATCCGAGCCCGCCGTCGACCTCGCCACGGTGCTCGCCGACGCGTCTGCTCTGCTCGGCGTTCCGCTCTCCGAGGCCGACGTCGCGGGCTTCGACACGATGGTCTGGGCCGAGTCGCTCGCGTTCGCGACCGTGGGGCACAAGGCACGCGTGCGTCAGACGCTCGCCGCCGTGCAGCGCGTCGCCGGCCTCGACGTGGTCGGCGCGTGGGTGTCGGGCACGGGGCTCGCGGCCACGGTCGAACACGCGCAGACGACGGCATCCGGTCTCGCTGCCGAACTGCGAGGCGACCGCCGACTCGACGCGGACTGAGCCCACACCGCGGCACCACACGGTCGCCGAGCTTCTCGAGCGACTCGGCCGCCATGCGTGCTCGGGAGGAGGGGACTACGCTGGGAGCAACCCTGTACTCGCGATCGATCGGAGTTCACATGCGCGGAAAGATCATCTTCGTCGTCGGGCTCGCAACTGGGTATGTACTCGGAACGCGCGCCGGACGAGAGCGGTACGAGCAGATCAAGGCGGGTGCCCAGAAGGTGTGGAACACTCCGACGGTTCAGTCGGGTGTGCAGAAGGCGCAGGACTTCGCAGGTGCTCGGGTCGACACCGTCAAAGCCGACCTCTCGCACAAGGCGCGTAACGCGCTCGGTGCCTTGATCGGCCGCGAGCCGCTGAGCGGACCGCAGCGCAGCGCTGCCGCGAGCAACACCGGTTCGACGCGGCCGAAGACCACCGCGACGAAGCCCGCTGCTCGAAAGCCGGCGAGCACGTCGTCGACGAAATCGCCCACCTCGTCCACCACCAAGGCTTCGGCGCAGAGCTCGGCCGCCGCCGACGCCGAATCCGACGAGTAAGAACCGGAGGGGGTTCTCTGTGACTGAAGACCGCGATCGACGGGCCCGTCGCTCCCTCGTCTCCCTGCTCGGCGAGCTGCCGACGCTCATCATCGCCCTGCTGAAAGACGAGATCGAGAATCTCAAGCGAGAGCTCTCGGCGAGACTGGCCAAGCTCGGCATCGGCGTCGGCCTTTTCGTGGGGGCGGCCCTCTTCGCGTTCTTCGCCCTCGCCACTCTCATCGCGGCCGCGGTGCTCGGGCTCGCGACGGTTCTTCCGGCCTGGGCGGCCGCCCTGATCGTTGCCGGCGCCCTGCTGCTGCTGGCCGTCATCCTCGTGCTGATCGGGGTCTCCTCGGTGAAGAAGGGGATGCCGATCGTTCCCGAAGACGCCATCACGAGCATCAAGAAAGACATCAACACGGTGAAGGGATTGGGCCAGTCATGAGCGACAAAGACGCGACGCCCGAGCTCCCGCAGCGTTCGAAGGAGCAGCTGCACGCCGACATCGAGAAGAACCGAGCCCGCCTGAAGGCGACTCTCGACGCCATCGAGTTCAAACTCAACGTGCCCAAGCAGGCGCGCCACGCGGTGCACCGGGTGAAGACCCGCATCGCGGTGTTCCGCGACCGGAACCCGATCGGATTCGGGGTCGGAGTCGCCAGCGCCATCGCGGCCGTGGGGCTCGTGGCCGTGCTCGGTTTCCGTTCCGCGAGCAAGAAGTAGATCATCGTCACCATCACCACCGCACGGGGTGCACAGCACACCGCATCGAGCACGAAGAAGGACCATGACTGACCCGACAGTCGACCAGGACGCCGAGGCGTATCTCGCCCGCGACGTCGAAGACTCCGAGACGGTTCCCGTCATCGGTTACACCCTCTGGGCGGTGTTCCGCCGCAACCCCGAAGAGCCCTTGGGCATCGACGGCACCGACGTGCCGGATGCGATCGGCCAGCTCGACGACACCATCGTGTCGATCGAGGAGGAGGACGTCTTCGTGCGCGGCCTCTATGACGTCTCGGGGCTCCGTGCCGACGCCGATGTGATGGTGTGGCTGCACGGGAGCGCGCCCGAGACCCTCCAATGGGCGCTCCGCCAGCTGCGCCGCACCCGCATCTTCGCTCCCTTGCTCCCCACCTGGAACGCAATGGGGGTGCATCGCGACGCCGAGTTCTCGGCCAACCATCTCCCCGCCTTCATGCGGGGCAAGGAGCCGGCCGGCTGGCTCACGGTTTACCCGTTCGTGCGCTCCTACGAGTGGTATCTGCTGCCCGAGGCGGAGCGCCGCCAGATGCTGGCCGACCACGGCCGTTCGGGCGCCGAGTACCGCTCCGTGCTCACCAACACTGTCGCCTCGTTCGCTCTCGGTGACTACGAGTGGATTCTCGCCCTCGAAGACGACGAGCTCACCAACCTGGTCGACCTGATGCGCCACCTGCGTGCGACGGATGCCCGCTTGCACGTTCGTGAGGAGGTTCCCTTCTACACCGGGCGACGGATAGCGACCGCCGAGATCGTCGAGGTGCTGCAGTGACGATCGAGGCACGCGTTCCGGCCGCCAGCCCGGCTGCGGCAGACGGCCCGGAGCACGTCACGGTGCCCGTCGCCTACGACGGCATCCTGCTCGCCTCCTTCGGCGGCCCGGAGGGGCAAGACGACGTCATCCCCTTCTTGCGGAACGTGACGCGCGGTCGTGGCATCCCCGACGAACGTCTCGAGGAGGTCGCGCACCACTACCGAGCGTTCGGCGGGGTCAGCCCGATCAATGCCCAGAACCGGATGCTCAAGGCCGCACTCGAGGCGGAGCTCGCCTCGCGGGGAATCGAGCTGCCCGTGCTGTGGGGCAACCGCAACTGGGATCCGTACCTGCGCGACACCCTGCGCGACGCTCACGAGCAGGGCCATCGCACCCTGATCGCGATCGCCACCAGCGCGTACAGCTCCTACTCGAGCTGCCGCCAATACCGCGAGGACTTCGCCGCCGCTCTCGACGAGACCGGCCTGGCCGGATCGCTCACGATCGACAAGGTGCGTCAGTTCTTCGATCACCCGGGATTCGTGCAGCCCTTCATCGACGGCGTGTTCTCGGCACTCGACGAGCTGCGCGCGCAGCTGCCCGGTCTCGACGTCGAGCGCGACGTCGAGGTGCTCTTCACCACGCACTCGATCCCGAGTGCCGATGCGGAACGCTCCGGCCCGGCTTCTCGCGGCTTCGGCCCGAAGGGCGCCTACGCGGCGCAGCATAAGGCGGTCGCCGAGGTCGTGATGGCCGCGGCCACCGCCGGAGCCGACATTCCCTGGCAGCTCGTCTACCAGTCGCGCTCCGGCCCTCCGTCGCAGCCCTGGCTCGAGCCCGACATCAACGACGCCATCGCCGAACTCCCCGCCCGCGGCGTGAAGGCCGTCGTGATCGTGCCGCTCGGTTTCGTGAGCGACCACATGGAGGTGCTCTGGGATCTCGACAACGAGGCGCTCGCATCCTGTGCCGAGCACGGCTTGATCGGCGTTCGGGTGCCGACGCCCGGTGTCGACCCGGCCTACGTCTCCGGTCTCGTCGACCTCGTGCTCGAGCGTGTCGAGGGCACGCCGGTCGTCGACCGACCCGCCCTCACCGAGCTCGGCCCGTGGTATGACGTCTGCCGCCCGGGCTGCTGCGAGAACGTGCGACTCGGCTTCAAGCCTGCGGTGGCGGGGATCGCCCCGTGAGTGCCCCACTCCGCATCGCGACCCGCGGAAGCGCCCTCGCGCGTGCCCAGACCGGCATCGTGGCTGCGACCCTCGCCGAAGCCACCGGATCTGAGGTCGAGATCGTGATCATCACGTCTGAGGGTGACCGCTCGCGCGAATCGCTGGCGACCCTCGGCGGAACGGGCGTGTTCGCGAGCGCTCTGCGCGAGGCTCTGGTCGCTGGCGAATGCGACATGATCGTGCACTCTCTGAAAGACCTGCCGACGGCTCCGTATGAGGGGCTGGTGATCGGCGCCATCCCCGAGCGTGAAGATCCGCGCGACGCGCTCTGCGCCCGCGGCGGGCTCACGCTCGACGAATTGCCGGAAGGCGCCCGAGTGGGCACCGGTTCGCCGCGACGCATCGCGCAACTGCTCAGCCTGCGCCCCGACCTCGAGATCGTCGACATCCGGGGCAACGTCGACACCCGACTGGGCCGGCTCGTGGAGGGCGACCTCGATGCGGTGGTGCTCGCGTCAGCGGGGCTCGGAAGGCTGGGTAGGCTAGACGCAGCATCTGAACTCTTCGCACTCGAGCTCTGGCCCACCGCGCCTGGCCAGGGTGCGCTCGCGATCGAAACCCGAGAGGGAGACAGCATTCCCGAGTTGCTGAGCATCGAACACACTCCGACGCGCACGGCTGTTCTCGCCGAGCGCTCGGTGCTGGCCGCACTTGAGGCCGGCTGCGCAGCCCCGGTCGGTGCGACGGCCTCGGTCGTCGACGACGAATTGCGCCTCTCGGCGACGGTGTACCAGGCCGACGGCGCTGCTGAGCTCGGCTGCGAACGATCGGCCGCCCTGCTCGGCGACGACCACCTCGTGGCGGAGCTGCTCGGGCAAGCCGTTGCGGCGCAACTGCTCGAAGACGGCGCGGCCGAGCTCGCGCCCGTCGGCGGATCTGCGCCCGCAGCTCCAGGCACCGACGGCTCCGGCGACCAGTACTGGCCGGGCGGCACCGAATGACCGCCTGGTCGCAGCGCCCGCTCGGCGGATGGCGCATCCTGGTTCCCCGTGGCGGACCGTGGGGTCACGGTGTCGCTGCCGACCTGCGAGCGGTCGGCGCGAAACCGATAGTCGCCCCGATGATCAACTTCGCCCCCACCGAAGACGCCGAGACGCTCGACCGAGCACTCAAGGCGCTGGCCGCCGGGTCGTTCGACTGGCTCACCATGACGAGTGCCACCACCGTCGACGTGCTGACGGCGCATCAGGCCACCGTGCCGTCGTCAACCCACATCGCCGCGGTCGGGGAGACCACGGCCGCCGCGCTGATGGCGGCCGGCTACAAGGTCGACCTCGTTCCGCCGGAGGACAACTCGGCGAAAGGTCTCCTGCGCGAGCTCAAGCGTTTCGAGCAATTCGGCCCGGAGCTGCGTGTGCTCACGCTGCGCAGCGACATCGCGAAGCCTGTACTCACCGAGGGTCTGATCAAGCGGGGTCACACGGTCGAATCGGTCGTGGCCTACCGCACCATCGGTGTCGAGGTCGATCCGCAGATTCGGGCCGACATCGCGGCCGGAGCCATCGACGCCGTGTTCGTGACGTCGGGATCGGTGGCCGAACAGGTTCAGCTGCAGCTCGGCCCGATCCCGGAATCGACTCTCGTGGCGGCGATCGGCCCCCGCACGGCGGAAGACGCCCGTGCCTACGGCCTGAGGGTCGACGTCATCGCGAAGGGCCGCTCGGCCGAGTCGCTGATCAACTCCGTGATCGAAGTCGCCAACGCTCGCCGCGCCGCGGAGGCGGCCGACTAGCGTCCGCATCCGCTCTGCCCGCGCGAGCAGCGCGGGGGAGGTGGGGTGGCTCTTCACCGGGGCCACACCGGCCGGAACTGCACGCTGATGCGCGGACCGACGGCTTGCTTCGTCTTCAGGATGGCGTGCTCGTGAGTGCGCTGGCAGCTGCCGCCCATCACCACGAGATCACCGTGCCCGACCGGGAAACGGAGCGTCGCACCGCCCCCTTTCGGCCGGAGCGAGAGGGTTCGGGCTGCGCCGACCGAGACGATCGCCACCATGGTGTCGCGATCGATCGTGCGACCCACTCGGTCGCCGTGCCAGGCCACGCTGTCTTCTCCGGTGCGGTAGAAGCACAGACCGGCGGTGGCGAAGACCTGACCGGGTGGGCGCCCGTAGTAGTCGTTGAGGGCGCGCTGAGCCCGGTTGAGCACGGGATCGGGGTAGAGCGAGCCCTCACCGAAGTGAGAGACCAGACGCGGCACAGCGACCACCTTGTCGTACATCTCTCGTTGGTCGGCATGCCAGGGCACGTCGACGGCGAGTCGCTCGAACAGGGCGTCGGAGTTGCGGATCCAGCCCGGCCGCAGGTCGACCCATGCGCCGTCGGCGAGGTGCGTGCGCTCGACCGTGCCGAAGAGTTCGTCGAGTTCAGGATCGGCATCGATGTCGTCGAAGAGTGAGGTCTGGAAGTCGAGGTTCATGTCGGCAAGGCTACCGACATTCGAACGTATGTTCTAGTTAATGTTTCATCCGGCCGACGCCCATCCACGGCGATCTAAGCTGGAACCCATGAACTCAGGCTCCTTCCCCGAGGTGCGACCGCGCCGGCTGCGAGCGACTCCGGCGATGCGCCGACTGGTCGCCGAAACCCGGATCGACCCGGCGCAGCTCGTGCTCCCGCTCTTCGTGCGCGACGACATCGTGGAGCCCGTGCCGCTTCAGGCGATGCCCGGTGTGGTGCAGCACACCTTCGACAGCCTGGGCGCCGCCGTGACCGAGGCCGCCGAGGCCGGGCTCGGGGGCGTCATGCTTTTCGGTGTGCCGGCCGACTCGGCCAAAGACGCCCGCGGCAGCGGAGCGACCGATCCCGACGGCGTGCTCAACGCCGCGACACGGGTCGCCGTGGCCGAAGCCGGTGACGCGCTGGTGGTGCAGACCGACCTGTGCCTCGACGAGTTCACCGACCATGGTCATTGCGGTGTGCTCGCGCCCGACGGTTCGGTCGACAACGACGCGTCGCTCGAGCGCTACCGCGACATGGCTCTCGAGCAGGCCAGGGCCGGCTCGCAGATGCTCGGTCTCTCCGGCATGATGGACGGCCAGGTCGCCGCCGTGCGCGGCGCGCTCGACGCCGAGGGCTTCGATCAGGTGGCCGTGCTCGCTTACGCCGCGAAGTACGCCTCGGCCTTCTATGGTCCGTTCCGCGAGGCCGTCGGATCGACGCTGCGCGGCGACCGCAAGACCTACCAGCTCGATCCGGCGAACCGTCGCGAGGGTGTGCGCGAAGCACTCCTCGACGTGGCGGAGGGCGCTGACGTCGTGATGGTGAAGCCCGCGATGAGCTACCTCGACCTGGTCGCCGACGTGTCGGCATCCGTTCCGGTTCCGGTCTGGGCCTACCAGGTGTCGGGCGAGTACGCGATGATCGAGGCGGCAGCGGCGAACGGCTGGATCGAGCGGGAGCGCGCCATCCTCGAGACGCTCACGAGCATCCGTCGGGCCGGAGCCGAAGCGGTGCTGACCTACTGGGCGGTCGAGGTCGCCCGCTCACTGAAAGGACTGTGATGAGCGCCGAGAGCGGCATCGGGGCGGCGCTGTCGCCCGAGCGCGACGAGACCGAGGCGACCACCGCGGTCGCGAGCCACGCCGGCAACGCCGAGCAGTTCGCGCGAGCCCAGCGCTCCATCCCCGGTGGCGTCAACTCGCCGGTGCGCGCTTTCCGCTCGGTCGGCGGCACACCGCGTTTTCTCGTCTCGGCCCGCGGACCCTACGTCACCGACTCCGAGGGCACCGAGTACGTCGACCTCGTGAGCTCGTGGGGTCCGGCGATTCTGGGGCACGCGCATCCGGAGGTCGTCGCTGCGGTTCAGGATGCCGCCTCCCGCGGTCTCTCCTTCGGCGCCACCACCCCGGCCGAGACCGACCTCGCCGAGCTCGTGCACGCCCGCGTCGTAGCCGGCGGCGTGCATCCGATCGAGAAGGTGCGCCTGGTCTCCACCGGCACCGAGGCGACCATGACCGCCATCCGGCTCGCCCGCGGATTCACCGGCCGCGACCTGCTGATCAAGTTCGCCGGCCACTATCACGGCCACTCGGATTCGCTGCTCGCCGAGGCCGGCTCCGGCCTCGCGACGCTTGCGCTGCCCGCCTCCGCCGGCGTTCCGGCGGCCACCGCGGCCCTCACCATCGTGCTTCCCTACAACGACCTCGATGCCGTGCGCAAGGTCTTCGCCGAACGCGGTCACGACATCGCAGCCATCATCGTCGAGGCAGCGCCGGCGAACATGGGTGTGGTGCCGCCGGCTCCCGGCTACAACGCCGCCCTCGCCGACATCGCCCACGCCCACGGATCTCTGCTCATCGTCGACGAGGTGCTCACGGGCTTCCGCGTGGGCGCGGCGGGCTGGTGGGGGCTCGAGAACTCCGGCAGTCCCGTCGCCGAATTGCACCTGGATGCGCCGGGACCGGTCGATGTGCCGGCCTACCTGCCCGACCTGGTCACCTTCGGCAAGGTCGTCGGCGGGGGGATGCCGCTCGCCGCACTCGGCGGACGAGCCGACGTGATGGACGCACTGGCGCCGCTCGGCCCGGTCTATCAAGCGGGCACCCTGTCGGGCAACCCGGTCGCCGTCGCCGCCGGGCTCGCCACCCTGCGGCTCGCCGACGCCGCGGTCTACGCCGCCCTCGACGCCGCAGCCGCCACCGTCTCCACCGCCGTGTCGACAGCCCTCGACGAGGCGGGAGTGCGGCACAGCGTGCAGCGCGCCGGCAACCTCTTCAGCTTCACCTTCGGGTCGTCGCACGCGCCGCGCAACTACGCCGAGGTGCAGGCCCAGGAAGGGTTCCGCTACGGTCCCTTCTTCCACGCGATGCTCGACGGGGGGGTCTCGCTCCCACCCTCGGTCTACGAGGCCTGGTTCGTCTCGGCGGCGCACGACGACACCGCGATAGCGCGCATCCTGGATGCCCTGCCCCGGGCGGCCGCGGCGGCTGCCGCAGCCCGCCCCGGTGCCTGAGTTCGCATAAATTCCCGAATCGTTATATATCCCTGAGTCAGAAATGGTGCCGTTCCACAGGGTAGCCACGGCAGACTAGAAGCATGGCCGTTCTCTTCGTCCACACCGATCGCCTCGAGATCCGATTGACGCGCGCTGAGAAGCTGCTGTCGTTCCGCCGCACCGACATCGTGGTGCCGCTCGAGAACATCCGTTCGGCCGCGCTGACCGACGACCCGTGGGTGTGGGTGCGCGGCATCCGGGCGCCAGGCGCGGCCATCCCGCTCACTCTGGCGGTGGGCACGTGGAAGTTCCATGACGGCAAAGACTTCCTGCTCGTGAAGGGCACTCGCACCTCGGTGGTCATCGACCTCGAGGAACAGGAGTTCTCGCGCATCATCGTCACCACCGCCCACTCGATCGAGTTGCTGCGGGCGCTGCGCCTTCCTCCCCTCGAGGGCACCGAGATCATCGACTGACCCGACGATCCCTCCTTGGCGAGGCGCGATGGAGTGCCGGGGTCAGAGACTGAGGTCGACGACCGTTCGGCCGCGCACCTCGCCGGCGAGGATGCGGTCGGCGGCGTCGAGCACCTGGTCGAGACCGATGGTGGTCGTCATCGTGGCGAGGGCGTCGAGGTCGAGTTCGGCGGCGAGATCGGTCCAAGCGCGCTCGCGGAGGGCCAGAGGCGCTTCGACCGAGTTCGCGCCGGTCAACGTGACCGACCGCAGGATGAACGGCATGACGCTGGTGGGCAGGTCGCCGCCCTGCGCGAGCCCGCAGGCAACGACGGTTCCGCCATAGTTCGTCTGAGCCAAGAGGTTGGCGAGGGTGTGACTGCCGACCGAGTCGATCGCGCCGGCCCAGGTCTGGCTCTGCAGCGGCCGCCCCGGCTCGGCGAGCACGCTGCGGTCGATCAGGCGTGCCGCGCCGAGACTCTTCAGGTAGTCGCCCTGCTCCTCAGCGCGCCCGGTCGAGGCGACCACCGAGTAGCCGCGACCGGCGAGCAGTGCGATCGCCACCGATCCGACCCCGCCGGCGGCACCGGTGACCACGACCTCGCCCGCTCCTGGCAGCACGCCGTTGTCTTGCAGCGCCAGCGCCGCGATCATCGCCGTGAAACCCGCGGTGCCGATGGCGGCCGCCTGCGCCGGCGAGATGCCATTCGGGAGCGGCACCAGAGCATCCGGTCGCACGCGCGCTCTCGTGGCGAACCCGCCGTGCCGGTGCTCGCCGATGCCGTCGCCGTTCAGCACGACCAGGTCGCCCGGTTCGAAGCGGTCCGACGCGGACGCCGTCACCCGGCCCACGATGTCGATGCCCGGCACGAGCGGCCACTCGCGCACCACGCCCGGCCGGCCGAGCAGGGCGAGTCCGTCTTTGAAGTTGAGACTCGAGTAGAGCACGTCGAGGTCGACCGGATGCTCGCCGCCGGTGTTCTCGAAGAACTCCTCGTCATCGATGTCGAGCAGGCGCCCCTGCGCTCCCTTGTCGGTCACGACGATCGCCTTGGCCATGGTCACCTCCGGGTTGCGGTCTGTGTTTCTGCCGGCCGGCGTCAGGAGACGTCGCGTCGCCAGCTGGTGAAGTAGCCGATGATGGTCGCGATCAGGGCGATGGCCGCGAGCACGAGCCCACCCTGCCACCAGTCGAGGGCGACCGTGCTCGGTGAGATCGAGGTGTAGATGCTCGCACCCACCAAGGCATCGCTCGCCGAGCCCGGCAGGAACTGCCCGACCTGCGCCGACCAATCGGTGATGCTCGCTCCGACGCGCAAGAGCGGCTCGACGAACTGGGTGAAGGCGAGCACGATCACGATCGCCGCGACCTGACTCGGCACGAGGGCGCCGAGGCCCACCCCGATCGCGGCCCAGAGCGCCATCGCGAGCACCGAACGGCCGATGAAGGCCCAGGTGTCCGGGTCTCCCAGCTGCGTGTCGATGCCGAAGGCGGCGAGAACGGATGCGCCGGCACCGATCGATGCGATCAGTGCGATCACCCCGAACGCGGCTCCCGCGAGCAGGAGGGTCACGAATTTGCCACCGAGAACGACGGTGCGACGGGGCATCGCGAGGAAGGTGGGGGTGAGTGACTGGAACCGGAACTCGGTCGTCACGGCGAGTGCACCGAGCAGCACCGGGAAGACATAACCGACCGACGTGGCGAAGCTGTAGATGAGCGGCGGCAGCTGGGCCTCGGGGATGACCGGTCCGCGGCCCGTCGTGCCGACGCCTCCGAAGATGGCAGCCAGACCGCCGGCGCAGAGCGCGACGTAACCGACCATGATCAGCGCCAGCACCCACCACAGGCGGGTGCTCAGGAGCTTCGTGAACTCGGAGTGCACGGTGGCGAGGAATCTCACAGCGAACCCTCCTCGCCCACGAGAGTGAGGAACGATTCCTCGAGGCCGGTGCGTTTCTGCGAGAGCGCGGTGACCGCGATGCCCGCCTCGAACGCGAGCCGCCCGATCTCGGCCGCCTCGGCGCTGTCGACCAGCACGCCCGAGCGCAGACTCGAGACGGTGTAGCCGGCGGCGCGGATGACTTCCGCGAGCCGCTCACGGTCATCGGCGTTCACCTGCACCTGCTTGGAGTCGGAGACGTCGAGGCTCGAGAGTTCGCCACGGTGCACCAGCTTTCCGTGGGAGATGATGATGACGTCGTCGACCGTCTGCTGCACCTCGCTCAAGAGATGCGAACTGATCAGCACAGTGCGCCCCTCCGCCGCCATCGCGCGGAGGAGGAGACGAATCCACTTGATGCCCTCGGGGTCGAGTCCGTTGATCGGCTCGTCGAGCACGAGAACGCCCGGGTCGCCGAGGAGCGCGAAGGCGAGGCCCAGGCGCTGGCGCATGCCGAGCGAGTAGCCGCCGACCCGCCGCGAGCCGTAGTCGGCGAGTCCGACCTTCTCGAGTGCCGCATCCGGGGCCGTCTTCGGGAGGCCTGCCGCCTGGGCGTAGACCGCGAGGTGGTTGTGGGCGGAGCGGCCCGGGTGGAAGCTGGCGGCCTCGAGCGACGCGCCCACCGTGGCGAGGGGGGATGGCAGGCGCGCATACGGCGTGCCCCCGAAGGTTGCGGTGCCGGACGACGGCTGCACGAGGCCGAGCAGCATGCGCAGGGTCGTGGTCTTTCCGGCGCCATTCGGGCCGAGGAAGCCGGTGACTTGCCCTGGTTCGACTGTGAGCGAGAGGTCAGAAACGGCGTCGACGTTCCCGAACGACTTCGTCAAGCGGGCGAATTCGATGGGTACGCCGGTGGGCATCGATGTTGTCCTGTCGGTGTCCGGGAAGAGAAAGTGCGGACGTGCCCGCGAATCAAGCCTAGGGTGGCGGTCGACGGTTGTCACAGTATTCAGCCAATGCTGAGAGAATCCGTCTGAGGAAAGGACGGTCTGGATGGCAGAACACGCCACCGGCGGCCCTGCCGAATCCCCGGAGATCCTGCCGAGTGCTGCCGAGTTCAACGCACGGGAGACCTCGGAATTGTCGATCGACGAGCTCGAAGAGGCGAGTCTGGTCGAGCACATCCGGCGGCGTACCTTCCGCGGATCGGTCGGACTCGTGGTCGACAGCGCGTTCTTCCTGTTCGGTACGGCCTCGGCCGCCTGGCTGGCCTTCCTGGTGGCCACCGAGTCGTTCGCGAGGGGGTGGCAGCAGCTCTGGTTCCTGCTCGTCTTCTGGCTCGTGGTCGCCTACCTCCTCCTGCCGCGGGTGCACAGCATCCTCACCCTCTTCTACGTACCCGACTACTTCATCGGCCGGGCGAAGACCCGCGAGGGCTTGCTGGGCGACCCCATCAACATCGCGCTGCGCGGGTCGGAGGACCAGATCCACGAGGCGATGATGCGGGCGGGATGGCATCGTGCCGACGACATGGGGCTCACCTCGGCGCTCCGCACGGTTCGCGGCACGCTGCTGCGGAGGAGCTACCCGGGAGCCCCCGTTTCGCGGCTGTACCTCTTCGGCAACGTGCAGAACTTCACCTACCAGCAGGAGGTCTCCGGCAACCCGTCGAAGCGGCATCACGTGCGGTTCTGGCGTTGCCCACGAGGGTGGCTGCTGCCGGGTGGTCACCAGGCCGACTGGCTGGCCGCGGGAACCTACGACCGCAGCATCGGCATCTCCTTCTTCACCCTCCAGGTCACGCACCGCATCGACAAGGAGACCGACAAGGAACGCGACCACATCGTGTCGACCCTCGTTGAGGGGAACGATCGGGCGAAGGTGAAGCTGATCCGCAACTTCTCGACGGGGTACCACCACGTCAACGGCGGCGGGGATGCGATCGTCACCGACGGCGATCTTCCGGTGGTCGACCTCCGCCGTGTCAGCACCTGGGATGCGGGTGACGACCGCGCCGCGCATGTCGAGCAAACCGTCGCGCCCACGCCCTCTGCGGTATTCACGGAGTCGCCGATCGCCGGCCTCGGCCGACCTGCGGCCATCTACCTCGGCGTGCTGCTCATGGTGTTCCGGGTGCTCTCCGCTCTCGGCGCGGCCGCGGTCGTGGCCTTCTCCGTCGGCGACGGCGAACTCGATTTCCGCACCATCACCGGAGCGCTCACACCGGCGGATGCGCGTTTCCTCGGCTCACTCGTCGTCGCGCTGTTCGTGACGGTGGCGTTGTTGATCAGCGCGCTCTACTCGGTGCTCGCCTTCCTCATCTATCACGGGCACAACTGGGCCCGGTTCACCGGCATGAGCATCAGTGCGGCAGCGGTCGTCGTCACCGCGCTCGACTTCGCGAACGGCGGGCCCGAGATCACCCTGCAGACGAACCTCGTGGGGCTGTCGTTCGATGTGCTCGTGCTGCTGGCGCTCTCGGGAACCGAAGCGCGCCGTTTCTCGCACCGCCGCGCCGTCGAGCGGCGTGAGGCGCGGCGCGAGCGCCGGGAGGCCCGCCGTGCAGCGCCCGCCCTCCCGGCGTAACTCGGTGCGCGACTGGTCGGCGGATCAGCTGAGGGTCTGGGTGCCCTCGGGCAGGAAGCCGCCCGCGTAGAGGGCAAGGGCTGCCTCCTGCAGCGCCGTGAGCGCCACCCGCTGCGGCCACGGACCGTAGGAGATGCGGGCGATGCCGAGGCGCTGGTACTCGCCGGGCGCCAACGATCCGGGCCCGCCGATCACACTGACCTTCCGCACCCCGATGCCCTCGACGAGGCGTTCGGCGGTTGCCTTGTCGATCAGGCCGGGCACGAAGACGCAGGCCGCTCCTGCATCGAGGTAGGCCCGCCCCCGCTCGATGGCGTCGTCGATCGCCTCATCGAGCGGCCGGTCTCCACGCCGGATCAGCGCATCCGTTCGCGCGTTGAGCACGAACCGCACGCCTTCGGCTTCCGCAGCCTTCATCACCTCGGCAACGTTCTCGACCGATTCGATGTGCGGCCGCATCTGGTCTTCGATGTTCGCGCCCACAACCCCGACACCGATCGCGCGCCGCACGGTCTCGCCGGCGTCGCCGTAACCACCCTCGAGGTCGGCGCTCACGGGCAGCGACGTCGACAACGCGATGCGACCGACGGCCTCGATCATCAGCTCGAGCGGGATGTGCTCTCCGTCTTCGTAGCCGTAGGCCGCCGCTATGCCGTGGCTCGCCGTGGCCAACGCCTTCGTCTCGGGCAGGTCGGCCAGAACGGAGGCGCTCGCGACATCCCACACATTCACCACGGTGAGGATCTCCGGCGCCTTGTGCAGGGCGAGCAGTGCATCGGCCCGGTCGTGGATGAGTTCGTGGGTGGTGTGGGTCTGCTGGCTGTCGTGGCTGGTCATGGGCCGAGCATACGACGAGCCGGCGACGCCCGAACCCCTGTGGATGAACTGGGCGGCAGCGTGCGACGCGCAGAGGATTGTGGAGGAGAGGTCGGCGCACGAGTCGCAGACGACCAACTGCGAGCGGCAGGCCGGGTCGGCGCAGTTCTGCATGCGGGAGGTGGAGGCGGAGCACGACACGCACGACCCGATCACCGCCGCATCCGGGCTGAACGAGACTGAGCCGCGGCCGTCGAACACGTAGAGCGACCCGTTCCAGAGGCCTTGGTCGCCGAACGTCTCGCCGTAGCGCACGATGCCGCCGTCGAGCTGGTACACCTCCGAGAATCCGCGCGCGCTCATCAGCGACGAGAGCACCTCGCAGCGGATGCCGCCCGTGCAGTAGGTGACGATCGGGGAGGACTTCAGGTGGTCGTACTTGCCGCTGTCGAGTTCGGCGACGAAGTCGCGGGTGGTCGCGACATCCGGAACCACCGCCCCGCGGAACCGCCCGATCTCGGCCTCGAACGCGTTTCGACCGTCGAAGAACACAACCTCGTCGCCGCGCGACTCCACAAGCTCGTGCAGCTCTGCGGGTTGAAGCTTGACCCCGCCGCCGATCACGCCGTGAGCGTCGACCTGCAGCTCTCCGGGTGCGCCGAAGCTCACGATCTCGCCGCGCACCTTGACGCTCAGCCGCGGGAAGTCGGTGCTCGCGCGATAGGGCGTGTGCTTCGACGCCGTCGACGCCTCGAGTGCGGTGCCCTCGCTCCACTTCACGTCGAGATCGGCGAAGGGCCCGAACTCGCGCGTCTTGCGAACGTAGCGCTTCACCGCGTCGAGTTCGCCGCCGAGCGTGCCGTTGATGCCGTCGGCCGAGATCAGGATGCGCCCACGCAAGCCGAGGGATTCGCACAGGTCGCGCTGCCACAGTCGCACGGCTTCGGGGTCGGTCACGGGCGCGAAGACGTAGTAGAGGATGATCTTCGGAATGGGCACCCGGCGATTTTAGTCGGCGTGGATGCGTGCCAGCCCGGCCACGCGCATCCGTCGTTGTAGGGATTCACAGGCGAGGTTCCGCTTCGATGTGCGCATCTCTACGATCGGGTGCGTGCACTTCTTCTTCAGAACCCTGCTGCAAACGCTCCGCTCACGTTCCCGTTCGCCCCTCGGCGTCTGGGATGTCGGGTCGACCCCGTTCCGGGTGCTCCCAACCGATCTCGACGTTCTGCGACATATGAACAACGGGGTATATCTTTCGATCCTCGATCTCGGGCGACTCGATCTGATGCAGCGCACCGGCATGTGGGCGAAGCTGACTGCCCGGGGCTGGTATCCGGTGGTCGTGGCGGAGACGATCAGTTTCCGGCGCTCGCTCGAGCTGTGGCAGCGATTCGAGGTCGAGACGCGCGTGCTGGGCTACGACGACAAGGCCCTCTTCGTGGAGCAGCGCTTCGTGGTGAAGGGCGAGATCTACGCGCGCGCCTACCTCCGGGCCCGGTTCCTGAAGCGGTCGGGCGGCGTCGTGACCGTCGACGAACTGCGCGACCTCGCGGGGCCGGCGCCGCAGGACGGGCGGATGCCGGAATGGCTGCACACCTGGGGCGTCGACGCACAACTGCCGCCGAGCAAGGCGCCGGCGCCGAGCGTGTGGGCCTGAGACACGCCGGTCGAGTCGGCCGACGGATGCCGCAGCTCAGTCGGGATCGGACGGATCGAGCGGGGCGTGGTGGTCGAGGCTCGCAACGCCGCGCTTCCAATAGCCGCTGAGTGCGACCTGCTCGGCAGGGAGGCCCAGTTCCTGACGCAGGTAGCGGCGCACGGGAATGAGCGTCGATGCCTCACCCGCGCCGAACACGAAGGTGTCGTCGTCGATCGGGCCGAGGCCGCGGAGCGCGGCGAGCAGCTGATCGGGGGCGTATTCGCGGTAGAGCCAGACGATATCGGCGCGGAGTCGCAGCTCGTTGCTCAGATAGGCCGGAACCGAGACATCCGCGACATCGAGCAGTGCCATGATCTCGACCTCGGGCGCGAGCAGTTCGAGCCAGCGTGACAGGGCAGGCAGCGCGGTCTCGTCGGCCAGGAGGAGCGCGCGGGCGATTCCGGTCGGTGCGAGTCGCGACCCGCGGGGGCCGGCGATCACCAGCGGGTCGCCCGGCGCGGCGCTCGCGGCCCAGGCCGACGCGGGTCCGTCGGTGCCATGTGCGCCGTGCAGCACGAAGTCGATGTCGAGTTCGTCGGGGGAGTCTGCCGTCGCCGCGCGGAAGGCGCGGGGCGTGTAGTCACGCGACACGATCGTGCCCGATTCGGGGCGGCGGATGCCATCGGGTGTCAGCTCGGGAATAGTCAGGATGCCCGTGGCGGGGTCGGCGAAGAACACCTTCACGTGGTCGGTCGGGCCGTCGCTCGCGAATCCGGCGAGCTCCTCGCCGACGAGGGTGACGCGCGTGAGAGTCGGGGTGAGTGGGGTGACCCGGTCGACGACGAGGTGGCGCACGGCCATCGGATGACGGACGACTTCGCGGGTGAAGGACACGGGTACTCCGATCGATGCGGGCGGGGGACGGGTGGGCGGGGCGCCGGTCCGGTGGGTACGGTCAGCGGTCGAGGTCGTCTTCGAGCAAGGCCATCGCGGCGCTGTGGCCGCCGAGTCCCGAGACGGCGCCTCCTCGCTGCGAACCCGATCCGCAGAGCAGGATGCGCGGATGCGCGGTGGCCACCCCCCAGCGCTCGGCGGCTGTCGCGAGTGGCGCTTCATCGTCGACGAAGGGCCAGCTCAGCGGGCCGTGGAAGATGTTGCCGCCCGGCATGCCCAGGGTCTGTTCGAGGTCGGCCGTCGTCTTCGTCTCGATGCAGGGCCGGCCGTGCTCATCCGTCAGCAGCAGCGACTCGATCGGCTCGGCGAGCACGCTGTTCAAGGAGTCAAGCACGGCCTGCTGCAGCGTGTCGGCGTCGGCGCCGAGGCGGTGCGGGGTGTGCAGGCCGAAGACGGTGAGGGTCTGCGCGCCCTGCTCCTGCAGCTCGGGCGACAGGATGCTCGGATCGGTCAGAGAATGGCAGTAGATCTCAGCGGGCAGCGGATTCGGCACGGCGCCCTTCTCTGCGGAACGCACGCCGTCTTCGAGCTGACTGAGCAATTCGTTGATGTGGAAGGTGCCACCGAAGGCCGCCTCCGGCGCGACATCGGGGTCACGCAAGCGCGGAAGGCGGGAGAGCAGAAGGTTGACCTTGACCTGGGCGCCTTCGGGGGCAGGTGCCGAGCCGCCGGCCGTCGTCTTACCGAGCAGCCGTTCGAGCACCGCGGGAGCGACGTTCGCCAGCAGTCGTGTGCCGGTCACGCGGTGCAAGCCGTCGCGCTCGGCCGACGCGGCCCCGCGCATCCGGTATTCCACCACGCCGTCGGGGGTCACCGACACGACTTCGGCGCCCGTGCGGAACTCCACGCCGGCCTCGCGAGCAGCGTGCACGAGCTCGCCGGTGACGGCGCCCATGCCGCCCACCGGCACGTCCCAGTCGCCGGTGCCGCCCCCGACCACGTGATAGAGGAAGCAGATGTTCTGCGCCAGCCCGGGGTCGTGAACGGATGCGAAGGTGCCGATCAGCGCATCCGTCGCCACGACCCCGCGCACGACGTCGCTCGAGAATCGCTGCTCGATGAGCTCGCCGATGGGCCGCTCGACCACGGCCTCCCAGAGTGCGTCGTCGCCGAGCATCCGCCTTGCTTCGCTGCGGGTGAGGAGGGGCTCGGTGACCGTCGGCCAGAGCGCCGCAGCAAGCCGGCCGAGGTCGGCGGAGAACTGCAGAAACGCGTCGGCGTCGTCGGACGCGCCGACAGCGGCGAAGGAGGCACGAGTCGCCCCGGCGTCTTCGGTGTCGATGAGGAGCCCTCGATCGGTGCCCGGTAACGGCGTGTAAGACGAATAACGACGACGGCGCAACCGGATGTCGAGGCCGAGTTCGTCGATCACCGAGCGCGGGAAAAGGCTCACGAGATAGGAGTAGCGCGAGAGCTTCGCATCTATGCCGTCGAAGGCATATGAGGAGACTGCTGCCCCTCCGAGCTCGTCCAGTCGCTCGAGCACCAAGACCCGTCGACCGGCGCGCGCAAGGTAGCAGGCGGCTACGAGGCCGTTGTGTCCTCCACCGATGATGACTACGTCGAACTCATCCACAGCTTGCACGCCTTGAGCGTAACCTGCGGTTCCACGTCCTATCCTCGAAGACATGGCTGAGCAGAACGACACAGAGTCCCAGCCCGCTTCCCTCGACCTGGCTCACGAGTCGGTCGAGTTGGCGCGGCGCTGGCTCGACGAGAGCAAGGGTTCTCCCGTCGACCCCTCGGCTGCGCGCCTTGCGGGCGTGCTGAAAGACCCGAACGGACTGGCCTTCACCGTCGGGTTCGTCGACGGCGTGGCGCGCCCCGAAGACCTCTTCGTCGCGGGGAAGAACCTGCAGAAGCTGGCCAAACGCGTTCCGCAGTTCCTGCCGTGGTACCTGCGGTCAGCGATCGCGGCCGGCGGCGTGCTCGGCGAGGTGGTACCGGGTGCGGTGGTGCCGATCGCGCGTCGCGTGCTGCGTCGCATGGTCGGGCACCTCATCGTCGACGCCCGGCCGGCGAAATTCGGGCCGGCCGTCGAGTCGCTGCGCAGCGAGAGCGTGCGCCTGAACATCAACCTCCTCGGCGAGGCGGTGCTCGGAGACCGCGAGGCCGCCAATCGGCTGGAAGGCACCAAGGCGCTCCTGCAGAGGCCTGATGTCGACTACGTCTCGGTGAAGGTGTCGTCGGTGGCGAGCGAGCTCTCGATGTGGGCCTTCGATCAGACCGTCGAGCGCGTGGCCGAGAGCCTCATTCCGCTCTACCGCATCGCCGCGCGTAAGGGGCTGCTCGGGCCGGAGACCGTGGCTGGGGGCACCGCGGCTCCCAGGCGCAAATTCGTGAACCTCGACATGGAGGAGTACCGCGATCTCGATCTCACGATCGCGGTGTTCCAGCGCGTGCTCGACCAGCCGGAGTTCCTCGACTTCGAGGCCGGCATCGTGCTGCAGGCCTACCTGCCCGACGCTCTGTCCGCCCTGCAACGGCTCCACGCCTGGGCCGCCGAGCGTCGCGCGCGCGGCGGGGCGCCGATCAAGGTGCGGGTCGTCAAGGGCGCCAACCTCGCCATGGAGCACGTCGACTCCGCGCTGCACGGCTGGCCGCTTGCGACGTACGGCACGAAGCAAGACACCGACACCAACTACAAGCGGGTGCTCGATTGGGCGCTGCGACCCGAGAACGTCGACGCCGTGCGGATCGGGGTCGCCGGTCACAACCTCTTCGACATCGCCTGGGCCTGGCTTCTGGCGAATCAGCGGGGTGTCGCCGACGCGGTCGATGTCGAGATGCTTCTCGGCATGGCGACGGCGCAGGCGGATGCGGTGCGAAAGACGGTCGGCAATCTGCTCCTGTACACGCCCGTGGTCGCCCCGGCCGAGTTCGATGTGGCGATCGGCTACCTCGTGCGGCGGCTCGAAGAGAACTCCAGCGACGCCAACTTCATGTCGTCGGTGTTCGATCTGGCGTCCGACCCCACGGCTTTCGCGAAAGAGCGCGACCGTTTCCTCGCCTCCCTCGTGGCTCTCGAAGCCGATCGGTCCGAGGTTCCGCTGCCGAACCGCACGCAAGACCGTCTGCACGGCGAGCTCGAACCAGCCGGGGGATTGTTCCGAAACGCGCCCGACACCGATCCGTCTCTGCTGGCGAACCGGGTCTGGGGTGCTCGCATCCTGGCTCGGGTCGAGAGTTCGACCCTCGGCGTGGAGACCACCTCCGCAGCGCTGGTGACGGATGCGATCGCCCTCGAGACCCTGATCGCCGACACGGTCTCGGCCGGTGCTGCCTGGGGCGCCCTGAGCGCCGCAGAGCGAGCGGGTTCGATCCGTCGGGCCGGGTACGCGCTCGAAGGCAACCGTGACCGGTTGATCGAAGTGATGGCGTCGGAGACCGGAAAAACGATCGATCAAGCCGACCCGGAGGTCAGCGAGGCGGTCGATTTCGCGCACTACTACGCCACCACCGCCCTCGAGCTCGACGCGGTCGACGGGGCGGTCTTCGTGCCGTCGGCGCTGACCGTCGTGGCGCCGCCCTGGAACTTCCCGGTCGCCATCCCGGCCGGCTCGGTGCTTGCGGCGCTCGCGGCCGGCAGCGCGGTGATCATCAAACCCGCACCGCAAGCCAAGCGCTCGGCGGCGGTCATGGTCGAGGCGCTCTGGGAGGCGGGTATTCCGCGCGACGTGCTCCGGCTCGTCGACGTCGACGAGGGTGAGTTGGGGCGCCGGCTGATGTCCGATCCGCGGGTCGACCGTCTGATCCTCACCGGCGCCTACGACACCGCGGCACTCTTCCGGTCCTGGCGGCCTGATCTTCCGCTGCTCGCGGAGACGAGCGGCAAGAACGCGATCGTCGTCACCCCCAGCGCCGATCTCGATCTCGCGGTCGCCGACATCGTGAAAAGCGCCTTCGGGCACGCCGGGCAGAAGTGCTCGGCCGCGAGCCTCGTCATCCTGGTGGGGTCGGTGGCGCACTCGAAGCGGTTCTCCCGGCAGCTGGTCGACGCGGTGCGGTCGCTCCACGTCGGATACCCGAGCGATCCGACGGTGCAGATGGGGCCGCTGATCGAACCGGCATCGGGCAAACTCACCGAAGCCCTCACAACTCTCGGCGTCGGCGAGCGGTGGCTCGTCGAGCCCCGCCAGCTCGACGAGACGGGTCGGCTCTGGTCACCGGGCGTGCGCGAGGGTGTCCTGCCCGGAACCCCGTTCCACCTCACCGAGTACTTCGGACCGGTGCTCGGCATCATGAACGCTCCGACGCTCGAGAAGGCGATCGAGTTGCAGAACGCCGTGCCCTACGGGCTCACAGCAGGCATCCACTCCCTCGACGCGGCCGAGATCGAGCAATGGCTCGCCGACGTCGAAGCCGGCAACGCCTACATCAACCGCGGCATCACCGGCGCGATCGTGCGGCGGCAGCCGTTCGGCGGCTGGAAGAAGTCGTCGGTCGGTGCCGGCGCCAAGGCGGGTGGGCCCAACTACCTCGTGCACCTCGGGAGCTGGCGCAACGAACCCGGCGCCCCGAGCGAAGGCCTGAGTCTTGCCGGGCTGGATGCGCGCGTCGCCCAACTCCTCGACACGGCGACCGCAGGCCTCGAATGGGGAGACTTCGACGTCGCCCGGCGGGGTGCGAAGAGCGACCAGGCGGCGTGGGAGAGCGTCTTCGCTGCGAGCGACGAGTCGGCGCTCGGCGTCGAACGGAACGTGCTGCGCTACGTTCCGGTGCCCGTCGTCATCCGCCTGTCGGAAGGTGAGCCGCTGCACCAGCTCGTGCGCGTTCTCGCGGCAGCCACCCTGGCGCGGTCGACCGTCGTCGTGAGCTCTGCCGCCAAGTTGCCGCGGCCCCTTCGCGCGCTGCTCAAGGAGCGCGGCGTTCGGGTCGTGATCGAGAACGACGCGGCGTGGCTGGCCCGGGCGCCGGAGTACGTGGGCCAGGTGCCGCGCATCCGTCTGATCGGCGGCGACGCACGAGCGCTCGCCTTCGCACTCGGCGGCAGCCCCGACCTCGCGGTCTACGCCGACGAGGTCACGCGGGCAGGCCGGATCGAATTGCTGCCGTTCCTCCAAGAGCAGGCGATCAGCGTCACGAACCACCGCTTCGGCAACCCGAGCGTGCTCACCGACGACCTGTTCGAGTAGCCCCACCCTCCCCGCGACTCGCCGATATCCGCCGTCTTTACGGCGACATGGGGCGGATATTGGCGAATCGCGAGGAGTGACGGACGCCGAGGGCTACTCGGGAGTGGCGCCGACGCCCGTGCCGAGGCCGAGAGCGGCGCGGGCGAGGTCGAGGGCCTCTGTCGGGTCGACGCCGAGCGACTCGGCGCGATCGGCGAAAGCGCGCGCGGCCGCCTGCAATTCGCGGTGCGCGGGGGAGCCGGTGGCGGCCACGAAGGAGCCGAGGCGTCCGCGGGTCTCGATCAGCGCATCCGTCTCGAGTTCACGGTAGGAGCGGGCTACGGTGTTGACCGCCAGCCCGAGTTCGGCGGCAAGGGCACGCACGGTCGGCAGCCGCACCCCGGCTGCGAGCTCTCCCGATGCGACGGCATCCCGGATGCGCATCCGAAGCTGCTCGAACGGGGGCACGCCCGACGCGGGATCGATGCGCAGCTCGATGCCGAGCCCACCGCCGCCAGCGCTTCTGCCCGGGCTCACGCCGCTACCGCCGGATCAGGTTCGAGAGCACGATCGCACTCCGCGTGTGGTCGACGTTCGGCGCGATGCGCACCCGCTCGAGCGCATCCTCGAGACTCGGGATGTCGCGCGACCGGATGTGCACGATCGCGTCGGCGCTGCCCGTCACGGTGCCGGCATCGACCACCTCAGGCACCCCCGAGAGAATGCGCTTCAGTTCGGCCGGCGCCACCGTGCCCCGGCAGAAGAGCTCGACGTAGGCCTCGGTGACCGTGCCGTCGAGTGCGGGGTTCAGCTGGATCGTGAACCCGGTGATGATGTCGTCGGCCACGAGGCGATCGATCCGGCGTTTCACCGCCGAAGCCGACAGCCCGATCACTTGGCCGATGTCACCGTATCCGCTTCTCGAATTGATCTTGAGAAGGTCGATGATGCGGTGGTCCAAAGCGTCCATGCCGCCGATGCTACGCCAGGAACTTGCGCCAAAACCGAATCTCCGCAATTTTCGCGTGCAGAGCAGCGTGAAATCGCGGAATGCGCGTGCAAGACTGAATAAGGCGTGCCCCGGTCGGGGCCCCAGGACAGCGCGCTGGTCCGCCATCCGACTTCGAACAATCCGCTCGTCACGAGCAGTTCGCTTGTTCAAGGAGACCGTATGTCGACGCCGACCCTCAATTCCCCCACCGCCGAGCAGAGCGCGCGTCTGCCCCGCACGGCGACCCCGCGCCACTATCTGATGTGTCGCCCCGAGCACTTCACCGTGGCATACCGCATCAACCCGTGGATGGACCCCGCCGTTCCCACCGATACCTCACTCGCGGTGCGCCAGTGGCAGACCCTCTACGACACCTATCGCGAGCTGGGGCACGAGGTGCAGCTGATCGACCAGATCGTCGGCCTGCCCGACATGGTCTACACCGCCAACGGCGGCTTCGTGATCGGCAACGTCGCGTACGGCGCGAAATTCACGCACCCCCAGCGGCAGCCCGAAGGGCCCGCGTTCATGGACTGGTTCCGGGAGAACGGCTACGACGTCGTCGACCCGCAGAACGTCAACGAGGGCGAGGGCGACTTCCTGCTCGTGGGGCCGCGCATCCTGGCCGGCACCGGCTTCCGGAGTGCCACCGACAGCCACCACGAGATCGGCGAGTTGTTCGACCGCGAGGTCGTCAGCCTGACGCTGGTGAACCCGAACTTCTACCACCTCGACACCGCGATCTCGGTGCTCGATCCGCTCACCGACGACGCCGGCGCGAACATCGCCTACCTGCCGAGCGCGTTCGACGCCGACAGCCGCGCCACGCTGGAGCGCCTCTATCCGGATGCGATCATCGTCAGCGAGCAAGACGGTTCGGTGCTCGGCCTCAACTCGATCTCCGACGGCTACAACGTGGTCATCGCGGTCCGCGCGAAGGGCTTCGAGCAGCAGCTCCGCGACCGCGGCTACAACCCCATCGGCGTCGACCTCTCCGAGCTCCTGCTCGGCGGCGGCGGAGTGAAGTGCTGCACGCTGGAGCTCCGCTCATGAGTTCCCTCAACAACTCGGCAGCGGGCGAGGCACCCACCCATGATGCAGCGGCGGCGGAGTCGGGTGGGCTTTCTTGGCGTGGTGGGCGTTTACGGGCGGAAAGCCCACCCGACTCCGCCGCCGCGACCCGCGCCTTGGAGATGGAAGACGAGCACGCGGCCCACAACTATCATCCGCTGCCCGTCGTCGCCGCCACAGGCGAAGGCGCCTGGATCACCGCGGTCGACGGCCGGCGCTACCTCGACTGCCTCGCCGCCTACTCGGCGGTGAACTTCGGGCACTCGCATCCGCAACTCGTCGACGCGGCCAAGGCGCAGCTCGACCGCATCACCCTCACCAGCCGCGCCTTCCACTCCGATCGTCTCGGTCCGTTCGTCGAGGAGCTCGCCGCTCTCGCGGGCAAAGACATGGTGCTGCCGATGAACACGGGGGCGGAGGCCGTCGAATCCGGCATCAAGCTCGCCCGCGCCTGGGGCTACCGCGTGAAGGGCGTCGAGCACGACCGCGCCACGATCATCGTGGCCGACGGCAACTTCCACGGCCGCACCACCACGATCATCAGCTTCTCCGACGACCCGGTGGCCCGCGACGACTTCGGGCCGTACACGCCCGGCTTCGTGCGCGTTCCCTACGGTGATGCGGATGCTCTGGCCCACGCCGTCTCCGAGAACCCGAACACGGTCGCGGTGCTGCTCGAACCGATCCAGGGCGAGGCCGGCATCATCGTGCCTCCCGCCGACTACTTGCCACGCGTGCGTGAGATCTGCACCGCCCAGAACGTGCTCTTCATCGCCGACGAGATCCAGTCAGGCCTCGGGCGCACCGGCGCCACCTTCGCCTGCGATCTGGTGGGTGTGGTTCCGGATGTCTACCTGCTCGGCAAAGCGCTCGGCGGGGGCATCGTGCCGGTGTCGGCGGTCGTCGCGAACCGCGACGTGCTCGGGGTTCTGCGGCCGGGCGAACACGGCTCGACCTTCGGAGGCAATCCTCTCGCCGCCGCCGTCGGCCTCGAGGTGGTGCGGATGCTCGCGACCGGCTACTACCAGGAACGCGCGGCCCGCCTCGGCGCCCTTCTGCAGTCGCGCTTGCGCGAACTGATCGGGCACGGCGTGATCACGGTGCGCGGCGCCGGACTCTGGGCCGGCATCGACGTCGATCCCGCTCTGGCGACGGGCCGAGAGGTCTGCGAACTGCTGATGGAAAGGGGCGTGCTGGCCAAGGACACGCACGGATCGACCATCCGCCTCGCTCCGCCGATCGTGGTCGAGCCCGAAGATCTCGACTGGGCCGTCGATCAGCTCGCCGAGGTGCTGCGCGCGTTGCGCTGAGCCGCCCCCGGCGCGGACGTCGAGTCGCGCACGACCAGTTCTGAGGCGAGTTGCACGCGCGGGTTCGCGATGGCATCCCCCCGCGACAGGGTGAGGAGCAGGCGTGTCGCCTCGGCGGCCATTCCGGCGAGCGGTTGCCGCACCGTCGTGAGCTGAGGTGTCACCCACTGGCACAGGTCGACATCGTCGAAGCCCACGATGGAGAGGTCTTCGGGAATGCGGATGCCGCGTTCCCGAGCGGCGAGGTAGACGCCGTAGGCCTGCTCGTCGGAGCCGCTGATGATCGCCGTCGGGCGATCCGGCAGGTCGAGCAATTCGCCGCCGAATTTCTGCCCACCCGGCGTGAGTGAGTTGCCCTCGCGGACCAGCGTGCTGTCGGTCGCCACCCGCGCGCGGCCCAGCGCCGAGAAGTAGCCGTCGAGCCGATCTTGGTGGCACTCCAGCACCAATGGACCGGTGATGAAGCCGATGCGGGTGTGGCCAAGGCCCAGGAGGTGTTCGGTCGCGTCTCGTCCGCCCGCCCAGTCGGTGGCGGCCACGGTGACGTAGGACTCCGTGTCGGTACCGACCGGGTCGATGAGCACCACCGGAACCTGCAGTCGCGACAGTTCGTCGCGCGCGCCATCGGCGAGCTCGGACACCACCAGCACCACGCCATCGGTGCCGCGGGCGGTCAGACGCTCGATCCAGTCGGGTGTTCCGGCTGGATGCCCGTCGGTGACCGTGATCACGAGGTCGGCACCCTCACGTGCTGCTTCGGCTTGCGCGCCGCGGAGCAGTTCGGTGGCCCATTGGGTGTCGAGACTGGAGATGACGAAATCGATCAGCGCCATCTCACGCCGCGATTTGCGCCGCTCGTAGCCGCGCTCGTCGAGGAGCTTCTCGATCGCGGTGCGCTTGCTCTCCGAGATTCCGCGCTTGCCGTTGAGTACCCGCGAGACGGTGGGAACCGACACTCCCGCGGCCGCAGCGATCTCGGCGAGCGTCGTCGTGCGCTCCGCCGCTCGCTTCGCTGCCCCAGCCATCTCATCCCTCGAAATCCCGTCGGCATCTGCACTGTTGACACCTGCACTCGACGGAACCTAGTATAACAAGCGCGCAACATGCAACGCAAGTTGCGTAACAAGAGCGAAGATGCTTGCAACGCAAGTTGATTCCTGGTGCACCAGCAGCACACGAGCGCGGCTCTCCCGCAGCTCGTAGATCCCCGCAGAGACGCGGGGTCCTACTAGGAGGAAATCAATGTCAACACAGTGGTCCCGATGGCGCCGTGCCGGTGGAGTTCTGCTCGCCGGTGCCACCCTCATGGCGCTCGCCGCCTGCTCAGGCGGAGGCGCGGCTCCAGCCGACGCGAGTTCCGCATCCAAGGGCGACATCACCTGGTGGGGCTGGACGCCCGACAAGACGAACGCCGACAAGCTCATCGCCGCGTTCAACGAGGAATACCCCGACATCAAGGTCGAATTCGTCTCGAAGCCCATCGACACCTACGACTCCGTGCTCGGCCCGGCGATCACCTCGAGCGAAGGCCCCGACGTCTTCAACGTCGCCCCCGGTTCCGCCAACGGTGGTGTCGACACCTTCCAGGCCGGCGCCATCGATCTCGCTCCCGCGGTGGAAGGCGCTCTCGGCGCCGACTGGCAGACGAAGCTCGCCACCTCCGGCGTCGACGGACTCATGGTCGGCGACAAGGTCGTCGGTCTCTCCGCCGGTGCCGTCTACTCCGGCAGCGTCTGGATCAACAAGGACATCTTCGACAAGAACGGCCTGACCCCTCCGACGAACCTGGACGAGTGGAAGTCGGTGTGCGACGCGCTCACCGCCGCCGGCCAAGGCTGCTTCGTGCAGGGCGCCGGCCAATGGGCCTTCGACATGGACACCTTCGAGGCCATCATGGAGAACGTCGAGCCGGGCGCCTACGTCAAGGCGACCGAGGGCAAGATGAGCTTCACCGATCCCGTGTTCCTCGAGGGCATGGAGATCTGGAAGCAGCTCTTCGACGACGGGATCATGCAGGAAGGCGCCGTCGGCCTGCAGCAGTACCCGGATGCGAACAACGAGTTCATGTCGGGCCGGTACGCGATGGTCATGATGGGCACCTGGTACACCCAGTACACGGTGAAAGACATCATGATCGCCGCGATGGAGGCCGCCGGTGTGAGCAACCCGGAGCCGTTCACGATGATCCCGATCCAGTTCCCCGATGTTGCGAACACCGGCAACGTGGGCAACATGTTCGGCGATGCCGACTACGGTCTCGCGGTCAGCGCGAAGTCCGACCAGCAGGCGGCCGCGACGACGTTCGCGACCTGGCTGGCCACGTCGGACGCGGGCCAGCAGGCCGTCGCGAACACGCTGAACAACATCCCGTCGCTGAAGGGCATCCAGCCGCAGTGGGATCAGATCGATCTGGTGAACGCCGACGCACAGCTCGACTCGCTCAAGGAACTCACCGAGATCGCGAGCGCGTCGACCCAGCCGCGCTTCGCGAGCGTGAGCGCCGACCTCAACACCGCGTTCCGCGATGCCCTCATCGGGGTCGCCACCGGCGACGTCACCCCTGACGAGGCGCTGAAGAACCTGCAGGCGGTCGTCGACGCCGGCTAGGCCTTCCCGCACGGCGGGGCGGGCGTACCCCGCCCTCCCCGCCGTGCCCTCCCCGAATCGCGCCAGATCAATGGAGCTCTCATGAACACTGCTACGGCAGAGGTCTCGCTGTCGGCGAGACCCACGACGACCGGCGAGCCACCGCGCCGCCGCCGTCGTCCTCGGCGAGGACTGGGCATCGGGATGCTCTGGATCCTCCCCGCCCTCGCCCTCGTCATCGGGATGATCTACTTCTCGATCGGATTCACCGGCTACGTCTCGACCCTCGAATGGAACGGCTTCGTTCTGAGCCCGTCGGAGTTCGTCGGCTGGGACAACTACACGCAGATGGTGCAGGACCCGGTCTTCTGGACGGCGATCTGGCACACGGTGGTGTTCTTCATCGTGACCTTCACGATCCAGACCGCCATCGGCTTCACCTTCGCCGCCCTCCTCCATTCGAAGATCCGCCTGGCACCCATCTACAAGGTCATCATCTTCGTGCCGACCGTGCTCGCCCCGGCGACCATGGCCCCGGTGTTCCGCTCCATCTTCGACGCGAACGGCCAGTTCAACTGGGTGCTCGAGCACGTCGGGCTCGGCGACCTGGCCCGACCGTGGCTCGCGGATGGCGCGACCGCGATGCCCGTGGTGATGGCCGTCACGATCTGGCAGTGGACCGGTTTGACCTTCATCCTCTTCTACGCGGCGATGAGCCAGATCGATCCGCAGGTGCTCGAGGCGGCGCGCGTCGACGGCGCGAGCAATCTACGCACACTCCGTTCGATCATCTGGCCGCTCTGCGCCGGCACCACCATCGCGCTCGCCACCCTCGGGGTGATCGGCGCCCTCAAGACCTTCGACGTGCCCTATCTCGTGACCAAGGCGGGGCCCAACCACGCCACCGAATTCTTGGGCACCTACATCTACCAGACAATGGTGCAGGAGAAGCACTTCGGCTATGCCGCCGCCATCTCGGTCGCCCTGCTCGTGATCGCCATCGGCGGTGGCGTGCTCCTGCGCGCCCGTCGCGGCCAGAAGGAGTCCTGACCGATGTTCGAACTTCGCTCCCGGTTCTCCCGGGTCGGCGTGCAACTGCTCGCCACCGTGATCGCACTGCCGTTCCTGGCCGCCCTCGTCGCCATGGTGCAGGGGTCGTTCGCCGGCCAGGGCTGGGGCAACTACGCCAAGGTGTTCGCCACCGGAGTCGTGCCCACCTACTTCATGAACAGCGCCATCGTGGCCGGCGCGACCATCCTGATCGTCTACGTCGTCACGATGCTCGGCGCCTTCGGCTTCGCCAAGCTGCGCATCCGGGGCAAGGAGATCTGGTTCTGGATCATCCTCGCCGCGCTCGCCATGCCCGAAGCCGTGCTCCTCACCCCGTTGTTCGTCACCGCGTCGACGTTCGACATCTACAACGAGCTCATCGCGGTGATCCTCCCCCTGGCCGCGCTGCAGGTGCCGTTCACGATCCTGCTCGCCCGGGGGTTCTTCGAGGGGATTCCCACGGAGCTGATGGATGCCGGCCGGGTCGACGGTGCCGGCACCTTCCGCGTGTTCTGGCACATCGTGCTGCCACTGACCCGCCCCATCGCCGGAGCGATCGTGGTGCTCACCCTGCTGAACGCCTGGAACGCCTATCTGCTGCCCATGCTGATGCTCAACGATCCGAGCAAGCAGGTGGTGACGCTGCTGCCGTCGTTCTTCACGAGCCAGTACACGAACGACCAGACGGGCGTGCTCGCGGCAGCCGTGATCACTGCGGTGCCCGTCATCGTCGCCTACCTGCTGCTGCAGCGCTCGTTCGAACGCGGCCTTTCGGCCGGGGCCCTGAAGTGACCGCGGCACCCGTCGGCGGCCGTCTGAATGGCCAGCTCGCGGTCGTCACCGCGGGCACCTCGGGCATCGGACGCGCCGTCGTGGAGGCGTTCCTCGCCGAGGGCGCGGAGGTGATCCTCACCGGGGTCGACGCCGGGCGGGCGGAGGCCGCGCGGCAGGCGCTGGGCGACCGCGCCCAGGTCGTCGTGGCCGACTCGAGCTCGCTCGCCGATCTCGATCGTCTCGCCGCGCTCGTCTCCGAGGGCGGCCGGCCGGTCGACATCCTCGTGGCCAACGCCGGCCGCGACACGGATGCGACGCCCATCAGCGATCTCACCCCGGAGCTGTTCGATCACGTGGCCGACCTGAACTTCCGCGGCACGGTCTTCACCCTGCAGAAACTCATTCCGCAGCTGAACGACGGCGCCCGCATCGTGCTCGTGTCGTCGATCGCGGGGCTGAACGGCGGCCCCGGGCACGCTGTCTACAACGCCACGAAGGCGGCCGTGCGCTCGCTCGCCCGCACGGTGACGTCAGAACTCCGCACCCGCGGCATCCGTGCCAACGCGGTCAGCCCCGGGCCCATCGCCACCGCCGGCTTCGACCAGTTCACCGGCGGATCGGCGGCGGTCGAACAGGCCGTCGCCGAGATGGTGCCGGTCGGGCGGATCGGTCGCCCCGAGGAGGTCGCCGCCGCCGTGCTCTTCCTCGCCGGCCATGAATCGAGCTTCGTCGCCGGCGCCGAACTGGTGGTCGACGGCGGTATGAGCCAGGTGTGAGCGGCACAACCGCTTCCGCTACTTCCCGCAACAACGAAAGGTGCACTGCGTGTCTAATCCCCTGAAATTCGCGATCGTCGGAACAGGTTGGCGGTCCGATTTCTTCCTGCGCATGGCGCGGGCCGCCCCCGAGCGGCTCGAGGTGGTGGCGGTGCTGGCCCGATCGGATGCCGCCGCCCTGCGTGTGGCCGAGGCCTGGGGCGTGCCCGTGGCGCGCACGATCGACGAGGTGCTCGCGCCCCAGCCGGAGTTCGTGATCGCGGCGGTGTCGTGGCCGTCGATGCCGGGCGTCGTGACGGAGCTCGTCGAGCGCGGCGCGCACGTTCTCGCCGAGACTCCGCCGGCCCCGACCGCCGAAGGGCTCCGCGATCTGTGGAACGCGGTGGGCGCATCCGGCCGGGTGCAGGTCGCTGAGCAGTACATGCTGATGCCGGGCCACGCAGCCCGGCTCGCCGTGGTGCGATCGGGCGCGATCGGAACCCCGACCGCGGTCGAGGTCGCCTCGACCCACCTCTATCACGCGACCTCGATCATGCGTTCGTTCCTGGGTGCAGGATTCGACGAGACCGTCGTCAACGCGCGCACCTTCACGGCTCCGCAGTCCGATCCGCTCACGTTCGACGGGTGGGCGCCCGATCCGTCACCCGTGCCGCGCACCACCACCGTCGCCACGCTCGACTTCGGCGACGGGCGGATGGGACTCTACGACTTCGTCGACAACCAGTGGTGGAACCCGCTGCTCGCCCGCCGCATCGTCATCCGCGGGTCTCTCGGAGAGATCGTGGACGACACGGTGACGCGACTCACCGACGAGGGCGTCGTCATCTCGCCCATCTCCTACCGTCGCACCGGTATCGACATGAACCTCGAGGGCAACGAGGTCGTCTCGGCGTCGTTCGAGGGGCGGATCGTCTACCAGAACCCGTGGATCGGAACCCGGTTGTCCGAAGACGACATCGCCGTGGCGTCGTTCCTCGAAGAGGTCGGTCGCTGGGCCCGCTCCGAGGGCCCTGAGCCCTATCCGCTCGCGGATGCCTGCCAAGACCATCTACTCGGACTCGCCATCGAGGAGTCCGCCCGCAATCGCGCCGACGTGCGCACCAACAAGGAGGTATGGGCCTGATGCCGCTCATCACGATCGAAGTCGCCGACACCGTTCCCGTCGAGAAGCGCCACGCCTACGCCGAGGCCGTCAACGCCGGGCTCGTCGAGGGTCTCGGCATGGATGTCGAAGACCGCTTCCAGGTCATCCACCCGCTGCCGGCCGACCACATCGTCGCCGACCCGCACTACCTCGGGGGTGACCGGCGCGATGTCGTGTACATCCGCATCCTGATGGTGAAGATGTACGACGCGGCCACCAAGGTCAAGGCGTTCGAGGCCATCGCGCGCCGGATGGAGGCGGAAGGCGTGCGCCCCGACGACGTGTTCATCGCGATCACCGAGAACACCCTCGACGACTGGTACCCGGGCGCACGAGGCGTGCGATGACCGTGGACGACCCGACGGGTCGAACCCTCAGCGCCCGGGTCGCTCTGACCGACCGCGACGGCCGCCCGCTCGAGCGCCGACCGGTCGTGGTGGAGCAGCTGCGGCACGACTTCGGTTTCGGCAACATCGGGTTCGATTTCGTGGAGTGGATCGGCGGACCGCCGGATGGGCAGAGCGGGCGGGCCCTCGAGTTCTTCGGGGGATCGCTGACGCAGAGCCCTGAAGCGCTCGCGTCGGAGTGGCTCGAGCTGTTCAACCTGGCGACCCTGCCGTTCTACTGGCGAGGATTCGAGCCCGAGCGGGGTCACCCGGAGACGGCTCGACTGCACAAGACCGCTGAGTGGTTCGGTGCGCAGGGCGTGACGGTCAAGGGGCATCCGCTGCTCTGGCACACGCTCACGCCGGAGTGGCTCGTCGAGCTCGACGATGCCGCCGTCGAGGCCGCCATCCGCGACCACATCGCGAGCCTGGTGACCGATTTCTCGGGGGTCATCGACCTGTGGGACGCCATCAACGAAGCCGTGATCCTGCCGGTCTTCACGGCGGAGGAGAACGCGGTGACACGGCTGGCGCGGAAGAAGGGCCGCGTCGGCATGGTGGCGATGGCCTTCGAGGTCGCCCGTGAGGCGAACCCGGGCGCGCGCTTCGTGCTCAACGACTTCGACCTCTCGGCCGACTACGAGCGCCTCATCGAGGAATGCCTCGACGCCGGAATCCGCATCGACGCGCTGGGTCTTCAGACCCACATGCACCAGGGCTACCGGGGCGAAGACGACATCTCCGAGAAGATCGGGCGGTTCGCGCGCTTCGGCCTTCCGCTGCAGCTGACCGAGACCACCCTGCTCTCCGGAGACCTGATGCCGAAGGAGATCGTCGACCTCAACGACTACGTGGTCGACTCCTGGCCCTCGACCGACGAAGGCGAAGCGCGGCAGGCCGAGGAGATCGTGCGGCACTACCGCAACGTGGTCGCGCATCCGCAGGTCGAATCGCTCACCTACTGGGGGATCACCGACGAGGGCGCCTGGCTCGGGGCCCCGTCGGGTATCCTCCGCGGCGACGGCTCGCGCAAGCCCGCGTTCGATGCCCTGCACGGACTCGTGCGCGGCGAATGGTGGCAGGCGCCCACTTCGACCGAGAGCAGTGACGACGGTTCGATCGAGGTGCGCGGCTTCGCGGGTTCCTACCTCGTGTCGACCGACGCGGGCTCGGGTGAACTCCACCTCGCGCCGGGCGGCACGGATGCCGTCACCGTGACGATCGGGGAGGATGCGCATGCCCGCTCGAACGGATGACGCCGTGCTCGACGACCTCGCCGAGACCGCCCGAGCCGTTCAGGTTTCCTCCCGCACCGAGCGCGCGGGCTGGCTGCGCGGCATCGCCGACCGGTTGGAGGCGGAGCGGGACGGTCTGGTGGCGATCGCCGATCGCGAGACCCGTCCGGGCGAAGCCCGCCTCGGCGGCGAAGTGCTGCGCACCACCGGGCAGCTGCGGATGTTCGCGGAGGTGGTCGAGGAGGGCTCCTACCTCGAAGCCGTCGTCGACACCGCAGATCCTGCCGCCGCGCCCCCGCGGCCCGAGATCCGGCGGCTCCTCCGGCCGATCGGGCCGGTCGCCGTGTTCGCGGCATCCAACTTCCCGTTCGCCTTCTCGGTGGCCGGCGGTGACACCGCATCCGCGCTCGCCGCAGGGTGCCCGGTGGTGGTCAAAGCGCACTCCGGGCATCCGGAACTCTCGCGGGAGACCGCACGTCTGGTTCGGGAGGCGCTCGCCGCGGCCGGAGCCCCAGCCGGCACGTTCGCCCTCGTGGAGGGCCGCGAGACCGGGTTGCGGCTCGCCCGTGCCGCTGCCATCCGTGCCGTCGCCTTCACGGGCTCGCTGGCCGGCGGACGGGGCCTGCTCGCCGCCATCGCCGAACGCCCCGACCCCATCCCGTTCTTCGGTGAACTCGGGAGCGTCAACCCGGTCGTCGTGACACCCGGCGCGGTCGAGGCTCGTGGAGACGCCATCGCCGACGGGCTCGTCGACTCGTTCACGCTCGGTGCCGGACAGTTCTGCACGAAGCCGGGCATCGTGTTCGTACCCGCCGGATTCGCGTCGAGGGATGCCCTTCGGCGGGCGGTCGAGCGTCGGCCGGCTTTCGCCCTCCTGACCGAACGCATCACCGACGCCTTCCTCCCCGGCACCGATCGTCTGCGCGCTGCCGGCGACGTGCAGGTCGTGGCCGGGTCGGTGAGCCGCGGCGTCGACGGCGTCACCGCTGCGGTGCTGCACACGACGGTCGCGAACGTCATCCGCAACAGTGACGCCCTGCTCGAAGAATGCTTCGGCCCGCTCACCCTCCTCGTGGAGTACCGGTCGCTCGACGAAGTGCACGCCGCCCTCGCTCTGATCGACGGCTCGCTCACCGCCACGGTGCATGCCGAGGAGCACGAGCGCGACGAGGTCGAGGGCCTGGTCGACATCCTCGCGGAGCGCGCCGGGCGCGTGCTGTTCGACGGCTGGCCCACCGGGGTCGCCGTGACCTGGGGGCAGCACCACGGCGGACCCTGGCCCGCCACCACCTCGCAGCACACCTCGGTGGGGGCGTCGGCCATCCGGCGGTTCCTTCGCCCGGTCGCCTTTCAGAACGCTCCGGAGTACGCGCTGCCCGCCGATCTGCGCGACGACGCGCTGACCCGAATTCCCCACCGTGTCGACGGCCGACTGATTGTTCCGTAAGGATCGAGAGCATGCAGAATCACAACGACAGTGAGTCCACGACGAATGACGCATCTTCCCGTTCGGGAGAAGCGATGAGGAGCTCTGCCTGGTACGGCGGCGACGACCGCAACGCCTACCTGCACCGGGCCTGGATGCGCCGGGGTGTTCCGGATCACGCCTTCGACGGCCGACCGAACATCGCCATCGCGAACACGGCATCCGACCTCTCGCCCTGCAACACCCATCTCGACGAGGTGGCGCAGAGCGTCAAGAACGGCATCTACGAGGCCGGCGGCATCCCCTACAACCTTCCGGTGATCTCGCTCGGCGAGACGACCGTACGCACCACGGCCATGCTCTGGCGCAACATGGCGGCAATGGCCGCTGAGGAGATGTTCCGGGCGAACCCGATCGACGGACTCGTGCTGCTGGGCGGATGCGACAAGACCATCCCGGCGCTGCTGATGGCGGCGGCCTCGGTGGGCATCCCCGCGATCGTGGTGCCGGGTGGGCCCATGCTCAACGGGTCGTTCCGCGGCCGGCCGCTCGGATGCGGAACGGATGTCTGGAAGCTCAGCGAGGAGGTGCGCGCCGGGAAACTCGACCCCGAGTACTTCGTGAAGTCGGAATCGTCGATGATCCGGAGCCGCGGCCACTGCAACACGATGGGCACCGCGTCGACGATGGCGTGCGTGGCGGAAGCCCTCGGGATGACGCTTCCCGGCATCGCGGGCATCCCCGCATCCGACAGCCGCCTGCTGGAATTCGCGCACGCCACCGGTCGGCAGGCCGTCCGACTGGCCGAAGAGGGCGTGACGCCCGCGTCGGTGATGACGAAGGCGGCCTTCCACAATGCGATCATCGCTCTCGCGGCGATCGGCGGCTCGACCAATGCGGTCGTGCACCTTCTGGCCATCGCCGGGCGGGTCGGCGTCGAACTCGAGCTCGACGACTTCGACCGGATCGGCGCCGATGTGCCGCTACTCGTGAACCTGCAACCCGCGGGCGAGCACCTCATGGAAGACCTGTTCAACGCGGGCGGGTTCCTCGCCGCGCTCGGCGAGGTGCGCGACCTGCTCGATCCCACCGCCGTCACGGTGGCCGGGCGACCGCTGGTCGACGAGCTCGACGGGCACGAGGTATGGAATCGAGACGTCATCCGCACCGCCGACGACCCGCTGCAACGCGGCGCCGGGATCGCGGTGCTCCGAGGGAACCTGGCGTCATCCGGAGCCATCATCAAGCCGGCTGCGGCCACTCCCGCCCTGCTGCGCCATCGCGGTCCGGCAGTCGTGTTCGACTCCGTCGAGGACATGCACGCCCGCATCGACGACCCGGCCCTCGACGTCGACGAGAACTCGGTTCTGGTGCTGCGCGGATGCGGCCCACGCGGCTACCCGGGCATGCCCGAGGTCGCGAACATGCCGATGCCGAAGCGCGTGCTCGACAAGGGCGTGCGCGACATGGTGCGGGTCTGCGACGGGCGGATGAGCGGAACGGCCTATGGCACCGTGGTGCTGCACGTCACGCCGGAGGCAGCGGCGGGAGGACTCCTCGCCCTCGTGCAGGACGGCGACCTGATCGACCTCGATGTCGAGGCGCGCACCCTCACGCTCCTCGTGTCGGATGCGGAACTGGCGACCCGCGTGCCGCCCGCCTCGCTGACCGAGGCCTACGGCAAGGCCGAGCGGGGATGGTCGCAGCTGTACATCGATCACGTGCAGCAGGCCGACTCCGGAGCCGATCTCGACTTCCTCGTCGGCGCATCGGGCCCGGCCGTGATGCGCGAGTCGCACTGATGGCCACGGTGAACGCCGCGGTGCTGCGGGAATTCGGGGGAGCTCTGCAGGTCGAACAGATCGAGCTCGATCCCCCCGGGCGCGGCGAGATCGTGGTGCAGATCGAAGCGGCCGGAGTGTGCCATTCCGACCTGCACTACCTGCAGGGCGACCTGCAGTGCCCGTTGCCGGTCGTTCCCGGCCACGAGGGTGCCGGTCGGGTGGTGCAACTGGGCGAGGGCGTCAGCGGTGACATCGCGGTGGGCGACCGGGTGGCCCTGCTCTGGCGCCCCAATTGCGGTCGCTGCGCCAACTGCGTGGCGGGCAAGCCCATCATGTGCGAGTTCGGGCCTGTGCAGGCGCGGTCGGGTGGCCTTCTCGACGGCACCACCCGGATGAGCGTCGACGGGGAGCGCGTGCACCACCTGCTGGGTGTCTCGTGCTTCTCGGAGCGGGTCGTCGTGCCCGAGCGGAGCGTCGTGCGGGTGCCCGACGACATCCCCGCCGCCGTGGCCGCGATCGCCGGGTGCGCCGTGATCACCGGGTTCGGCGTGGTGCGCAACGTGATCGGCGCCTGTCTCGGCGAGCCCCTGGTCGTGCTGGGCGCCGGCGGCGTGGGGCTTGCCGCCGTGATGGGCGCGAAGCTGGCCGGCGCGAATCCGCTGATCGTGATCGACGTCGACGAGGCCAAGTTGCAGCTCGCCGCCGAGCTCGGCGCGACGATCACGATCGACGTCCGCGACGGCGACATCGTGGAGCAGGTGCTCTCGCACGTTCCCGATGGTGTGCTCTGGGCCATCGAGGCGATCGGGCGGCCGGAGACCCTGAACTCGGCGTTCAGGATGCTCAAGCCGGGCGGCACGGCCGTCGCGGTGGGGCTCGGCCGGGTCGGGCAGACGGTCGACGTGCCCATCAACGAGCTCGTGCAGCGTCAGAAGAGGGTGATCGGGTCGCTGTACGGCTCGTCGATCCCTCAGCTCGACCTTCCCGTCATCTTCGAGCTGTACCGCTCCGGGCAGCTGCCGCTGGACCGCCTGATCGGCGACACGTATCCGCTCGACCGCATCGACGACGCGTTCGCCGCCCTGAAGGCGGGTGCGGTGGGTCGGTCGATCATCGACCCCAGCACCATCCAAGGAGTTCCGTGAGCTACGCCGCCTACCCCAGCCTGCGCGACAAGACGGTGGTCGTCAGCGGCGGTGCGACGGGTCTCGGGGCCGAGTTCGTGCGACAGTTCGCCGCCCAAGGGGCCCGCGTCGGCTTCGTCGACATCGACGCGTTGCACGGGGAGGCGCTCGCCGCCGAGATCGGGCCTTCCGCTCTCTTCCTGCCGTGCGACGTGCGCGACGTCGGAAGTCTCGAGTCGGCGATCGACGACATCCTGCACACCTTCGGACCGGCGACGATCCTCGTGAACAACGCGGCCCACGACAAGAGGCACTCGATCGACGAGCTCGACGTCGACTACTGGAACGACCGGATGGCGGTCAACCTCCGTCACCAGTTCTTCGCCGCCCGGCGGCTCGCGCCCGTGATGCGAGCCGCGGGAGGCGGGTCGATCATCAACCTCGGCTCGATCAGCGCGCACATCGATCTGGTCGACCTCGTCGGCTACATCACGGCGAAGGCGGGCATCGAGGGGTTGACGCGCACGCTGGCGCGCGAACTCGGCGGTGACCGCATCCGCGTGAACTGCGTCATCCCGGGCTGGGTGATGACCGAGCGTCAGCTGCGCGACTGGGTGACCCCGGAAGCCGACGCTCAGATCGACCGCAATCAGTGCCTCAGCGATCGCGTGCTGCCGGCCGACGTGGCGCGGATGGTGCTGTGGCTCGCCGCCGACGACTCCGCGATGTGCACGGCCCAGAACTGGGTGGTCGACGGCGGCTGGCTCTGAGGGGCACGGGATACCGGGTGCGCCTTAGCTCCGGAGCCCGCGCGCCGACGTCACGATGTGGTCGACGAACCCGTATTCCTGCGACTCCTCCGCCGTGAACCAGCGGTCGCGGTCGGCGTCCGAGGTGATCTGATCGAGGGTGCGGCCGGTCTGCGCGCTCGTGAGTTCAGCCATCCGCTGCTTGAACGCGAGGATCTGCTTCGCCTGCGTCTGGATGTCGGCCGCCGATCCCCCGAACCCGCCGTGCGGCTGGTGCATCACCACGCTCGCATTCGGCAGGGCGTACCGCTTGCCCGGGGTGCCCGACGACAACAGGAACTGTCCCATCGACGCCGCGAATCCCAGAGCCACGGTCGCGACATCCGCTTGCACGAAGTTCATGGTGTCGTAGATCGCGAATCCCGACGTCACGGAGCCGCCGGGTGAGTTGATGTAGAGATAGATGTCCCTCTCGGGCGCCACCGCGTTCAGCAGGAGGAGCTTGGCGCAGATCTCGTTGGCCACCACGTCGGTCACCTCGCTGCCGAGGAAAACGATGCGCTCGTCGAGGAGGCGCTGGAAGACCTGGGGGTCGGTGGAGCTTGCGGTGTCGGTCATGGTGGTCCTTCCCGGTGGGCGCGGCGGTCGCGTCGGCCGTTCCGGTTCAGGATGCGTCGCGCCGGGCATCCGTGTCGCCCGGTTCTGCGGTCGGCAGATCTGCCGAGGGCAGACCCCCTCGAAGCGCCCGACCGATTCTGCTGTCAGCAGACACCGCCGTCACGCGGGGCGGAACGGATGCGCTGGGGAGGCCCACGACGTACCCTGGCTTCATGCTCCTCCGCCACGCGATCGGACACGTTCTGCGGCGAATCCGCCTGGAACGGCGACTCACTCTGCGCGACCTCGCGGCCGGCTCCAGAGTCTCGGTGCCCTATCTCTCGGAGATCGAGCGAGGGCGCAAAGAGGTGTCCTCTGAGATTCTGGCGACGGTGTGCCGGGTGCTCGACCTCTCGCTCGCCGAGCTGCTCGACGCGGTGAGCAGGGAGCTCGGGGCCGCCGCGGCCCCGGCCGACACCGGATCGGCCGTGCCGGGTCGCGCGCCTGTCATCTCGATCCAGTCGCGCACCGAGCTGGGCGCCGTCGCGGCTACGTCTCCGGATGCGCGCGCGTCCGCCCCCGCCGTCCCCTCCTTGCTAGCCGCCTGACGCCGCGCGACGCCGCCAGCGCCGAATCGCCAGAATCCGTCGGAATCCCGCTCGCCGTAGCGGCGTGTCTTGGCGAATCGACGCCGGGGGCAGGCACCCAGTTGCGCGCACTAGAATCGGATGCTGAGGGCAGGTGATGATGGCCGTTTCTTCCGAGGCGGGATCCCGCGTCGACGACGCATACGAGTGGTTGCTCGCTGAGATCACGGGTTTCCGGCTGAGGTCGGGTTCGCCGTTGTCGGAGAACCGACTCGCGAGCCAGCTCGGCATCAGCCGCACGCCGGTGCGCGAAGCGCTGCAGCGTCTCGAGAAAGAGGGGCTGGTCAAGCGCACCGACAACGCGCGCTTCACCGTCTCGCAGCTGACCGCCACCGAGGTCAACGACGCCTGCGACCTGCTCGAGGTGCTCGACACCTACATCTGCCGCAAGGCCGCGACCACGCTCACGGACGACGAGGCGAAGAAGCTCAAGGGCTACGTCGACGACATGTACAAGGCGGCCGCGAACGACGACCGGCAGGGCTGGGCGCTCGCCGACCAGCTGTTCCACCGCTACGCGAACACCCTCTCGGGCAACGTGCTGGTGGCCGAGACGGTGCGGGAGACGCGTCGGCGCATCCAGCGGTTCTGGCTGCGGGCAGCCTCGATGCAGTCGCGACTGCTCTCCTGCGCCGAGGAGTACGACGAGCTCTACCAGGCGATGGTGGCGCGCGAGTACGCCGGCATCGAGCCGGCGGTGAAGAAGCACATCGGCCACATGCGGGAGCGGATGCTCGAGATGATCGCTGCCGCCGCCATCCTCCTCGGCGACGACTGAGCCCCGTCCGTCCCCTTCCTCCTCGTCGACTCGCGATGTGGGGCGGCCGCTAGACCGGTTCGGTCACGAAGTCGATGAGCTGCTCGACGCGACCGAGGAGCACTGGCTCGAGGTCGGTGTACGTAGTGACCCGTGCCAGGATGCGCTTCCAGGCCCGTGCGATGTCGGCCTGGTCGTCGTGCGGCCATCCGAACGCCTCGCAGATGCCGTGCTTCCACTCGATCGAACGCGGCACGGTCGGCCACGCGCGGATGCCCATCGCCGCGGGGGTCACCGCCTGCCAGATGTCGACGAACGGATGCCCCACCACGGCCACGTGGGCGCCGAACGGGCCGCGCGAAACGGCCTCCGCGATGCGGCTCTCCTTCGACCCGGTGACGAGGTGGTCGACGAGCACGCCGATGCGGCGCTCACGCGTCGGAGCGAAATCGCGCACGACCGCGTCGAGGTCGTCGACGCCCTCGAGGTATTCGACCACGACGCCCTCGCTGCGGAGGTCATCGCCCCAGACCTTCTCGACCAGCTCGGCGTCGTGTCGACCTTCGACGTAGATGCGGCTCGCCCGGGCGACCCGGGCGCGTTCGAGTGGTGCCGCGATCGAACCCGAGGCGGTGCGCCTCGGCCCGGCCTCGGCTGCGCGGGTCGCCGCCGTCTTCGGATGCACGAGCTGCACCGGCCGGCCCTCGAGCAGGAACCCGGCACCGAGAGGGAACACGCGGCGCTTGCCATTGCGGTCTTCGAGCTCGACGGTGCGGCCCTCGACCCGCGTCACGCTGCCGCAGAAGTCGCTCGCGACCTCCTCGACCACCAGGTCGAACTCGGCCTCGACCTTCGGCAGGGCGACGGGCGCGGCGCGCCGGTTGTAGTCGGCGAGCACGTCGGAGCCATAGCGGTCATAGGAGTCATCGGGCACTGCACAAGGCTACGGCGTCGTGTGGTCGTCGCCAGGAGCGCGCGCCGACGCCGGCCAGCGGCGCCGCCCTAAACTGAGACCACTCCGTCCGGCCGCAGAGAGGCAGCACCCATGATCGCGACCGTGCTCGCCATCGGAGAGTCGCTCGTCGACGTGGTCGACGCTCCGGATGCCCATGGATCGCCGATCCGGGTGGAGCACCCGGGCGGTTCGCCCATGAACATCGCTTACGGAGCCGCCCGGCTCGGCTTGCCGGTGACGCTCCTCACCGCTCTCGGCCGTGACCCGCGCGGCGACTCGATCGTCGAACATCTCGAGTCGGCGGGCGTCGTCATCGCACCGGCATCGTTCCGCGACGACGAGACGTCGTCGGCGACGGCGCACATGCAGCCCGACGGATCGGCCCGCTACGATTTCGACCTCCGCTGGTCGCTCCCGGCAGACCGACCACCGGAGGCTGCGATCGTGCACGTCGGTTCGATCGCCGCCTTTCTCGAGCCGGGCGGCACCTCGGTGCTCACGCTCGTGCGGCAGCTCGCGACATCCGACGACCCGCCGATCATCACCTTCGACCCCAACATGCGACCCACGATCGTGACCGACCATCCCGCCGCCCTCGAGCGTTTCGAGCACCTCGCTCGAGCCACCACCGTGCTCAAGTTGAGCGACGAGGACGCCGCGTGGCTGTATCCGGATGCCTCGATCGACGAAGCGATCGACCGCATCCTCGCCCTCGGACCGGCCCTCGTGGCCGTGACGCGAGGTGGTGACGGCGCCGTGCTGGCTGCGGGCGCCGAACGGCTCGCGATCCCGGGGCGGCAGGTCGAGGTCGCCGACACGATCGGAGCCGGCGACTCGTTCATGAGCGCCCTGATCTTCCAGCTCGCCGGCATGCTCGACGACGACATCCCGGCCGCCGCCCTCCGCGACGGATCGTCGTTCGACGCAGAGCGCCTCGCGACGATCGGGTCGTTCGCGGTGCGGTGCGCCGCCATCACGGTGTCCCGGGCGGGCGCGAATCCGCCGCTGCTGGCGGAGGTCACGCGCTAGTCGCTGCGTTTCGGGAGGAGGAGCGGCGAACGACGCCCAGATGCGGGGCTCGTTGCACGCACGTCCTCCCGAAACGACGCCGCCCGCCGCTCGCGTCGTGAAGAAGGGGCGGGCGGGAGTGGCTGGGCCGGTCGTTTCGGGCGAACCTGGGGCAGACCGGGCCCCGATTCGGGTTCGGTTGCGTGCACGTTCGCCCGAAACGACCGAGACCTCGCTACGCGTCGGCGGCGGTGGCTGCCTCGGCCTTGGTGACGGGCTTGCGCGCGCGGCTCTTGGCCGCAGCCGGCGCAGCGGGCGCCTTGGCCGGAGCCTCCGCGGTCGTCGCCCTTGCGGCCCGAGGCGCACGGGCACGAGGCGCACGGGCACGAGCGGCCGCTGCCGCAGCCGGCGCGGCCTCCGCGGCCGCCACGACGGCGGGCGCCACCGCGCGCGGGATGAGCCGCTCGAGCTGCGTCACGTGCGAAGGGTTGAGCTCCTCGAGCGAGTTCACGCCGAGCAGGCGCATGGTGCGCGCGACCTGCGTGCCGAGGATGTCGATCATCCGGTCGACCCCCTGCCGGCCGCCGGCCATCAGGCCGTAGAGGTAGGCGCGCCCCACCATCGTGAAGCGAGCGCCGAGCGCGACGGAGGCGACGATGTCGGCTCCCGACATGATGCCCGTGTCGAGGTGGATCTCCATGTCCTTTCCGAGCTCGCGCGCGACATCCGGCAGCAGGTGGAAGGGGATGGGCGCTCGGTCGAGTTGACGACCGCCGTGGTTCGAGAGGGTGATGCCATCGACGCCCATATCGGCGAGTCGACGGGCGTCGGCGATGTTCTGCACGCCTTTCACGACGACCTTGCCGGGCCACTGGGCCTTGATCCACTCGAGGTCTTCGAAGGTGACGGTGGGGTCGAACATCGAGTCGAGCAGTTCGCCGACGGTGCCCGACCAGCGGTCGAGCGAGGCGAAGGCGAGGGGCTCGGTGGTGAGGAAGTTGATCCACCACTCGGGGCGTGGGATCGCGTTCACGACGGTGCCGGCGGTCAGCTGCGGCGGAATCGAGAAGCCGTTGCGCTTGTCACGCAGGCGCGCGCCGGCCACGGGCACGTCGACGGTCACGAGCAGCGTGTCGAACCCGGCCGCAGCGGCGCGTTCCACCAGCGCCATCGAGCGCGGGCGGTCTTTCCACATGTACAGCTGGAACCAGTTGCGGCCGGTCGGGTTCGCCGCCTTGACATCTTCGATCGCGGTCGTTCCCATGGTCGACAGGGCGAACGGGATGCCGGCCGCACCGGCCGCGCCCGCTCCGGCGATCTCGCCCTCGGTCTGCATCATGCGCGTGAACCCGGTCGGGGCGATGCCGAACGGGAGCGACACGGGGGCGCCGAGCACGTCCCATCCGGTGTTCACCGTCGACACGTCGCGGAGGATCGACGGGTTGAACTGGATGTCTTCGAACGCCTGGCGAGCCCGCTGCAGGCTGATCTCACCCTCGGCCGCGCCCTCGGTGTAGTCGAAGGCGGCTTTCGGGGTGCGGCGCTGGGCGATGGCGCGGAGGTCGGCGATGGTGAGCGCCGAGTCGAGGCGGCGCTTCTTCGCGTTGAGCTCGGGCGCCTTGAACCGCATGAGCGGGGCGAGGTCTTTGATCTTGGGGATGCGGCGCTGAACCATGGTGTTCCTCTTCGGTTTTCGGTCGTCGGTGTCGTGGTCAGTGGGGGTGCACGCTCGAGACGTCGGTCTCGGCGTGGTAGGTCTCGATGTGCTGGCGGATGCGTGTGCGAGCGAGTTCGGAGTCGTGCGCCTGGATCGCGGCCACGATGGCACGGTGCTCGAGCTTCAAGCGGGCGGCCGTGTCGTTCCACGAGGGAAGGAACGACGCGCCGACGCGCACGTACTTCTCGATCGAGTCGCGCAGGCCCGCCATCATCGACGCGATCACCTCGTTGCCGGAGGCGACGGCGAGGGCGAGGTGGAAGGCCTGGTCGAGGGTGAGGTATTCGTCGCGGGTGAGGGGCGCATCCTGTTCCATCGCGTCGAGCAGTTCGAGTGCCGCGTCGAGGTCGGGGTCGGATGCCTCGGCGAGCTCCCCGACCACGGCCGACTCCAGCACGAGCCGGGTCTTCACCACGTCGCGCACCGCGAATCCGTGGGCCGCGACCTGGAGTCGCACGAGCGCCGACATACCGCCGGTCGGTCGCGCGATGATGATGGCTCCCGACTGCGGACCCGATCCCGAAGCCGTGCGGATGAGGCCGAGCACTTCGAGAACGCGGATCGCCTCCCGCACGCTGGAGCGGCCGACGCCGAGTTCGGCAGCGAGGGTGCGTTCGGGTGGCAGGTGGTCGCCGGGCTTGAGGGCACCGGAGAGCAGGTCGCCTTCGATGCGCTGCAGAACGACCTCCCAGGCGCGGGCCGGCTCGACCGGAGCGATCAGCGGCACGTGCTCGGTGGTCACGGGGCCTCCTCCTGCGTCGTCGAATCGGGTTGACCGTGTGGTCAGACCACATGGTCAGACCACACACTAGCAGAGGTCTCTTCCCCGTAGCCCGGTGGATACGGCATGGTTGTCACATGAGCGACTACACCGACCCCACGACGGCCAGCCAGCGCCTGAGCAACGCCGACCGCGACACGGCGGTGGCGGCCCTGGCCCGCGCGCTCGCCGACGGCCGCATCACCGCCGACGAGTTCACCGAGCGGTCGGCCTCAGCCAAGACCGCAGTGACGCGCGGCGACCTCTCCCCGCTCTTCGCCGACCTGCCCGATCCGGTCGAGCAGAGCATCCCCGCCTCCGCCACCGCGCCAGCTCCCGACCCCGACCTGCTGCCGCCCACCGCGTTCCGCGAGCAGCTCTACGACCCGAACGGCGTGCGCAGCGGCAGCGGCCGGCGGCAGCCCCTCGGCGGCTCGATGGGCCGGGTCATCGTGTCGCTCTCGCCGTTCCTGGCGCTCGCCCTGTTCTTCTTGTTCGGCTACCTGACCCCCGACGGCTTCCGCTGGTCGTGGATCTTCTTCGTGCTCATCCCGATCGCCGGCATCGTCGTCTACGGCGCAGGTTCCCGCCGCGACGACAATCGCTAGAGCTAGAGAGCGAAAGCCGCTGGGCGCTCCCACTCGACCCAGGGTGACGGCGCGGCCGCGAGCGACCGCACCGGAACATGTCCCGGAGCGCCGCACAGGGGGCGGCGCGACCGCGCTACGCCGCGCGAAGCACGGCGCAGCGCGCAACAACTCAGTCTTCGACGCCGGCCACGACCAGGATCGGCAGGTGGTCGCTCTCGCCCTGCGGGAGGGTGTCGATCGAGTCGATGCGGGTGTGCGCGCTCGTCACGAAGTCGAAGTGGCCCTTGAAGTACTTGTAGCGCGCGTAGGTCGGCTTGTCGCTGAACGACAGCAGGTAGCCCGACTCCTCCATGCGCTCGGAGAGGTTCGCGCGGAACCAGGGGTAGTTGTAGTCGCCCACCATGACGGTCGGCAGGCCCGGGCCCATCACGCGTAGCGCGTGGTGCGCGGCAGCGATCTGCTTGCGGCGAAGCGAGTTGGAGGCCGTCAGCGGCGCCGCGTGGAAGGAGCCCACCAGGATCTCCTTGCCGATCTCCTTGTCGAACAGCTTCGCCGCGAGCAACCGCTCGTGGGCCGGCGCCATCACGCGGTCGTGCATCGACTTGCGCAACGCGAAGACGCGGGTGGCGTGCAGCTCGAAGCGGTCTTCGCGATAGTAGACGGCGAGCCCCAGCCGGTTGGTCTTCGTGGAGTCGGCGAGCACGAGGTGGTCGATCCGCTCCGGGATGTCTTCGGTGTCGCACTCCTGCAGACACATGATGTCGACGTCGTACAACCGCGACAGATCACTGAGTTCGCCACTCGCGTGATGTTTGCGCAGGTTGTAACTGACGATGTTCAGTTCGCGTCCCATCTTCGTTCTTGCTGCACCTTCTCTAGCGCCTGTGCCGAAATGATCAGTGTTGCCCTTACGCCTCGCTCCGCAATTGTGGCACGTCCAGACCGGATTCGGCCTGTGTCCGACGTGAGTACTCGCCGGGAGCCATCCCCACCGCCTGAGCGAAGTCGCGGCTGAAGTGAGCCTGGTCGGCGTAGCCCAGTTCGGCGGCCAGGTCGGCCAGTGTCGAGGCTCCGCCGGCGCGCGGCTCGTCGCGGAGGCGTGCCGCCGCATCCTGCAGCCGTTGCCGCTGCAGCAGCCACTTCGGATTCATGCCCACGAACTCGGCGGTCAGCCGCTGCAGACTGCGCACGCCGAGACCGAATCGCCCGGCCAGCTCCTCGACGGTGCGCAGCTCGGGATCGGTCTCGACGGCGCGCACCACGTCGTTGATCACGGCGCCGCGCCCGGCGTCGAGGCGGAGGCCGCGCAACCAGTGCTCGAAGGCGGCGATCATGCCGGTGTCGTCGTCGCGGAGTGAGCGGATGCGCGCCACAAGTTCCGCCCCGCCGGTCACCAGCGTCGCGAGCGGTTCGGGCGCCTCGGACAGGCTGGCAACCGAGCGGGGGGCGCCGCGCGGGCCACCTCCTCGGGTGGCGGCGCCGCTGTCGCCCGCCTCGGCGGGGTTGCCGGTGTCGCCCGCGTAGGCCGGGTTGCCGCTGTCGCTTGCGTCGGCAGGGTTGCCGGAGCCACCTGCGTCGCCGGATGTCGCGTCGCCCGTGTCGCGTGAGTCGCCGGAGCCACCCGCGTGGACTTCCCCCCTCGCATCGAGCAGGGTGCGGGCGGCGCCCGGCTGCAGCATCACGCCGAACGCCCAACCCGTGCCCGCGAGGGTGCGCGATCCGACGCCGCGGGCGAGCCCGAAGAGCGCCGCGTAATCGTCGCCCACCACCAGGTTGCACGTGGCGTACTGCAGCAGCACTTCCTCGTGCGTTTCGCCGGGCGGAAGGCTCCAGCGCGGAATCCAGTAGTGGCGCACGAACGCCGTGAGGTCGGCGCTCGGCCGATACCGCTCGAGTCGTACCTTGGGCGCCGACTCCGCCGGGAACAGGATGCCGCGGCTCACGACCGGCGCGTCGCGCCACGCGTCCGCCCAACCGTCCGCGCCCACCTCAGCCCCCACGCCGCCACCCTACCGGCCTCCCCTCTTCGTGACCCCCCAGATTTTGCCCTGAACGCTCAGAACATGGCGGTTCATGGTGGGTCGCGGGTCGGTTCAGCTCGCGTAGGAGCCGGGATCGCCGGACGCCACCCTCCAATCGCCGGTCCACTCCTTTCGGCGCGAGAGTCGATACGTGCCCGGACCGAGTTCGACAGGCGGAAAATGCGGATGCCGGAGTTCCGCCGAGGCACCAGGTTCGACTCTGATCGTGCCCACCTCGAAGGTGATCGGAGGCCCAGCCCAGAACAGGACCTCGCCACGGGAGAGCAGGAGATGCCGCCGGCCGCGGCTCGTGACCTTCGGAATCGAAAAATCGGACCACACCGTCAGAGCGGACCCATCGCCGCTTTCCTCGGCGATCGGCAGGATCGCGAGTGCGCCCTGAAGGTCGCCGTGTCGTGCTGCTCCGATGTCGGCGTACTCCTCCTTCGTCCAGCCCCACAGCTCTGCCACGGCAGCGACCGGATCGCCGTGTTCCGCCGGGACGAGTTCGCCGTAGAGGTGAGGCACGCCGGCGGCCATCGTTCCGCGGTCACGCCACACGAGGGCGCGCGACGTTTCCCTGAGATCGTCGTCGCCGACGTCAGGCAGGTCATGGAGCTCGAGCATGGTGCCGGGGCGGCGGGCATCGTCCGCCGTCGCTATCGGACGCGAGCCCGTGTGATCAAGCCAGTATCCCCAGCCGAGGCGTTCGATCACGAGCCGCCGCACGTCGTCGTCGGATTCCGATCCGCTGATCGCGGAACCGATCTCCTGCAGGTGTCCGGCAGAGAGATGCTCGCCGTGCCAGAACGCGATCTCAGAGCCGTCGGCCCAGGCGATCGCCGGGCCCTCGGCCGCATGCGGGCGTCCGCCGTCGTCGCGCAGAAGCTGCCTCGGGTGTGGCGCGAGCACGACGACACCGTCGAGGAACCAGGCCGCGCACGATTGGCGAGCGATCTCGATGAGGCTTTTGGAGATCACGGACTGATCATTGGAGCGCCGGCCGACCAGCGCTCGCATCTCTGCACCCGCCTCGTAGGCGAGAGTCCAGGCATCCGCGAGGACCTCGGCCGCAGGTTCGTCGAGCCCCTCCTCCAGTGCGTCGAACACGGGCGCCCACAGCTCATCCCACACCTCAGCCTTCAGCAGAACCTCGGCTCGGGTGAGGCCGTCGTCCTCATCGTTCTCCGGTTCACCGCGGATCTCGGCGACGCGAACGGCCAGGTCTTCGCTGACAGATCGCGCGACCCCGTAACGCTGACTCGCGATGAGTGCGCCGTCGAGCAGTGAGCGCGCCCAGACGATCGTGACATCGCCGAAACCGCTGCGAGCGTACAGGGTGCCCACCCCGTGTTCGGCCCGTTGCGGCTCCCAGGGTGCACTAGGGAGGCAGGCGCGTGCGATGGTCATCGAGGCAGAGCGGAGATCCATTTACTGAGAATAACTCACAGCAGGCATTTCTCCTCTGCAGAATTGCGCCGAACTCAGCGGGCGGTGGGCTCGTAGCGCACGGGCGCGAAGGTATTCGCCACGATCGCGCGCAGGCCCTCGAGCGAGGTGTCGCCCGAGATCAGACCCTGCGCGCGTGCCTGCACCAGCACGTTGCCCACCGCGGTCGCCTCGACCGGCCCGGCGAGCACCGGGCGACCGGTGCGGTCGGCGGTCAGCTGGCAGAGGAGCGCGTTCTGCGATCCGCCGCCCACGACGTGGATCACCGAGATGCGCTTGCCCGAGAGCGAAGCCGCGGTCTCGATCGACGAAGCATAGGCATCCGCGAGGCTCTCGAGGATGCTGCGCACGAATTCGGCACGGCTCTGCGGCGCTGCGACCCCGTGTTCGGTGCACCACGATGCGATGCGCGACGGTATGTCGCCGGGCGCGACGAAGCGCGGGTCGGCCGCGTCGAACACCGGAACCGGCGTGGTGACGGCCGCGGCCGCGGAGATCAGGGTCGGCAGGTCGATCTGCTCGCCGCCCCGCTCCCACGTGCGCACCGACTCCGAGAGCAGCCACAACCCCGAGACGTTCTGCAGGTAACGGATGCGCCCGTCGACGCCGCCTTCATTGGTGAAGTTGGCGGCGCGGCTGTCTTCGGAGACCACCGGATGCTCGAGCTCGACTCCCACGAGCGACCAGGTGCCGCTCGAGATGTAAGCGAAATCGGTGCCGGTGGCCGGCACGGCGACGACCGCGGAGGCGGTGTCGTGCGACCCGACGGCACTGACCGGAAGCGCCCGAGCCGACCCGATCTCGGCCGCGACCGAGGGAAGCAGCGTGCCGACGGTCGAGCCGGGCGTGACGACCTCCGGGAAGATGCCACGCGGGAGGCCGAGGCGCGCGATCAACGCGTCATCCCATTCGCCCGTGTGCACGTTGAGGAGGCCGGTGGTGGAGGCGTTGGTCTGCTCGGCTCGCTGGGCGCCCGTGAGCCAGTAACCGATCAGGTCGGGGATGAGCAGCATCGACTGCGCCGGCACAAGGGAGCCCGCGATCTGCTCGGCCGCCAGCTGGTAGAGCGTGTTGAACGGCAGGAACTGCAGGCCGTTGGCCGCGTAGAGCTCCGCCGGGCCCACGATCGTGTGGGTGGCGTCGACTCCGGCCGCGGTTCGCTCGTCGCGGTAGTGGTAGGGGTTGCCGAGCATCCGTCCGTCGCGGATCAGCGCGTAGTCGACGGCCCAGGAATCGACCGCGATGCTGCGCACATCCGGCTCCTCGCGGAGGGCCGAGCCGAGGCCCACGATCACGTTGCGGTAGAGGTCGAGGATGTTCCAGTGCAGGCCGTCGACGATGCGCACGGGGTTGTTCGGAAACCGCGCGACAGGAACGAGTCGCAACTCGTCGTGCCCCACGTAGCCGAGCATGACCCGCCCGCTGGTGGCGCCGAGGTCGACGGCGGCGACTGCTGCTGTCATGCCCGGAGCCTAGCGGAGGAAGGCGGCCGCGACGCCCGCGTCGACCGGGATGTGGAGTCCGGTCGTGTGCGTGAGGTCGGCGCCGGTGAGGACGGCCACGGCGTTCGCCACGTTCTCGGGCAGCACCTCGCGCTTCAGCAGCGTGCGCTGGGCGTAGTAGGCGCCGAGCTCCTCCTCGGGCACGCCATAGACCGCGGCGCGCTTGGCGCCCCAGCCGCCGGCGAAGATGCCCGAGCCGCGCACGACTCCATCCGGGTTGATGCCGTTCACCTTCACGCCGTACTCGCCGAGCTCGGCGGCCAGCAGGCGAACCTGGTGAGCCTGGTCGGCCTTCGTGGCTGAGTAGGCGATGTTGTTGGGGCCGGCGAAGACAGAGTTCTTCGACGAGATGTAGATGATGTCGCCACCCATCTCCTGCTCGATCAGCACGCGGGCGGCGGCCTTCGACACGAGGAACGAGCCCTTGGCCATCACGTCGTGCTGCAGATCCCAGTCGGCTTCGGTGGTCTCGAGCAGGGGCTTCGAGATGGAGAGGCCGGCGTTGTTCACCACGAGGTCGAGCCCGCCGAACTGCAGCAGGGCGGCCTGGATGCCCGCGGTGATGTCGGCCTCGCTGGTCACGTTCGCCTGCACCCCGATCGCGACATCCGTGCCGCCCAGCTCTGCCGCAGCCGCCTGAGCTTTCGACAGGTCGAGGTCGGCGATGACGACGCATGCGCCCTCGGCGGCCAGGCGGGTGGCGATGGCCTTGCCGATTCCGGATGCCGCGCCGGTGACGAGCGCCACCCGGGTGGCGTGCGACTTCGGCTTCGGCAGGCGGGCGAGCTTGGCCTCTTCGAGGGCCCAGTACTCGATGCGGAACTTCTCGACCTCGTCGATCGGAGCGTAGGTGCTCAGCGACTCGGCACCCCGCATCACGTTGATGGCGTTGATGTAGAACTCGCCTGCCACCCGGGCGGTCTGCTTGTTGGCGCCGTAGGAGAACATGCCGACGCCCGGGATCAGAACGATCGCCGGATCGGCACCGCGCATCGCGGGGGAGTCGGGGGTCGCGTTGCGGTCGTAGTAGGCGGCGTAGTCGGCGCGGTACTCGGCGTGCAGCTCCTTGAGGCGTGCGATCGAGTCCTCGACGGATGCGTCGGCCGGGAGGTCGAGCACGAGCGGCTTCACCTTGGTGCGCAGGAAGTGGTCGGGGCAGCTCGTGCCGAGGGCAGCGAGTCGCGGGTGCTCGGCGCTCGCCAGGAAGTCCAGAACGACGGAGGCGTCGGTGAACGAACCCACCTGAGCCTTGTCGGTGGAGGCGAGCCCGCGGATGGTGGGGGCGAGCGCGGCGGCCTTCGCCTTCCGCTCGGCCTCGTCGAGCGCGCCGTAGCCCGCGAGGGCCGGTCCGAACGGGTCGGCCTTGCCGTTCTCCGCGATGTAGGACTCGGCGGTGCGGATGATCCACAGCGAGTTGGCCTCGGCCTCGTCGCTGGTGTCGCCCCACGCGGTGATGCCGTGGCCGCCCAGGATGCAGCCGATCGCATCCGGGTGGCTCCGCTTGATCTCGGCGATGTCGAGGCCGAGCTGGAAGCCGGGGCGGCGCCACGGCACCCAGACGACCTTGTCGCCGAAGATCGTGGTGGTGAGGGCTTCGCCGTCGGCCGCGGTCGCGATGGCGATGCCGGAGTCGGGGTGCAGGTGGTCGACGTGCGCCGCATCCACCAGGCCGTGCATGGCGGTGTCGATGCTCGGGGCTGCGCCGCCCTTGCCGAACAGCGTGTAGTCGAAGGCGGCCACCATCTCGTCTTCGCGGTCGACGCCCGGGTAGACGTTCACGAGCGCGCGCAGGCGGTCGACGCGCAGCACCGCGAGGCCCGACTCCTTCAGGGTGCCGAGGTCGCCGCCGGAGCCCTTCACCCACATCAGCTCGACCTCTTCGCCCGTCACCGGGTCGACCTCGAGGCCCTTGGCGGAGGTGTTGCCGCCGGCGTAGTTGGTGTTCTTCGGGTCGGAACCGAGGCGGTTCGAGCGCGCGATGAGCGCGGCGGCAGCGGGGGAGGTCATGGATGCTCCGTGAGGTGTCAGCTTGTGTTAACTTCACAAAACATAACAGGGCGGCATCCGCACGTCAACGACCGACGGGTGAACGCTGGGCAGCGGATTGGGCCCGGACTTCTCCAAACGGGCGCTCGACCGCGGGCGTAGGCGGGCGCGGTCGGCCACAGGGTTGGAGAAGTCCGCGGTCAGCGGAGCTCGACGAGGGGGCGCAGGGCGTCGAGACGGGGGTCGGTGGGGTCGAGTTCGGTGACCACGATCGAGATCTGCTCCCACGGGATGGCCACCGCGGTCGCCCGACGCTCGAGCTTGGCCGAATTGATCAGCAGAACCGTCTCGCGCGAGGCCCGAACGAGTTCGCGCTTCACCTGGGCCTCCTCGATGATCGTCTCGCTGGTGCCGTGCTCGAGGTCGGCGGCAGAGGCCGAGGTGAAGAAGCGGTCGTAGTTGAGCATCGCGGCGGCGGCGCACGCGATCGGTCCCACGAAGCTGTCGGTGCGGGGCTCCAGCTCGCCGCCGAGGAGGACGGCGCGCGAACCGCGCACGGCTCGGGCCCGGGCGTGATTGTGCGCCGAATTGGTGGCGATCACCAGGTCGGTGACGGTGCGCAGCTGCGCCAGCAGGTGCCCGGATGTCGACGACGCGTCGACCGCGACCGCCCCGCTCGCGGGAACCAGGTCGAGCGCCTTGCGGGCGATCTCGGTCTTGGCGGCATCGTCGACGCCTTGACGCTCGTCGAAGGAGCGCGCCTTCACGGTCGCCACGGCCCCGCCGCGCACGCGCACCACGACGCCCTCGCGTTCGAGGGCTTCGAGGTCGCGGCGCACGGTCATGGTCGACACGCCCAGGTCGGCGGCGGACTCCTCGAGCCGGATGACGCCGTCGTGCTGCAGGCTGCCGAGCAGCCGTTCGCGTCGCTCTGCGCCGATCACTGCGTTCTCCTTCCGCGCCGCCGCACCTGCGCCGCCGCCCCTGCGGCGCGGGGGGACATGCTCGGCTTAAGTCGCTCGCGCGGCCTCGGCCTCACCCTGGGTCGTCTGGGAGGGCCCAGCTGCCCTCGTTTCCCGTCACACTACCTTCTGCCTCGGGGGCCGTGCTGCGCGCGGCCGCCTCGGGTCGCGCCGGTCCCTGCCCGGCGCTCCGGGACATGTTCGCGTGCCGTCGCTTCGCGGCGCCGCGCTCACCCTGGGTAGTCGAAAAGGCCCAGACGGTTTCATTCCCGTGGTGACCGTTCTGGTCAGAGCTCGTTCACGCTCGTCTCGTGCTTTTGCTCAGGGGGTGATCTCGGCCACGTGCTCCAGGTCGGATTTGGGTGCACCCGACTTGTCGCGCTGGGTGGCGATGGCGGTGCCGGCGGCGGCGCAGACGATGCCGATGGCCACCACCTCGAGCACGGTGAACTGCTCGTTCAGGATGAGCCAGCCGAAGACCGCCGCCACCACCGGACCGAAGGCGGTGATGATGGCGTAGAGCCGCGGGGTGATCCGCCGCAGGATGAAGGTGTCGAGACTGTACGGCAGCGCCGACGAGAGGATGCCCACCCCGACGAGCAGCGCCAGAACCCGCCAGTCGATGACCGACACGTCGAAGGTGACCGCGGCGAGGGGGAGCAGGATGACCAGACTCACGATCCCCGCGACCGTCAAGCCCTCGAGTCCCGGCAGCCGGGTCGCGACCCGCCGGGTGAGCACGATGTAGGCGGCCCACGCGGCGGCTGCCGTGAGGGCGAGGGCGATGCCCCAGCCGTCGATGGTGCCATCGAATCCGGTGAGCAGGAACACGCCCCCGCCCGCGGCCACGGCGCAGATCACGTCGAGCAGGCGGCGGGAGGTGACGAGTGCGAGGGTGAGCGGCCCGAGGAACTCGATCGTCGCCGCTATGCCGAGACCCAGCAGGTGCACCGCCTGGTAGAAGGAGAGGTTCATCACGGCGAGCGCGAGTCCGAGGGCGATCGCCGGCCAGAGCCGCCGCCACGTGAGCTCGGATCGTTTCGGCCGATAGAACGGCAGCACCACCGCAGCCATCACGAGCTGCCGGGCGGCCACCACCACAGGCGCACCGACGATGGGAATGACGAGCCCGGCCAGCGCCGACCCGAGATTGATGCTCACCTCGGTGCCGAGCTGTGTCGCGGCCCCCACGGTGCGCCGCCGTGCCGCGACGGATGCGTCGGCGCCTGCACCCGACTCCCCGCCGCCCGCGCGCATCCGCTCCTCCGCCACCCCTCGACCCTACGGCACCCCTCCCTCGCGGCCCCGCGCGCTCGAATCGCCAAGACACGCCGCAACGCGGAGGACGGTTGCGGCGTGTCTTGGCGACTCGCGAGGGCCCGGGAGCGGAGGTGGCGGCAACGGAGACGAATTGCGGCCCGGAACACCCACCACCAGGGGTTCCGGGCCGCAAACCTGCGGTGCACGGTGCGCGGTGCACGGCGCGCGCGAGCGCGACGCTGCGGCGGCTACGCGCCCCAGCTCGCCTGGGCGCCGCCGACGCGGTCGGCCACGATCTGCTCCTGGTAGCCGGATGCCTTGAAGGCCGCGATCGGGTCGGCCGGCAGACCGCGCGACTCACGCCAGGCGGCCAGCGACGGCCGCACATCCGTGTAGAAGGCGTCCATCAGGATGCCGTTGGCGCCGAGCACGTCGTTCGCGTTCTGGGCCTCCAACAGTGCGGCACGGTCGACGAGCAGCGCGCGCGCCGTCATCTCCTGCACATTGAGCACCGAGCGCAGCTGACCCACGATCTTCTCTTCGATGTTGTGGCACTGGTCGAGCATGAAGGCCACCGGCGAATCGACCGCGTACCCGCCGCCGCGCACCACCTCGAAGAGGATGCGGAACAGCTGGAACGGGTCGGCCGCGCCGACGATCAGGTCGTCGTCGGCGTAGAAGCGCGAGTTGAAGTCGAACGAGCCGAGCTTTCCGAGGCGCAGCAGCTGCGCCACGATGAACTCGATGTTGGTGCCGGGAGCATGGTGTCCGGTGTCGAGGCACACGAAGGCGCGATCACCGAGCGCCGAGACGTGGGCGTAGGAGGTGCCCCAGTCCGGGACATCCGTGTGATAGAACGCCGGCTCGAAGAACTTGTACTCGAGCACGAGACGCTGCGACTCACCGAGCGCGTCGTAGATCGTCGACAGCGACTCGGCCAGCAGATCCTGACGCGAACGGATGTCGCCCTGACCGGGGTAGTTCGTGCCGTCGGCGAGCCAGATCTTGAGGTCGTGCGAGCCCGTCTGGTGCATGATCTCGATGCACTCGAGGTGGTGGTCGATGGCCTTCTGGCGGGTCGCCGCATCCGAGGAGGTGAGCGAGCCGAACTTGTACGCCTCGTCTTGGAAGGTGTTGGAGTTCACCGTTCCGAGGTCGACGCCGAGGTCGTTGGCGTAGGAGCGCAGGGCCGAGTAGTCGTCGACCTTGTCCCACGGGATGTGCAGGGCGACCTTCGGTGCGAGGCCGGAGTACTTGTTGACCTGGGCCGCATCCGCGATCTTCTCCTCCGGCGTGCGGGGAGTGCCCGGCGTGCCGAAGACCTTGAAGCGGGTGCCCGAGTTGCCGAACGCCCAGGAGGGCAGCTCGATCGCCTGACGCTCGAGCTCGGACGCGATGTCGCTGAACTGCACCATGGGAATTCTCTTTCGTAGATCTGGCTCATGACGAGCAGTGAATCGTTTCACCACTCACATTAGCGGTTTATCGGGGAAGTTGGTCCTCGAGGTGGAACACCTCGGTCAGTTGGAAGAAACCGGTGTCGGGAGCCCCGTCGAGATCGACGAAGAACTCGCTCATCTCGGCCTGCCACCGGGCGTTCACCTCGGTCGCCGCCATCCCGGCCTGGGCGGCCTCGAGCGACGGGGTCTCGAAGTAGCCGATCAGCAGTCCGTCGGGCCGCAGGAACAGGGAGTAGTTGTTCCAGCCGGTGTCTTTCAGCGCCTGGGCCATGTCGGGCCAGATCGCCGCGTGCCGGCGGGTGTACTCCGGGATGAGTTCGGGTTTCACCTGCAATTGGAAGCACACACGGGTCGAGTCCATCAGATCTCCCAGCTGCGTTTGGCCGTCATGTCGACGTGGCGGTGGCCGATGCCGAGCAGAGCCGCAGCGGCCTTGATGTCGGCGGCGCGGTGGCCGACGCAGAGCGCCCAGTGGTGGCCGATGCCGGTCTGCGACCACTCGTCGACCCACTCGCCCGGGTCGCCGCCGAAGTCGACGCGCGAGGTGGTGTTGCCGATCTCGAGCAGCGGGCCGGGCACCACGGTGCCCTCGGACGTGATGAACACGTAGGAGCCGTCGCGGTCCTGGCCGAGACCGAAGGTGGTGACTGGGCCGGGCTGCACGTCGAACTCGACCGAGACACCCCAACCGCGCTTGCCGTGATAGACGCCGAGGCCGCGCAAGAGCGGATCGCGCGCCGAGACAGCGAGGTGGGCGGGGCCGTCGTGGCCCATCTCCACCACGTCATCGAAGAAGTTGATGGCCTGGATCTCGGTGAACGACCCGCCGGAACCGATGGCCTGCGCTGCGAGCATCGCGATCGAGGTGCGCAGTTCGTATTCGCCGGCCATCGGGATGCCGCGGGCGGTGAGGATTGACGAGCCGAGGATCATCCCGGCGCCGAGGCGCTCGTGCTGCTCGCCCTGCAGGCCGCGGTGGTAGTAGGCGACGGTGTCGAGGTCGAAGTCGGTCACCAGCCGGTCGAGGGCGACGGACACTTTGGCGCCCCAGTCGAAGTCCTCCTGGTTCACCGACCCGTCGATGCTGAACAGCTCGCGGGCGAGGGCCACCCGGTCGCGCACCTGCGCATCCGTCACTTCGTCGACGCGCACGCGAAGGTCGTCGAACTCGAGCACCTCGACGTGCGAACCGAACTGGGTCTGCACGAGGGTGAGGTCGGTCGAGACATCCAGCATGCCCGGGTAGAGGTGCCCCATCAGGCCGTGGCGGGCGGTGCGGAGCCGGGCCCGCACGCCGGCGGCGTGCACCCACTGGTTGATGCGGGTCCAGGCCGATTCCTGCTTCAGGTGGCCCGAGACGGAGCGGAACGGGATGCCCGCGCGCTTGAAGACGTTGGCGACCTCGGGCACCGGGCACTGGCCGCAGTAGGCGAGCCACTTGCCGGTGTCGAAGTTCGCGTGATCCATCGCCTCGGTCGGCTGCAGGTCGATGACGAGCACCGGCGTGTGCGACTTCTGGGCGATGGGCAAGACCATCGAGGAGGTGAGGTAGGTGGTGAGGAAGATCACGATGAGGTCGCAGTCGGCGACCCGCAGCTTCTCGGCCGCGGCGGTGGCCTCGTGCGCATCCGACACGAAGCCGACGTCGACGACCTCGGCGTCGAGCTCGTTGAACCGGCCCGTCACGTAGGCCGACGACTCCTGCAGCTGAGGCAGCAGCTCGGGGAACTGCGGCCAGTAGGCCGCGAGACCACCGGCCACGAGACCGATCCGGGTCTTGCGCCGGGAGAAGGGGGTGAGGATGCTCATCACTGTTCCTGGGGGAGGGTGCGGGAGAGAGGATGGCCGGCGCCGGATGATGCACCCGACGCCGGCCGGAGACGGTTACGGCTTAGAAGTCGTAGTCGTCGATGTTGTCGGCGTTGAACTTGGTGGGCGGGCCGACGACGACGATGCCGTCTGCTCCCACGGTCTTCTCGCCCAGGTCGCCGGCGGTGAAGGTGTCACCCTCGGCGCCGGTGATGGTGCCGTCGACGAGCGCCTGGCCCGCGTAGGCGGCGACGTAGCCGAGCTGCGCCGGGTCCCACAGAGCGAACTCGGTGACGGTGCCGTCCTTGACGAACTCGCGCATCTCGTTCGGGAGACCGAGGCCGGTCAGTGCGACCTTGCCCTTGTAGTCCGACGTCGAGAGGTACTTCGCCGCTGCAGCGATACCGACCGTGGTGGGCGAGATGATGCCCTTGAGGTCGGGGTAGCTCTGCATGAGGCCCTGGGCCTCCTTGAAGGACTTGTCGGCGTCGTCGTCACCGTAGACCGTGGTCACGAGCTTGAGGTTCGCGTAGTCGGGGTTCGACGCCAGCTCCTCTTCCATGAACGTGATCCACTCGTTCTGGTTGGTGGCAGTCGCGGTGGCCGACAGGATGGCGATGTCGCCGCCTGCGTCGCCCAGCTGCTCGTGGAGCATCTCGAGCTGAACCAGCGCGACATCCTTCGCCACGACCTGGCTCACGAACACGTCGCGGAAGTCGGGGTTCGTGTCGGAGTCGAACGCGACGATCTTCGCGCCGGCCTCGCGGGCCTGCTGGAGCGACGGGCCGACGGCGTCGGGGTCGTTGGCGGCGATCACGATGACGTTCGCGCCCTCCTGCGTGGCCTGCTCGATGAAGGGCACCTGCGCGCTGGCGCTGGCCTCCAGCGGGCCGAGAGTCGAGGCTTCGAAGCCGATTTCCTCGGATGCCGCGTCGCCGCCGCCGAGAACGACGTCGGTGTACGGGTTGTTCAGCTGCTTGGGCAGGAACACGATCGAACCGGGGCTGTCGCCACCGGCGCCGTCGGTCGATGAGGCGTCGTCAGACGTGGCCGCGCATCCGGTCGCTACGAGGGCGAGGGTTGCGGCAATGGCTGCGAAGGATGCGATCCGTCGTCCGTTGCGGGAGCCGGAGCTCCCGGACTTGTGAAACAACTCCATTGTTCTTCCTTTCTTAGGGCACGCCTGGTGCGTTAGGCGCTGGTTTGACCTGAGGTGGACAACCTCTGGACTTCTCGGCGAACCCGGGACAACCGGATGCGCTCACGCACCCAGCCGGTGAAGCTGGGTCCGACGACGGAGATCACGAGCAGGGCGCCTGTGACGATGACGAGCGTGGTCTCGGGAACCTTCGCGAGACGGAGGGCGTAGGTGAGTGTTCCGATCAGCAGCACGCCGCCGACGACGCCGGGGATCGTGCCCTTGCCGCCGAAGATCGAGACTCCACCGAGCAGCACGGCGGCGATGACGCTCAGTTCGATGCCGGTGGCGTTGTCGGGGCCGGCGCTCGCGAATCTCAGCGTCCAATAGACGCCCACGAGCGAGGAGACGACTCCGGTGGCGACGAACAGCCAGAACTTCGCGTGGCCGACGCGGATGCCCACGAAGGTCGCCGCTTCTTTGCTGAAGCCGAGCGCGTAGAGCCCGCGGCCGAAGGGGGTGAAGTGCAGCAGCACACCGAAGAAGACGATCACGACGAGCACGAGCACCATCACGACCGGGATGCCCGTCGCGCCGAACTTCGCCGTGGAGAGAGCCGTGAGCTCGGTCGGGAAGTTCGAGACCTTGCCGTCGCCGATCACCACGAGGGCGAGGCCGCGGTAGAGCGCGAGCGTTCCGATCGTGACGGCGAGTGACGGCAGGCCGAGCGTGGTGATGAGGAACCCGTTGAAGGCGCCCGCCGCGACACCGACGAGGAGGCAGAGCAGGATGACGATCCAGATGTTCAAGCCGCTGTCGCGCCAGAGCACACCCATCACCGCACTGGTGAGGCCGGCCGTGCTGGCGACCGAGAGGTCGATCTCGCCCGAGATGATGACGAGGGCCATCGGCATGGCGATCAGAATGATCGGCACGATCTGGATCAGCAGGAAGCCGACGGTGAGGGTGCTCGCGAAGTTCTTCACCGAGATCATCGAGACGAGGATCACGACGAGGAGCACCGCGAAGATGATAGCGTCGTTGCCGCGTAGCCAGCGCGGGAGGCCGCGCTTGGGGGCGGCCGAGGTGTCGATCAGAGTCTCAGACATCGCGAGCCTCGCTTACTCGTAGCTTCCGGGTATTTCGGATGCTCACCACACGGTCGACCACGATGGCCGCGAGGATGAGCACGCCGACGATGGCTTGCTGCCAGAACTTGTCGACCCGGGTCGCGGTGAGCGAGCTCGTGATTGTCGAGAGCAGCACCGCGCCGATCGCGGCGCCCACGACGGTGCCGGAGCCGCCGAAGATGGCGACACCGCCCACCACGACCGCTGCCACCACGTCGAGTTCGAGACCCGAGCCGGTGAGGGCGCCGACGGAGTTGTACCGCGAGGCGTAGAGGATTCCGGCTAGCCCCGTCAGGGCGCCGCAGGCGATGAACGCGGCCATCACGCGGCGTCCGGTCGAGATGCCGAACAGCTTCGCGGCATCCGGATCGGAGCCGATGGCGTAGAGGTCGCGTCCGCCGCGTCGGAAGGCCAGCACGACGGCGACCACGACCACGACGACCACGGCGATGATGGTGATGAGCGGGAAGCCGAAGAAGGTGTCGACGGAGAGTTGGCCGAACTCCTTGGGGTTGTCGCCCGAGAAGTACTGCTTGCTCCCGGCCCAGGTGGCGAGGATGCCGCGGTAGATGTACAGCGTGCCCAGGGTGATCACCAGCGCGGGAACCTTGGCGAGCGTGACCAGCAGACCGTTGATGGCGCCGAGCACGCCGCCGAAGACGATGCCGATGAGAAAGACGAGCGGAATCGGCATCCCGGGCGCGATGTTGAACAGTGTGCCCGTGCCGAAGGCCACGAGGCCCACGATCGAGCCGATCGACAGGTCGACATTGCGAGTGATGATGACGAGCGCCTGACCCACGGCCAGGATGATCATGATCGTCGCGTTCAGCAGCAGGTCTTTGACGCTCTGCGGCGAGAGGAAGAGCGGGTTGATCGCGAAGGTGACGAGCACCAGCACGACGAGCGCGGCGGCGACCGGGATCTCGCGCTGACGGAGGAAGGTTCTCATGAGGCGGCTCCTTCGGACGACGCGGTCGCAGCGTGCATGACGCGCTCGGCGGTTGCCTCCTCGCGGGAGAACTGGGCGGAGATCCGGCCCTCGTGCATCACGAGCACGCGATCGGCCATTCCGAGCACTTCGGGGAGCTCGGAGGAGATCATGAGCACGGCGATGCCGCGGCCGGCGAGATCGGAGAGCAGGCGGTGCACCTCGGCCTTGGTGCCGACGTCGATGCCTCGGGTGGGTTCGTCGACGATGATGAGCTTGGGTTCGGTCGCGAGCCACTTGGCGATGACGACCTTCTGCTGGTTGCCGCCGGAGAGCGTGGAGACGGCGTAATCCTGCGATCCGGTTTTCACCTGCAGGCGCTTGGACCACTCCTCCGCGACCCGGCGCTCGGTGCGGCCGTTGATGAGGCCGAACTTCGCGAGCGACTTTCGCAGGGTGAGGGTGGCGTTCTTGGCGACCGAGAGGTCCATCACGAGTCCCTGTTTGCGGCGGTCCTCGGGCACGAAGCCGATACCGGCGTCGATCGCGGCCTGCGGGCTGTGCGGCTTGAGGGCCTTGCCGCCCAGGGTCACGCTGCCCGCGTCGTACTTGTCGATGCCGAAGACGGCTCGCGCCACCTCGGTGCGCCCCGCACCCACGAGGCCGGCCAGGGCAACGATCTCGCCCGCCCGCACCTCGAAGTCGATGCCTGTGAAGACGCCGGCGCGGCCGAGACCTTCGACCTTCAGCACGGTGGCGCCGATCTCGGCCTCCGACTTGGGGAAGAGGGCGTCGATGCTGCGTCCCACCATCTCGCGCACGATCTCGTCGACCGTGACGGCCGTCGTGTCGTGCGTTGCGATGTAGCGGCCGTCGCGCATCACGGTGATGCGATCACACAGGGCGAAGACCTCGTCGAAGCGGTGCGAGATGAAGAGGATGCCCGCGCCCCGCTCGCGCAGGGAGCGTGCCACACCGAACAGACGGTCGACTTCCACGCCGGAGAGGGCGGCGGTGGGCTCGTCCATCACGAGCACGCTCGCGTCGAGTGAGATGGCCTTGGCGATCTCGATGATCTGCTGGTCGGCGATGGAGAGACCCTCGGCCACGCGGTCGGGGTCGATCGGAACGCCGAGGCGGGTGAACAGCTCCCGGGCCTGGCGGCGCATCTCGGCGCGGTTGATCAGGCCGGCACGATTGCGCGGCTGGCGGCCGATGAAGATGTTCTCGGCGACGGTGAGGTCGGGGAAGAGCGTCGGCTCCTGGTAGATCACCGAGATGCCGGCGTCTTTGCTGTCGGCGGGGGTGCGGAAGCTCACCGGTTCGCCGCCGACGAGGAATACGCCGCCGTCGGGTTGGTGCACTCCGGCGAGGATCTTGACGAGCGTCGACTTGCCGGCGCCGTTCTCGCCCACGAGAGCGTGGATCTCACCCGGCCGGATGTCGATGGTGCCGTCGGCGAGGGCGATCACCGGGCCGAAGGTCTTGCTCGCCCCGGTCAAGGAGAGCGCCGACACCGTCGGTGTCACGTCTGCCGGAAGAGTTCCGGTATAGGGGTCAGTCGCCATTGGCTACCCACCACCTCCGCATCGAGGTCTGAAGAGTGAATCGTTTTACTGTGGTGCAGCCATGACTCTACGGTGGAGGATTCGACGGAGTCAAGTTGGATGCGGAATCGTTAAGTATTCGCATCTTCGGCCGTGAGTGAATCGTCTCAGCGCGGCGGCGCGGTATCCTCAGGGGGCGTTCCGATGCGACAGTCCGCGTCACGAACTCCGACCACAGTGAGGTGCGTATGGCAACGGCCAATGTCCGCGATGTCGCAGCGCTCGCCGGCGTGTCGGTGGGCACGGTCTCCAACGTGCTGAATCAATCGAAGCCCGTGTCGCCCGAGACGGCCAAGCGCGTGCTCGACGCCATCGACAAGCTCGGCTTCATCCGCAATGACGCCGCCCGGCAGCTACGCGTCGGTCAGAGCCGCACCGTCGGCATCATGGTGCTGGACGTCAGCAACCCCTTCTTCACCGACATCGCGCGAGGAGTGGAAGACACGCTCACGAGCTTCGGGCGGTCACTCATCCTCGGCAACAGCGGCGAGAGCGCCACCCGCGAGCTGGGCTACCTCGATCTGTTCGAGGAGCAGCGGGTCGCAGGTCTGCTCATCACGCCGGTCGGCAACGTGCTCACCCGACTCGAGCGGTTGCGCGAGCGGGGGTCACCGGTGGTGCTGGTCGACCGTCACGAGAACGCGCGCAGCTTCAGCTCGGTCTCGGTCGACGACCACCGGGGCGGCCAGATCGCGGTCGAGCACCTCCTCGACGTCGGTCGCACGAGCATCGCCTTCGTCGGCGGGCCGCGAGCGGTGCTGCAGGTCGCCGAGCGCGCCGGTGGGGCTCAGGATGCGGTGCGCGCGCGCGGCGCGCGCCCCGTGCGGGTTCTCGAACTCGACTCCATGCGCGCCGACGCCGGCCGGGTCGGCGCCGAACAGCTGCTGGCGCTGCCGGCGGCTGAGCGGCCGGATGCGGTGTTCGCCGCCAACGACCTGATCGCCCTCGGCGTGCTGCAGGCGCTCACGCACGCGGGCGTGCGGGTGCCCGACGACATCGCGATCATCGGTTACGACGACATCTACTTCGCCGCCAACGCCGCCATCCCGATCTCCTCGATCCGCCAGCCGGCCTGGGAGATGGGGCGCACCGCCACCGAGTTGCTGATGGCCGAGATCGACGCCCCGCGCAGCACCGACTTCCGTCACGTCGTCTTCCAGCCCGAGCTGATCGTGCGCGAGTCGACGTCGCGGCCGTAGCGCGCATCCGTCTTTCGCCCCGGTAGCAGCCAGGAGTTCCACTGGTTGCTCGCGAGCCTTTTCGCGCCACACCCCGGAAACACCGCCGCAACACCATCGCAGTAGGCTCGCACGCATGGTTGACCTGTTCGACGGCTACGGCGCCACCCTCCTGCCGAGAACACGGCGCGGGGCCGCCTCCCCGTGGGACGAGATGTTCCCCGAGCCGAAGTCGCACGACCCCGTCGATGCGCGAGCCGCCTACAAAGACATCTACACCGCGCTCGCCAAGATGACCCAGGAGGAATTGCGCGGCCGCACGGATGCGCTCGCCAGCTCCTACCTCGCCCAGGGCGTCACCTTCGACTTCGCCGGCGAGGAGCGGCCCTTCCCGCTCGACGCCGTACCGCGGGTGATCGCGCAGAGCGAGTGGACCGACGTCGAAGCCGGCATCAAGCAACGCGTGCGGGCCCTCGAGGCCTTCCTCTCCGACATCTACGGGTCGCAGGCGGCTGTTCGCGACGGCGTGATTCCGGCCGGCCTGATCAGCTCGTCGAACCACTTCCACCGCGAAGCCGCGGGAATCGTGTCGCCGAACAACGTGCGCATCCAGGTCTCCGGGATCGATCTGATCCGCGACGAGAAGGGCGCCTGGCGGGTGCTCGAAGACAACGTACGAGTGCCCTCGGGCGTCTCGTACGTCATCTCGAACCGTCGCGTGATGGCGCAGACCCTGCCGGAGCTCTTCGTCTCGATGCGCGTGCGACCGGTGGGCGACTACCCGAACAAGCTGCTGCAGGCGCTGCGCGCATCCGCTCCCTCCGGGGTCGACGACCCGACCGTGGTCGTGTTGACGCCTGGCGTCTACAACTCGGCCTACTTCGAGCACACGCTGCTGGCGCGCCTGATGGGTGTCGAGCTGGTGGAGGGGCGCGACCTGTTCTGCTCGGGCGGGCGGGTCTGGATGCGCACCACGGCCGGACCGACCCGCGTCGACGTGATCTATCGCCGGGTCGACGACGAGTTCATCGATCCGCTGCAGTTCCGGGCCGATTCGATGCTCGGCTCTCCGGGTTTGCTGCTCGCCGCCCGCCTCGGCAACGTCACCATCGCGAACGCCGTGGGCAACGGGGTGGCCGACGACAAGCTCGTCTACACCTACCTGCCTGAGCTCATCCGCTACTACCTGGGCGAGGAGGCGATCATCCCGAACGTCGACACGTGGCGGCTCGAAGACCCGGGAGCGCTCGAGGAGGTGCTCGACCGGCTCGACGAGCTCGTCGTGAAACCCGTCGACGGCTCCGGTGGCAAGGGCCTCGTCGTGGGCCCGGATGCCTCGCGCAAAGAACTCGAGACGTTGCGGGCCCGATTGATCGAAGACCCGCGCGGGTGGATCGCCCAGCCCGTGGTGCAGCTCTCGACCATCCCGACCCTCGTCGAAGACGGGATGCGCCCCCGGCACGCCGACCTCCGCCCCTTCGCCGTCAACGACGGCAACGACATCTGGGTGCTGCCGGGCGGGCTCACGCGGGTCGCGCTCCCCGAGGGTCAGCTCGTGGTGAACAGCTCGCAGGGCGGCGGATCGAAAGACACCTGGGTGGTGGGGCGGGATCCGCTGTCGTCATCCACTGATGGGCACAACATCCAGGGCCTCGTCGCGGAGCAGGCGGCGAACACGCAGTCGATCGCGATCATCGGGCACCAACCCGATCATTCGCCGGAAGACCGGCCCCGCAACCACGACCAGTCACAGCAACAGCAGCAGTCCCTGGTGCAGACTCGACGAGAGGACGCGTGATGGCCATGCTCTCGCGGATCGCGGAATCCTTGTTCTGGATCGGCCGCTACATCGAACGCTCCGACGGCACAGCCCGCATCCTCGACGTGCACCTGCAGTTGCTGCTCGAAGACCCCTGGATCGAGGAGAACCTGGCCTGCCGCTCCCTCCTCTCGGTGATGGGCAGCGACGTTCCCGATGACAGCCGCTCGCTCACCCGCTCCGACGTGCTCGCGACGCTCGCCGTCGACCGCACGCATCCGGCGTCCATCGCCTACTCGCTCGGCGCCGCTCGCGAGAACGCCCGGCGGGCGCGCGAGATCGTGTCGACCGAGCTCTGGGAGTGCCTCAACACGACCCGCGCCCGGATGCCGCGGAAGGTCGCCCACGAGAAGACCCACGAGTTCTTCGGCTGGGTGCGCGACCGGGCGGCGCTCGCCGTGGGCATCGTGGAGTCGTCGGCGAGCCGCGACGAGGCCTGGCACTTCTTCACCCTCGGTCGCTCGATCGAACGCGCCGACATGACGGCGCGACTGCTCGCGACCCGCTCGTTGACCGAGGCGTCGGGGCCGTCGTGGACGACGATCCTCCGATCCTGCGGCGCCTACGAGGCGTATCTGCGCACCTATCGCGGGGTGCCCTCGGCGCGCAATGCGGCGGAGTTCCTCCTGCTCGACCGGCTGTTCCCCCGCTCCATCCTCTACTCGGTCACGCGGGCCGAGCAGTGCCTGCGCGACCTCGCGCCGCGCAACGAGCGGGTGGGGGTCTCCGACAGCGCGCAGCGACTGCTCGGGCAGATCCGCTCGCAGTTGGAGTACCGCCCGATCGCCGACATCCTGCAAGAGCTGCCCCGGCACATGGACGGCGTGCAGGAGGCGACCAGTGCGACCTCGGAGGCCGTGCGGCAGCGCTACTTCCCCACGAACTCGGCTCCGAGCTGGATCGGAGAGAGTGCGTGAACCGCTTACGCATCCGGCACGTCACCGGGTATCGCTACGAGGGAGAAGTGCAGGCCTCCTACAACGAGGCCCGGATGCTCCCGGTCTCGTCGGAGGGTCAGTTCGTGCTGCATTCCTCGCTCGACATCGCCCCTGTGTCGTCGTCGCACAACTACGTCGACTACTGGGGCACCCGCGTCTCCTCGTTCGAGGTGCTGACCCCGCACACGGAGCTCTCGCTCACCGCCACCTCCCTCGTGGAAGTGCGCAACCGGGCGCACACGCCGCACGTGGTCGACTGGTCGCTCCTGGCCGATGCCGCCACGACCTCGACGACCTACGTCGAGCAGAACAAGCAGACCAAGCTGACCGAACCGTCACCCGACCTCGCGGCACTCGCCGCGGAGATCGCGGCCCGGCACGTGTCGCCCTGCGAGGCGGCGCTGGAGATCTGCGCCGAGATCGGGCGGCAGGTCGAATACGTGCAGGGCGTCACCGGGGTGCAGTCGACCTCGCGCGAGGCCTGGCTCGACAAGCGCGGTGTCTGTCAGGACATCACGCACATCGCCATCGGCGCCCTGCGTTCGGTCGGCATTCCCGCCCGCTACGTCTCGGGCTACCTGCACCCGAAGCCCGACGCCGAGATCGGCGAGACCATCGCCGGAGAATCCCACGCCTGGGTGGAGTGGTTCTGCGGAGACTGGCGGGGTTTCGACCCGACGAACTCGATCGACATCGGTGAGCGCCACGTCATCGTCGGTCGCGGTCGCGACTACAACGACGTGGCGCCCCTCCGGGGTGTCTACGCCGGACCCTTCGGGTCTCAGCTCTTCGTGACGGTGGAGATCACGCGCGAGTCGTGAGCTGATGCGGGTCGCCCGCGAGCCCGCCCCGGCCGGTCATCGACGCAGGTAGGTTCTCAGCTTCTCCATCGTGCTGTCGGAGATGGATGACGGCCCGCCGAGCACCACGATCCGGCGGGGTTTCAGCCGGTCGAGTTCGGCGGCCACTGCGCCCGGCACGGTGTCGGCGGTGACGAGCAGCACCGGGCCCGCGTTCGCGATCGCCGCGGCCCCTCCCGACAGGGCGTCGGCGTAGCCGGCGCCCGAGGCGACGTAGACGGTGGGAACGCCGGGCGGAAAGACTCCGGCGGAGATCGCCGCGGAGACCGCGAATCGGTCGACGCCGTCGATGCGACTCGTCGTGCCCATCGTCTGGAGTTCGGCTTTCACGGTCTCCGAGATGGTGTTCACCCCGCCCAGCACGACGATCTTCGCCGGCGCCAGCCGTCGTAGTTCATCCGCGACGAGAGTGGGGATGGCGTCTTTGCCGACCAGCAGCACGGGGCCACCGAGCCGACCTGCCGCCGCCGAGCCGGAGAGGGCATCCGGGTACACGGAACCTGACGCGATGTAGGCGACCGGTCGATGCGAGCCGAACACGCTCGCCGACACGCGGGCGGACACCGCGAAGCGGTCTGCGCCCGCGATCCGGTCGACCATGGTCGAGAAGGCCCGCAGGGCCGTCTCGACTTCGGGTGCGACCGTGTCGGAGCCACCGAGCACCACGATGCGCTGCGGCTTCAGCCGTCGTAGTTCGGTCGCCACGGGAGTGGGGATGGCATCCCGTTTGGTGAGCAGCACGACACCTCCTTCTGCGCCCGCCGCGGCCGAGGCGGAGAGGGCGTCGGGAAAGACCTCGCCCGACGCGATGTAGACGACGGGAACCATGGGCTCGAAGGTGTGGGCCGAGATCGCCGCGGAGACGGCGAAGCGGTCGGCGCCGCCGATCCGTTCGACGAAGGGGTCGGGAACGACGGTGGTACTGCGGCCGCTGGAGGGCGGAGGCGCGGCCAAGGCGGCGCCGGCCGCCCCGGTGACGAGGCTTCCGGCGAGGATCGTTGCGGCGATCGCGCCGGAGAGGAGACGGTTGGTGAGTATGAGTGATCTGTTCATGCGGTGAGGATATGTCGGCTCTGAAGTTGGCAAACGCGCCTTCACGCAATCTGTGGACAACGTGCTCGTTGCTCAGCCTGTGGACAACCGCGAGCGCCCATTCTGGGGGTTCCGGCCACCCGCGGGTCGACGAGAAGGCCGTGCGACAATGACGTATGCCGCAGGAGCCAGCCGAGCCGCGACCCGACCGCGCCGCGCATCCGTCAGCCCACTTCACCGCACGGTTCACCGACGAGGTGGGTGTCGAGATCACCTACTACGGGTGGACGATCCCGGCCCCGAAGGCCGTCGTGCAGATCTCCCACGGCGTCGGCGAGCACGGCCGCCGATACTCCGCCGTCGCCGCCGAGCTCAACGACGCCGGTTACAGCGTCTACGCCGCCGACCAGCGCGGCCACGGCGCGACCGGCCTCGCTCAGCACCAGAACGATCGCTCGCAACTCGGCCGACTCGGCGAGGGCGGTCTGCGGGCCACGGTCGACGACGTGCGTCAGCTCGGCATCCAGATCGCGCGCGAGCATCCCGACGTTCCACTCATCCTGCTCGGCCACAGTTGGGGCAGCCTCCTGGTGCAGAAGCTCGTCAACACCCCCGCCCTCCGGCATTACGCCGGAGTCGTGCTCACGGGCACGGCCTACCGCATGCCCGGCCACATGGACGGCGGCGACCTCACCCGAAACCACCGCCCCTCCAAGGGCGAAGGCAACGGCTTCGAGTGGCTGAGCCGCGACGTCGCCGCCCAGGAGCGCGCCGCCGGCGACGACCTGATGTTCCCCGCCGAGGTGCTGAAACTCTTCGGACTCCGCGACGCGCTCCGCCTGTACGGTCGCCCCGCCAAGCGGCTGAGCGCCGACGTTCCGCTGCTCATCATGGTGGGCTCCGACGACACCCTGGGCGGCGAACGCAGCGCGCAGAAGCTCCGCGACGCCTACCGCCGACGCTCGCGACTCAGCGACGTCGAACTCATCGTGTACCCGGATGCTCGCCACGAGGTGCTCAACGAGAGCAATCGCGACGACGTGGTGAGCGAGCTGGTGGCGTGGCTCGATCGGCACGTCGTGCCGGTGGCGGAACACTAGATGGACGCGATCCTCGGCCTCGACATCATCAATGGCCCTCTGATCTGGGTCGTCTTCGCCCTCAGCGCTGCCGCCTTCGTCTACCTCCTCGTGCGCCCACCGCGCATCCGTTGGGTGCTGACCGCCCTCATCGGACTGCTCGGCGGCGCGCTCGTGGCCTTCGGCGCCATCGCCGTCGTCGAGGCACTCAACCTCTTCGGCGTGCCACTCACGGTGCAGACGGATGCCTGGATCGTCGCCACCTTCGCCGCCATGGGCCTCGCCGTGGTGAATCTCTGGCGCTCGCGGTGGTGGCGCAAAGTCATCGCCGTCGTCGGGATCGTGCTGTTCGCGGCATCCGGAACTCTCGGAATCAACGCCTATTTCGGACTCAACCCCACGCTCGCAGCCCTTCTCGGCATCACGATCGAGAACCCGATCGACATCGACAACAAGCCGAACCCGACACCCACCGGCAGCCCCGACCCCGACACCGCGGGCAAGCCCCTTTACGAGTCCTGGACTCCGCCGGCCGACATGCCGGCCACCGGAAAGACGGGCACGCAGGTCATCCCGGCCACCGCATCCGGGTTCTCCAGCCGGCCCGCGGGAATCTACCTGCCGCCTGCCGCGCAAGTGCCGAACGCGCCCGAGCTGCCGCTGGTGATCTTGATGATGGGGCAGCCCGGCAACCCTGACGTGCAGTACATCGCCACCGTGCTCGACGAATACGCCGCGAAGAACAAGGGCCTCGCCCCGATCGTGATCGTCGCCGACCAGCTGGGGAGCCCCGACGTCGACCCGGTGTGCGCCGACACGGCGAAGCTCGGCAACGCCGAGACCTTCATCACGCAAGACGTGCCGGCTTGGGCCCGCGCGAACCTCCGCATCGACCAAGACCCGGCGCACTGGGTGATCGCGGGCTACTCCAACGGCGGCGGATGCGCGTTCAAGTACGGCGCGAAGTACCCCGAGCTCTGGGGCAACGTGCTCGACATCTCGGGCGAGGAGTACCCCGGATCGGAGGAGCCCGACCAGGTGATCGCCAACCTCTTCGGGGGCGATGCCGCTGCGTTCGAGGCGCAGAAGCCCGAGGCCATCCTGAAGTCGGGCGACCACAAGTACCCCGACACCACCGCGATCTTCACGGTCGGCGGCAACGACCCCACGTTCATCCCCGAGGCCCAGGGGTCGTCGGAGGCCGCGCTGGCCGCGGGCTGGAAGACCACCTACTACGTCATCCCCGGCGCCGGACACGTGGTCGATGCGCTCGAGGGCGGCTTCGAGAAGGGCTTCGAGATCCTCTACCCGCGCTTGGGCCTCTCAGCTCCGACCGGCTAATCCATGCCCACGAAGGCGTCGGGCTCGTCGTGTTCGGCCACGATCGTCGGCATCGAGGCGGTGATCACCGAACCGTCGGCGCGCATCGTGCCCTCGATGTCGGAGGTGGTGGGCGCACCCTCGATCGACGGGCGGTCGTCGGCCAGCGCGACCGTCACCGGGGCGCCCGGGCCCACCTCGATCCGCTCGCCCCGCACGTGCACGACCACGGCGGTGCCGTGCTCGATCGTGAAGGTCATGCGGTCCTGCCGCAGATCGACCTCGATCTGCGAGCCGTGGATCGTGACGTGGAAGACGAGCGACGTCCACTCCTCGGGCAATCGCGGATCGAAGGTGAACGTGCCGAGGTAGTCGCGCATGCCGCCGAAACCGAAGGCGAGCGCGCTCCACACCCCGCCGGTGGAGGCGACGTGGATGCCGTCGGCCGTGTTGTTGTGCAGGTCGCCGAGGTCGACGAACAGCGCCGCCCGGAAGTAGCCGAGCGCGAGCTCGCGGTAGCCCACTTCGGCCGCGATGATCGACTGCGTCGACGCCGACAGAGTCGAGTCGCCCGTGGTGAGGGCGTCGTAGTACTCGAAGTCGGCGCGCTTCTCGGCGGTGGTGAACTCGTCGCCCTGCAAGAAGAGGGCGAGCACCACGTCGGCCTGCTTGATCACCTGGAAGCGGTAGATCACGAGCGGGTGGAAGTGCAGCAGCAGCGGACGCTTGGAGGCCGGGGTGTTCTCGAGGTCCCAGAGTTCCTTCTCAAGGAACTGCGAGTCCTGCGGGTGGATGCCGAGCTCGTCGTCGAACAGGATGTGCATGGCTTCGGCCGCGGTCGCCCACTCGAGCACCTCGTCCTCCTGCAGGTCGAGCCGCTTCACCATCCGCGTGTAGGCATCCGGGGCGGTCTGCCGCATCTTGCGCGTCTGCCGCACCGCTGCGCGGAGGTTCGCCCGCGCCATCACGTTGGTGAAGAGGTTGTCGTTCACGACGGTGGTGTACTCGTCGGGGCCCGTGACGCCGTGGATGTGGAAGGTCTCGCCCTCGGCGCCGTGGCCTCGCCAGAAGCCGAGGTCGGCCCACATCCGCGCGGTCTCGACGAGGATGTCGATGGCGCCGCGGCAGAGGAAGTCCTCGTCGCCCGTGGCCGCCACGTATTGCGAGAGCGCGTGGGAGATGTCGGCGTCGATGTGGTACTGCGCGGTGCCGGCCGCGTAATAGGCCGACGACTCGAGGCCGTTGATGGTGCGCCACGGGAAGAGGGCTCCGCGCTGGTTCAGCTCCACCGCGCGGTCACGGGCGGCGTCGAGCATGCCGAGCCGGAAGCGCAGCGCGTTCCGGGCCACCTGCGGTGAGGTGTAGGTGAGGAAGGGGAGCACGTAGATCTCGGTGTCCCAGAAGTAGTGGCCGCCGTAGCCCGAGCCCGAGACGCCCTTCGCCGCGATGCCGCCGCCGTCGGTGCGGGCGGTCGCCTGGGCCAGCTGGAACAGGTTCCAGCGGATGGCCTGCTGCACGTCGGGCTCGCCCGCCACGACGATGTCGGCGCGCTCCCAGAAGTCGTCGAGCCACTCGCGCTGACGATCGAAGACCTCCTCGATCGGTGACTCCCGGATGCGGTCGAGCGTGCGGTTCGCGCGGTCGGCCAGCTCGGTCGTGGGCACGGTGGACGAGGTGTGGTAGGCGATGGTCTTGACCAGACGGATGCGCTGACCGGCCTTCGCACGCACGCGATAGACGTGCTTCGCGATGTCGTCGTCGATCTGCGCCGACTCGTCCCACTCGTTCTCGGTCTCGAGGTGGTGCTCCGCCCCGACCGCGATCGTCATGTCCGAGTGCGCGGTGCGGTAGCCCAGCACATAGCGGCCCTCGTTGATCCACTTGACCCGCGGCAGCAGCACGCGGTCGCCGAAACCGTTCGCCTTCCGCGGATCGGGGATCGAGCCGGCGGCCCCTTGGGCACCGTTGGTGGCGGAGACCACCGTGAACTCGTCGACCCGGTCTTGACGGTTGAGGATCTGGCTCGAGATCAGCACCGACGCATCCGAGTCGAGCATCGTGACCTCGTAGTCGATCACGGCGAGGTGGCGGTCGGTGAACGAGACGAGGCGACGCGAGCGGATGAGCACCCGCTTGCCCGAGGGTGTGCGCCACTCCACCACGCGCTCGAGCACGCCGGTGCGGAAGTCGAGCCGGCGCGAGTACTCGATGGTGTCGGCGTCGGCCACCACGAAGGGCTCGTCGTCGACGTAGAGGCGGATGACGCGAGCATCCGGGGCGTTCACGATGGTCTGGCCGACGCGCGCGAAGCCGTAGGCCTCTTCGGCGTGCCGGATGGTCCAGGTGTCGTGGAAGCCGTTGATGAAGGTGCCCTCGGCGTAGGCCTTGTGCCCCTCTTCGAAGTTGCCGCGCATGCCGAGGTAGCCGTTGCCGACGGAGAACAGCGTCTCCGTGCGCCCCTGGGTCGCAGTGTGGAACTCCGCCTCGGTGAGCGCCCATTCGTCGAGCGGGAATTGGGTGCGGTCGAGCGGATCGGAGGCGATCGGATTCATCTGAGTTCTCTCGAGAAAGGCGAGGGGGGTCGATCGATGCTAGCGAAGGCGCGGTTCGGTGACGAGGGGCACGTCACCGAAGGGCGGAGACGAGCTCGTCCAGGTCGTTCACCACGATGTCGGCGCCGGAGTCGAGCAGCTCTTGGGCGCCCACTCCGCGGTCGACGCCGACGACGAGCCCGAAGGCGCCGTCGCGGCCGGCCTGCACGCCGGAATGCGCGTCTTCCACCACGACGCACTCCTCGGGGGTGAGCCCGAGCAACTCGGCAGCCCGCTGGTAGGTGTCGGGCGCGGGCTTGCCGGGCAGGCCCTCGGCCGCGGCGCGCTCGCCATCGACGACCACCTCGAAGCGGTTGCGGATGCCGGCGGCCTCGAGCACGGGCACGGCGTTGCGTGAACTCGACACCACGGCCACCTGGTAACCGGCCCCGAGGGCAGCGGCGAGGAACACCAGGGAACCGGGGTAGGCGGCTATGCCGCGTTCGGTCAACTCGGCTTCGAACTCGCTGTTCTTCTTGTTGCCGAGACCCCAGATGGTGGGCGCGCCGGGCGCGTCGGTCGGGCTGCCTTCGGGCAGCGACAGGCCTCGCGCCTGGAGCATGGTGCGAACGCCGTCGACCCGCGGCTTTCCGTCGATGTAGAGGAAATAGTCGTCGTCGGTGTAGGCCGGAACGCCGTGCGACTCGAGATACGGAGTGAACAGTCGCGCCCAGGCGCGGCGGTGCGCGTCGACGGTAGGAGTGAGCACCCCGTCGAGGTCGAACAGGATCGCGCGGGCCGTGGCGAGGCGGCTCACGTCGCGGGTGACGGTGGAGGTCATGAATCTACGGTAACCGCTCGGCGTGAACGTGGTGTCAACTGGATGTTTCCATCGCGGTCACCGGGGGTGAAAATGGACAGATACCGCCCAGAAATACAGACACCGCCGAGAAGAAGAGGAAGACGCCATGCCCACGAAGATCACCCTCGTCATCGACAACCCGTCCGACGTCGCCGCATTCGAGAGCGACTACACCGAGATCGCGGCCCTCGCGCACACGCTCCCCGGGCTGCGACGACTCGAATCGGCCAAAGTATGGCCGAAGGAAGACGGCACGCCGACCCCCGCGCATCGCACGCTCGACCTCTATTTCGACAGCTACGACGACGCCTCCGCCGCGGTCACGACACCCGAGGCCGGACAATTGTTCCAGCGACTCGGCGGAACCGGAACCACGTTCATGGGCCTGTTCTCCGACATCGAGGAGAGCTGACGGTCGTAGGCTTGTGAGGTCCTGAGAGGATCTCCACATGCACGGTGAATACAAGGTGCCCGGCGGCAAGCTCGTCGTGGTCGACCTCGACGACATCGAGGGCCGCATCCGCAATTTCCGGCTCGCCGGCGACTTCTTCCTCGAACCGGATGACGCGCTGCCGCTGATCGACGAGGCCGTGAACGGCCTGCCCTCCGACAGCGATGCGGCCACGATCGCCGCCGCGGTGCAGGCCGCGTTGCCGGAGGGGGCGGTGCTTCTCGGGTTCTCGCCGGAGGCGGTGGCGGTCGCCATCCGCCGGTCGCTCGCGAAGGCGAGCAGTTGGAACGACTACGACTGGCAGCTGATCCATTCCGGTTCCGAGAGCCCGCAGATGCAACTCGCGCTCGACGAGGTGCTGGCCGTCGAGGTGGGCGTGGGACGGCGCCAGCCCACCCTCCGCATCTGGGAGTGGAACGAGCCGGCCGTGGTGATCGGCAGCTTCCAGTCGGTGAAGAACGAGGTCGACCTCGACAACGCCGAGAAGTACGGCTTCGAGGTGGTGCGCCGCATCTCGGGCGGCGGAGCCATGTTCATGGATGCGAACGCCGTCGTCACGTACTCCATCTACGCGCCGGCCGCGCTCGTGCAGGGCATGAGCTTCGCCGACTCCTACGCCTTCCTCGACGAATGGGTCATCACCGCGTTGAAGTCGCTCGGCATCGAAGCCGTCTACCAGCCGCTCAACGACATCTCCTCAGCGAAGGGCAAGATCGGCGGCGCGGCGCAGAAGCGTCTCGGCAATGGCGCGGTGCTCCACCACGCCACCATGAGCTACGACATGGACGGCGAGAAGATGGTGCAGGTGCTGCGCATCGGCCGTGAGAAGATGAGCGACAAGGGCACGAAGTCGGCCGCCAAGCGGGTCGATCCGCTGCGCAGCCAGACCGGGCTCTCGCGGGCCGAGATCATCGACCGCCTGATCACGACGTTCACGGGGCTCTACGGAGCGACGCCGTCGGAGATCACTCCCGAAGAGCGCGCGGCTGCCGAGCAGCTCGTCGCGTCGAAGTTCAGCACCCCAGAATGGATCGGACGCGTACCGTGAGCGAGAGCACCCCTCTTCCCGAATACACGGTCGCCGGTCTCGAGGCCGTTCCGAGCCTCGACCTTCCCGCGTTCAGCCGGGCGGATGCCTATGAGCTGGGCACGATCGCGGCCGGACTCATCCGGGAGCGCGGCCTGAACCTCGCGGTCGACGTGGTGCTCGACGACGACCTGGTGTTCCGGGCGAAGGTCGGCCCGAAGACCGGGCCCGGCAACGACCCGTGGCTCGCCGGCAAGGCGGCGGTGGCGCGGTACTTCGGTGTTCCGTCACTCCTGGTGCGCCTACGCCACGAAGCAGCCGGAACGCGCTTCGAAGACATCAACGACCCGAACATCGACCACGCGACCATGAAGGCGCACGGCGGCTCGATCCCGATCTTCGCCGACGGCGTGCCCGTCGGCACCATCACCACCTCGGGTGAGGTCGACGTCGTCGACCACCAGCTGGCGGCGGATGCGGTGGCCGTGTTCCGGGAGCGCTTCGCCTCCTGAGGACAGCGCGATCAGCGCATCCGCTGCACCCGCGTCTCGGTCCACACCGGCTCGGTCGACTCGTAGACCTCGCCCGACGCGCCGAACACCAGGTGCCGGTCGAATCCGCGCGCGAACCAGCGGTCGTGTGTGACCGCGATCACCGTTCCCTCGAACTCGCCGAGGGCCTCTTCGAGGGCTTCGGCGGAGACGAGGTCGAGGTTGTCGGTGGGCTCGTCGAGCAGCAGCAGCGTCGCGCCCGCGAGTTCGAGCAGCAAGATCTGCAGCCGCGCCTGCTGCCCGCCCGAGAGCGACTCGAAGCGTTGTTCGGCGGCGAGAGCCAAGCCGTAGCGACCGAGCGCCCGGCTCGCCTCCTCGCGCGCCATCCCGGCCCGCCCGTCGTCTCCACGGTGCAGGATGTCGAGCAAGGTGCGTCCGGCGAGCTCCGGATGCTGGTGGGTCTGAGCGAACCAGCCGGGCCGGATGCGCGCGCCGAGCAGGGCGCTGCCGCTGTGCGCCACGGGATCGATGCGCACCCCACCGTCGCCTGCGGTGCCGAGCGGCCCGAGGAGCGCGGGGTCGGGATCGCTGCCGCCGGCCGCGAGCAGGCGGAGGAAGTGCGACTTTCCCGATCCGTTCGACCCGAGCACCGAGACGCGGTCGCCGAACCAGATCTCGAGGTCGAAGGGCGCCATCAGGCCGGTGAGCTCGAGTTGTTCGCACACGACGGCTCGCCGACCCGTGCGGCCGCCCCGCAGGCGCATGCTCACCTTCTGGTCGCGCGGGCGCTCCTCGGGCGGGCCGGCCGCCTCGAATTTCGCCAGGCGGGTCTGCGCGGCGCGGTAACGCGAGGCCATGTCGTCGTTGTACTTCGCCTGCTGGCCCAGGCGCAAAACGAGGGCCTTGAGCTTCACGTGATCCTCGTCCCAGCGCCGGCGCAGCTCGTCGAGCCGGTCCATCCGTTCGGTGCGGGCCTCGTGGTAGTTCGCGAAGCTGCCGCCGTGCGTCCAGGTGGAGTTGCCGGCAGCGCCGACCTCGAGGGTCACGATGCGGGTGGCGGCGCGCGCGAGCAGCTCGCGGTCGTGGGAGACCAGCAGCACGGTCTTCGAGCTCGTTCGCAGGGTGTCTTCGAGCCAGCGCTTCGTGGGCACGTCGAGGTAGTTGTCGGGCTCGTCGAGAAGCAGCACGCCCTCCGGCCCGCGGAACAGCGCCTCCAGCAGGAGACGCTTCTGCTCGCCGCCGGAGAGCGAAGCGACGTCGCGGTGGCGGGCGCGCTCGTAGGGCAGGCCGAGTGCGGCCTGACAGCAGGTGTCCCACACCACCTCGTGCTCGTAGCCGCCGGCATCCGCGTAGTCGGCGATCGCGGTGGCGTAGGCCATCTGCGTGCGCTCGACGTCGTTCTCGATCACCGCGTCCTCCGCGCGTTCCAGGGCGAGGGCGGCATCGCGGATGCGGGTGGGCGCGACCGACACGAGCAGATCGTGCACGGTGCGCGACGCATCCGATCGCTTTCTCGCATCGCTGTCGCCCGGGGAGGTCACGTCGCCGGTTCGGTGCCCGACGAACTGGTCCATCACACCGAGCCCGCCGTCGATCGACACCACCCCGGTGTCGGCGGCGAGTTCGCCCCGGATGATGCGGAGCAGGGTCGACTTGCCGGCGCCGTTCGCGCCGATGAGCGCGGCGATGGTGCCCTCTCCCACCCGGAACGACACCCCGTCGAGGAGTGGCCGGCCGTCGGCGAGGGTGTAGCTGATGTCGGAGACGTCGATGTGGGCCATGGCTCTTCCGTTCGGCGGCCGAGCGGGAGCCGCATCGGCGCTCACCGGTGGCGAGCCGACCATCCTAAGCGACGGCCGGAACGGCGCGCAAGCGGGCGGCCGGGCGGTCAGCCGCGGTCGACGAGTTCCTGGTAGTCGGGGTGGCCGTCGATCCATCGGGAGACGAAGGTGCACTGGGGCACCACCGCGAGGTCGCTCGTGCGCACGTCGTCGAGCGCGTACTGCACGAGCTCGCTGCCGACACCATTTCCCCGGCGACGGGGATCGACCTCGGTGCGGGTGAAGACGATCGACCGGCCGACGATGCGGTAATCGGTGAACCCCACCAATTCGTCGTCGAGAGTGATGGTGTAGCGGTTCTGCGTCTGTTCGTTGCGGATCTCGGTGCTCATGGTGCCCCGAGAATACGCCCGCCACCTTCGGACTGCCACAATTGCAGGGTGCCCCACCCCGAATCCCCCCTCGCCTCCTTCGGCGACGACGCGCGGGGCGAAGGGGTGGTCTACCAGGCCGACAACTTGACGGTTCTGCCCGCCTTCGCCGACGCATCCTTCACCGTCATCTACCTCGATCCGCCGTTCAACACCGGGCGGCAGCAGACCCGCCGGTCGACCACGGCGACGCGGGTCGTGGCCGAGCCGGAAGCGGGCGACGCAGCCGACCCCGCCGGAGCGGTCGGCACGGATGCGCCGCGCAGCCCCGGCCGCATCACCGGTTTCAAAGGGCAGGCCTACGATCGCATCAAGGGCGATCTGCTGAGCTACGACGACCGCTTCGACGACTACTGGGAGTTTCTCGAACCGCGCATCGTGGAGGCCTGGCGGCTGCTCGCCGACGACGGAACCCTGTACCTCCACCTCGACTACCGCGAGGCGCACTACGCGAAGGTGCTGCTCGACGCCCTCTTCGGCCGCGAGAGCTTTCTCAACGAGATCATCTGGGCCTACGACTACGGGGCGAAGTCGAAGAACCGGTGGCCCACGAAGCACGACACGATCCTGGTCTACGTGAAGAACCCTGCCGCCTACTACTTCGACTCGACGACGGTCGACCGGGAGCCCTACATGGCGCCCGGGCTGGTGACGCCCGAGAAGGCGGCGACGGGCAAGCTGCCGACGGATGTCTGGTGGCACACGATCGTGTCGCCCACGGGCCGCGAGAAGACCGGCTACCCCACGCAGAAGCCCGAGGGCATCCTGCGGCGCATCGTGCAGGCCTCGAGTCGCGAGGGCGACTGGGTGCTCGACTTCTTCGCCGGCAGCGGAACCACGGGCGCGGTGGCGGCGGCCCTGGGTCGCAACTTCGTGCTGGTCGACAAGAGCCCCGATGCGGTGGAGGTCATGCGCCGACGCCTTCCGGAGGCCACTTACCTCTAGGAACGCACGGCCAGGTCATCGTAGAATGCGGTATCCGGGCAAGGTGACTGTGATGGATGACCAGCGTGTAGACACGTCAGACCAACTCATCGGCCGCGACCACGAGCGTTCACTTCTCACGACGTTCGTGACGGGCGCACTCGATGAGGGAGGGGCTCTTCTGCTCCTCGGCGACGCCGGTGTGGGCAAGTCCCGCTTGCTGAGGTCGTGTGCCGAATTGGCTGCTGGGCGGCGCGCCCGTGTGCTCCGGGCATCGGGAGTGCAGTACGAGGCGAATCTGGGGTTCAGCACCCTCCACCAACTGCTTCACCCCGTGCTCGCCTGGAGCGACGACTTGCCGAAAGCGTCGTCCTCCGCCCTTCGATCCGCGCTCGGGATGAGCAGTGACGCCGATGCGAAGACGGGGCCGCTGGCCGTCTATCACGCGGCACTCGCGTTGCTGGAACGTACGGCCCGCGACGCGCCGCTGTTGCTCGTGGTCGACGATCTGCAATGGGTGGACGCATCAAGCGCGGCCGCCCTCGCGTTCATCGCCCGTCGTCTCGAGGGTCAGCGGATCGCACTGGTGGGCTCACTCCGGCTCGGTGATCCGTCGTCATTCGACGGCTCCGACCTGGAAGCGCTTCGGGTGCTTCCGCTGACCCCGCCTGACGCCGACGAACTGGTGCGGTCTCGGAACCCAGGGTTGTCAGCGCACGCCCGTCAGCGGCTTGTCCGTCTGTCTGCCGGGTATCCGCTGGCACTCGTCGAGTGGGCGAGCGACACGCACGTCGTTCCGCTCGGATCGGAGGATGACCAACTGCCGCTTCCGCGTCGAATCGAAGCCTCCTTCGCCACCCGGATCGCGGCCCTCTCTCCGACGGCGCGCACCGCGCTGCTCACCCTGGCACTCGACGGGCGTGACGGACTTCGCGCGCTCGCCGAGACCGGACTCACACTCGATGACCTCGTGCCCGGGGAAGAAGCCGGCGCCATCGTCATTGACGCGAAGACAGGCGTCGTCGACTTTCGGCATCCACTTTTTCGGTCAGCTCTTGTGGATTCGGCGTCCGGCGTCGAGCGCCGAGCCATCCACAAGCGGATAGCCGAGCGGTCCCCGGAGAACACGGACCGACGGGTGTGGCATCTGGCCAGCGCGGCCACGCAGCCGGACGAGAGCATTGCGCGCCTCCTGCACGACCTGACGCATCGATCCTTCTCGAGGGGGGATGTTCACGGGGCTGCCACGGCGATGATGCGCGCGGCAGACCTCACTCCGCGAGAGGAGGATCGAGCACGTCGGCTCGCCGAGGCGGCATTCCTGAGGTCCGAGATCGCCGGAGAGTTCCGCGTGGTCGAGGAACTCCTCGCCGACACGCCCGACGGCTTCGGTCGAGGGCCGGGGTCACTGTACGCAGTCATCGCCCGCGCGCAGGTCGCCGTGAATGGCGAGGGCAGTTACCGTGCGGAGATCACACTGATCGAAGACGCGGTGCTGGCCGGCACGCATGGTTGGCGTGCTGACGACGAGGAACTCATCGCCGCATTCCGGACGTGGTTGCTGTTGTGCTCCTACGCCGGCGACACCGAGCTGTGGGAATCGTACTTCGATGCCCTGAACCGCCTGACACCCGAGGTGCCGGCCTTGTTGCTCACCGAGAGTCTGGCCGTCGGCGATACGGTCCGACGCGGGGGAGAGGCGCACGCAGCCATCGTCGCGTTCTCTGAAACACCGATCGCCGATTCCGACCCGGCCCTCGCCATGTCGATGATCTTCACCTCGCTCTATCTCGATCTCATCGAGCTGTGGCGGGAGCCGGCCTGGCGGCTCGTGCGGGCCGGACGCGCCGGGGGACCACCGCGCCCCTACGCCCGTTCGCTCGCCCACCTCGCCATCAACGATTTCCTCCACGGCAGATGGGGCGAGGCGCAAGACCTGACAGACGAGGGAGCCCGCGTCTGCGAGCAGGAGGGCTTCGCCAACGGCGACTGGTATTTCTCCTACCTGCAGTCCCTCCTTGCCGCCGGCCGAGGAGACACGGAGAGTGCGCGGGCACACGCCGACGCCGTCGATGCATCCTGTGAACCACGTCATAGCTGGGGCGCACAGAGATTCGGCTACCAACCCCGCACCTTGGCAGCGATCGCCGACGGCGAATGGGAGACCGCCTACCGGATGGCCTGCCGGCTCAGTGCCCCCGGCGAGTTCCCACGCTTCGTGGCCCCGGCGATGTGGGTCGCTTTCGACCTCGTCGAAGCGGCGCTGCACACCGGTCGGGTCGACGAGGCCCGCCGACACGCCGACGCCATGGTCGACGCCCGGTTGCCCCGCGTCTCAGACCGCCTGGCGCTCCTCACCGCGGGAGCGGTAGCGCTCACCGACGACCAGCCGACCTGGCGCGATTCATTCGAGCGGGCGCTCGGGATGCCGGATGCGCACGTCTGGCCCTTCGACGTCGCCCGGATACAGCTGGCCTACGGTGAGCGCCTCCGACGGGCTGTGGACACCAACCGTGCCCGCGAAGTGCTGCACGATTCCCTCGACACGTTCGAGCGACTGGGCGCCGCACCTTGGGTGCGGCGGGCAGCGACGGAGCTGCGTGCGGCCGGTGATGCGCGATTCCACGCGACGGGCGCGCACCGGGAGATCCCTGACCTGACGGCCCAGGAGCTGGTCATCGCAGAGATGGCAGCGAGCGGGATGACGAACAAGGAAATCGGAAGCCGCCTGTTCCTCTCACCGCGCACCGTGAGTGGGCATCTCTACAACGCGTTCCCGAAGTTGGGAATCACCAGCCGCGCCGGGCTACGCGATGCCCTTGCCTCGCGAAGCGAGTGACGATTCAGTCGGACGCTTTCGCCGGCCGGCTGTCAGACCGGGGCCATGGCTGAAATCAGGCCGTCGCGGATCGCTATCCGAAGAGTTCCGGTGCCGCTGAATCGACGGCTACGCGCCCGCAGGATCACCTCGTATGCGTCTTTCCCCACCGACGACCAGGACACGAGCTCGTAGTGCATACCGACACCGATGTTGTCGCTCGCATTCCACCGGGCAGCCCCCTCGCGTCCGTGGAACACGCGGTCGCCGTCGGCGACTTCGGCATCTTCTGCGAATGCCGCCAGGAAGGCGGCATCGTCGGCGCTGTTCGTCGCAGCGATCATCGAGTCGATCGCCGACGGGAGAGTGTGTGGCATGTCGATCCTTCCTCACGTGTTGGGTTGATTACCAGGGTGCCGGGCCCTCAGCAGACAGGAATGCGCCTGTCACGCCGTCTGGAGCGGTCTGCGCGGTTCTCACGATGACGGCCGCGCCATCCTCCACGGTTTGGGTGCCCGTGTGGCCGTTCAGATCAGTGCTCGTGAATCCCGGGTCGACAGCATTGATCCGAAATTGTGGGAACGCTTTTGCGAACTGGATGGTGATCGCGTTCACGGCTACCTTCGACGTCGGATAGGCCACGCCTAGGTAGAAACGAGTCGGGCTGGCCGGATCGCTCAGAGCGCTGAGCGAGCCGAGCCCGCTGGAAACGTTCACCACGACAGGGTGCCCGGACTTCTGGAGAAGGGGGAGGAAGGCGTGGAACACCCTCACGAGGCCGAAAACGTTCGTCTCGAAAACCTCCCGCAGGGTGGCAGCGGTCGTGTCGGCCGGTGAGACGATACCGTTGTCCGGCATCCGCCCCTCCACGCCGGCATTGTTGATCAAGACATCGAGGCCGCCGTCGGCGTCGAGTTGATTCGCCGCGGTCGTGACGGATGCGTCATCCGTCACGTCGAGCTGAACGAATCTCGCACCGATCTCGTCGGCGGCCGCCCTGCCGCGACCCTCGTCACGTGCGCCCAGATAGACAGTGTGCCCGGCGGCAATGAGCTGACGCGCGCTCTCGCGACCGAGACCCTTGTTCGCTCCGGTGATCAGTGTGACAGTCATCACGTCTCCTCTCGGGTCATGCGCACTCGCGCCGACCGTTTGCCGTGGTGTCACCCACCACTATGCAGAGAAGGTGTTGCCGTTCGGACCCGCCAAATGACTCGTCTGGTTACTCGATGGCGGTGTCTGTTGAGTCCTCGTGCGACGGGAGCATCAGAAGGCACAAGTCACGCAGCTGGGTGAGCTGTGCCGAGTCGAGCCGACTGGTCAGTTGTGCGGTGACACGGCGGGCGTGTTGACGGCCGATCTTGCGCTGCACCTCGTGGCCTTTGGGGGTCAGGGTGAGGACACTCGCCCGCCGGTCGGTTCCGTCTGCCGTGCGGCCGATCAGACCCAGGGCCTCCAATCGGTTCACCAGCCGGGAGACGCCGGCCTGGCTGAGGAGCACGTCGCCTTGCAGGTCTTTCAGTCGCCGGCCCTCGGGTGTTTTCGAGAGCTCGTACAGCACACCGTATTCGTTGGGCTGCAGTTCGTCCCACACCGCAGCGGCGTGGAGTTCCTGCTCGATCGTCGACTGCGCTCGGAACAACGCCTCCCAGGCCTCGTTCGCGAGTCTTGTGTCATTCGGCATGCCTCATCTTCGCATCGCAGAAGGGGCCGTTCACCCTGGTGAACGGCCCCGCTGGCGATCCTGTCGCCGGCTTGTCAGCGGGCGTAGCCGCCGTCGGCCATGATGGTCTGGCCGGTGACGAACGCGGCGTCGTCGCTCGAGAGGAACGCGATCGTGCCGACGAGGTCTTCCGGCCGGCCGTTGCGCTTGATCGCCTGGGCCTGGGCCACGGCGACGAGTGCCTCCGGCGGGTGCACCTCCCGAACGCCGGGCGTGATCGTCAGGGTGGGGCCCACGGCGTTGACCGTGATGCCGAACGGCGCGACGTCGTTCGCAAGGCCTCGGCTGAAGCCGATGTTGCCCATCTTGCTCGCCATGTAATGCGAGAGCCCGGGCGCGTTCGTGACGATGGAGTTGGAGGTGAGGTTGATGATCCTGCCCCAACCGCCGGCCTTCATCGCCGGGAGAACCGCCTTCACCATCAAGAACTGCGAATCGAGGTTGACAGCCATGATCCGCCGCCAGATGTCGTAGTCCAGGTCGTCGATGTCGACGAACGGAAAGACACCGGCGTTGTTGACGAGGATGTCGGCGTGACCGAATTCTTGGGTGATCCGCATACCCACGGCCGCGGTCTGCACCGGGTCGGAGACGTCGGCGACAAGACCCATGCCGGTGTGGCCGGCAGCGGTGAGAAGGGCCATCGTCTCTTCGGGGTAGTGGAGGTCGACCGCGACGACGGTGGCGCCGCGTGCGGCCAGGCCGAGCGCGAGCGCCTGACCGATGCCGCGGCCGGCGCCGGTGATCACGGCGACCCGGCCGGTGTGTGTCTGTGGAACGGACATGTGAATACTCCTTAGTCGATTGGGTGGATGCTCGGTGTCAGGCCCGGCCGGCCTTCAAGGCCTTGGCGATGTTCACCACGCGGCGGCCCTGGTAGGCCGCGGCTTCCCGCGACGTGTCGTCGACCGGGTTCTCGCCCAGTGCGCGAACGTGTGACGTGCCGTACGGGTTTCCGTCGTTGAACTTCAGCGGGTCGGTGTAGCCGGGTGCGACGAGGATCCCGCCGAAGTGGTGCACCGTGTTGTAGAGCGCCAGGAGGGTGGACTCCTGCCCGCCGTGCTTCGTGTCGCTCGAGGTGAAACCGCTGTAGACCTTGTCGGCGAGCAGCCCGCGGGCCCAGAGGCCGCCGAGGGTGTCGATGAACTGCTTGAGCTGGCTGGCGACGTTCCCGAATCGGGTCGGAGTGCCGAAGATGACGGCGTCCGCCCATTCCAGGTCGGCGGCAGTGGCGATCGGGATCTCTCTCGTGGCAGCGGAATGCTCGGCCCATTGCGGGTTCGAGTCGATGACGGCCTGGGGAGCGAGTTCCTGCACACGGAGCACCCGCACGGTGGCTCCGGCATCCGCAGCCCCGGCCGCCACCGACTGGGCGAGCTCATGGACGGTTCCGGTTGACGAGTAGTAGACGATCGCGACGTTGATCGGGTCAGACATGCTTTTCCTTTTTTCTAGTTGGACACTTCGGGAATGTAAATGCGTGCGCATGCATTTATATTCCCGAGTCCAACGAAAGGAGCTGCCATGCAGTTCGGAATCCCGACCGTAAAGTCCGCGGTGCCCCATTCGGAGTCCCCGACAGAGGGGCTCTGGCATCGAATCCGGCGTCAGCTCGTCACCGCCGACATGATCTACGGCACCATCCTCGTCAGCGCGATACTGGTCATCGCGGATGAAGACGAAGACGACCTCAGTTTGCTCTCCGTCGTGGCCGTCACATCGATCGTGTTCTGGATCGCGCACGTCTTCGCTGCCACCGTCGCCCAACACGGAAAACGCAACGGGAAGACGATCCCTCTTCCCGTTGCGCTCAGAGAAGCCATCACGCACTCGTCCGGACTGCTGTTCGCGGCCGTCTTCCCTGTGGTCACCCTCGGTCTTGGTGTTATCGGGGTGCTCACCGAGGATGCGGCCTATGTGGTCTCACTGGTCGGCGGTGTCGCGATCTTGTTCGCACTGGGCGCGATCGCTTTCGCACTCCGCGGCAGCAGGTGGTACTTCTGCCTCGTCGCGGCCCTTCTGACCGCCCTCCTCGGGGTCGTCGTCATCCTGATGAAGGCCGTCCTGCATTAGACCGGCGGGGGCCGATCGGACACACTCCTCCTCTCCGCAGCTTTCACTTCGTGAGCACGAGTGCGGTGAGGCCCGGCAGGCCGTTCGCCCCCGCGAGTGCCCGCTCGACGACGGGTGAGCGGTCGTCGCCGAGCGCCTCGGTCGCGGTGGCGAACAACCCCATGTCGATGCGCTCGAGAGGCACGAGGTGGTCGACGTTCGCGAGTGTGATCGACGGCCCGATCGCCTGCAACGCAAAGCTGGAGGCCGAGCCGGTACGGAGGACCTCGAGCATCCCGTCGGTCGGGAGATCAAGCGCGCTCGCGAGCGCCATGACGTCGATGACGTTCTTGTGATTCATCATCATGAGGGCGTTGTTGAAGAGCTTTCCATACTGTCCGGAGCCGACCGGGCCGGCGTGGATCACGCTCTTGGAGAAGGTGTCGAAGACCGGAGTGGCGCGGGCGACCGCGGCGTCGTCGCCACCGACGATCGTGGTGAGCTGACGAGCCAGCGCGACCGCGTTGCCGCCGCTGACCGGGGCGTCGAGCACGTCGACCTGATGGGATGCGGCGAGTTGGGCCAGGTGCCGGGCCTCCGCCGGAAGTCCGGTGCTGTGGTTGACCAGGATGCTCCCCGGTTTCATCGCCGCCAGGAGGCCGCCGTCGCCGGCAAGGGCGAGGACATCCGAGTCCTCGGGCACGCAGAGCGCAACGATGTCGCTGGCGGCGGCCATCTCCTCCACGGTCGCGTGGCGGATGAACTCCCGTTCGCCCAAGGCTGCATACGAGGATTCGTGCCTGGCCCAGACGTGGAGCGGGAATCCCCCGTCGATGATCGCCTGAGCGATCGGAGCGCCCTGGTCGCCGAGTCCTACGAACCCGATCGCAGGGAGGGTTGATGCGTCGGTCATTTTCGTCCATTCCTTTCGTTGTGTTGCGGGCAGATCGGGTGTGTGCCGCTACCAGGCCAACGGGCCGGTGGCTTCGTGGAAGGTGCCGGTCGGACCGTCCTTGCCGATGGTGGCGAGCTGCACGATGGCCTCGGCGCCTTCGGCGATGGTCTGCCCGGCAGTGTTGCCGGTGAGGTCGCTGGAGGTGAATCCCGGGTCGGCCACATTGATCTTGATCTCGGGCAGAGCCTTGGCGTACTCGACGGTGAGCATCGATACGGCGGCCTTCGATGCCGAGTAGGAGATCGTCGGGTAGTGCGACTCGCCGCGCTCGGGGTTGGTGACGGCCCAGAACGAGCCGAGCCCACTCGAGACGTTGACGACCACCGGATTGTCGGATGACCGGAGCAGAGGCAGGAACGCCTGGATCGTTCGCACGACACTGATGGCATTGGTGTCGAACTCGGCGAGAGCGGTCGCGCCGGTGAGGCCCTCGACTCCGATCCGGCCGTCCCAGATGCCGGCGTTGTTGACGAGCACATCGAGGCGCCCGGCCTGGTCTCGGATGGTCTGCGCAGCGGCGGCGACCGACTCGTCGTCGGTCACGTCGATCTGCACGAATTTCGCCCCCAGTTCCTCGGCGGCAGCTGCTCCCCGGGTCTGGTCGCGGGCACCGACATACACGGTGTGCCCGACCTCGATCAGGCGGCGAGCGGTTTCTCGGCCGAGGCCCTTGTTGGCTCCGGTGATGAGCGTGACGGTCATGATCTTTTCCCTTGTTCGTTTGCCATAGGGCCTTCGAACAACGATCACCGTCCGTGGCGGTCGACGGATCCGTCGAATGACTCGGCCGCTACCCGATCTACGGGGCAACGCTGAACCGGCGAAGACCGAGTCACGGGGCCGCGGCGCTGCCCGAGCTAGGCCGAAGCCCGCCGGATGAGGCGGGTCGGGATGAGGGTGCTGCGCGGCACCTCGTCGCCCGCGATCAGCCGCACCAGCAGGTCGGCCATCGTCGCGCCGAGGTCGGCGGAGGGCTGGTGGATCGTGGTGAGCGGCGGCGTGAGCGTCGAGGCGAAGGTGTCATCGTCGTAGCCCACGACCGCGACATCTTCCGGCACCGACAGCCCATGGGCGTGCAGCACTTGGATCGCACCGGCCGCCATCTGGTCGTTCGCCACGAACACCGCGTCGAGCGGCACGCCGCGGGCGAGCAGCCTCTCCATCGCGTCCGCTCCGGAGCTCTGCGAGAAGTCGCCGATCTCGATGAATTCGGAGTCGCCGCCGACCGCGTCGATCGACTGCCGCCATCCGTTCAGTCGATCGATGCCGGCCGGCATGTCCTGCCGCCCGGCGATGGTGGCGATCCGCCGCCGGCCGAGGCCGATCAGGTGCTCGGTGGCGGTTCGGGCACTGTGCACGTTGTCGACGTCGACGAAGTAGCTGTCGAAGGTGTCGGGGTTGATCGGCCGACCGCCGAACACGATCGGCAGTTTCGAGCCGAGCCCGACGTAGGAGTGGTCTTCGGCGTGGTGCGACACCACGAGCGCACCGTCGACGTTGCCGCCGAGCAGATAGCGCCGCGTCTTCTGCGGACGGGTCTCGGATGCGATGAGCAGGTTGAGCGTGTAGTCCGTGTCGGAGAGCGTGCGAGCGACACCGCGCACCACCGGCGCGAAGAACGGATCGGCGAACACCGTCGAGGTCGACTCGGGCACGATCAGCGCGATCACGTCGGTGCGCCGGCTCGCGAGCGACCGCGCGACCCGGTTGGGCACGTAGTTGAGGCGCGCGATCGCGTCGTTCACCACCGCGGTGACTTCTGCGGTCACCTTCGGTGAACCGTTCACGACCCGCGAGACGGTGGCGCGGGAGACCCCGGCTTCCGCGGCCACCATCTCGAGGGTCGGCGCGCGCGAGGCACTGGCATCGATCGTCATCTCAGACCTCCAGTGGCTCGAGCGGTGGTGCGCCTTACGATACCGGCGATGCGACTGCCGCCGCGGCATCCTTGATGACGGCGGAGTAGGCGATGGCCGAGTCTTTCGGGGTGCGCTCGAGGGTGTCGTAGTCGACCCGCACGATGCCGAAGCGCTTGCCGTAGCCCCACGCCCACTCGAAGTTGTCGAGCAGCGACCACACGAAGTAGCCGCGCACGTCGGCACCGTCGGCGATCGCATCCGACACCGCGGCGATGTGGTCGAGCACGTACTTCGTGCGCAGCTCGTCGTGGATGGCGCCGTCGGGCGACACGACGTCGTCGTAGGCGGCTCCGTTCTCGGTGACGTAGAGCGGCGGCAGCTGCGGGTACTCCTCGCCGAGCCGCACCAGCAGGGTACGGAGACCGGCCGGGTTGACCTCCCAGCCCATCGCCGTGCGGGGGAGCCCACGCAACGGGAAGGTGATGTACTCCGATCCGACGAACGGCGAGCTCAGCGGCCGGCCGGTGTCGACGAGGTGCGGGTCGTCGGCGCCCTCGAGCGGGTGCCCGCTCACCACGTCGTCGTGGTAGTGGTTCACACCCAGGAAATCGAGCGGCTGACTGATGATCTCCAGGTCGCCTGGGCGCACGAGACCGGTCTCGGTCACCTCGTCGAGCCCGAATTCCGCCAGGTCGTGCCGAACGTCGGCGGGGTACTCGCCGCGGAGGATCGGGTCGAGGAAGATCGTGTTCTGCAGACCGTCGAACCGGCGCGCCGCCTCGACGTCGACGGGGTCGGCGGCATCCAGGGGAATGGAGTTCGTGAGGTTCAGCGTGATGCCGAGGTTCTGCGCCCCACGCTCTCGCAGGCGCTGCACGGTGAGACCGTGCGCGAGGTGCTGGTGGTGAACCGCGGCCACGGCGGCCTCCGGCTCCCGGCGGCCCGGTGCGTGCACGCCGGCCGCGTAGCCGAGGAGCGAGGAGCAGAAGGGCTCGTTGAAGGTCGTCCAGTGCTGCACGCGGTCGCCGAGTGCGCCGTGCACGATCTCGGCGTAGTCGCGGAAGCGGTAGGCGGTGTCGCGGTTCGCCCAGCCGCCCTTCTCTTCCACGGCCTGCGGAAGGTCCCAGTGGTAGAGCGTGAGCCAGGGCAGGATGCCGGCTTCGAGCAGCTGGTCGACGAGCCGCGAGTAGAAGTCGAGCCCGGCGGGGTTGGCGTCGCGGTCGCCGGGCCGGATGCGCGCCCAGCTCGTCGAGAAGCGGTAGGAGTGCAGGCCGAGCTGCTTCATCAGCGCCACGTCTTCGGGCATCCGGTGGTAGTGGTCGACGGCGACGTCGAGGGTGTCACCGTTCAGCACCGCGTTCGGAACACGGGCGAACGCGTCCCAGATCGACGCTTCTTTGCCGTCTTCGAACGCGGCTCCTTCGATCTGGGCGGCCGCCGTGGCCGAGCCCCACAGGAATCCGGGAGGGAATGAGGTCGTCATGACTGTGTTACTGCTCCTTGAGTCGTGGTCGTGCAATCGTACGTGTTCAGGCCTCGGCGGCACATGCCCCCGCTACCCCTTCACCGCGCCGGCCATGATGCCCGAGACGAGCTGTTTGCCCGCCAGCACGAACAACAGCAGCAGGGGCAATGTGGCGAGCACGGCGCCCGCGAGCACGATCGAGTAGTCGACGTACTTGGCCGACTGCAGCTGGCTGAGCGCCACCTGCAGTGTCGGGTTCTGCGGAACGACCAGCAGAGGCCAGAGGTAATCCGTCCAGGCGGTCATGAAGGTGAAGAGCCCGAGGATGGCCATCGCGGGTCGGGCCGCGGGCACGCCGACGTGCCAGAAAGTCGAGATCATGCTCGCGCCGTCGACCCGGGCCGCCTCGATCAACTCGTCGGGGATGACGTCGACGAGGTACTGCCGCATGAAGAACACGCCGAACGCCGTCACCAGGGTGGGCACCACGACAGCGCCGAGCGTGCCGGTCCAACCGAACTGGCGCATCAGCATGAACAGCGGGATGATGCCGAGCTGCGTCGGAACGGCGAGCGTCGCGATGACGAACACCAGCAGTCCCTCACGGCCCTTGAACCGCAGCTTCGCGAACGCGTAGCCCGCGAGCGTCGAGAAGAAGACGACGGATGCGGTGATCACGCCCGACACGATGATGCTGTTGCCGAGAGCGGTCCAGAAGGGCACGGTGCCGACGACTTGGGCCACGTTCTCCCAGAACTGGCCGCCCGGCAGGAGCGGGGGCCAGGTGGCGGTGAGCACCTCGCTGTCGCTCGAGCCCACGACGAACGACCACCAGAGCGGAAAGGCGCCGCCGAGGAAGACGGCGAGCAGGATGCCGTAGGTCACGAACCCCGGTCGCGCGTCGATGCCGAGCGCGCCTCGGCCGCGGCGCCGCTTCGGCGGGCGAACGGACGGGCCGGTGGGGCGAGCGGATGCTGCGCTCGCGGGGCGCGTCGCTGTCGCGGTCATCGGTTCTCCTCCGTGCGGGTCGGATCGGTGATGTCGGGAGCGGTCGGATGCGGCGGTGGCGGTGGGGACGCGACATCCGGAACCTCGTCGCGGGCGTCGCCGACGCCGGGGGCCACGCCGGGCACGAATCCGCTGGTGAGTTCGGCCTCGGCGCGCGAACGGGCGAGTGCCCGCGCGCTCCGCTTCTTCATCACGCGGGCCTCGGTGGAGGCGATGCGTCGGGAGATCAAGAAGTTCAGCACACCGAACAGCACGATCAAGAGGAAGAGCAGCCAGGCGACGGCCGACGCTTTTCCGAAGCTCTGGCGGTTGAACGCGAGATCCCAGAGGTAGAGCACGGTCGTCTGGTATTGGCGATCGTTGCCCCCGGGCGTCGAGACGGTCGGGTTGAAGAGCTTCGGTTCGGTGAAGATCTGCAGACCGCCGATCGTGGCAGTGATGATCACGAAGATCATGGTGGGCCGGATCGAGGGCAGGGTGATGGAGAAGAACCGCCGGAACTGCCCGGCGCCGTCGAGAGCCGCCGACTCGTGGATGTCGCGCGGGACAGCCTGCATGGCGGCGAGGAGGATGAGGGCGTTGTACCCCGTCCAACGCCAGTTGACCATCGTGGCGATCGCGATGTGCGAGGGAAAGACATCCGTCTTCCACATCACAGGGTCGAGGTTGATCGCTTCGAGGATGTTGTTGATGAGTCCGTACTTCTCCGAGAAGGCACTGGAGAAGATCAGCGTGACCGCGACCGGGGTGACGACATAGGGAATGAGCACGCTCATGCGCCAGAAGGTCTTCGCGCGGAGGTTTCGGTCGAGGATGGCCGCGATGAAGACGGCGGCCACCAGCTGCGGTACGGCGGAGAGGAAGAAGATGCTGACCGTGTTGAACAGCGAGTTCCAGAAGAAGGGATCGGCGAGTTCGGCCTGGAAGTTGCCGAGACCCACCCACTCGCCTGGGCCGGTGAGGAGGTTCCAGTCGTTCAGCGAGACCACGAAGGTGTAGCCGAGGGGGAACAGGCCGACCAGGCCGAAGAGGATGAAGAAGGGCGCCACGTAGGCGTAAGGGGAGTACTTCACGTCCCAGGTGTTGAGACGCTGACGGAAGCTGCGCTTCTCAGCCGGCCGGGGCGACGCATCCGGTTTCGGCGACGTCACCGGCGGGGTGATGGTTGCGGTCATGCGGGGATCTCCGAGGCAGGTCGGCGGGCAGGGGGATGCGGGCCGGAGCCCCTCAGAGCGAGCTGAGGGGCCCCGGCGGTCGCGTTACTTGTTGACGACGAGCTGGTTCAGCAGCCCGATCGCGTTCTCCCAGGCCTCCTGGCCGTCGGTGCCCGAGTCGAGCGACAGGGCGGAGGGGCCGAAGACCTGCTCCTGGATGACCGAGTCGTCGGCGCCCTTGTACTGGGCCACGACACCCTTCGAGCGTTCGGCGAGGATCGTGCCGAGCGGAGCGTCGTTGAAGAACGTCGCCAGCTCGTTCGTGCCGGTCACGGCTGGGTCGCTCTGCGCTTCGATGTTGCTCGGGAAGGTGCCGGCGACGGTGAAGGCTGCTGCCTGCTGCTTGGCCTCGGTCAGCCACTGGGCCAGGGCCGCGGCCTCCTTCGGGTGCTTGGACGTCGTGGGAACGGTCAGGAAGGTGCCGCCCCAGTTGGCCGGGCCGCCCGGGAAGACGTTCGCGAAGTCCCAGCCGGTGCTGGCGTCGCCACCCGCGGCCTCGACCTGGCCCTTGACCACACCGAGCATCCAGCCCGGGCAGACGAAGGTTGCGAACGAGCCGTCGGTGAACGCCTTGCCCTTGCCCCAGTCCCACTGGGTCTGGCCGGAGGAGAGTCCGGCGGCGGCGCCGCCCGCGAGCTCGCCCCACAGGGCCTTGAGGTCGCTGTTGTCCTCGATGTTCAGCTCGCCGTCGGAGGTGTAGTAGCCCTCGGGCTGCTGGTTGACCATGGCGTTCCAGATGAAGCCGGACTGGTCGTACCAGGGCTTGCCGGTGGCCGCGTGGTACTGCTCGCCCACCGCGAAGTAGTCGGCCCAGGTGGCGTCGTCGCCGCCGAACAGGGCGGCGACCTCCTCGCGGTCGGTGGGCAAGCCAGCGGCGGCGAACAGCTCGCGGTTGTAGCAGAGGCCCTCCGGCCCGATGTCGGTGCCGTAGCCGATGATGCGGCCGTCGGCATCCGTCGCCTGCTTCACCTTCCAGTCGACCCACTGGTCGGAGATGTCCTTGGCGCCGTATTCGTCGAGGTCGGTGAACTGGTCGGAGACCTGCATCACGGCGCTCAGCCAGCCCTCTTCGACGGCCTGCACGTCGGGGAGCCCGGCGCCGGCGGCCTGCTTCGTCTGCCAGTCCGTCTTGGCGTTTCCGCCGGTGTCGATGTTGGTGGCCTCGATCTTGATGCCGGGATTCTCGTCTTCGTACTGCGTGTAGAGGTCGTCGAGACCCATCGTGCCGAACGTGGTGACGGTCAGCGTGATGGGGTCGTCTGCGGTTCCTGCTGCGCTGCCGGACGACGAGCATCCGGTGGCGACGAGCGCGATTGCCGCGACGGTGACGGCTGCGGCGGTGGTGCGTCGTGAGAACTTCACGGTCACTCCCTTGTGTGCGTGGATGGTTGCCAATGGTGGGTGAGAGCGCTCTCACATCCTGGCGTGAGAGCGCTCTCACGATTCGAAGGCAACGGTAGGTGATCTTTTCGACGCATGTCAAGCCCGCGAAACATTCCCGTGCCGGCATACATCGCAGGATGCGCGGATTCCGTAACAGAACTTCTCATTCGGCTTTCGCCCGGGCGGTGCGTGCGACCCTGTTCTATCGGCCAGAACGCCGTGTTCGGATCGAGCCGCGTGGAACCGGGTGACGAGAGGAGTGGTCGATGACCGAGGAGAGCACGAGAGACCGCGAACTTGGTTTCGCCACCCAACAGGTGCACGCCGGGGGACTCCCGGATGACGGCGTGAACGCCCGGGCCACTCCGATCTACCTCAGCGCAGGCTTCGTCTTCGACGATTTCGCCCAGGCCCGCGATCGCTTCGGCGGTGCGGATGACGGCTTCAGCTACACCCGCGTCGGCAACCCGACCACCGCATCCGTCGAGCGCCGCATCGCCGCCCTCGAACGGGGCGAGCAGGCCATCCTGGTGGGCAGCGGACAGGCCGCTGTCTCCGTGGCGATCCTCGGACTGCTGCAGGCCGGCGACCACTTGGTCTCGGCGTCGAGCATCTACGAGGGTTCGCGGGGACTCTTTCTCGACAACTTCTCGCGACTGGGCATCGAGACCTCCTTCGTCGTCGACGCGAACGACCCGCTCGCCTGGGAACTCGCCATCCGTCCCTCCACCCGAGCCCTGTTCGTGGAGTCGATCCCGAACCCCAGGAACGACATCGTCGATCTCGCGCTGGTGGCCGCCGTGGCGCACCGCCATGGCGTCCCGCTCATCGTCGACAACACCTTCGCCACGCCGTACCTGCTGCGCCCGCTCGAGCACGGTGCCGACATCGTGGTGCACTCGGCCAGCAAGTTCCTGGCCGGGCACGGCGCGGTGCTGGGCGGCGTGATCGTGAGCGGATCGGGCTTCGACTGGGCGGCATCCCCCGCTCTGTTCCCCCACCTCACCGAACCGGCCCGCGCTCTCGGAGGCCGGAGCTACGCCGAGCGTTTCGGGTCGTCGGCCTTCATCACCTACGCACGCGACGTGGTGGCGCTCCGTTTCGGGCCCACGCCGTCACCCCTCAACGCCTTCCTCATCCAGCAGGGCATCGAGACGCTCTCGCTGCGGGTCGACCGGCAGTCGTCGAACGCCCAGGCCATCGCCGAGTGGCTCGAAGCACAACCCGAGATCGAGTCGGTGGACTATTCGGGACTCCCCTCGAACGCCTATCACGCGCTCGCCGAGCGCTATCTGCCGCGTGGGCGGGGCTCGGTGTTCTCGTTCACGGTGGCCGGTGGAGTCACCGCTGCCGCGGCCCTCATCGACGCGGTCGGACTCTTCACCCGCATGGCGCACCTCGGCGACGTGCGCTCGCTGATCATCCACCCCGGGTCGACGTCGCACGCCTTCCGCACCGAGGAGCAGTTGCGCGAGGGCGGCATCGGGCCGGGGCTCATCCGACTCTCGATCGGGGTCGAAGACGTGGCCGACCTCATCGCCGACCTCTCGCAGGCGCTCAACGCGGTCAGGGCCCTCGCGGCCTCCGGCGCCCCGCTCGTCACCCCCGTCGAAAACGACGGAGGTTCTGCCCGACACGCCGTGGCGATCTCCGTCGAAACGGTGCGCCGGGCAGAATCTCCGTCGATTTCGAGCACCGTCGCGGGTGCGGGTGCGGGTGCGGGTGCGGGTGCGGGTGCGGGTGCGGGTGCGGGTGCGGGTGCGGGTGCGGGTGCGGGTGCGGGTGCGGGCACCGGGCCCGGGCAGGCGGCCTGACCGTGGCGCGGCAGCAGCACTTCGGCTGGTTCCTCTCGCGCGGATTCGGGCCGCACGGGTGGGGGCATCCGTACTACGACTGGAACTACCCCTGGCACCGGCCGGCGCTCTACCAGCAGTCGGTGCGCGACCTCGAGCAGGCCGGGTTCGACCTCGTGATCATCGAGGATGCGCTCTCGCTCGGCAACGCCGACACACTCGATCTGCGCATCCGCAGCGCCTACGGCGGGCCGAAGCACGACCCGCTGCTGCTCGCACCCTACCTCTTCGCCGCGACGGAGCACATCGGCATCGCGCCCACCGTCAACCCGCTGGCGTACTCGCCCTACCAGGCTGCCCGCCAATTCGCGACGCTGCAGCACCTCAGCGACTACCGCTTCGGCATCAACGTGGTGACGGATGTCGGTTCCTCGCGACATTTCGGGGTCGAACCGCTGGCGCACGACGCCGCCTACGACCGGGCGGAGGAGTGGCTCACCGCGGTGCGCGCGCTCTGGCACAGCTGGGGAGCGGATGCGCTCATCGCCGACCCGGCGACCGGTCACTTCGCCGACGGGTCTCGTCTGGATGCCGTTCCGCATCGCGGGGAGTACTACGCGTTCGACGGCCCGCTCAATGCGTTGCCCTTCCCCGGGCTCGGTTCGGAGAAATCCCTGTCGGGCGACCCGATCGTTGTGTCGCCGGGTGGTTCGGGGCGCGGTCTCAACTTCGCCGGCGAGCAGTCCGAGGTGCAGCTCGCGCTGGCTTCGCTCGACATCGACACCATCCGGGCCTACCGGGCGAAAGTGCTCGACGCGGCGCTCGCTCACGGGCGCAGCGCATCCGACATCGACATCCTGTTCGTGTTCAAGCCGGTCATCGTCAGCAGTTCGGAGGAGGCGCAACGCATCGTCGACGCGTCGGCGCATCCGTCTGACGACGCGTTGCTGCAGATCGCGCTGGGGCAGTCGAGCGACCTGGAGACCGACCTCACGGCACTCGACCTGGATCGCCCGGTCGACCCCGGCATCTTCGGCGATCACGTCTCCCGGGGCAGCATCAAGGGTCTGCTCGGCCGCTACGACGACTTCGCCGACGCGACATTGCGGCAGTTGTTGACCGCCAAGGCGCGCCTCGGTCGCATCTCCGAGCGGGCCGGCTACGTCGGAACGGCGGAGGAGGTGGCCGATTTCATCCAGGAGCTCGGCGACGAGGCCGACAACGACGGCTTCATCTTCTCGGGCGACCTGCATCCTGTGACCATCCACCGGATGCTCGACGAACTCGTGCCGATCCTCCGCCGCCGCGGAGTGCTGCGCACCTCCTTCGGCAATGGTGGCCTGCGCGGCAACCTGCGCGACTTCTGAGACGGCGTTGGGCAACGGGATGTCGGGCGCGGCGCGCGGTGCGACTCGGCGCCGGGCGGGCGGTGGTGGTTCGTCGACCGCGCAGAGCACGGGGGTGAAGGTGCGGAATGCCGCGACGGGGCGGACGTGCGCCGCGTGACTTCGGTGCAGGGGGATGTGCCGGAGCCGCTGCGTGTCGGCGTGCTCGGACTCGGGCGGATGGGCCTGCCCATCGCGCTGCGACTGCGCGCCGCGGGTCACCACGTGGTGGGGTATGACCCCGATCCCGTCCGCCGGGCTCAACTCCCCGACCTGCCGGTCTCCACCCCACCCATCGAACCCGCCCCATCCTCTGACCCACTCGATCCACCCGACCCTCCTGATCCACTCGAATCCCCCGATCCACTCGTCCCGAACTGGGCCAAAACGAGCCGGGAAGCCCGTTTAGGGACGAGTGGCGGGCTGCGCGGGTGGGAACGTGACGTGGTGCTGACTGTGCTGCCGGGGCCGAGGGAGCTGACGCTCGCGATGGCGGGGGATGACGGGGCGCTCGAGGGGCTGCGGGAGGGAGCGCTCTGGGTCGATCTGACCAGCGGCGACCCGCGCGTGGCCCGCGCACTCGCACGAAGAGCCGCCGAGCGCGGGGTGCACGCCGTCGGGGCGCCCATGGCGGGCGGGCCGGCCGATGCCGAGGCGGGCACGCTGGGGTTCTTCGTGGGTGGGGAGCCGGCCGCCGTCGACCGCGCGCTACCGTTGCTGGCGAGCCTCGGCGACGCGGATCGCCTCGAACGGGCGGGTGACGACGTCGGCGCCGGGCACGTCGCGAAGCTCCTCGCCAACACCCTCTGGTTCGGCCAAGTGGCCGCGGTGGTGGAGGCGCTGCTGATCGGTCGGGCGCAGGGGATCGAACCCGAACAGCTCGCCGCGATCCTCCGGCGCAGTGCCGGCGGCAGCGCATTCCTCGACCGGCACCTCGACGCCCTGCTCGACGGCGACTACCTCGAGACCTTCGGCATCGACCGGGTCGTCGAGGAGCTCGACACGGTGACCGGCCTTGCGGCCGACGCCGGCCTTTCCGCGGAACTCACGCATCTCGTCGCCCGGCTGCACCACGAGGCCCTCGACGCCTTCGGACCGGTCGCGGGCGAACTCCTCGTGGCGAAGCTGCTCGAGCAGCGTGCCGGCATGAGCATCCGTCGCGCGTCACCCGCGACCGACCACCCTTCCACTACCTGAGAGGACCCCATGGCGCAGCGCCGCATCCGAAAGACGATCCGCGTGACAGACGAAGTGACATTCGTCGAAGGACCCGCATCCAACTGGATCGTGCTCACCGGCAGCGACGGTGTCGATCTCATCGATGCCGGCTATCCCGACGATGCGCCACTCGTCGTCGAGTCCCTCGCGGCGGTGGGAGCCGCGCTGGGCGATCTGCGCCGCATCTGGGTCACGCACGCCCACACCGATCACATCGGCGGCATCCCGGAGCTGCTCCGAGGGGCGCCGCAGGCAGTCGTCCTGACCGGTCGGGCCGACGTCGAGCCCACCCGCGGAATCGGTCGCGAGCAGGTCACGGTGGCCAAGCTCGGCGCGAGACTGCTGAGACCACTCTGGTTTCGGTGGGCTCTCTCGGCCGCGCGGGCCGGAGGCCTCCGCGACATCGCCGTGCCGACAGCACGCGCCCTAACGGCAGCGGATGTCGCGGGGAGCGCCCTGGAGCCGATCGAGGTTCCGGGTCACACCGACGGATCGACCGCGTTCGTACTGGATCACGGCGCGGTGGTGGCGACCGGGGACGTGATCGTGACGCACCATCCGACGCTCCCCCGCCGACAGCCACCGCGGCCCCAGGCGATCGACGCGGTCTTCAGTCACGACCCCGGCCTCGCCCGCGACGCCTCCCTCACGCTGCTGGGGAGCACGGCGACCGTCGTGCTCCCCGGGCACGGCCCGGCCATGGCCAGAACCCTCCAGGGCTGGGAGCTCCTGGAGGGGTAGCTCGGCCTACTCCTTCGCGTGCGAAGGGCCCGACGAAGCCGCCGGTCGCTGAACCGGCACCGACTGGGTGGTGATGTCGGGCCCGACCATCGCGCCCATCTCCTCGGCCGCGCGGGCCGCGGAGATGGCCGCGTCGTCGGCCGCCTCCTGCAGAGCCGACTTCGCGCGGAGCGGCGGCGTCTTGAAGAACCAGGCGAGGATGAACGCCAGGAGCGACGCCGCGAGAGCCACCCAGAACACGGTGACGGTCGCGTTCGAGAAGCCCACCAGGAACGGATCGGCCAGGCGCGGGTCGGCCGCGTTGAGGAACGAGGTGTCTCCGTTCAGCGCTCCGGTGAGGGCGCCGGTGTTGCCGCTCTGACCCTGCTGGAGGAGCTGAAGGATCTGGGCGTTCTTCGGGTCGGCGGCCACGGCCGGGTCGGAGGCAGCGGCTTTGACGCCGGCAGAGATCGTCGGGTCGGCGAACGCGGCCTGGATGGTGGTGGGGATGCGCGTGAACAGCACCGAGAACAGCACCGCCGTGCCCAGCGTTCCACCGATCTGACGGAAGAACGTCGAGGAGCTCGTGGCCACACCCATGTCACGAAGGCCCACCGAGTTCTGGCTCGCGATGGTGAGCGTCTGCATGAGCTGGCCGATGCCGAGCCCGATCAGGAGCATGCCGATCATGAGGAACCAGACCGGCTTGTCGGCCGTCACGAAGGTGAAGTAGAAGAAGCCGACGCTCATGAGCCCGGTGCCGATGATCGGGAACGCCCGGTACTTGCCGGTGCGCGCGATGATCTGGCCGCTCGTGATCGATGCGATCATCAACCCGACGATCAGCGGCAGCAGGAGCAGGCCGCTCTCGGTGGGCGAGGCGCCGACGACCAGCTGCAGGAAGAGCGGGATGGTGAGCAGCGCCCCGAACATACCGAACCCGACCAGCACGCCGAGCACGGTGGCCATGGAGAAGGTCGCCGACCGGAACAGCTTGAGCGGGATGAGTGCGTCGTCTTTCATTGCACGCTCGATGAAGATGAATGCGACCGCGCCGATCGCGCCGATGACGTAGCAGGAGATCGCGCCGATGGAGCCCCAGCCCCAATCCCGACCCTCCTCGGCCACGAGGAGCAGTGGCACGAGTGCGACGATGACGGCGACCGCACCCCACCAGTCGATGCGCACCGCTCGCTTCGCGCCCTTCGGCAAGTGCAGGAAGCGCAGCACGACGAAGAGGGCGATGACCCCGATGGGAACGTTGAGCAGGAACACCCAGCGCCATCCGGTGATCCAGAGGATCTGGTCGGCACCGGCGAAGAGTCCGCCGATCAGCGGCCCGATGACGCTCGAGATGCCGAACACGGCGAGGAAGTAGCCCTGATATTTCGCGCGTTCTCGTGGGGCGAGCATGTCGCCCATGATGGCGAGCGGCAGCGCCATCAGACCACCGGCGCCGAGACCCTGGATGGCGCGGAACGCTGCCAGCTCGAACATCGAGGTCGAGAGGCTGGCGAGCAGCGAGCCGACCAGGAAGATGGTGATCGCGATGATGAACAGCGGTCGGCGGCCGAAGATGTCGCTCAGCTTGCCGTAGATCGGCGTGCTGATGGTCGACATGATCAGGTAGGCCGTGGTGACCCAGGCCTGCAGGCTCAGGCCGTGCAGGTCGTCGGAGATCGTGCGGATCGAGGTGCCGACGATGGTCTGGTCGAGCGCCGAGAGGAACATGCCCGCCATCAGGCCGAAGATCACGAACATGATCTGGCGGTGCGACATCACCGCCCCGGCATCGATCTCGCGGGATGCGGTTTTGGCCCTACGGGCGGACGACGAATTGGAGCGAGACATGCAGATCCTCGGGGAAGAGAGAGGGAGGCCGCGCGAACATTGCGCAAAGTGCAAAGTTACACCCGCTGTACGGTACTTCTCAACTCTCAAGGAGCGGGCGTTAAGCTGGCCCGGTGTCGAGGACCACGGAGCGCCAGCAGCGCGAGCGCGCGCGTCGCACACGGCGTCGACGCGCCGTCTCGGCGACGGTCGCAACCCTCGCGGTCGCGGCGATCGTGGCCACCGGAACCCTCTTCGCCACTGGCGTGTGGGGTTTCGGGGGCGGGGGCCTGGATGCCGCATCGGTCTCGTCGACGCGGGTCAGCGCATCCGCGACCCCCAGCGCCACTCCGACGCCGTCTGCTACCGTTCCGGGCATCCCTGCACCCGCCTTCACTCCAGAACCCCCGCCGCCGCCCGCCTTCGACAAGGCGGCGCTCTCGATCGACGACCCGACGAGCCCGTGGGTCGTGGTGAACAAACTGCGTCCGCTGCAGAACGGCGCCGACTACGTGCCACCTGATCTCGTCGACCTGCCGGCCGACATGCCGAACCCCAACGGCTACCAGATGCGGGCGGATGCCGCGGCCTCGCTCGAGGAGATGTTCCACGCCGCGCTCGGCGAGATCGGCGTGCAGCTGGTGGCCCAGAGCGGCTACCGCTCCTACAGCGTGCAGGTCGGTGCCTACGACTACTACGTGAACCAGCTCGGCACGGCGGGCGCCGATCTCACCAGCGCCCGCCCCGGCTTCAGCGAGCACCAGACCGGGATGGCCATGGACATCCTCGACACGGTCTCCGGATGCTCCACCGACGGCCGCTGCTTCGCCGACACCGCCGCGGGGCAGTGGCTCGCCGCGAACGCCTACCGCTTCGGCTGGGTGCTGCGCTATCCGGATGGCGGAACCCCGGTCACCGGCTACGAGTTCGAGCCGTGGCACTACCGCTGGGTCGGGGTGCCGCTGGCCACCGAGATGCACGACACGGGTGTCTCGACGCTCGAGGAGTTCTTCGGCCTGCCGGCCGCCCCCGATTACGCGCCCTAGACACCCCTTCTCGCGCGAGCGATAGTGAGCTATAGTCATGCAATGATTAAGGTGAGCAACGCTCGTGAAATCTTCGCAAGCGTCGTTACGGCGCTACTGGTCGTGTGTGCGCTCGGGGCGTTCCCGCAACCGGCCCGCGCGCTCGCGGATACGCGATCGGTTAGTCTCAGCCAGCTCGACTCGCAGGTGCGCCCGGGGGCGGGGTCACCGTCCCCGATAGTCTTCGACGCAACCGGCCACCGATCGTATGTCATGAGTGGCGACGGCAAATCAGTAGCGGTGTACGACATCTCCGTCGGTCGTCTCACCCCGGTGGCTACCATCTCGGGGTTCACCTCCGGTTTTGCGCTTGCTGTCAATGGGCGAACTCAGCTGCTTTACGTCGGTCAAGGTTCGTCCACGGTCGCCATCGTGGACATCAATCCCAGATCTCCCACCGTCAACTCCGTGGTCGGCACGCTTGACACGGGTGGGGTCGGACTGGTTGATCTCGCGATCGACACCGAGACTAATGTGCTCTATGCGGCACACCGCACCACGCATGACCTCATCATCCTTGACCGGAACACCGGAATGCAGAGTCGAGTCGACGTCGGCGCCGTCTCCTGGCAGCTTCACATGGCGCTCGATTCGAGCAGTGGTTCCGTCTATCTGTCGACCGATGCCGGCGTGGTCGTCGTAGCAGCCGACCGGTCGGTCGTCGTTCACCCCGTGCCCAAGTTCCTGAGCGGCATCGCGGTCGGCTCGGGGTACGTCGTACTTCTCGTGGACGGCCTGCGGGGTGAGCAGAGACTCGATCGCTACGAGCAGAACGGAGACTGGGCTCACCCCGCCAGTTCTGGAACCCTGGTGAGCAACACCCGCGGCCTTTCGCTCGACGCCGCGAATGAGCTCGTGTACACCTATCGATCCGGCCGGTACGACCTCAGTGCCGAGGTGTTCGAGGCATCCGACTTGAGTCGGATCTCGAGCGTGAGAACTGCTGGGCATTGGGAAAGCATGGCCGTTGACCCTTCCACGGGGCGGCTGCTCGCCGCGCGCGACACCGAGATCGCCTTATTGCAGCCACTCGTGACTCGCGGACATTCAGTCGATCGGGTCGGCGGTGCCGATCGGTTCGCACTCTCCGCTGCGATCTCAGCCGCTACCTTCCGAGCGGGTAGCCCGGTGGCCTACATTGCTTCGGGCCTTGTGTTCTCCGACGCCCTCTCGGCATCCGCGGCGGCAGGTGCCCAAGGTGGACCCGTCTTGCTCGTCACGAAGGACGGCGTGCCCGAGTCCATCGCGACTGAGCTGCACAGGCTCAAGCCCCAGCGCATCGTGGTGCTCGGCGGCACCGACACGATCAGTGCCGGTGTGCAAGACGGCCTGGCGAGCTATGCGCCCACCGTGTCGCGGCTGAATGGCGCTGATCGATATGCCGTGTCGGCCGAAGTGTCACGTCAGGTGTTCAGCCCGGGGGCATCGACCGTCTACGTCGCCTCCGGAGCGGCGTTCCCGGATGCGCTCTCCGGCTCTGCGGCCGCGGGCCTCGGAAGCGGCCCGGTGTTGCTGTCGAAAAAGGAGGAGGTCCCAGCGGCCGTTGTCGCAGAACTCGATCGCTTGAACCCGAACCGCATCGTGCTTCTCGGCGGTGAGAACAGTCTTTCCAATGCGGTACTCGTCCAGCTTCAGGCACTCGCGCCGTCGGCGCGGATCGGCGGCCCGGATCGGTATGCGGTGTCGGCGAATGTTGCGGCGGCGTCCTTCTCGCCAGCCGATGGGACGGTCTACATCGCGTCCGGCGCTGTGTTCCCCGACGCGCTGTCCGGCGGTTCCGCCGCCGTCTTCACGCGCTCCCCGGTGCTGCTCGTCACCGGTGCAGCCATCCCCGCCGACGTGCTGTCCGAGATCGACAGGTTGGCACCCGTCCATATTGTCGTGCTCGGGGGGCCAAACACGGTCTCCGACTCCGTCCTCACCGAACTCCAAGCCCACGTCAAACCCTGATGGGTAGTCCACGGCGGACTGGCGTCGACTCTTCTCGCCGCTGCCCCCGCCGCCGTAGCGGCTAGCCCACTACCTGAAACACTGCTGCGATTCCGAGCCCGCCTCCCACGGACGCGGCGGCGACGCCGAGAGTTCCGGCCGGCGCTCCCGTTCGGATCAGCCGACTGAACAGCCGCACGACCGACACGGCTCCGGTTGCACCCCAAGGATGTCCCAGGGCGAGCGCTCCGCCGTCTGCACTCACCCGCGGATCGTCGTCGGCGATGCCGAGCCGATCGAGCACGGCGAGGCTCTGGGCGGCGAACGCTTCCACGATCTCGAACGCCTCGATGTCGCGGAGGGTCGCGCCCGCATTCCGGAGCGCCGCCTCGATCGCGGGCGCTGCCCCGATGCCGGGAAACGCAGGATCGCATCCGACCACCGCCGACGCCCGAACCGCGAGCCCGGGCGCTGCGCCGGCCGCCGCGAGCACCACCGCGGCGGCGCCGTCGCCGATGCGCGTGGAGGTGCCCGCCGTGAGTGTCCCGCCGTCGAAGAGTGGAGGAAGTCGCGCGAGGAGAGCCTCGGCCCCACCGATCGCGTCGTCGTGGTCGAGTCCGGCAAGGGGCACCAGCTCGGCCTCGAACCGGCCGGCTGTGAGCGCTGCACGTGCTCGCGCATGGCTGCGGGCCGCATGCCCGTCCTGCCGGGCGCGCGTGATTCCATCCCGTGCGGCAAGATCCTCGGCCGCCCGTGTCATGCCGGGATCGGGGAAGCCCGAGGGCGCGAACGGTGCGCGGTCGTACGCGACACCGCCCACGGAGCGAAGCGGGGCCGTGGATGCGCTTTCGACGCCGCCGGCCACACGCGGACGCTCGTCTCCGGCCCGGATGGCCGCCGCGGCATCGAGCACGGCCGCGAGTCCACTGCCGCATTGGCGATCGACGGTGCCTCCGGGAACGTCCACCCCGAGCCCTGCCGCCAGGGCAGCCACCCGGCCCGGGTTGCCGCCGGGCCCCGCGCAGTTGCCGAGCACGACGTCAGCGACCCGGATCGGAGCACCGATGGATGCTTCGGCATCCGTCAGAGCCGCTCGGATCGTCGGAGCGGCGAGCTCTTCGACACGCAGCTCTGCGAGAGCGCGACCGCGCGTGCCGATGGGCGTGCGGCGTGCCGCGATGATCACGGGATCCCGATCAGATGGCAAGGCGGGGCACCTCCCCGGCCAATGCTCGGCGTGCGGCTTCGGCCCGGGCGGGTTTTCCCGATGCCGTCCGCGGAAGTTCGCCCGCGAACCATCGCCTCGGCCGGTGCGCGGGTGCCAAGCGCTCACGCGCCGCACGCCGGAGTTCGAGAGCGAGGTCGTCGTCGAGCTCCACGAAAGCTGCGACGAGCGCGCCGACGGTGGGGTGGGGCAGGCCGAAAACGATCGCGTCACGCACTCCGGGAACCGAGCGCAGCACGGCCTCCACCTCCTCGGGAACGATCGTCGCCGACGCGCTCAGGATGGCGTCGTCGGCTCGCCTGAGCAGACGGAGCCGCCCGTCGACGAGCTCCGCCCGATCGCCGACGGTCGCCCACTCGCCATCCCGACGCAACGGGCTCGTGGCACCGGCATAGCCGGCCGCGGTGAAGGGGGAGCGCACCCACAGTTCACCGTTCCGCACGCTCAGTTCGACGCCGGGGAAGGCTCGGAGGCCGTCGCCCTCGTCGACCGCCACGAAAGACAGTTCGGCCGCGCCGTAATAGGCGGTGACTCGGATGCCCGCGGCCTCTGCGCGGTGCCGGAGCGCCGGATCGAGATGGGAACCGCCGACCAAGGCCGCCCGCAGTCGCGAGCCGGCTCCGGAATCCAGCACGGCGCGGAGTGCCTGGGGGGTGCCGTGCAGGCTGGTGGCGTGCGAGCGCGAGTGCGGGTCGGCGGCGAAGAGTGGTCGCGGGCCGGCCTCGAGGGCGTGCGCGAGCGAGAACAGGGTCAGAGACGCGGCGGGCGGGGCGGGCAGCAGCACGGCATCGCCCGCACCGGCTTCGAGATACCGCGCCACGGCGGCGAACGAATCGCCCCACGAGGCTGCCGTGCGGAGCACGATCCGCGGCGAGCCGCTGCTGCCTGAGGTGAGCGTCGCCCAGGCGATGTCGGGGGCCGGCTCCACACGGCGAGCAGTGTCCCGGACCGTTTCCCAGAGAGCGGCCGGCCACCGGTCGTCGCCGACCAGCGGCACGTTCCCACGTCGCCGGATCTCCCGCAAACGAGTGAGAAGGTCGCCTGTGGCTCCGCTCTGCGGGACGATCACGGCGCGCTCCGGTTCGAGAGCGGCACGGATGCGACAGCAGTCATCATGGCTCCTTCCGCGCGGCACCTGAACAACGTTCACCTGAACGCCGTTCACTCTAGCTCGCGAGAGGGCCGGCGCGGGAACGGGCGTGAGCGCATCTTTGCGAGAAGGCGCAGGCGGAGGAAACTGAAGCGACGTTCACCGCTAAGGATGGAGATCACAGCTGTGCGATTCGAACACGAGACTCTCGGGCAGCGCGTGATCTTCGGCAGCGGTGCGGCCGCCGAGAACCTCGCACGAGAGGTGGAGAGGCTCGGCGCACCTCGGGTGATGCTGGTCGCCGGCGAAAGCAACACGGCGGCCGCCGACCTCGCGCCGGTGTTGCGACCGGTGGTGTGGTTCCACGACGTCGCCCAGCACGTGCCCGCCGACGTCGCCGACCGGGCACGCCGTGCCGCCGCCGATGCGCAGGTCGAACTCGTCGTGTCGATCGGTGGAGGTTCGGCGACCGGTCTCGCCAAGGCGATCGCGTTGACCACCGGATTGCCGATCGTCGCCGTGCCCACCACCTTCGCCGGCTCCGAGGCCACGAACGTCTGGGGCATCACCGAATCGTCGCGCAAGCTCACCGGCGTCGACGCCCGGGTGCTGCCCGCCACCGTGGTCTACGACGCTGCGCTCACCCTGGGCCTTCCGCGCGAGCTCGTGGTCGCATCCGGACTGAATGCCATCGCCCACGGCGTCGACTCGCTCTGGGCCCCGCGCGCCGATCCGATCACCCAAGCGCTGGCCCTGGAAGGCATCCGGGCGCTGCAGGACGGTCTGCGCGCGATCACCGCCCATCCGACAGCCCTGGAAGGCAGAGAGCGCGCGCTCTACGGTGGCTATCTCTCCGCCGTCGCCTTCGCCTCGGCCGGATCGGGCCTGCACCACAAGATCTGCCACGTGCTCGGCGGCAGCTTCGGGCTGCCTCATGCGCAGACGCACGCGATCGTGCTCCCGACCGTGCTGGCTTTCAACGGCCCGGCAGTGCCCGACCTCGAAGCCCGTGCGGCGGCCGCGTTCGGCGCCCCCACCGCCGACGGCGGGCTGCGCGAACTCCGCGACGAGCTGGAGGCCCCACGCGCGTTGCGCGATTACGGATTCGCTGAATCCGACATCGACGAGGCCGCCGCGATCATCCTGCCCCAGGTGCCCGACTCGAACCCGCGACCCGTCGCGAAATCCGATCTCGTCGCGATCCTCACCGCCGCGTGGGCCGGCACCCCCCTCGACCAGAAAGAAGACGCCCGAGCATGAACCCCGTCGAACCTCCCTCATCCGGGGTCTCGGATGCGCAGCGCGAGGCCGAGGAGGCGCTCGTGCGACGGGTGCTCGACTCGTTCGACGGCGCCCCCGACGAACGGCTGAGGTTCGTGTTGCGCTCTCTCACGACGCACCTGCACTCGTTCGTGCGCGAAGTGCGGCTCACCGAACAGGAGTGGGGCACGGCCATCGATTTCCTCACCGCAGTCGGGCACATCACCGATGAGCGCCGGCAGGAGTTCGTGCTGCTCTCCGACGTGCTGGGCCTCTCGATGCAGACCATCGCGGTGAACAACGAGGTCGTCGGCGACGCGACCGAGGCCACGGTGTTCGGGCCGTTCTTCGTGAACGACGCCCCCGAGGTGCCGAACGGTGGCGACATCGCGTTCGGAGCCCCCGGCGAGCCCTGCTGGGTCGAGGGAACGGTGCGCGACACGACCGGTCAGCCGATCGCAGGGGCGCGCATCGAGGTGTGGGAGGCCGACGAAGACGGCTTCTACGACGTGCAGTACTCCGACGAGCGCACCTCGGCCCGCGCCCGACTGCACTCCGACGCCGACGGCACCTTCCGCTTCTGGGGGCTCACGCCGACGCCGTATCCGATTCCCTCCGACGGACCGGTCGGTGCCCTCCTCGAGGCGGCGGGCCGCTCGCCGGTGCGAGCCCCGCACCTGCACTTCATGGTCTCGGCCCCCGGACTTCGCACACTCGTCACCCACATCTTCGTGGCCGGCAGCGAGTACCTCGACCGTGACAGCGTGTTCGGGGTGAAGGAGTCGTTGATCAAACCGTTCGAGCATCACGCGGCCGGGATGCCCACCCCCGACGGGCGCGATCTCGGCGACCGGGAGTGGTCGTCGGTCGTTTTCGACATCGTGCTCACCCCGGCGGCCGCACAGAGGAAGTGAACCATGAGCAAGCACTACGGAAGCATCGCCTTCACCGACTCGGTGCGAGCCATCCAGTCGGAGCGGGGGAGCGGCGCGTTCTACGGAGCCCGCGCCGACAAAGGACTCGCCGACCCGGGGGCCGATCCGCTCACCGCCGCCGAACGCGACTACCTCGCCGAGCAGGACGGCTTCTACCTCGCGTCGGTCAGCGCCACCGGATGGCCGTACGTGCAGTACCGGGGTGGACCACCCGGGTTCATCCGCACGATCGATGAGAACACCATCGGATGGGCCGACTTCCGTGGCAACCTGCAGTACGTGAGTGCCGGCAACGTCACCGACGACGACCGGGTCGCGATCATCGTGCTCGACTACGCCCGGCGGCAGCGCCTGAAGATCTTCGGGCGGGCCCGGATCGTGACCGTCGACGAGAACCCGGAACTCATGGCCGCCCTCGACGATCACGACTACGAGGCCGTCGTCGAACGCGGCATCCTGATCTCCGTCGAGGCCTACGACTGGAATTGCCCCCAGCACATCACACCGCGTTTCACGGAGCTGCAGGTGAACACGGCGGTGGAGCCGTTGCGCGCCCGAATCGCCGCCCTCGAGGCCGAGAACGCCGCTTTGCGCGGTGCGAGCAAAATGCCCCCTTCATAGGGGACACAAATGTTGCCGTGGTGCCATGGAGGCAATGACCCTGCGCATGAAGAACCCGATGTCCCTGTTCGCCGCCCTCGCTGCCGGACTGCTCACGGCGAGCCTCGCGGGGTGCACCGGCGAGAACTCCGAAGGCGGATCGGATGCCGCAGCATCACTGTCCAAGGACTCCGCGGCGGCCGAGGATCGGGTGTCGGTGGCGGAGATCGCACCCGCCAGCGGCTCACTCGGCGGCGGCACCGAGGTCACCATCGAGGGCGCCGGGTTCGCGGATGTCGCATCCGTCTCCTTCGGGCCCACCCCCGCCACCTCCTTCGCCGTCGTCGACGAGAAGACCCTCACCGCCGTCACTCCGACGGCGGTCGACTTCGCCGTCGCGGACGTGCCGGTCACCGTGACCCTCGACGACGGCTCGCAGGTGGAGTCCGACACGACCTTCGGCTACGAGATCCAGACCCCCGTCGACAGTCAGATGAACTACGCGTTCACCTACTGGCGGGACTACAACCTCGCCGAGTGGGGCGAGTTCCCCGACAACGACTGCGGCAACTTCGTGAACCAGGCCATGCTCGCCCGGGGCTGGACGCAGAACGCCGACTGGTTCAGCGAGTACGCCACCACCGGCGACTACAGCCTCAGCTGGATCCGCGGCAACGAGATGGATGCCTACTACGACTCCCGACCCGACACCACGCGCCTCGAACTCACCCAGCGCGACCAGGTGAAGGTGGGCGACGTCGTGATGTTCGACTGGGACCCGCTGAACGACAACGGCGTCGACCACACGATGATGGTGTCGCAGGTGCTGCCGAACCTCGACGGCACGATCGCCATCAAGCTCGTGGGCCACACCCTCGACGCGCAATACCGCGACCTCGACAACGCCATCACCGTCGAGAAGCCGGGCGGCACGGCCCACTTCTGGTCGATCGCGTAGGGCGGCTCGAAGGGGTCAGTCGCCCCAGATGCGGAGCGTGGACGTGACGACGTCGTCCATCTCGGCGCGGTCATGACCGCCTTTGGCCTGCACCGACATGCCCATGATGACGGTCGCCACGAAACTCGCGGTCTGAGCCGCCGACATCCGGGGTGGCAGGTCGTCGGCGTCGAACTCTTCGAAGCGCTCGGTGAGGAGCGGGATGATCAGGTTGCGATTGCCCGAGAGCATCGCGCGAACCGGGTCGTTCTGGGGCCCGGTCGCCAGTGCCGCCGTGGTCTCGAGGCAGCCCGGTGGGGTGCCGTCGCCGTTGTGCAGGGCGGCCATGCCGCGCAGGAGCCGCTCGGTGATCTGCTTGGGTGAGGGTGCGGCCATCGCCTCCGCCCGGAAGCCGAGGAAGTCGCGGTGGTACAGGGCCACGGCGCGCTCGAACAGCTCCTCCTTGTTGCCGAAGGTGCGGTAGAGGCTGGTCTTGTTCAGGCCGGTCGCCTGCATCAGCACGGCGAGCGTCGTCTCCTCGTAGCCGTACTCCCAGAAGGCGAGGAGCGCTGCGCGAAGAGCCTGCGACTCGTCGAATGCTCGAGGGCGCGCCATGGGGCCTCCAGATGGTCGGGGAAAGGTTTGCAACCGAACGGTACCACTCGAAAGACAGCACTGGACGCATTTGTTACCGACCGGTACCATTCGAGGTGTTCACTCGCCTGAACGTCGTCACCAAGGAGGCTGACTCGATGGATCTCGGATTGTCGGGCAAGAACGTCATCGTCACGGGCAGCGCGACCGGCATCGGCAGGTCGGTGGTGGAGGCGTTCGTGCGGGAAGGCGCCCGCGTGGTGGCGGTGGACATCCGCGACGACCTGATCGAGGAATACGCGGCGGCGACGGGTGCGCCCGGTGCGACGGATGCGCCAGGCCGGATCGTCGCCGTGCACGCCGACCTGACGCAGGCCGCCGACATCCAGGCCGCCGTCGATCGGGCCAGCGAGGTGTTCGACGGGCCGCCCGACATCCTGGTGAACAACGTCGGAGCGGGCCGGCTCGCCTCGTTCGAGGAGCTCACCGACGACGACTTCCACCGCACCTTCGAGCTCAACTTCTTCTCGATGGTTCGCCTGTGCCGGGCGCTCGTGCCGGCGATGCACGCCGCCGGGGGCGGAGCCGTGGTGAACGTCACGTCCGACCTGTCACGGCAGGCGGAAGACGTGATCGTCGACTACGCCGCCTCCAAGGCCGCCGTGGCGAGTGTCTCGAAATCGCTGGCCCGCGCCTACGCGCCGCGCGTGCGCGTGAACAACGTCGCACCGGGCCCGATCTGGACGCCCTTCTGGACGGACGCCGAGAAGGGCTGGCTGAAGGCCATCGAAGCGGCATACGGGGCGAGCGGTGACGACGCGGTCGCCGCGCTGATCGCCGACCGCGGCATCCCGCTCGGCCGGATGGGAACGCCTGAGGAGGTCGCGAACGCGGTGCTGTTCCTGAGTTCCGATGCCGCCGGCTACACCACCGGCTCGACCCTCGCCGTCGACGGCGGCACCGTGCGGGCGACCAACTGAAACGAGAGGAAGACGGCCATGACACAGATCGTCAAAGACGCGAACGTGCCCACCATCCTGGAGCACGGCGGAACCTGCCGATCGTGGTTTCTCTTCGAGAAGGAGGCGCTGCGGCAGGAGACGATGGGCGGTTACCTCGAGTTCGTCGACGAGTTCGAGCTTCTCCCCGGGGCGCGCCTCGAACCGCACTCGCACGACACCGACGAGTTCTACTACCTGCTCACCGGGGAGGCCAGGATGCGGGTCGGTGACGACGAGTTCGCGCTCGGAACGGGCCAGCTCGTGCGCATCCCCCGCAACGAAATCCATAGCATCTGGACCACCGGAGACGATGGATTCCGCGCCCTCGCCTTCGCCATCAGCTACATGCCGGAGAACCGAGTCGGATATACGACCTACCCCGAAGACGGGTCGCCCTCGCGATTCGTGCCGAGCGGCAGCGACCGCCCCGAACATCACACAGCCTGACGGGAGGAGCACTGATGCCTTATCAACTGGAGAGCACGTTCTCGCACCACATGATCGACCTCGACGAGGTGCAACTGCATTACGTGCGCGGCGGATCCGGCCCCACCGTCGTGCTGCTGCACGGCTGGGGGTCGACCTGGTACATGTGGCGGCGGGTGATGGGCCGTCTCGCCGAGAACTACACGGTAATCGTTCCCGATCTGCGAGGCGTGGGCGATTCGGGCATGCCGCAGAAGCCGCTGTCGGGCTATGACAAGGTGACGGTCGCCCACGACATCCACGAGCTCGTCACGCGCCTCGACCTCGGCCCCGTGCACCTGATGGGGCACGATCACGGCGCGGCGGTGTCCTACGCCTACGCGGCGACGTTCCGCGACGAGGTGCTGAGTCTTGTCTTCTGCGAGATGGCGCTGATGGGCGTGGCGGGCGACAAGGGCATCGAGTACTTCATGGACCAGCGGGAGGAGCTCCGGCTCTGGCACCTCTCCTTCCACGCCGCGAACCACGTCGCCGAGATGCTCATCCACGGCAAGGAACGCGAGTACCTGCGCTGGTTCTACCGCATGCAGATCTACAACGTGGATGCGATCTCCGACGAGGACATCGATGTCTACGCCCGGAGCTACGCCGGGCCGGGCGGTCTGCGGCTCGAGTACTACCGCGCGTTCTACCAGGACGGGCGTGACAACAAGGAACTGATGAAGCGGAAGCTGACCATCCCGGTGCTGGCGCTCGGCGGCGCGAACAGCATCCGCGACCTCTGCGTGAGCTCGATGGAGGCGGTGGCCGAGAACGTGGAGGGCGTCGTCGTGCCCGACTGCGGGCACTGGCTCCCTGAGGAGCGCCCGCAGGAGTTCCTCGACAGCGTCGACGCGTTCTTGCAGCGGCAGTAGCCCTCGGCAGCGGTACGCCTCCGTTTCGGGAGGAGCTGCGTGCAAGGAAGGTCGTATACGGGCCTCGTGTGACTCTCCTCCTCCCGAAACGACGCCACGACGAACCCGGTGCACGATTGCGGCTCGCGGGTGGCCGCGCGAGGATGGCAGCGTCGGTGCGAGGAAGGCGGTGGCCGATGCCCGAGGTGCACGTGGATGACGTCGCGGCGGTCGCGCGGCGCGTGTTCGGCTGGGCGGAGCTGCGGCCGGGCCAGGCCGAGGCCGTCGAAGCGGTGGTGACCGGCAGCGACGTGCTCGCGGTGATGTCGACCGGCTACGGCAAGTCCGCCATCTACCAGCTCGCCGGCCACCTCCTCGACGGCCCGACGGTCGTCGTCTCGCCCCTCATCTCGTTGCAGATCGACCAGGTGCGCCACATCGGCGAGGCGACGGGCAGAACGGATGCGGTCGCCGTCAACTCCAGTCAGTCACGCCGACTCAACGCCGCGGCCTGGAGCGCCGTGGCGTCGGGCGAGGCCGAGTTCATCTTTCTCGCCCCGGAACAGCTCGCGCGCGACGAGGTCATCGACGAGCTCGGCGCGCTCGCGGTGGGCCTCGTGGTGGTCGACGAGGCGCACTGCGTCTCGGCGTGGGGCCACGACTTCCGCCCCGACTACCTCCGACTCGGCGGCATGATCGAGCGCCTGGGTTCCCCGCGCATCCTGGCCCTGACGGCGACCGGATCGGCGCCCGTTCGCGAAGAGATCGTGCGGCGCCTGGGCATGCGCGAGCCCCACATCTTCGTGCGCGGCTTCGACCGCCCCAACGTGCACCTCTCGGTGGTGCGGCACGAGGACAAGCGCGAGAAGGATCGGGCCGTGCTCGCGCAGGTCGCGGCCGCGGCGAAGCCGGGCCTCGTCTACGTCGCCACCCGCGGGGAGACCGAACGGATGGCCGAGGCGCTGCAGACAGGAGGTCTGCGAGCGGCCGCCTATCACGGTGGGCTCAGCTCGTCGGAGCGCCGCGAGGTGCACGAACGGTTCCAGGGCGACGAGGTCGATGCCGTGGTGGCCACCTCGGCGTTCGGCATGGGGATCGACAAGCCGAACGTGCGATTCGTGGTGCACGCCGACATCACCGATTCGATCGACTCGTACTACCAGGAGGTGGGTCGAGGCGGTCGCGACGGCGCCCCGGCCGCAGCCACGCTGCACTACCGGCAGGAGGATCTGGGGCTCCGCCGGTTCTTCGCCGGCGGTCGGCCGGACGGCGCACACGTGGATGCGGTGATCCGGTCACTCGATCGCGCCGATGCCGATGCCGATGCCGAAGCCGACGACGCCGGCGCAGACGCCGCCCGGCCCGGCGACCGGGCCAGCCGCCGCCGGGAGCTCCGCGCGATCGCGGAAACCTCCGGCCTGTCGGAGGCCACCACCGGCACCATCGTGAACCTGCTCATCGACGCCGGCCTCGCCGACGAGCGCGCCGCCGGCGTCGCGCTCACCCGCGAGGTCACGGCCGAACAGGCGCGCGCCGCCGTCGACGAGATGGCCGAGCAACGATTGCAGATCGAGGAGTCACGGCTCGCCATGGTGCGCGCCTACGCCGAAACCCTCGGATGCCGCCGCCAGTTCCTCCTGGCCTACTTCGGCGACGAGCTGGCGGAGCCGTGCGGCAATTGCGACACCTGCGAGAGCGGAACCGCCTACCGGCAGCACCCCGGGGCGGATTCGGCGGCCACCGCCTCCTCCGCGGCATCCGGATTCCACGAGGGCCAGCGGGTGCACCACGTCACCTGGGGTGAGGGCGAGGTGGTGAGCGTGGGGGCCGACCGCGTCACAGTGTTCTTCGAGAGCGCGGGTTATCGGGTGCTCTCCCTCGAGGCGGTCGCCCGCGACGGGCTCCTCCGCCCGAGCGCCTGACGGTCACGCTTCGTGGGTGCGCTGCAGCCGGTGCTGGCGAACCTCGGGCTCCGCGGCGTGCACTCCAACGTCGAGATCGCCGGGGGCGCCGAGCACGTGGCCGACGGCATCTTCACGCCCACCGACCGACACGAACGTGCTCTCACCGCGCGGCTCGCCGAGCTGGCGTCACGGAGAGGCTACCGCGCGTCGAGGTCGCGCGTGGTGGCGACGACGATGGCGTCATCGCGGTTCGTGACACCGAGCTTGCGGTAGATGCTGCGCAGTTGTGACTTCACCGTGTTGGGGGAGACCGACAGGGCGGCCGCGATGTCGGCCACCGAACCGTTGCGAAGCAGCT